>NZ_JBVHPV010000002.1:0-721061 GCF_055567715.1 Streptomyces sp. NPDC026377
GGGGGGTCGAGTTGGTGGTCCATCGCTTCCTGCGATGCCTCAACTCTCGTCTCCCAGGGGCCTCCGCGACATCGGGAGAGTGCCCCATCCCCACGGACGCGGGACCTTAGACGTGCGGCGGGCGGCCATGCGCGCGAACGGGGCCTAAGGCAGCGGGCTTAGTGGGCCGCTGCCGCCCGGTGGATGCCATGAGGGGCGCACCGGTGGAAGAGTGGGCCGCACCCAGCGACCCCAAGGAGCAGAGATGACCCAGCCGTCCCCGCACCTGCCCTACGGCACCCCCGACGCCCCCCGGATCGCGGTCCGGGGCGAGGCCGAGCTCGATGTCGACCCGGAGATCGCCGGGCTCTCGGTGACGGTCACCGCGCGCGGCACCGACCGGCGTACCGCCCTGGAGGACCTCACCCGCCGCAACGCGGCCGTTCTGGACCTCGTGAAGTCGTACGGGGATGCGGTGGAGAAACTGGAGACGGGCTCGTTCTCGGTCGGCCCCGAACTGGGCAGGCACGGCCGGGGCGAGCGCGTGCGCGCCTACCGCGGGCAGGTGCGGGTGACGGTGGAGCTCGGTGACTTCACGGTGCTCGGCGAGCTGGCCGCGCGCCTCGCCGACCTGGAGCTGACGCAGGTCTCGGGCCCCTGGTGGGCCCTGCGCCCGGCCTCACCGGCGTACGGAAGGGCCCGCCGCCGGGCCGTCGAGCAGGCGGTGGAACGCGCCCGCGAGTACGCGGCGGCGCTCGGAACCGAGCTGGTGGCGCTGCTCGAACTGGCCGACGAGGACGCCGGGGAGGCGCGGCCGTACGGGATGGCGGCGCCGGGAATGATGCGCGGGGCGGGGTACGGCGGCGGCGCCCCGGAGAGCGTCCCCGAGCTCGATCTGGCGCCTCAGCGCCAGACCGTGACCGCCACCGTGCTGGCCCGCTTCACGATGGCGCCCCCGGCGCTCTGAGCCCCGGGAGGCGCTGCGGGCCTTCTGGCCCCGGGCCCGGGCCCCCGGTACCCGTGGGCTCAGGTCGCGGCGCGCGCCCGCCACTCGGGGGCCAGCAGCGACCACACCTCGGTGTCCTGGCGCTCGCCCCGGTAGGGGTAGTTCTCCCGCAGCACCCCGTCCCGTGTCATCCCCAGCCGCTTGGCCACGTTGATGCTGGCGGTGTTGCCGGAGGCGGCGAGCCACTCCACGCGGTGGATCCCGCGCTCGTGGACGGCCCAGTCGATCAGCACCCGGACCGCACGGGTGACGAGTCCGCGCCCGACCGCCGCCTCCTCCAGCCAGCAGCCGGCCTCGGCGGTGCCGAGCCGGGCGTCGAACGTGCGGAACAGGACACCCCCGACCAGCGTCCCGTCGGACCAGATGCCGTAGAGGCGTCCGGTGTCGGCCGCCGCCTTGTCCGCGTACGACTGGAGGAAGGCCCGCGCCCCTTCGAGGTCCTTGCTGACCTCGGCGAGCATGATGAACCGCCCGATGAAGTCACGCCCCCGGTCGATGTGCGCGAGGTACTCCTCGGCGTGGTACGGCTCCAGGGGCCGCAGCTCGGCGCCGTCGTCCCCCAGCGATATCGCGAACATCGCGCTCCTTCACGTCTGTTGCGTCGCGCCTGTGCCCGCTACGGGTGGCCGACGGGTTCCTCGGCCCGCTCGGGCGCGCGCCGCGGCAGAATCGTCGCACGGCGGCACTCGGGCGGTTCGATGCTGATCCGGGGAAGCCGCCGGTCCAGCCAGCCGGGCAGCCACCAGTTGGCGCCGCCGAGCAGATGCATCAGGGCGGGCACCAGCAGGGTGCGCAGGACGAACGCGTCGAGGGCGACGGCTGAGGCGAGGGCGATGCCGAACATGGCGATCACCCGCTCGCCGCTCAGCACGAAGGCCAGGAAGACCGAAATCATGATCACGGCGGCCGAGTTGATCACGCGGCTGGTCTCGGCGAGGCCCACCCGGACTGCCCGCCGGTTGTCGCCGGTCTCCCGCCACTCCTCGTACATCCGGCTGACCAGGAACACCTGGTAGTCCATGGAGAGCCCGAAGAGGACCGAGACCATGATCACGGGCAGGAAGGGCTCGATGGGACCGGCCCGGCCCAGGCCCAGCAGCTCGCTGCCCCACCCCCACTGGAAGACGGCGACGACGATCCCGAACGCGGAGGCCACCGCCATCACGTTCATCGCGGCCGCCTTGAGCGGTATGCCCAGGGAGCGGAAGGCCAGGAGCAGCAGGACGCAGCCGAGGGTGATCACCACGCCGACGAAGAGCGGCAGCTTCCCGATGATCACCTGGGCGAAGTCGTCGTAGCTCGCGGTCACCCCGCCCACCCGGACGTCGAGCGAGGTGCCCCGCTCCGCGGCCGGCAGCACCTCCTCGCGCAGCCGGTCGACGAGGGCGCTGGTCTCCCGGGACTGCGGCGACGAGCCCGGCACCACGGTGAGCACGGCGGTGTCCCCGCTCGCGTTGTACGTCACCGGGCCCACCGAGGCGACGCCCTCACCGGCGCGCAACAGGGCGGGCAGCCGGTCCATGGCGAGCCGGTCGTCGGCGCCGTCGAGTTTCGCGGCGAGGGTGAGCGGCCCGTTGACGCCGGGGCCGAACCCGTCGGCGAGCAGGTCGTAGGCGGTGCGGGTGGTCGACTTCGCGGGGTTGTTGCCCTGGTCGGAGGTGCCCAGCTGGAGGGAGAGCGTGGGCAGGGCGAGCAGCAGCATCACCGAGGCGGCGAGGGCGCCGAGCAGCTTGGGACGGCGCTCGACGAACGCGGACCAGCGGGCGGCGAAGCCGGTGGGCGGCTGCGGCTGGGGCCCGTGTTCGGCGAGCCGGCGGCGCTCGCGGCGGCTGAGCGCCCGCGTGCCGATCAGGGAGAGCAGGGCGGGCAGCAGGGTCACGGAAGCGGCGACGGTGAGCACGACGGTCAGCGAGGCGGCGACGGCGACCCCGTTGAGGAAGCCCAGGCGCAGGACGAACATGCCCAGCAGCGCGACGCAGACGGTCGCCCCCGCGAACACCACCGCCCGCCCGGTGGTCGCCACCGCCCGGGTCGCGGCCTCGTCGGCGCCGAGCCCCTGGCGCAGGCCCCCGCGGTGGCGGGTGACGATGAACAGGGCGTAGTCGATGCCGACGCCGAGGCCGATGAGCAGACCGAGCATGGGGGCGAAGTCGGCGACGGCCATGGCGTGCCCGAGCAGCCCGATGCCCGCGTAGGCGGTCCCGACGGAGACCGCGGCGGTGACGAGGGGCAGGGCGCTGGCGGCGAGCGAGCCGAAGGCGAGGAAGAGGACCACGGCCGCGACGCCCACGCCGACGAGTTCGCTCAGGTGCGCGGAGCCGGTCTCGGTGAGCGCGGCGGCGCTGCCGCCGACCGCGACCCGCAGGTGGTCGTCCGAGGCGGCCCTGACCGTGTCGACGACGGCCCTCGCCTGGGCCTCGGGGAGTCTCTCGGCGGCGCGGTCGAAGGTGAGAAGGGCGTACGCGGTGTGCCCGTCGGCGCTGATCCGCGCGCCGCCGTCGCGTCCGTACGGACCGGTCACGGAGGCCACGCCGGGGAGTTCGGCGACCGCGCCGAGGGCCCGGGACATGCGCTGCTGGACGTCGGGGGCGCGCACCGAGCCGGTGGCGGTGTGCCAGACGACGGTGTCGGTGTCGCCGCCGCGGCCGCCGTGGAACCCGGCGTCGAGCAGGGCGGTGGCGCGCCCGGACTCGGTGCCGGGGACTTCGTAGTCGTTGGAGTACGCGGTGCCGGCGACGGCCGTGGCGGCGGTGGCGCCGCCGAGGGCGAGGAGCCAGAGCAGGAGGGTGACGGAGCGGTGGCGGACACACCACCGGGCTATGGCTGCCAACGCGAGTGCTCCCTGGATGCTTCGTGGATCTGTGCCCGGGAAGCCGGTACGGCTACCTGTGCGCGGGTGTCACTCTGGCAGCGAATAGTGATCGTTTGCCCGTTTCGTGGGCTTACTCACAGGGATAGGAGGGATTACGCGTACGCACGCGCGGGCAGCGACGGCGCCCGGCCGGTGGCTCGGCGGCGCCTACTTGCGGCGGGTGCAGGTGACGAGCAGGTCGTCCGCCCCGTCGCCCCTGAAGGCGAGGGTCAGGACGCCCTTGCTGTACCCGGCCTCGACGGCGGTGCCGATGCTGGACCAGCCGCCGGAGAGCGTGAAGAGCTCGGAGAACGACCGGGAGACCTTCTCCGGCATGCTCGTCAGGGTGAACGCCTCCTGCTCCTCGGACTCCGCGTCCCCGGTGGGCGCGTCGGTGCTCACCGAGAGCACGGCGCCGTCGAGCATCCACTGGCCGGACATTCCACCCCATTGAGTGACAGACCAGTGCCCCTCGGGATTGACCGTGAGGACGCCCTGGTGGCTCCGGTTCGAGCGGTAGGCCCACTCGCCCTTCACGAACGCCTTCAGCGCCTGCTTGCGGGGCCCCTCCGCCGCCCCGGCGCCGGTGCACGCCGCCACCGCGCTGGCCGCCGTGCCCAGCGCCAGATACCTCAGCGCCGTACGCCGTCCCAGCACTCTTACCGCTTCTCGCCCGTCCACGCTCGGCACCCTATAGACGTTCCGGAGCGAGGTCACCCGGCGGGAGGGTTTGATTCCGCGTCGCCGCGGAACATGCCCCGGCCCCCGTATCGACGTGGATACGGGGGCCGGGCCGGTCACGTCCAACGGACGCGGGAGGCGGGAGGCGGGGCTCAGCCCTCGACGCCCAGCTTCTCCAGGATGAGTTCCTTGACGCGGGCCGCGTCCGCCTGGCCGCGCGTGGTCTTCATGACCGCGCCGACCAGCGCGCCGACGGCCTGCACCTTGCCGCCGCGGATCTTGTCCGCGATGGCCGCGTTGCCCGCGATGGCCTCGTCCACGGCCGCGCCGAGCGCGCCCTCGTCCGAGACGACCTTCAGACCGCGCTTCTCGACGACCGTGTCCGGGTCGCCCTCGCCCGCGAGGACGCCCTCGATGACCTGGCGCGCCAGCTTGTCGTTGAGGTCGCCGGAGGCCACAAGCGCCGCCACCCGGGCCACCTGGGCCGGGGTCACGGGCAGCTCGTCCAGGGCGACGCCCTGCTCGTTGGCGTTGCGGGCCAGTTCGCCCATCCACCACTTGCGGGCCGCCGCGGCGTCCGCGCCCGCCTCGATCGTGGCGACGATCGCCTCGACCGCGCCCGCGTTGAGGATGGACTGCATGTCGTGCTCGGAGACACCCCACTCCTCGCGCAGCCGGTTGCGGCGCACGCGCGGCAGCTCGGGCAGCCCCTTGCGCAGCTCCTCGACCCACTCACGGGCCGGGGCGACGGGCACCAGGTCCGGCTCCGGGAAGTACCGGTAGTCCTCGGCGTTGTCCTTGATGCGGCCCGAGGTGGTGGAGCCGTCGTCCTCGTGGAAGTGACGGGTCTCCTGCACGATGGTGCCGCCGGAGGACAGCACCGCGGCGTGGCGCTGGATCTCGAAGCGGGCCGCGCGCTCCACGGAGCGCAGCGAGTTGACGTTCTTGGTCTCCGAGCGCGTACCGAACTTCTCGACGCCGTGCGGGCGCAGCGACAGGTTCACGTCGCAGCGCATCTGGCCCTTGTCCATCCGGGCCTCGGAGACGCCGAGCGCCCTGATGAGCTCGCGCAGCTCGGCGACGTACGCCTTGGCGACCTCGGGGGCCCGCTCGCCCGCGCCCTCGATCGGCTTGGTGACGATCTCGATGAGCGGGATGCCGGCCCGGTTGTAGTCGAGCAGCGAGTGCGAGGCGCCGTGGATGCGGCCGGTGGCACCGCCGACGTGGGTCGACTTGCCGGTGTCCTCCTCCATGTGGGCGCGCTCGATCTCCACGCGGAAGATCTCGCCGTCCTCCAGCTGGACGTCCAGATAGCCGTTGTAGGCGATCGGCTCGTCGTACTGCGAGGTCTGGAAGTTCTTCGGCATGTCCGGATAGAAGTAGTTCTTCCGGGCGAAGCGGCACCACTCGGCGATCTCGCAGTTGAGCGCGAGGCCGATCTTGACGGCCGACTCGACGCCGATCGCGTTGACGACCGGGAGCGAACCGGGAAGGCCCAGGCAGGTGGGGCAGGTCTGCGAGTTGGGCTCGGCGCCCAGCTCGGTAGAACAGCCGCAGAACATCTTGGTCTTCGTACCGAGCTCGACATGGACCTCAAGGCCCATGACGGGGTCGTACGACGCGAGGGCGTCCTCGTACGAGACCAGATCAGTGACGGTCACGGTGAAACAATCCCTCTCAGCCCAGCAGGACGTCGTCGTCACCCATGCGCTTGAGCTCGCGCAGCAGGATGGCGACGCCGGTGGCGATGGCGGCGGCGGAGACGACGGCGTCGAGCAGCTGGAGCTTGTCCTGCTCGGTGCGGGCCTTCCTGGCCTGCTTGAGCACGCTGATCGCGCCGAAGGCGGTGGTGCCGATGGACAGGTACGTACCGGCCTTGGACTTCTTGAATCCCTTGGCCTTGGTCAGTGCACTCACAGCGACGGAGCCTCCTCGAGCAGCGGGTGGCCCCACTTTTCCACGAAGGCGGCCTCGACGGCGGCACCCACCTTGTACAGGCGGTCGTCCTTCAGGGCGGGGGCGATGATCTGGAGCCCGACCGGCAGGCCGTCCTCCGGCGCGAGGCCGCAGGGCAGCGACATGGCGGCGTTGCCCGCCATGTTGGTCGGGATGGTGCACAGGTCGGCGAGGTACATCGCCATCGGGTCGTCGGCACGCTCGCCGATCGGGAAGGCGGTGGTGGGCGTGGTCGGCGAGACGATCACGTCGACCTGCTCGAAGGCCTTCTCGAAGTCGCGCGTGATGAGCGTGCGGACCTTCTGGGCGCTGCCGTAGTACGCGTCGTAGTAGCCGGAGCTCAGCGCGTACGTACCGAGGATGATGCGGCGCTTGACCTCGTCGCCGAAGCCCGCCTCGCGGGTGAGCGCGGTGACGTCCTCGGCGGACTTCGTGCCGTCGTCGCCGACCCGCAGGCCGTAGCGCATGGCGTCGAAGCGGGCCAGGTTGGAGGAGCACTCGGACGGCGCGATCAGGTAGTACGCCGACAGGGCCAGGTCGAAGGACGGGCAGTCCAGCTCGACGATCTCGGCGCCTAGCGACTTCAGCAGCTCGACCGACTCGTTGAAGCGCTGGACGACGCCGGCCTGGTAGCCCTCGCCGGAGAACTGCTTGACGACGCCCACGCGCATCCCGGCCACCGAGCCGTTGCGGGCGGCCTCGACGACCGGCGGGACCGGCGCGTCGATGGAGGTCGAGTCGAGCGGGTCGTGTCCGGCGATGACCTCGTGCAGCAGCGCCGCGTCCAGGACCGTACGGGCGCAGGGGCCGCCCTGGTCGAGGCTGCTGCTGAACGCCACCATGCCGTAGCGCGAGACCGCGCCGTAGGTCGGCTTGACGCCTACGGTGCCGGTGACGGCGGCGGGCTGGCGGATGGAGCCGCCGGTGTCCGTGCCGATGGCGAGCGGGGCCTCGTAGGAGGCGAGGGCGGCGGAGGAGCCACCGCCGGAACCGCCGGGGATGCGGGTGAGGTCCCAGGGGTTGCCGGTCGGCCCGTACGCGCTGTTCTCCGTCGAGGACCCCATGGCGAACTCGTCCATGTTGGTCTTGCCGAGGATGACGACGTCGGCGGCCTTGAGGCGCTTGGTGAGCGTCGCGTCGTACGGCGGGATCCAGCCTTCGAGGATCTTGGAGCCGACCGTGGTCGGGATGCCCTCGGTGGTGAAGATGTCCTTCAGGGCGAGGGGCACACCGGCCAGCGGGCCGAGCTTCTCGCCCCGCGCGCGCTTGGCGTCGACGGCGCGGGCCTGCGCGAGCGCGCCCTCGCGGTCGACGTGCAGGAAGGCGTGCACCTTCTCGTCGACGGCCTCGATCCGGGCCAGATGAGCCTCGGTGACCTCGACGGCCGTGAGCTCGCCGGACGCGATCTTCTCGGCGATCTCGGCGGCGGTGAGCTTGATGATGTCCGTCATGGTGATTAGTCCTCCCCCAGGATCTGCGGCACCTTGAAACGCTGCTGCTCCTGGGCCGGGGCGCCGGAGAGCGCCTGCGCGGGGGTGAGCGACGGACGGACCTCGTCCGCGCGCATGACATTGGTCAGCGGCAGCGGGTGGGAGGTCGGGGGCACGTCTTGGTCGGCGACCTCGGAGACGCGGGCGACCGCGCCGATGATGTCGTCGAGCTGTCCGGCGAAGTGGTCGAGCTCTTCGCCCTTCAGCTCCAGACGCGCCAGCCGGGCGAGGTGGGCGACCTCCTCGCGCGTAATGCCAGGCATGCAGCGATCCTCAGGGGTGAGTGTGGGTGGTGTGGGGCCGGGGCCGGTGGTCCCGCGCCCGCCGTCCGCCCGGGGGCGGGCCGCGCGGCGTCCGGTACGTGCGATCGCAGGGCGCCGGAGCGTCCTCGTGACAAGGCCACGTGGACGGTTCGGCGACGCGGCGAGCGTGCGTGCCGGGCGCCGCGCGACAGACGGGCACGGGACCACCGGTCCCAATCCTATGGGGCCGGTACGCCACTCGACTAAACGGTTTGTACGGGGGCCGCTGATCGGGGGCGGACGGGGCCCGATCCCGGCGCCCGGCCGGGTCGGCGTCCCGGTCCCGGGCTGCGGGAGGCAGGGGGCCTCACCGGTCCCCGGCTGCGGGAGACCGGGGTCCCCACCGGCCCGGGGCGCGGGAAGCCCGGGGTCCGTACGCGTCCCGGGCGGGGGCCGGGGCTCGTCGCCGGGCGGCTCCCGAGCGCTCCGGCCCACCGGGAGGGGCCTGCCGGAACCGCCGTGTGCCGTACCTCCGTCGCGAGGTCACGGTGCCACCGGGCGCGGGCGGACTCCCGCCCCGGTCACTGGACCGGAGTTCCGGACGGCTCCTCGGCCGCGGCGGCGATCCTGGCCGCCGCCTCCAGGTCGGCGGGGCGCTGCCAGCCGTTGGAGCCGCGGGCGAGCAGCCAGGCGGTGGCCTCGGCGGGCGGCATCGCGGCCGCGACCAGCCAGCCCTGGACGGCGTCGCACCCGAGGTCGCGCAGCCGCTCCCAGGTCTCGTCGTCCTCCACGCCCTCGGCGACGACGAGCAGGCCGAGGGAGTGGGCCAGGTCGAGGGTGCAGCGGACGATCTCGGCGTCCTCGTTGTCGACGGCGAGCCGGGCCACGAAGGAGCGGTCGATCTTGAGCTCGCTGACGGGCAGCCGGCGCAGGTGCACCAGGGACGAGTACCCGGTGCCGAAGTCGTCCAGGGACATCTTCACCCCGTGCCCGGTCAGCCCCGCCAGGGTGTCGGCGGCGCGCTGGGGGTCCTCCAGCAGGACGTGCTCGGTTATCTCCAGCTGGAGGGCGCCCGCCGGGACGCCGTGCCTGGCCAGCCGGGCCGCGACCGCTCCGGCGAAGCCGGGGGTGTGGACGTCGCGCGGTGAGACGTTGACGGCGACCGGGACCGTGAGCCCCTGCGCCCGCCAGCGGGCGACCTGGGCGAGCGCCGTCTCCAGGACGTACTCGGTCAGATGGGGCATCAGCCCCGAGGACTCCGCGATGGCGATGAACTCGTCGGGAGGGACCCGGCCGCGCTCGGGGTGCACCCAGCGCACCAGGGCCTCCAGCCCGGCCACCTGGCCGTCGAAGCGGACCTTGGGCTGGTAGTGGAGCTCCACGTCGCCCGCGTCCAGCGCCCGCCGCAGATCGCCCAGCAGGCCGAGCCGGTCAGGGGTGTTGGAGTCCCGCTTGGACTCGTACACCTCCACGCCCGTGCGGTCCCGCTTGGCCTGGTACATCGCCACGTCCGCCCGGCGCAGCAGCCCCTCCGCGTCCAGCGCGTGGTCGGGGTAGACCGCGACGCCCGCGCTGGCCTCCAGGACCAGGGTGAGCCCGTCGAGGTCGAGGGGCGAGGAGAGCTCGGCGACCAGGCCGCGGGCTATGCGCATGGTGCTGGTGGCGGAGTCGGCCACGGGCAGCAGCACCGCGAACTCGTCGCCGCCGAGCCGGGCCGCCTCGGCGCCGCGCGGCAGGGCGAGCCGCAGCCGCTCCGCTATCTGCAGGAGCAGCCGGTCACCGGCGAGGTGTCCGAGGGTGTCGTTGACCGAGCGGAAGCGGTCCATGTCGATCAGGACGAGGGCGGCCCGGTTGCCGGGGCCCTCGGCCTCCTCCAGGGCGGCCCAGGTGCGCTCCAGGAGCCAGAGGCGGTTGGGCAGACCGGTGAGCGGGTCGCGCAGCTGCTCCTCCGCGCGGGCGCGGGCGATCCACAGGGTGGAGTCGAGGGCGATCAGCGGCACCGCGAACAGCGGCAGCAGGATCGGCAGGGCCATCGCGACCACGCAGATCAGCGGGGCGATGCCGAGCAGGGCGACGGCGACGAGCCCCTGGCGCAGCAGGGCGGTCCTGGCGACCGTGGGCAGGCCGCCGCCGCGCGGCGCCAGCGCGTACCAGAGGAGTATCCGGGTGACCGCCAGGTATGTCGCGGCGGCCAGGACGACCACGGGGGCCGAGGAGACCGTCCAGTCGGTGGGCCACCAGGGTGAACGGACGCTGGGGTGGTGGCCGAAGAGGGCGAGCACGAGCGCCGCGGCGCCGATGCCGAGGACGTCGACCGCGCCGTGCAGCACACCCTGGCGCCAGCGGTGCCGACGGGCGGCGCCCACCAGCACCACGACCGCCATGGAGACGAGCCCGGCGGGCACCCAGCCGTACAGCAGGAGCACGGCGAGGGTGAGGGCGGCGCCGGAGCCGGTGCCGCCCCACCAGCGGTCGCGCCCGAGCGCGACCAGGTGGCCGACGATGATGCCGGTGAGCACGGCCAGCGCCCAGCCCCGGGTGGAGCCGGGGAAGAGGGCGTCGCCGGTGTCGAGGGCCCGGTAGAACCCCAGGGCCAGGGCGAGGGCGGCGGTCCCCAGGACGCCGGCGGTCAGGCCGGAGGAGAAGCCCGCGAACCCGCGCAGCCGTACGGCCGGGGCGGCGCTCTCGGTCGGTTTCATTCCCGTCCCTCTCACAGCCGGCGGTGCCGATGCCACGCGATGGCCCCGTCGTCATGCCACCACGACACGGGAGAGCTCCCCCGAGCTCCCGTTTCAGCCGTGCACGACTGGCGCTCATCACAACAGTAGGCCGCGGAGGGCTCCGACGGGCAGCGGTCTCCCTCTCTTGCCCGAATGCGAACTGACCACCAAGAGCCGTCTGCTATGAGCCGAACGGGTGATGGCGGGCCGCCCGGGAGGAGCCCTCCACTCCTGTTATGCCCCTTCCTGTGCGCTCGGCACAGCGGCTTCGCGAGCGGCCTCCGGGCCCTGTTCCAGCAGGACAGCGAACCCGTCCTCGTCGAGAACCGGAACCTTCAGCTGCATCGCCTTGTCGTACTTCGAACCAGGGCTGTCACCGACGACGACGAACGACGTCTTCTTGGAAACGGAACCGGTTACCTTCGCCCCACGGCTCTGGAGCGCTTCTTTCGCGCCATCTCTGGTGTGGTGGGCGAGAGTTCCGGTCACGACCACCGTGAGCCCCTCCAGGGGGCGCGGTCCCTCGTCCTCGCCGGAGCGCTCGTCCTCCATACGGACGCCCGCGGCCTTCCACTTGCGCAGGATCTCGCGGTGCCACTCCTCCTCGAACCACTGCTTGAGCGAGGTCGCGATGATCCCGCCGACGCCGTCGACCGCCGCCAGCTCCGCCTCGGTGGCCTGTTCGATGCGCTCGATGGAGCGGAACTCGCGCGCCAGTGCCTCGGCGGCGACGGGGCCGACGTGACGGATCGACAGGCCGGTGAGGAACCGGGCCAGCGGGCGCTCCTTGGCGGCCGCGATGTTCTCCAGCATCGCGACCGCGTTCTTGCGCGGCTCGCCGTTCATGTTGGCGAAGACCAGCGCGGTCTTCTCCTCGCCGGTCTTGGGGTCGCGCTTGGGCAGCCCGCTGTCCTGGTCGCGCACGTACGCCTTGATGGGCAGCAACTGCTCCATCGTCAGGTCGAAGAGGTCGCCCTCGTCGAGCAGCGGCGGCTCGGCCGGCTCCAGGGGCTTGGTGAGGGCCGCGGCGGCGACATAGCCGAAGTTCTCGATGTCGAGGCTCTTGCGACCCGCCAGGTAGAACAGCCGCTCGCGCAACTGGGCGGGGCACGACCGCGCGTTGGGGCAGCGCAGGTCGATGTCGCCCTCCTTCATGGGGCGCAGCGCGGTGCCGCACTCGGGGCACTCGGCGGGCATCACGAACTCCCGCTCGGTGCCGTCCCGCAGATCCGTGACGGGGCCCAGGATCTCCGGGATGACGTCACCGGCCTTGCGCAGCACCACCGTGTCCCCGATGAGGACGCCCTTGGCCTTGACCACCTCCTGGTTGTGCAGGGTGGCGAACTCGACCTCGGAGCCCGCCACCGTCACCGGTTCCACCTGCGCGTACGGCGTGACGCGGCCGGTGCGGCCGACGCCGACGCGGATGTTGAGGAGCTTGGTATTGACCTCCTCCGGTGCGTACTTCCAGGCGATCGCCCAGCGCGGGGCGCGCGCGGTGGAGCCGAGGCGGCCCTGGAGGGGGATCTCGTCGAGCTTGACGACGACGCCGTCGATCTCGTGCTCCACCGAGTGGCGGTTCTCTCCGAAGTACGCGATGAAGTCCCGCACCTCGTCCATCGAGCCGACCACCTTGTTGTGCTGGGCGGTGGGCAGGCCCCACTCGCGCAGCAACCCGTACGCCTGCGAGAGGCGGTCGATGGTGAAGCCCTCGCGCGCGCCGATGCCGTGCACCACCATGTGGAGCGGGCGGGTGGCGGTGACCTTCGGGTCCTTCTGGCGCAGTGAACCGGCCGCCGCGTTGCGCGGGTTGGCGAACGGCTTGTCGCCCGCCTCCACCAGACGCTTGTTCAGCCCCTCGAACGCCTCCATCGGGAAGTAGACCTCGCCCCGGATCTCGACCAGGTCCGGGACGCGGTCGCCCTTGAGGCGGTCGGGGATGTCCGCGATGGTGCGGACGTTGGGGGTGATGTCCTCGCCGGTGCGGCCGTCGCCGCGGGTGGCGGCGCGGGTCAGCCGCCCGTGCTCGTACGTCAGGTTGACCGCGAGGCCGTCGACCTTCAGCTCGCACAGGTAGTGGTAGCGGGCGGTGCCGATGTCCTTGGCGACGCGGTCCGCCCAGGCGGCCAGCTCCTCGTCGTCGAAGGCGTTGTCCAGCGACAGCATCCGCTCGCGGTGCTCCACCGCGGTGAAGTCCGTCTCGTACGCGCCCGCCACCTTCTGGGTCGGGGAGTCCGGGGTGCGCAGCTCCGGATACTCCTCCTCCAGGGCCTCCAGTCCGCGCAGCAGCTTGTCGAACTCGCCGTCGCTGACGACCGGCTGGTCCTTCACGTAG
Organism: Streptomyces sp. NPDC026377; assembly: GCF_055567715.1. NCBI lineage: Bacteria > Bacillati > Actinomycetota > Actinomycetes > Kitasatosporales > Streptomycetaceae > Streptomyces > Streptomyces sp. NPDC026377. Next base: position 13,261 of record NZ_JBVHPV010000002.1, read on the forward strand.
TACCGGAACCGGTGCTCCTCGACCTGCTCGGCGAGGAGCGCGTGCTTCTCCCGTGCGTCCGCGGGCACCACGTCGTTCTGTTCGCCAGCCACTGTCATGTCCTCCCGTTTCCCGTCTTCCCCGTCACTCAGGGTTGTCCGCGAGCGATCTCGCCGCCCGGACGCAGTGGGCGAGCGCCGCGCGGGCATACGCCGGCGACGCGCCCGCGAGCCCGCACGCCGGGGTGATCACGACGGACTCGGCGAGAGTCCCCGGATGCAGCCCCAACCTGCGCCACAACGTCCTGACACCCATGACGCTACCGGCAGGGTCCGACAATGGGCCGTCGGTGCCACCGACCACTCCGGCGAACAGCCGGGTGCCGCTCTCCACCGCCTCGCCGATCACCTCGTCGTCACGCTCGGTGAGCAGGGAGAAATCGAACGAGACGGCGGCCGCGCCGGCCCGGCGCAGTAGGGCGAACGGCACGTCGGGCGCGCAGGAGTGGACGACGACCGGGCCGTCGTGCACCGCCACGACGTCCCGCAGCGCGGACTCGACGACCTGGCGGTCGACGGCCCGGTGGGTGCGGTAGCCGCTGGCGGTCCTGATCTGACCGCGCAGGACGGCGGTGAGCGAGGGCTCGTCGAGCTGGAGCAGGATCCGCGCGCCCGGCACCCGGCGGCGCACGTCCGCCAGGTGCTCGCGCAGGCCCTCCGCGAGCGACCCGGCCAGGTCGCGGCAGGCGCCGGGGTCACCGAGCGCGGCCTCGCCGCCGCGCAGCTCCAGGGCGGCGGCGAGCGTCCACGGCCCGACCGCCTGGACTTTGAGCGGCCCCTGGTACCCCTGGGTGAACTCCTCCAGGGCGTCCAGGTCCTCGCCCAGCCAGGAGCGGGCCCGGCGGGTGTCGCGGCCCGGCCGGTCGCCGAGCCGCCAGCCGCTGGGCTCCACGCGCGCGTACATCTCGACGAGCAGCCCGGCGGTGCGCCCGATCATGTCGGCGCCGGGGCCGCGTGCGGGCAGTTCGGCCAGGAAGGGGAAGTCGCCGGTCGATCCGTCGGCGCCGATGAGGGAGCCGGTGACGGTCTTGGCGGCCTCGCGCGCGTCGCCGCCCGGCAGGGAGCCGACGCCGGTGGCGGAGCCCCAGGGGAAGTCGCTGACGGTGTCGCTCATCGGCCCGGCCGCACCGTCAGGTCGTTGACCTCGGCGTCGCGCGGCAGATCGATCGCCATCAGGATCGTGGTCGCCACCGACTCGGGGTCGATGTACTTCGCCGGGTCGTACTCCCTGCCCTCCTGCGAGTGCACCTTGGCCTGCATGGGGCTGGCGGTGCGCCCCGGATAGACGGAGGTGACGCGCACGCCGCCCGCGTGCTCCTCCTGGCGCAGCGAGTCGGCGAGCGCCTTGAGACCGTGCTTGGAGGCGGCATACGCGCTCCACTCGGCGTGGGCGTTGAGCCCGGCGCCGGAGTTGACGAACAGCACGTGTCCGCGGGCAGCGCGCAGCTGCGGGAGGAAGAGGCGGGTGAGCTCGGCGGGCGAGATCAGGTTCGCGTTGAGCTGCTGGTGCCAGGTCCTGGGGCGGAGATCGCCGACCGGGCCGAGGTCGACGACGCCCGCGATGTGCAGGAGGGAGTCGAGGTGGTCCGGCATCGGCTGCATGCCGAGCGACTTGGAGATGCGGTCCGGGTCGGCGAGGTCGGCGACGAGCGTGCGGGCGCCGGGGAAGAGGCCCGCGAGTTCCTTGGCGCGCCCGGCGTCGCGGGCGAGCAGGACGAGTTCGTCGCCCCGTTCGTGCAGCCGACGCGCCACCGCCGCGCCGATGCCGGAGCCTGCCCCAGTGATCAGGTGTGTAGCCATACCCGCCATGCTCGCACTACTGGACCCCTGCCGACTCCTCCAGGTAGGCGAGGGCCGCGACGCCGTCCTCCGCGAAGAAGACCAGGTCAGTGAGGGGCATCGGCAGGAAGCCCTCGTTCTCCATGCGGCGGAACTGCTCCTTGAGGCCGTCGTAGAACCCCGCGGTGTTCAGCAGCACCACCGGCTTGGTGTGCTTGCCGTGCTTCTTCAGCTCCAGGATCTCGGTGGCCTCGTCGAGGGTCCCGGTGCCGCCGACCATGATCACAACGGCGTCGGCCTTCTCCAGCAACAGCGCCTTGCGCTCGGCGAGGTCCCTGGCGAAGAGCATCTCGTCGGCGTTCTCGCGGGCCGAGACGGCGAGGAAGTCGACGGAGACCCCGACGAGCCGCCCGCCCGCCTCCTGCACCCCGTCCGCGACCACCTTCATCAGCCCGCGGTCCGAGCCGCCCCACACCAGCGTGTGGCCGCCCTTGCCGAGCAGCTCCGCGAAGTCACGGGCGGGGCCGGTGTAGCGGTCGTCGAGGTCGGCGGCGGAGAGGAAGACGCAGATGTTCATGGCTCAACCGTACGCCGGGCAACCTCGGCCACTCGAACGGGTGAACAGTGGCCCGAACGGCGAATCGGGGGAACAAGCGCCGGGCGACGGGCCGTTGACCGGGCATGACGACGACGCACATGACGCACACGATTCTCGCCGAGCCCACCGGCGCCGCGACGCCCCCGCCGGGCCCCCCGCCGCCCTACGACCCGGACCACCTCGTCACGGCCGAGGCCGCCGAGGAGCGCGAGCTGCGCGTCCGCGTGCTGTGGGAGGGGCAGGTGCTCGCCGACAGCACCCGCCCGCTGCTGGTGCGCGAGGACGGTCTGCCCGTCCGCTATTACCTGCCGCCCGAGGACGTCCGCACGGACCTGCTGACCCCGTCGGACACCCGAACCACGTGCCCGTACAAGGGAGTAGCGGCGTACTGGTCGCTGCCGGACGCGCCGGACATAGCCTGGGCGTACCACGAGCCGCTGGCGGCGGTGGCGCTGATCAAGGACCATCTGTGCTTCGTCGGCACGGCGACCGACGCCGCCCAGGAGGGCCCGGCCTAGCCCGGCGGAGGACTCGGCCCAGCCCGGCGGTGGACTGGGTCTCACTTGGTCCGGGCCGGGCCGTGCCGGACCACCCGGCTCCGCTCAGGCCAGTGCCTCGGCGCGGCGCGTGGTCGTGGCGATCGTCGCCGAGCCCACCACCCGCGTGCCGTCGTACAGCACGATCGCCTGGCCGGGTGCGACGCCGCGCACCGGCTCGGCGAAGCTCACCACCAGCTCGTCGCCCACCGGCTCCGCCGTCACCGTCGTCTCGCCGCCATGGGCGCGCAACTGCGCGGTGTACGTACCGGGACCGGCCGGGGCCTCACCGCACCAGCGCGGCCTGATCGCGGTCAGCCCGGTGACGTCCAGGGCCTCGACGGGTCCGACGGTGACCGTGTTGTTCACCGGGGAGATGTCCAGGACGTAGCGGGGCTTGCCGTCGGCGGCCGGGTGGCCGATGCGCAGACCCTTGCGCTGGCCGATGGTGAAGCCGAAGGCGCCCTCGTGGGTGCCGACCTTGGTGCCGGACTCGTCGACGATGTCACCCTCGGCCTTGCCCAGCCGCTGGGCGAGGAAGCCCTGGGTGTCGCCGTCGGCGATGAAACAGATGTCGTGGCTGTCGGGCTTCTTCGCGACGGCCAGGCCCCGGCGCTCGGCCTCGGCGCGGATCTCGTCCTTGGTGGTGAGGGTGTCACCGAGCGGGAACATCGCATGGGCGAGCTGCTTCTCGTCCAGGACACCGAGGACGTAGGACTGGTCCTTGGCCATGTCGCTGGCGCGGTGGAGTTCGCGGCTGCCGTCCTCGTTCAGGACGACCGTGGCGTAGTGGCCGGTGCACACGGCGTCGAAGCCCAGGGCGAGGGCCTTGTCGAGCAGCGCGGCGAACTTGATCTTCTCATTGCAGCGCAGACACGGATTGGGGGTGCGGCCCGCCTCGTACTCGGCGACGAAGTCCTCGACCACGTCCTCGCGGAAGCGCTCCGCCAGGTCCCAGACGTAGAAGGGAATGCCGATGACGTCGGCGGCACGACGGGCGTCGCGGGAGTCCTCGATGGTGCAACAGCCGCGCGCGCCGGTCCGGAAGGACTGCGGGTTCGCGGAGAGGGCGAGGTGGACGCCGGTGACGTCGTGGCCCGCCTCGACGGCTCGGGCGGCGGCGACGGCCGAGTCGACGCCACCGGACATGGCGGCGAGCACACGGAGGGGGCGCGGGGGTGTCTTCGTCATAGCACCCACCAGGGTACGTGGCGTGCGGGGCGCCCGGCTCCCGAGTATCCCGGCGCGGGGGTGCGGGCCGGGCCCGCTTCCCCCTCCCCGGCCGGCGTCAGGTCAGCCCCGCCGTCCTCGCCCGCTCCACCGCCGGGCCGATCGCGGCCGCCACGGCCTGCACGTCGGCCTCGGTGGAGGTGTGGCCGAGGGAGAAGCGCAGGGTGCCCCTGGCCAGGTCGGGGGGTGTGCCCGTGGCGAGCAGGACGTGGCTGGGCTGGGCCACGCCCGCCGTGCAGGCCGAGCCGGTGGAGCACTCGATGCCCTGGGCGTCCAGGAGCAGCAGCAGGGAGTCGCCCTCGCAGCCGGGGAAGGTGAAGTGCGCGTTCGCGGGGAGGCGGCCGCCGGGGGCCGGGTCGCCGCCCAGGATGGCCTCCGGGACCGCCGCGCGGACCGCGTCGACGAGCCGGTCGCGCAGGGCGCCGACCTCGTGCGCGAAGTCGGCGCGGCGCTCGGCGGCCAGCCGCCCGGCCACGGCGAACGCGGCGATGGCGGGGACGTCCAGCGTGCCGGAGCGCACATGGCGCTCCTGGCCGCCGCCGTGCAGCACGGGAACGGGGGTGTACTCACGGCCGAGCAGCAGCGCCCCGATGCCGTAGGGGCCGCCGATCTTGTGGCCCGATACGGTCATCGCGGCGAGGCCGGAGGCGGCGAAGTCCACGTCGAGCTGGCCCACCGCCTGGACCGCGTCGGCGTGCAGCGGGACCTCGAACTCGCGCGCGACGGCTGCGAGTTCGGCCACCGGCAGGACCGTGCCGATCTCGTTGTTGGCCCACATGACGGTGGCCAGGGCCACGTCGGAGGGGTCGCGCGCGATCGCCTCCCGCAGGGAGTCGGGGTGCACCCGCCCGTGGCGGTCGACGGGGAGGTATTCGACGGTCGCGCCCTCGTGCTCGGCGAGCCAGTGCACCGCGTCGAGCACGGCGTGGTGCTCGACGGGGCTGGCCAGGACCCGGACCCGGCGGGGGTCGGCGTCGCGGCGGGCCCAGTACAGGCCCTTGACGGCGAGGTTGTCGGCCTCGGTGCCGCCGGCCGTGAAGACGACTTCGCTGGGCCGGGCGCCGAGTGCCTCGGCGAGCTCCTCGCGGGCCTCCTCGGCGGTGCGGCGGGCCCGGCGTCCGGCGGCGTGCAGCGAGGACGCGTTGCCGGTGGCGGTGAGCTGGGCGGTCATCGCCTGGACCGCCTCCGGGAGCATCGGAGTGGTCGCGGCGTGGTCGAGGTAAGCCATGGTGGGCCCGATTCTACGAGCCACCGGGACCGGCCTCAGGCGCCGAGGCCCCAGGAGACGGTTCCGTCGGCCATGACCAGGGCCGCGAGCACCACGAGGTCGGCGAGGCCGAGGGCGAGTCCCAGCCAGGCGCGGCCCCGGCGGACGGTGCCGTACCGCAGGGCGAGGCCGGCCAGCACGATGGCCATCGGGCCGAGTACGACGTTCATGACCAGCAGGCCGAGCAGTCCGAGGACGAAGGAGGCGACGGCCATGCCGTCGGCGTCCTTGTCACGGGCACGGCGGCGGTTCAGGACGAGATCCATGGTCAGGCCCTTCGGTGCGACGAGAAGCGTTCACGTACGGCGAAGACGATCAGCCAGAGCCCGATGGCGCCGGCGACGGCCAGGGTGACCGGGAGCGGAAGGTGCGCCGCTGAGCCCAGCACGACCCCCAGCAGGAGGAGGGCTGCGACGAGGAAGAGCATGAGTGCCTCTCAAGTCGATTTCGGAGTACGACTGTTAACTGACTACCCAGCCTAGCCTTTTCAAAATCAGCGAACGGTTGTTTACTGAGTGGAATGAGCCACACTCTCGGGATCCGGCAGGCCCAGAAGCAGAAGACGCGCCAGGCACTCCTGGACGCGGCCCTCGTCCTGCTGGAGCACCAGAGCCTCAGCAGCCTGGGACTTCGTGAGGTCACCCGGGCCGTGGGGGTCTCCCCCGCCGCGTTCTACCGCCACTTCAGGGACACGGCCGACCTCGGGGTGGCGCTGGTCGAGGGAGCACTGGGGAGTCTGCACGCGACGATCCGGGCGGTGATGGTGACCACCGGGGAGAGCGAGGAGCGCATCGACCGGGCGGTGTCGCTGATCGCCGCGCATGTGCGGGCGCATCCGGCGCACGTCCGCTTCATCGCGCGCGAGCGGCACGGCGGGGTGGCGCCGGTGCGGGAGGCCATCGCCGTCCAGCTGCGCCGGTTCGCCGACGAGGTGGCGGCGGCGCTGGGGGCGGACCCGGAGTCGCGCGGCTGGAGCGCGGAGGATCTGCTGATGCTGGCGGGGGTGTACGTGGATCACATGGTGATGACGGCCTCGGCGATCCTGGAGGCGGGGGCGGAGGCGGCGTGCGACGGGGAGGAGGCGGCTCTGCGCGCCGAGGAGGCGGTCATCGCCACGGCCCGGCGGCAGCTGCGACTGGTGACGCTGGGGCGGCGCCACTGGCTGGATTGACGGGGGCCGGGCGTTCGTCTGCGGGTGCGTGGGGCCGATGGGGGGCCGGGCGTTCGTCTGCGGGTGCGTGGGGGCTGGTCGCGCAGTTCCCCGCGCCCCTCAAAGTGACCCGGCACGGCAACACCGACAAGCGCCCGCGCCCCGACTACCAAGGGGCGCGGGGAACTGCGCGACCAGCCCCCACCGCCCGCGGACGAAGACCGGGTGCCAGAGCTACCGCTGGGCCCGGGCCAGTTGGCGGGACTGGGCCACCAAGCGGTCCGCGCTGTCCCAGACCTCCGCGTCCTCCTCCAGGAAACCCCCCGCCAGGTTGCGCGTGGTGATGGAGACCCGCAGCGGCCCCGGGGCCGGACGGCAGCGGATGTGGACGGTGAGCTCGACCGTCGGCGTCCAGCCGGTCAGGCCCATCTCGAACGCGGTCGGCGGCAGCGCGTCGACCGCGAGCAGCAGCGAGTACGGGTCGGCGTCGCGCCCGTCGGCCAGGCCGAACCAGCCGCGCATCTCGCCCTTGCCGGAGGGCGCCCCGACCGCCCAGCCGAGCGTGGTCGGGTCCAGCTTCAGCATCAGCCGGTCGGTGATGGCCGAGCTGCCCGGGATCGGCGCGGGGCCGTCCTCGGGGCCGAGGCAGTGCTCGATCGGCGGGATCACGGGCGGCTTGGCGGTGGTGCGCACATCGTCCGGGAGCGCGTCCAGGTCGCCGTAGGAGGCGAGGACGCGGATGCGCTCGACCTCGGCGCCGTTCTCGTCGTACTGGAAGAGCGAGGCCTGGCCGGTGGAGAGCGTGCGGCCGGTGCGTACCCGCTGGGTGCGGACGACGGCCGGGCCCGGGACCGAGGGCGTGAGGTAATGGGCCGTCACGCTGAACGGGTCCGCGTGCGGGAGCGCCCGACCGAGTGTGCGGCCGAGGAGGGCGAGGAGGTAACCGCCGTTCACGGCGTGGATGATCGTCCATCCGGCCGAGAGATGGGCGTCGTAGACGCCGTCTTCGTCTGCGCGCGGGGTGACGGCGGTGTCGCGGTCGAACTCGCTGTCCCCGATGGTTGCCTGTGCCATGCGGACACCGTACACGGGGACGTTACTGAGCGGTAGCTTTTTTTCTGGGACGTAACGGCGGCGGACAGGCGCCTACTCCTCCGCCGCCGCGCTCCTCCTGTTCCACGCCCTCGGGGCGCGCCAGTGGTAGTGCATCGCCGCCAGGCGCAGCAGGAACGCGGCGACGACGGCGAAACCGCTGGTCAGAGCATTGAGGGTGTCGAAGCGGATACAGAGGGCCACGATCGTGGCGCCCACGATCGCCGGCACCGCGTAGAGGTCGCGGTCCCAGCGGAGCAGGGACGGCACCTCGTTGGCCAGGACATCGCGCAGCACGCCGCCGCCGACCGCCGTGGCCAGGCCCAGGGTGGCGGAGGAGGTGAGGCCGAGCCCGTAGTCGTACGCCTTCGTCGTGCCCGTGACGCAGAACAGGCCGAGGCCCGCCGCGTCGAAGACGTTCACCGCGCGCTGGGTCCGCTCGACCTGGGGGTGGAGGAAGAAGACCAGGACGGCGGCGAACAGCGGGGTGAGGAAGTAGCCGAGATCGCTGAACGCGGCGGGCGGCACCGCGCCGATGATCAGATCCCGGAACAGCCCTCCGCCCAGCGCGGTGACCTCGGCCAGGACCGCGATGCCGAACACGTCGAAGTTCTTGCGTACGGCGAGCAGCGCGCCGGAGATCGCGAAGACGAAGATCCCGGCGAGATCCAGCGAATGCTGGACGGAAGGGGTGAACAGTTCGTGGAGCACCCGACATTTTTACCCCGGCGCCTGTTCGGCGCCCGAACGCGCCGGGTGCTCCCGCCCGGCTACCGGGCCCGCTCTCCTACCAGGAAGGCTTTCCGGTCGTGTGGATCCACGTCTGGAAGAGGTCGTCCAGCTGCTGTCCCGAGATCCTCTCGGCCAGCGCGACGAACTGGGCGGTGTCGGCGTTGCCGTACCGGTGCAGCCTGGTCCACGTCGGCAGCAGCTTGAAGAACGCGGCGTCCCCGATGCGCTCGCGCAGCACCTGGAGCGTCAGCGCGCCGCGCCGGTATACCGCTCCGGCGAACATCGTGTCGCGCTGCGGGTCGGCGACCTCGCGCTGCCAGAACGGGTCGGTGGCGGGCACCCGGTTGTAGTAGGCGCGGGCCAGGTCGTGCGCGGTGCCGCGTCCCTTGTGCTCCTCCCACAACCACTGCGCGTAGCTGGCGAAGCCCTCGTTGAGCCAGATGTCCTTCCACTGCGCCACCGAGACCGAGTCCCCGAACCACTGGTGGGCGAGCTCGTGGACGATCGTGGTCTCGGTGCGCACCGCCGAGTACGCGGGCTTGGACTGCACTTCGAGCGAGAACCCCGCCTGCGGCATGTCGTCGACGATCGCACCCGTCTCCTCGAACGGGTACGGGCCGAAGACCTGGGACCAGTAGTCGGTGGCCTCGGCGGTGACCGCGTACACGTCGACCTGGTTCTGGTTCCTCAGGACGGGGTCGACGGCCACGTAGATCGGCGTCCCGGCCGGGGTCCTGCCGCGCTTCACGTCGAACACGCCGATGGTCGCCGTGGCCAGGTAGGTCGCCATCGGCCGGTTCTCGCGCCAGTGGGCGTACGAGCGGCCGCCCCGGTCGTACGAGGAGACCAGGCGGCCGTTGGAGACGCCGGTCAGGCCCTTGGGCGCGTCGATGCGGATGTCGTAGGTGGCCTTGTCGGCGGGGTGGTCGCTGGAGGGGAACCAGGTGGAGGCGGCGTTGGGCTCGCAGGCGACGAAGACACCGTCCTTGGTCTTCATCCAGCCGTAGTCGGACCCGAAGACGATGGGGCCGTTCAGGGCGAGGGGCACTCCGCCGTAGACGACGGTGACCTCGAACTCGCTCCCCTTGCGCAGCTTGTGACGGGGCGTCACGACGATCTCGTCGCCGTCACGGGTGAAGTCGGCGGCTCTGCCGTTCACCCGTATCGCGTCGACGGACAGCTTCTGCAGGTCCAGGTCGAAGCGGGTGAGGGTCTGGGTGGCGCGGGCGGTGATGGTGGTACGCCCGTCGAGCCGGCCGGACTCCGGGTGGTAGCTGACGCCGAGGTCGTAGTGGAGGGCGTCGAAGCCGCCGTTGCCGAGGTCGGGGAAGTACGGGTCGCCGATCCCGGCGGCGCCGGGCGAGCCGCCGCCGGGTGCGGCGGCGATGGTGAAGGCCGAGGCCGCCGCGGTGGCGAGGGCGAGCAGCCGTGAGGTGCGACGTGCCGAACGGGAGAGTGCCATGAGTCTGCCCTTCGAACGCGTTTCCGTGCGTACGGACAGGCAGACTCTGCACTCTCCCGTTTCGGCGTGAACATGACTTTACCGAACCGTCATGCGTTACTTGTCGGTTGACTCCTGAACCGGGGCATCCGGTCCGGCCGCGTCCGGTCCGCCCGCGTCCGGTGTCTCGGCGGGCCCCGCGGGCGTGGCCCCGGTGGTCCCGGCGCCCTTCGCGGTCGCCGTGGCCTCGGGGGTCGCCGTCGCCTCGGGCGTCACCGCGGTCTCGCCGGTCGGCGCCGCCTCGGCGGTCGCCACGGCCGCGGCCGCGGCCTCGACCCTCGCCGTCGCCTCAGCCGCGGCCTCGGCCCCGGCCTCCGCCTCGGTCGTCGCCTCGGCTTCCGGTTCGGCCGTCGTCTCGGCCGCCGCGGCCTCCGCGGCCCCGCCCTTGGTCACCGACAGCTCGACCGCCTGCCGCGCCTGCGGCAGCACCGCCTCGCCCGGGACCTGGTCCGGGGCGTTCTCCGGGTGGTGGCAGGCCACCTGGTGGCCGGTCTTCAGGGCGATCAGCGGCGGCTCCTGCGTCTTGCAGACCTCCGTCGCCTTCCAGCAGCGGGTGTGGAAGCGGCAGCCGCTCGGCGGCGAGATGGGCGAGGGGACGTCGCCCTTGAGCAGGATGCGCTCGCTCTTGACGCCCTTGCGCTTGGGGTCCGGCACCGGCACGGCGGAGAGCAGCGCCTTGGTGTACGGGTGCATGGGCGCGGCGTACAGCGACTTGCGGTCGGCGATCTCCACGATCTTGCCGAGGTACATCACCGCGATCCGGTCCGAGACGTGCCGGATGACCGAGAGGTCGTGGGCGATGATCACGTACGTGAGGCCCAGCTCGCTCTGGAGGTCGTCCAGCAGGTTGACCACCTGCGCCTGGATCGACACGTCGAGCGCCGAGACCGGCTCGTCCGCCACGACCAGTTTCGGGTTGAGCGCGAGCGCGCGGGCGATGCCGATGCGCTGGCGCTGGCCGCCGGAGAACTCGTGCGGATAGCGGTTGTAGTGCTCGGGATTGAGGCCCACCAGCGCCATCAGCCGCTGGACCTCCTTCTTCACCCCGCCCTCGGGCGTGACGCCCTGGAGCCGGAACGGGGTGGAGACGATCCCGCCGATGGTGTGGCGCGGGTTCAGCGAGCCGTACGGGTCCTGGAAGATCATCTGCATGTCGCGCCGGAGCGGACGCATCTTCCCGGCCGACAGGTGCGTGATGTCGTGGCCCTCGAACTCGACCTTGCCACCGGTGGGTTCGAGCAGCCGGGTGATCAGCCGGCCCATCGTCGACTTGCCGCAGCCCGACTCGCCCACCACGCCGAGGGTCTCACCCGCCCGGACGTCGAAGGAGACGCCGTCGACCGCCTTGACCGCGCCGCTCTGCCGCCCGAGCAGCCCCTTCTTGATGGGGAAGTGCTTGGTCAGCCCCTCCACCCTGAGAAGCGGCTCGGGCGAGGCGGCCGACTGCTCCGGGATCGCCTGCTCGGTACCCTCGGTGCCCGGGGTGGGCTTCTTCTCGCTCTCGCTCACAGCTTCGGCGCAATCTCTTCGGTCCAGATACGGGTCCGCTCCTCCTGCGACATGTGGCAGGCCGAGAAGTGCCCTTCGGCGTCGTCCCACTGCTTGAGCTCGGGACGCACGGTGCGCGTGACGTTGTCCTTGGGGAGGTCCGCGTACGGGCAGCGCGGGTTGAAGGCGCAGCCGGACGGCACGTTGATCAGCGACGGCGGGGAGCCCTTGACGGGGATCAGCCGGTCGGTCTCCTCGCGGTCGATGCGCGGCATCGACCCCAACAGGCCCCAGGTGTAGGGGTGCTGGGGCTCGTAGAAGACCTTCTCGGCGGGTCCGCGCTCGATGCACCGGCCGCCGTACATCACCAGGAGGTCGTCCGCCATCTCCGCGACCACGCCGAGGTCGTGCGTGATCATGATGACCGCGGAGCCGAACTCCTTCTGCAGGTCCCGGATGAGGTCCAGGATCTGCGCCTGCACGGTGACGTCCAGGGCGGTGGTCGGCTCGTCAGCGATCAGCAGCTCCGGGTTGTTGACCAGCGCCATCGCGATCATCGCGCGCTGGCGCATACCGCCGGAGAACTCGTGCGGGTAGGAGTCCACGCGCTTGCCGGGCTCGGGGATGCCGACGCGGTCCAGCATCTCCACGGCCCGCTTCCTGGCGACCTTCTTGGAGACCTCGTTGTGGACCCGGTAGGCCTCCACGATCTGCGCGCCGACCGTGTAGTACGGGTGCATCGCCGAGAGCGGGTCCTGGAAGATCATCGCCATCTTCCGGCCGCGCAGCCGCCGCACGTGGTCGGGGTCGGCGCCGATCAGCTCCTCGCCGTCCAGCCACACCTCGCCGGAGATCTTCGCGTTGGCGCTGCGGTGCAGCCCCATCACACCGAGCGAGGTCACCGACTTGCCGGAGCCGGACTCGCCCACGATGCCGAGGGTCTGGCCGGGCTTGATGTCGAAGCTGACCCCGTCGACGGACTTGACCAGGCCGTCGTCGGTGTTGAAGTGGATGCGCAGGTCCCGTACGGAGAGGAAGGCCTCCCCGGCGTCGGCGGGACGCTCGGCCACCGGCTCGCCGACGGCCGCGCCGGTCTTGTTCAGGTCGCTCACGAGAGCCTCACCCTGGGGTCGATCGCGGCGTACACCAGGTCCACCAGCAGATTGCAGAGAACGATGAAGAAGGCGGCGACCAGGGTCACGCCCATGACGACCGGGAGGTCGTTGTTGCGGACGCCGTCGACCGCGTAGAAGCCGAGGCCCGGAAAGGAGAAGACCTGTTCGGTGATGACCGCTCCGCCGATCAGCAGACCGAAGTCCATGCCGAAGATGGTGACGATCGGGGTGAGCGCGGCACGCAGGCCGTGCTTGCCGACGACGGTCCGCTCCCGCAGGCCCTTGGCGCGGGCGGTGCGGATGTAGTCCTCCCCCATGGTCTCCAGCATTCCGGCCCGGGTGAGCCGGGCATAGAGCGCGGAGTAGAGGAAGGCGAGGCTGCACCACGGGATGATCAGGTTCCAGGCCCACTCGGCTGGATTGTCCATGAACGGCACGTAGTGCACACCGGACCAGATGGGCCATTGGACGGTGAACAGTCCCTGGCCCAGCATCCCGGTGAAGAAGATCGGGAGGGAGACGCCGGCGAGGGCGATCGCCATGAAGAAGCGGTCCATGAACGATCCCCGCTTCAGGGCGGAGACGACGCCGACCGCCACACCGGAGGTCAGCCAGATGACTGCCGCACCGATGGCGAGGGAGAAGGTGACCGGGATGCGGTCGGTCAGCTGCGGCCAGACCTCGACGTGGTTCTTGAACGAGTAGCCGAAGCAGGGGGCGTTGCAGACCGAGGCGTCGGGGCCGAACTGGTAGGTGGCGCCGACGAAGATCTGCTTGATGAAGTGCCAGTACTGCTCGTAGAGCGGTTGATCGAACCCGAGGTTCTTCTTCACCGCGGCGATCGCACCGGCGTTGGCGTCCTTGCCCACGTACTGGGCGGCCAACTGGTCCATCGTCTGGCCGGCGAGCCGGGGCACCAGGAAGTAAATCGCGAAGGTGACCGCGCTGACGATCAGCAGCAGGACCACCGCGCCGAAAGCGCGTCGGATGATGTACGCAGCCACAGCTGTCCGGCAGCCGGTGCCCGCCAGGCCGGGGGTCTTCCCGACCCGGCGGGCACCGGAGCCTTCACCTGCCTTTCAAAGAACTCGGGGGCTCAGCCGCTTACTTGGAGGAACCCATCAGCAGGTAGTCGTACATACCGAGGTACGCCTGGGTGACCGTGACGTTCGTCGCGGACGTCGGGCGGAACAGCAGGTTCTTGCGGTAGATCAGCGGAACGGCGGAGGCGTTCTCGGCGACCATCTTGTCGATGTCGCCCCAGGCCTTCTCACGGGCGGTCTTGTCCGTGTTGGCGATGGCGTCGTTCAGCGCCTTGTTGATCGCCGGGTCGTTCAGCTCCTGGACGTTGTTGCCACCGGACGGCTTGATGGCCGCGCCGTTGATGATCTGGTCCAGGAAGCCGAAGCCGGTCGGCCAGTCGGCACCCCACGCGGTCATGATCATGCCGAGCTTGTGGTCGTGCACGTACTGCGGGTTGCCGGCGAAGTTCTGGAAGTACTTACCCGCCGGGAAGGACTTGATCTCGGCGTTGATGTTGAGCTTCTTCAGCGACGCCTGGACCGCGGTGGCCATGGCCATCTCGGAGGGGCGGTCGGAGCGGGCCGTCAGGTTGGTCGAGAAGCCGTTCGGCTGACCGCACTGCTTGAGCTCGTCCTTGGCCTTGGCCTCGTCGCCCTTGTCGCCCGGGGTCTCGTACAGGTTGAACTTGGCGTAACCGTTGACCGACGGCGGCAGCAGCGTCGAGGCGACGTCACCCTTGGGCGCGCCACCCGCGGCGGCCTGGATCGACGCCTTGTCGATGCCCCACTGGACGGCCTTGCGGCAGTGGATGTTGTCGAACGGGGCGACGTTCACGTTCAGACCGATGTACGAGGTCGCGCCGGCGTACGAACCGTCGGTCTGCGACTTGTACTTCGGGCTGGTGAGGACCTTCGGCTGCGTCTGCGGGGAGACACCGGTGCCGGCCGCGTCGACCGTCAGGTTGTCGGCGAGCAGGTCGTTGTCGACCGTGACCGCGTTGACCTTGAACCGGATGCTGATCTTGTCCGGCAGGGCCGGGCGGTTCGGGTCGGTCTTCGGGTCCCACTGCGTGTTGCGGACGAGGGTGGCGCCCTTGCCCTCCTCGTACGACTCGAACTTGTACGGGCCGGAGGAGACGATGTGCTGGACGTAGGTCGCGCCCTTGTCCTTGTCCCTCGGCACCGGCGCCGTCTGCGAGAACGTCGCGAGGTAGTCGAAGTCCGCGAAGGCGTCCTTCAGCTTGAAGACGATGGTGGAGTCGTCCGGGGTCTCGATGGACGCGATGCCCTTGGGGTCCTTGTTCTTGTACGGACCCTCGTACTTGTCGCCGCCCTCCAGGTGCGACTTGAAGTACGTCGGGCCGTTGGACAGGGCCTCGGGGGCGAAGTTCGAGCGCTCGACGGCGTACTTGATGTCCTTCGAGGTGATCGGCGTGCCGTCCTCGAACTTCAGCCCCTTCTTCAGGGTGTACGTCCAGGTCTTCGCGTCGGGGCTGGCCTTGCCGAGCGACTCCGCGAGGTCCGGGACCACGGTCAGGCCGTCCTTGCCGGCGGCCGGCTTGAACGTGGTGAGCGTACGGCCGTACAGACGGGAGAAGTTCTGCACCCAGCCGTAGTACGTGTTGCCCGGGTCCAGGGAGTCCGGAACGTCCGACATGGCGTAGGTGGCGGTGCCACCCTTCTTGTCGGACTTGTTCACGATCTGGCTGAGCGCGGCGTCGGTGACCGACTTACCGCCCTTCTTGCCCCCGTCGTCGTCCTTGGAGTCGTTGCACGCGGTGGCCCCCAGTGTCAGCGCCACGGCGGTAGCGATCAGAACGGTCGCTTTTCTCGTCTTCACCTGAGGAATGCCCCCTCTATGGATGGTTGCGGCAGATGTGTCGTGTGTGGCAGGTGCCGCGTGCTTACTTGCCTCGCGGGTCGAGGGCGTCTCGCAGCCCGTCGCCCAGCAGGTTGAACGCCAGGACCGTGATGAAGATGGCCAGGCCCGGCACGATCATGTACTGCGGGTCCGCCTCGTAGAGGTCGGTCGCGGTGGAGAGCATTCCGCCCCACGATGCCTGCGGCGGCGAGATGCCGACGCCGAGGAAGCTGAGTCCGGCCTCGAACAGGATGTTCGTGGGGATCAGGAGCGTGGCGTAGACCAGGATCGGCGCCACCAGGTTCGGCAGCAGTTCCCTGATCAGGATGAACGGGCCACGGGCGCCGAGGCTCTTGGCGGCCTCGACGAACTCGCGCTCGCGCAGGCTGAGCGTCTGGGCCCGGACGATACGGCCCATGTACGGCCAGCTGAAGAAGCCGATCACGAAGATCAGCACGCTGATCCTCAGGGGAAGTCCGGTCATGCCGAACGCCCCGTCCTGGAGCGACGCGGAGATCGAGATGGCGAAGAGCAGCAGCGGGAACGCCAGGAAGACGTCCATCGCGCGGCTGATCAGGGTGTCCGCCCAGCCGCCGTAGAACCCTGCCGTGACGCCCATGATCACGCCGATGACGACCGAGAGCAGCGTGGCGCCGCCCGCGACGAGCAGCGACACCCAGGAGCCCTCGATGATGCGGGACAGGATGTCGCGCCCGTACTGCGGGTCGACCCCCAGCGGGTGCTCCCAGCTCATCCCGCCCCAGGCTCCCTTGGGTGCCAGCAGAGCCGGGTCGATCAGATCCTGGTGGAACTCGTTCGGGTCGAGCCCGAACGCCCACTGGATGGGCTTGGAGAGAACGGCGAGCAGGACGAGCAGGACGACGACGACGCCACCGGCGACCGCGAGTTTGTCGCGCTTGAAGCGCGTCCAGGCGATCTGTCCGAGTGAACGGCCCTCGATCTGGCTCTGCTTGGCCCCCGTGAGTACTGCCTCCGGCGGCACCTCGGCAGCCGATCCGGTGGTCTCGAGCGGTGCGGTCACAGTGCCTCTGACCCCTCCCGGCCGGCGGTTGGCCGGCCCGTACCAGCCGCTGTGGCGGCTTGTTCCATCAGGTGGTGCGGTGATCTGCGACGGGCCAACCGGCCCTTGTTAGCCGGGAGTCTTCAACGCGTTCGCGATCACCCGCCAGACCTGACGGTGAATGGTTGCCTAAACGTGATGCGGTCAGATGACTTCCGTTATGCGGACGTCGTGATCGTCTGAGCGGACCAGTCAGGCACTAACCGACCAGATCGGTCATGTCGCCCAACTGCCCTGATGAACTGGCGAATTGGGTGGACCAGTCGGTGACAACCGGGACAGGGCCGGCGGTTGGGTACGGGTGGGGCGTGTGCGGCTTGTGCGACTTGCGGGGGCGCGGTCAGTAGGCGCGCGGGGCGGCCGGCGGATAGCCGTAGCCGCTCGCCGGGGCCGCCGGGGCGGCGTGCGCCTCGCGGTCGTAGAAGGGCCGCCCCTTGGCGCGCAGCCACATCCCGACCGGGTCGTACTCGTCGGAGAGGGCGACCGTGGAGACCGGCAGGCCCTCGGGGACGGCGGCGACCGACTGCTGCATCATCGCGCGCACCGCGTCGACGGAGTGCGGCCCGGTGTCGTAGAGGTCGAGGCCGATGGCGAGGTAGGGGGTGCCGAGCGCGGGCTGCACCCAGGCGCGGCGCAGCGCCCGCACGGCCGGGGTGCGGTGCGCGTGCTGCGTGAGCAGGGCGTAGAACTGCGGGATCTCCACGGCCGGTTCGGTGATCCGCAGCGGGCCCGCGGGCATCCGGTCCAGGCCCGTGGCGATCCGGCGCAGGTCGGGCCACGGGATGCCGACCCCGCCGCCGGGGGCGTGCGGGTTGAGCCAGATCCCGTACCGGTCGGGGTAGAGGGCGCGCGCGATGTCCCGGCCGGTGACCACCTCGTGGGCCCGGTTCCAGCCACTGGCGGAGAGCTCCTGGGCGGAGGTCACACAGGGTGCGTACGCCACCCCGTCGATCTCCATGTTCCCGTACTGCGCGTCGGGGGCGCCGGGGCCGCCGTGCCACAGCAGCATCCACAGCCGGCCGGAGGAGGGATCGGCGAGGGCGTGCAGCAGCGCCTCGTACGCGTCGTAGCGCCCGGGGGCCACCTGGCGCAGCATGTGCTCGACCTGCCCGGCCGCCGCGGTGCCTGACGCACTCACCCTGGGTCCCGCCCCTCTTCGGTCCCCCGCGGCGCCGGTGCACAGGCGGGCGGCCGTGGGGGTTCTACGGATTATGGAACCAGCTTATGCGGGAGGGCGGCGCGGCGGCCCGCGCGTGGGCGGACTAGAGGGCGGGGCGCGTGTAGAAGGGGCGCACCCGGTCCCGCATCCAGTCCCCCACCGGGTCCTGGGCGACGTCGAGCAGCACCAGGTTCACCGGCCAGCCCACCGGGACGCGGCCCAGCGCCCGGCCGAGCGCCTCCATGGGGGCGTTGCGCCCGGCCCCGTCCCAGGTGGAGAACTCCACCCCGATGAAGAGCGTGGGCTCGTCCCCTTCGATGGAGGCGAGCGCGCGGCGGGCGGTGCGCACCACGCCGATGGCTTCGAACTCGGCGGAGGCGGCGGCCAGGAAGTCCACCGGGTCCTCCTGCCAGTCGGGCTCGAAGAGCCGCACCCGGGCGCCGGTGGCGGGGCCGTCCAGGGCGGTGCGCCCGGTCCGGCACAGCTCGGCCACGGCGGGCGGCGGCAGCGGTACGCCGACCGCGCCCTCGGGGTTCAGCGCGATGCCCAGCTGCGGCGGCAGACCCCGGGCGAACTCCACGGCCGGCGCGATCGCGAACGACATGTGCGGGCCGACGCACTGGAGGAACTGCTGCTCGGAGCTGTAGACCGGGACGTACGGCGCGCCGTCGATCTCCATGGTGGGCAGATCGAGGTCCCGGCTGTCCTGGCCGCCGCCGTTGGGGAGCGGCACCCAGACGGGGTTGCGGCCCATCACCTCTATCAGGCGGGGGCCCGCCGTGGGGTTGCCCAGCGCCGCCGCCAGGGCCTCCTCCAGCTCGTTGCCCGGCCAGCCGCCGCCGCCCTGCGGGAGCGGGTGCGGGAAGTTCATATGCCGTCCTTCATCTGCGGGTGACTGCGGGCCGTACGGGGCCGCTCGCGCGTGCCCCGCGCGGAAACCGTCCCCGCGCGGAAACTCTAGCCCCGGCCGGGGGGCTCGCCGAAAGCGATGCGGTCCACCGTCCTCGCCGCCTCCCGGTCCAGCAGGACCGCCGACGCGACCCCCCTGGGGAGGCGGCCCGCCGCGACCGCCGCGATCAGGCGCGGCACCGCCCGGCAGTGGCGGGCGAAGGCGTACGCGGAGACCCTGCGGCCGCGCGCGGCCTGGCCCGCGAGCGCCACCTCGGGCGAGACGTCGAGCAGCACCAGATGGAGGGCGCGCCCCCGCCGGGCCGCCCGCCGCGCCAACGACCAGCGCACCCAGGCGTGGGTGCCGCAGTCGTGCACGACCAGGCCCTCGCCCGCCCGCAGGGCCCGGTGCATCCGCAGGAAGTGGGCGACGCGGGCCACCGGGCGGTACAGCGCGTACGGCACCCCGGGCAGCCGGGCCTCCCAGGCCCTGCGGGTGTCCTGGGAGTCGATGCCGAGACCGGGCGCCGCCTGCCGCAGCAGGGTCGTCTTGCCGCTGCCCGGCAGCCCGGAGACCACCACCACGTCGCCCGCCGCGAACCGAAGCGTGCGCGGGGCACGTCCGGCGCGCCCGCGCAGGTCCCGCACCACGGGCGCCGCACCGGGCGCCGTGGCGCGCTGCGCGGGCACCGCCGAGCGGGCCTTCGCCGCCGTGTGCCTGTGCACCGTCATCGGTCCCCCCTTGCCGGGTCGTGCGACCCTTCCCCAATGTACGTAAAGAGATGGTAATGAGAGCTGAGTGATGTGCCGTTCCGCGGACCCGTGCAATGATGTGCCCGCCAACTGCATACCGGCCGCTTGAATCCACGCGGGAGAGTCCCCGGCAGTTCCCCACGGCCCGAAAGGGCCGGGCGGATCGCGGGGCGCCGAAGGAGCAAGTCCCTCCCTTGAATCTCTCAGGCCCCGTACCGCGTGGATGAGGCAGATCTGAAAAGCGGGTCGCGCGTTCCCGGACGGCGCGGCTCCACCCAAGGTGCAAGCCGGGTCTCCCGGCGAACCTCTCAGGTTCCGATGACAGATGGGGAGGATCGTCCTCGCCGTCATGCCCTGGGAGCCACACCCTCATGAGCAACCCCCGTCTCACCGCCCTTGACGCGACGCACCGTTCGCTGGGCGCGACCATGACCGACTTCGCCGGCTGGGACATGCCGCTGCGCTACGGCAGCGAGCGCGACGAGCACAACGCCGTCCGCACCAGGGCCGGTCTCTTCGACCTCTCCCACATGGGCGAGATCACCGTCACCGGCCCGGAGGCCGTCAAGGCCCTGGACCACGCGCTCGTCGGCAACATCGCCACCATCGGCGTGGGCCGCGCCCGCTACACGATGATCTGCCAGGAGGACGGCGGCATCGTCGACGACCTGATCGTCTACCGCCTCGGCGAGAGCGAGTACATGGTCGTCGCCAACGCGGGCAACGCCCAGGTCGTCCTGGACGCGATCACCGAGCGCGCGGCCGGTTTCGACGCCGAGGTCCGCGACGACCGCGACGCCTACGCGCTGCTCGCCGTCCAGGGCCCCGAGTCCCCGGGCATCGTCCAGTCGCTCACCGACGCCGACCTGGACGGCCTGAAGTACTACGCGGG
Source organism: Streptomyces sp. NPDC026377 (assembly GCF_055567715.1). NCBI lineage: Bacteria > Bacillati > Actinomycetota > Actinomycetes > Kitasatosporales > Streptomycetaceae > Streptomyces > Streptomyces sp. NPDC026377. The sequence continues at coordinate 33,443 of NZ_JBVHPV010000002.1, forward strand.
CCTGCCCGGCACCGTGGCCGGCGTCCCGGCGCTGATCGCCCGTACGGGTTACACCGGCGAGGACGGCTTCGAGCTCTTCGTGGCCCCGGCCGACGCCGAGAAGCTGTGGCAGGCGCTGACCGAGGCGGGCAAGGCCGCGGGCCTGGTGCCGTGCGGTCTGTCCTGCCGCGACACCCTGCGCCTGGAGGCGGGCATGCCGCTGTACGGGCACGAGCTGACCACCGGGCTCACCCCGTTCGACGCGGGGCTCGGCCGGGTCGTGAAGTTCGAGAAGGAGGGCGACTTCGTGGGGCGCGCGGCCCTGGAGGCCGCCGCCGAGCGCGCCGCCGCCAAGGCGCCGCGCAAGCTGGTCGGCCTGGTGGCACAGGGCCGCCGGGTGCCGCGCGCCGGGTTCTCCGTGGTCGCGAACGGGGAGGTCGTGGGCGAGGTGACCTCGGGCGCCCCGTCCCCGACGCTGGGCAAGCCGATCGCCATGGCGTACGTGGACGCCGAGCACGCCGCACCGGGCACCTCCGGTGTCGGCGTGGACATTCGCGGTACGCATGAGCCGTACGAGGTCGTGGCGCTGCCGTTCTACAAGCGCCAGAAGTGACCCCTCGCACACGCCCCGCATGACTTTTCCGTTCACCACCACTCCCCCTCGTACAGGAGAATTCAGCTCATGAGCAACCCCCAGCAGCTGCGCTACAGCAAGGAGCACGAGTGGCTGTCGGACGCCGAGGGCGGCGTCTCGACGGTCGGCATCACGGAGCACGCGGCCAACGCGCTCGGTGACGTGGTGTTCGTCCAGCTCCCGGCGGTCGGTGACACGGTGACCGCGGGCGAGACCTGCGGTGAGCTGGAGTCGACCAAGTCGGTCAGCGACCTGTACTCCCCGGTGACGGGCGAGGTGGTCGAGGCCAACCAGGAGGTCGTCGACGACCCGTCGCTGGTCAACTCCGCCCCGTTCGAGGGCGGCTGGCTGTTCAAGGTGCGCGTCGAGGGCGAGCCGGACGACCTGCTCTCCGCCGACGAGTACACCGCGTTCGCAGGCAGCTGACCTTCCGGCGTAAGGACTGATCTTCCGATGTCGCTTCTGAACACCCCCCTCCACGAGCTGGACCCGGACGTCGCCGCCGCCGTCGACGCCGAGCTCCACCGTCAGCAGTCCACCCTCGAAATGATCGCCTCGGAGAACTTCGCTCCGGTCGCGGTCATGGAGGCCCAGGGCACGGTCCTCACCAACAAGTACGCCGAGGGCTACCCGGGGCGCCGCTACTACGGCGGCTGCGAGCACGTGGACGTGACCGAGCAGATCGCGATCGACCGGGTCAAGGACCTGTTCGGCGCGGAGTACGCCAACGTCCAGCCGCACTCCGGCGCCTCCGCCAACCAGGCCGCCCTGTTCGCGATCGCCCAGCCCGGCGACACGATCCTCGGCCTGGACCTGGCGCACGGCGGCCACCTCACCCACGGCATGCGCCTGAACTTCTCCGGCAAGCAGTTCAACGTGGTCCCGTACCACGTTGACGAGGCCGGTCTGGTGGACATGGCCGAGGTCGAGCGCCTGGCCAAGGAGCACCGCCCCAAGGTGATCATCGCGGGCTGGTCCGCGTACCCGCGCCAGCTGGACTTCGCCGAGTTCCGCCGCATCGCGGACGAGGTCGGGGCCCTGCTGTGGGTCGACATGGCGCACTTCGCGGGTCTGGTCGCGGCCGGGCTGCACCCGAACCCGGTGCCGTTCGCGGACGTGGTCACCTCCACCACGCACAAGACGCTCGGCGGTCCGCGCGGCGGCATCATCCTGGCCCGGAACAAGGACTTCGCGAAGAAGCTGAACTCCGCGGTCTTCCCCGGCTTCCAGGGCGGCCCCCTGGAGCACGTGATCGCCGCCAAGGCGGTCTCGTTCAAGGTCGCGGCCTCGGCGGAGTTCAAGGAGCGCCAGCAGCGCACCCTGGACGGCGCCCGGATCCTCGCCGAGCGCCTGGTCCAGGACGACGTCACCGCGCACGGCGTCTCGGTCCTGTCCGGCGGCACGGACGTGCACCTGGTCCTGGTGGACCTGCGCGACTCCGAGCTCGACGGCCAGCAGGCCGAGGACCGCCTCCACGAGGTCGGCATCACGGTCAACCGCAACGCCGTCCCGAACGACCCGCGGCCCCCGATGGTCACCTCGGGCCTGCGGATCGGCACGCCGGCGCTGGCCACCCGCGGTTTCGGCGCGGACGACTTCCGTGAGGTCGCCGACATCATCGCCGAGACCCTGAAGCCGGACTTCGACAAGGACGCCCTCGCCGCCCGGGTCTCCGCCCTGGCCGCCAAGCACCCCCTGTATCCCGGCCTGAAGTAGTTTCGTACCCTTTTGTTCGTACGAACCTTCGGGGCATCGCGCACACTGGACAGTGAGTGCGGTGCCCCGAACCCTTGCACCGCCCGTTCCACCTGCTCGTTCTGCACCACCCGGCAGACAACGGCGTCTACCTCACCAAGGAGTTTTTCCGTGGCCATCTCGGTCTTCGACCTGTTCTCGATCGGCATCGGCCCGTCCAGCTCCCACACGGTCGGCCCGATGCGCGCGGCCCGGATGTTCGCGCGCCGCCTGAAGAACGAGGGCCTGCTGGCCCACACCGCCTCGATACGGGCCGAGCTGTACGGCTCGCTGGGCGCCACCGGCCACGGCCACGGCACCCCCAAGGCGGTCCTGCTGGGCCTGGAGGGCAACTCGCCGCGCACGGTCGACGTGGAGAGCGCCGACGACGAGGTGGAGCGGATCAAGTCCAGCGGGCGGATCAACCTGCTCGGCGCGCACGAGATCCCCTTCGACTTCGACGAGGACCTGATCCTGCACCGCCGCAAGGCGCTGCCGTACCACGCCAACGGCATGACGGTCTTCGCGTACGACAGTGAGGGCGCCCTGCTCCTGGAGAAGACGTACTACTCGGTCGGTGGCGGCTTCGTGGTCGACGAGTCCGCCCTGGACAAGGAGGGGGCCGCCGGGGAGAACCCGATCGTCCCCGACGACACCGTCCTGAAGTACCCCTTCCGCACCGGCGACGAGCTGCTGCGCCTGGCGCGCGAGACGGGTCTGTCGATCTCCGCCATGATGCTGGAGAACGAGAAGGCCTGGCGCACCGAGGACGAGATCCGCGCCGGGCTCCTGGAGATCTGGCGCGTGATGCAGGCGTGCGTCTCGCGCGGCATGTCCCGCGAGGGCATCCTGCCGGGCGGTCTCAAGGTCCGCCGCCGGGCCGCCACCACCGCCCGCCAGCTGCGCGCCGAGGGCAACCCGGACGCGCACGCGATGGAGTGGGCGACGCTGTACGCCATGGCGGTGAACGAGGAGAACGCGGCGGGCGGCCGGGTGGTCACCGCCCCCACCAACGGCGCCGCGGGCATCATCCCGGCCGTGCTGCACTACTACATGAACTTCGTGCCCGGCGCGGACGACGAGGGCGTGGTCCGCTTCCTGCTGGCCGCCGGTGCGATCGGCATGCTCTTCAAGGAGAACGCCTCGATCTCGGGCGCCGAAGTCGGCTGCCAGGGCGAGGTCGGCTCGGCCTGCTCGATGGCCGCGGGCGCCCTGGCCGAGGTCCTCGGCGGCACCCCCGAGCAGGTGGAGAACGCCGCGGAGATCGGCATGGAGCACAACCTCGGCCTGACCTGCGACCCGGTGGGCGGCCTGGTCCAGATCCCCTGCATCGAGCGCAACGGCATGGCGGCCGTGAAGGCCGTGACGGCGGCGAAGATGGCGATGCGCGGCGACGGCAGCCACAAGGTCTCCCTGGACAAGGTCATCAAGACCATGAAGGAGACGGGCGCCGACATGTCGGTGAAGTACAAGGAGACCGCGCGCGGCGGCCTGGCCGTCAACATCATCGAGTGCTGACGGCGGTGAGCGCACCCGACGTCCCCTGACAGCGCCCCGGCTGTCCGCGAAGGCGGTGGCGAGGACCCCTGTGGTCTCCTCGCCGCCGCCTTTCGCCATGCAAGAAAGGAGACGGATTCCGCTTCCCGAACGAAAGGGCGACCCCCGCCCGGCTGCTCGGAATGGCCGATCACCCATTGATCGGAACCCGCCGGTTCAGTTTGGCCAATTACCGTACTCCGCTTGCACGTTACGGACGACTACAGTACGTTATCGCCGTCTTTCCGGCCTTCGTCCGAGGACTCACCTGCTCCACAAGCCGAGGAGTGGAACATGCCGCGCGGGATCGAGTGCGCCGGATCCGACCTCTGCGAAGAACTCGCGGGAGCCCAGGACACGACGTTCTCGATGGTGTACGAGGGCGAGCCACCGAGCCGCATCATCCGCGCGACCGAGAATTTTCGGCTGATGGCCGATCTGTCACCGATGACGCTCGGCCATCTCCTTCTCCTGCCGGTGGATCACTATTTCAGCTTCGCGCAGCTGATAAAGGACTTCGGCGAAGAACTCCGCGGATTCATGGGAACGCTCGAACCGGCGTACCGGGAAACCTTCGGGGCTTTTACGGTACTGGAACACGGGTCGTGCCCCGGCATGGAGTCGAGCGCCTGCATATCCCACGCCCACTGGCACATCCTGCCGGTCGACGGACGGCGCGTGAACGAGCTCATCCTGGCCGACGGGCTCGCGTCCACCGCCCTCACCGACCTGGACCAGCTCGCCGAGTTCGACGACGTCCCGTACTTCATGTGCCGGAACGACGAGGAAGCGCGGGTCTACCGGCCGCGGCGCGGCATGCCCCGCCAGTACCTCCGCTCCAGGGTCGCGAGGACCGTCGGCATCGCGGATCCCCTGTGGGACTACGCCCTCGTCGTCCGCAAGGAACTCTTCCGTGAAACCGTCGCGCTCACCTCGGCCTGGCGCGTGAAAACGGATCCCCACTCGAACTGAACGCAGCCCGGAGGAACCCGCATGTCCGGTGTATCCATTTCCATCGACGGCCCGACCGCCAGCGGCAAGACCACCCTGGCCACCGGCCTCGCGGAGGAACTGGGGCTGGCATTCCTGGATACCGGCGTCACGTATCGCAGTCTGGCTTATGCCCTGAACCACGAACCCGTCGAAAGACTGAGGCGAGAACTGGGATCTCTCCTCGTCCACCAGCCGGAGGTCCACCACCGGGGGCGCGGCGGGGGAATCTGCCAGCACCATCGCGTTCTTTTTCAGGGGGAGGACATCACCGACCGGATCTGGAACGCGTCACTCGACACGAACCTGAAATCGATTGCCCAGGACGAGGGCTGCCGCCGGGAAATCCTCCTGATGCACCGGGACATCGTGGAGAAGTACGAGAACATCGTCGCGGTCGGCCGTGACGTCGCCGTCACCCTGCTCCCCCGGGCCTCGCTCCACATGTATCTCACCGCGGACCTGGCCGTTCGCAGGGAGCGGCGCCGGGCCCAGTACCGGGACCTCAAGGACCGCTCCACGGCCGTCGGTCCCGCGACCGAACGCGACCTGGAGAACCGCGACGCCATCCGGGCCATGCCGAACGCCCTGGAGATCGACTCCACCTACAGTCCCGCCCCGGCCGTCTTCAAGGCCGCTCTGCACGGGCTGCGGCGGTACTCCTCGTGAACGCCCGGGAGGAACGGCCGGCGTACTCCGACGAACCGACCCGGGTGCAGCAGCTCATCAGCACCTTCCTCACCGGCCAGTCGGGAACGAGCCTCGACACGGACGGACTCCACATCCGGCTGACCGCGGGAGCGGACGCCAAGGACGACTGCGCCGTCTACGACCTGAGCTCGCCCATGAGCCTGGTCGTCGGCTCCGACTACGTCCGCGGCCCCAAGTTCGTCCTCTACGAGATGGGCCTGCTCTCGGGGTTCGACATCGGCTACTACCTGGCCGTCGCCAACGTCAGCGACATCGCCGCCATGGGAGCCACCCCGATCGGTCTGCTGAGTGTGGTGCGCTATCCCCACGAGGTGGACGACGCGGAGTTCCGGCAGGTGATGGCGGGCATCCACCAGGGGTGCACGGACTGCGGAACACTGAACGTCGGCGGCGACATCGGCAACGCCGAACGGCTCATCCTCTCCGCGACCGCGTTCGGCGTCTGCCGACCGGGGGCCGCGCTGATGCGCGGCGGCGCCCGCCCGGGTGACCTGCTGTGCGTCACGGGGCCCTGCGGGCTCCTGGGCGCGGCCGTCGCCTACTTCCCCCGTCGGAGCACGTTCGGGAAGGCCCTTCCCGAGGAGGTCGAGCACCGGCTGCTTCAGGCCTGGAAGCGCCCGCGGGCGCGCGTCGCCGAGGGGCGGCTGCTCGGCGCGAAGTCGTATGCGACGGCCTGCCAGGACACCTCGGACGGCCTCAAGGCGACCGTCGAGCAGATCATGCGGGCGAGCGGTGTGGGGTTCCGCGTCATCGAGGAGGACGTTCCCCTGGACCCCGCCGTGGGCATGGTCGCCGACCTCATGGGCGTCGAGCCGCTGGCGCTGGCGATGAGCGCGTCCTCGGACTTCCAGCTCGCCTTCACCCTCGGCGCGGGTGACCTCGACACCTGTCGCTCGGAGTTCGACCTGGCCGGGCTGGACTTCCATGTCGTCGGCGGGGCGACGGATACCGGAAGAGCCGAGTCCGTCAACCGCGCGGGGGTCGCACGTCCGCTTCCGGGAGTCGCCTGGAAGCACCAGAAGGCGGATGTCAGCCTCCTCGCCGCCGGGCCCGTGGAGGATTAGCGCGGGAGTCGCGAAGAAGTGCGGTACCGGTCGGTGCCGCGACCGGGAATCGACCCTACAATCAAGAAATGAGGTCCTTGTCGGCCAAGCTTCTGGATCGCTTGATCCTGCTCGCGGCCAGTGTCTGCATGGTGGCCCGTCAGTACGATTTCCCCGAGCGTAAATTCTGGGCCGAATTAACGGGCGGTCGCCCGTACCTCATAGTGATCCTGATCTGCACGATCGGAATATTCGGAGCCTTCACCCCGTTCCAGGCGCTGTCCGAACGCAATAGGGTCGAGCGCAGGTCGGCCATTCGCCAGGAGGTTCTCACCCACTACGGAAAGATGGTGGGGATCGCCATCCGCGCGCATCCGCCGATCGAATTGCAGGATCTGGGACTCCACGTCTGGCGCGTTCGCAGATCACTCCGCCACCCGCTGCACGGATATCTCCAGCGCGTCGCCACCTATCGGCTCGGCAGCACCCCGGCCACCCGGACTTTCGCGCCTCCCCGCGGCGTGGGCGTGGTCGGTCTCTGCTGGGAGCGCAATACGGAGGTGTCGGTCGACGTGGAGGAACTGGCCGCCGCCCTCACCGACCGGGAGAGGTTCGAGGCTCATCGGGCCGCGCACGGACCCGAGTCCGTCATGAGGCTCAGCTGGGAGGAGTTCCAGCGCGTCCGGCACCGCGGCGCGGTCTTCGCCAGCCCCATCCGGGGCGCGACCGGCGCCTTTCGCGGGTGCGTCAGTGTGGACGCCGGCCGCGGGCACGACGGCCTGGACGTCCCGGACCTGTGGCACGAGGTCAACTCCCTCTGCTCACGCCTCGGTCACGGCGGTCTCGACGACATCTAGGGCCGGACAGGGGGAGGCGGGCTACCTCCGGCCCCGGTGCGCGCCCGCGAGGCCCTCGGCCGCGTCGTCCGCGGAGCACGGCTCACCCGTCCAGGAGTCCGGCTCGCAGTTCGGCACCGCCCGGCGGATCCCGCCCCGCGGATCGTCCACATCTCCGTAATGCCGGGGAATCAGATGGATATGGAGATGGTCGACGGTCCGGCCGGCGGCCCGGCCTTCGTTGACCCCGATGGTGTATCCGTCCGGATGGTGCCGGCCGTCGATGTTCTCCTGCGCGGACCGGATCAGGGAATAGGCGTCCCTGAGCTCCCTCGCCGTCAGATCGAAGAAGGACTCGACATGCCGCTTGGGTACGATCTCGACATGTCCCTCCGCGGCCGGGAAGTTGTCATACCGGACGAAGAACGTCTTGTTCTCCCGCATGATGCGGTTGAACTCCGGCTGATCCCGTCGGCAGAAGATGCACTTCTCGTCCTGCGCATTCCCAGAGCCGGCCGAACGCCGCCCCCTGCTGCCGTCCTGCCCGGCCCAGCAAAAAATATGAGGTACGAAACGACCCCACCCTGCCGCCGGACCCAGTGATAATGAGAAAGGCACCGCCCACTCCTTTTCCTCTTTATTCACTTCATCCCACCGAGCGAGCGCGAAAGCCGACCGGCGAGTAACGTGTCAGAACGGTAGCGAAGTCCTCAGGGAAACGCTAGCGGGTGAGGCGATCGCGAGCTTGTGAAATCGAGGGACCCGACTCATGTTGGGACAGTTCTGTCCCGTTCATTTTTGAGTCGTTTCCTATAATGTCGCGTGCGGGACTCTTGTTGGTCCGGTCGCACGATCGATCATGGTGAAATCGCAGCGGGGGCGGCGCATCGCGAGCGGGCGGAGCCGCGCGGCCCGGCGGAGAACGTCACCGGCCGGCCCGCGTCGAGGCGGGCCGGCCGGCGGGGTCGGGGGTCACTTGTCGAGGGACGCCCAGAACTCCTCGAAGGAGAGCTTGCCGTCGCCGTTGGCGTCCTTGGCCCTGATGATCGCCTGGGCCACGGTCTCGGTGACGTGGAAGTCGCCCAGCTGAGCCATGACCTGCTTGTACTCGGTCGCCGTGATCTCGCCGTTGCCGTCGACGTCGAGCCGCGCGAACGCCTTGCGGGCCTCTTCGATGTCCGCCACTGGGTCCACCCCTATCTTGGTGCGTTTTTGACGGGGGTCAGACTAACCGGCCCGCCGCCCCGCCCCGTACGGCGGTGGGACCCGGCGGACGGCCGATGACGAAGCCGATGACGGGGCGGATGATGGGTGCGAGAGAAGGCAGGGACATGGAACAGGAACTGAGCGGACTGAGCGGACTGAGCGGCATCCTGGCCGCCGCCGCGCGCGGGCACTTCCCGCCCGCCGACGGGACGACGACCGTCGTTCCCCAGCCGAACCCGCGCGACGCGGGCGTGCTGGCGTTCACCGCGCACTCGGTGGTCTTCCTGGACGAGGACCCCACGTGGGTGCGGGACACGCTCGCCGCCACCGACGCCGATCCGCTCGGCGCCTCGATGAACCCGGGGTTCCTGGCCGCGCTGATGGCCCGAACCGGGCGCCGGATGAACTGCGTCGACCTCCTCACCTGCGCGTCCGCCCTGCCCGGCGAGCCGCCGCTCGCCCTGACCGAGCTGCACGATCCGGACCACCCCCGGGTGGCGCGGGCCCACAAGTTCCGCGACGACGTGCGGGTGTGGGCGGCGGACGGCGGGGTGCTGGTGCTCGGGCGGGGTGTGGCCGGGCGCTGGGAGGCGGCGATCGAGGTGGACGAGCGCGCCCGGGGGCGCGGGCTCGGCGTACGGCTCGCGCTGGCGGCGCGGCATCTGGCGCCCGAGGAGGTCGTCTGGGCGCAGCAGTCTCCGGGCAACGCCCGCAGCGTACGGACGTTCCAGGCGGCCGGGTACCGCCCCGTCGGCTCGGAGGCCCTGCTCGTGGCGCACTGACCGCACGGCAATGGCAACGGCAACGGCAACGGCAAACATCGCCCACGGCATGTCGGCGGGGCGAGTTCTCGCCAAAAGTCCGGGACCCCCTTCCCTACGCTCCGCCACCGGGCGATAACTTCTTGCTGTCGCCGCCACACCAGGAGCACAGGGCTCCCAGGGACTCGCGGCGCTGGGGCGATTCAGGAGTGACTGCCACCACTGAAGCAACCACCACCTTCACCTTCCAGCCGTTCACCCGCAGCTGCCGGCTCATCTGGGACGAGGGCGACCACGTCCTCATCGGGGTGAGCCCGGGAAACAGCTACTTCAGCGCCGACCGCATCGCCGGTCTCGTCCGCTGGGCCCGAGCCCGCTTCGACCGGGTCGACCTCGTCTACGCCGACCGCCATGTGGACCGGATGTTCACCACGCTCGGCTACGACGACGAGCACGCGCGCCGCCGGGCCGACAAGGAGCTCAAGGCGGTCCGCAGAAGGATCGTGCGGGGCGTCGAGGAGGCCGGCGGCGCCGGGCTCCCGGTCGGGGTCCACGCCCTCTCGGAGTTCGAGGGGAACCCGGTGTACGACCTGCTCCACCGCCGGGTGCGGCACTTCCTCGCGACCGACCGCGAGTTCCGCGCCGGCTGCGAGGACATGGCCGCCGCGTTCCTGGCCGGAAAGGCCGGCGGACGGCCGAGCCGGGCGCAGACCGCCGCCTGCCTCGACTACATCGCCGCCGAGCTGCCGTTCTTCCTCGACACCCCGGGCATCCTCCAGGTCCCCTCCTCGGTGTCCTGCTACCACGCGCTGATCCCGCTCACCGAGCTCCTCTACGCCAGGGGCGGCGGCCTGCGCGCCTCCCGCAACCAGGCGTACGCCGTCGTGCGCCCGCAGCTGCCGAACCCGCGAGGAGTCGCCGCGTGAGCGCCACCGGCACGGACACCACCACCCGCACGCTCCCCGCCTTCCCGCTCGGCCGGCGCGGCGACGTGCTCCCCGCGGAGTGCGCCGCGCTGCGCGCCGAGACGCCGGTGGCCCGGGTGCGCACCATGACCGGGGACACCGCCTGGCTGGTGAGCAGCTACGCGCTGGCCAGAAGCGTCCTGGAGGACGACCGGTTCAGCCTCAAGGACACCGCCTCCCCGGGCGCCCCGCGCCAGTACGCGCTGACGATCCCCCCGGAGGTCGTCAACAACATGGGGAACATCAACAGCGCGGGGCTGCGCGGCGCCGTGATGCGGGCGCTCAACCCGCGTACCGACGGGCTGCGCCAGTGGCTGCGGGAGCGGGCGGACGAGTTCGTCGACGACCTGCTCGCCGAGGGGCCGCCGGTGGACTTCCGGGCGGGGTTCGCCGACCCCTTCTCGGCGGCCCTGCACTGCAAGGTGATCGGGGTGCCGTTCGCGGACCGGCGGCGGCTCATGAGCGGTCTGGACATCGCGTTCATGACCAGCCCGCACGCCTTCGAGGGCTCCCGCCTCAACTGGTACAAGGACCTCGGCTACATGGTCGACCGGCTCAACGCGCCCGAGGACCGGCGCACCGGTCTGCTGGGCCGTCTCGCGGAGCTGCGTACGCAGGAGGAGTCGGCACACCTCACCGACGAGATGCTGGCGACGGTCGCGGTCTCGCTCTTCGGCGCGGGCGCCGTCTCGACCTCCGCGTTCCTGGTCCTCGCGGTGCTCGCGCTGCTCCAGCACCCGGAGCTGATCGAGTATCTGCGGGCGCACCCGGAGCGGATGGGCCGGGCTGTGGAGGAGCTGCTGCGCTGGAACCTGTCCATCGGGGACGGTCTGCCGAGGCTGGCCACCGAGGACGTGCGCCTCGGTGACGTCCTGGTCAGGAAGGGCGAGCTGGTGCTCGTCCTGGTCGAGGGCGCCAACTTCGACCCGGCGGTCTTCACCGACCCCGAACGGCTCGACCTGGACCGCGAGGTGAACCCGCACCTCTCCTTCGGCGCGGGCCGCCACTTCTGCCCGGCCACGGGCCTGGGCCGGGCCCACGCGGAGATCGCGCTCGGTGTCCTGGTGGAGCGGCTGCCGGGGCTGCGCCTCGCGATCCCGCCCGAACAGCTGGTGTGGCGCACCGGTTTCATCAAGCGCCTGCCCGAACGGCTCCCGGTCCTCTGGTGAGACGCGGCCGCCCCCGGGAGGACATCCCGGGGGCGGCCGTCGGTCCGTACGCGACCGGCCGGCTCAGCGGAAGATGCCGGTGTGGCCCAGCGAGTACCGGCCCGGCTGCGGGTAGACCGCGAGGCCGTGCGGGCCCGAGCCGACCGGGATACGGGCGATCTCCTGCCCGTTGGTGGTGTCGATGGCGTACACCTCGGCGTCGTAACGGCCCGACAGCCACAGCACCTTGCCGTCGGCCGAGACCCCGCCCATGTCGGGGCTGCCGCCGCCGGGCAGCCGCCACTTCTTCGTCAGCTTGTTCCGGGTGAAGTCGAAGATGGAGATCGTGCCCTCGCCCCGGTTGGAGATGTACATCTCCTTGGAGTCGCGGCTGACGTAGAGGCCGTGGCAGCCCTTGCCGGTGGGCAGCAGGGTCGGCGTGCTGAACCGGTCGCCGTCCATGACCCACATGCCGTGCGCCATCATGTCGGCGACGTAGAAGGTCTTCCCGTCCGGGGACATCTTCACGTCCTGCGGCATCGCCCCCTCGAACGGCAGCTTCTGGTGCGCGATGACCTGCATCTTCTCCGTGTCGACCTTGAGCAGTTCGCCGGAGAACTCGCAGGAGACGATGAAGTAGCGCCCGTCCATGGAGAAGTCCGCGTGGTTGACGCCCGCGCAGTGGACCGGGACGGTCTTGACCCGGTTCATGTTGACCGGCTCGCGGAACACCAGCTCGCGGTCCATCGACGCCATCACGACCGCGTACTTGCCGTTGGGCGTGAAGTAGAGGTTGTACGGGTCGGAGACCTGGACCGTGCGGCCCGCCTTGCCGGTCGCCGGGTCGATGGCGGTCAGGCTGTCGCCCAGGTCGTTGTTGACCCACAGGGTCTTCATGTCCCAGGAGGGCACCACGTGCTGGGGCTGGTGCCCGACCGGGATGGTCTCGATGACCTTGTACGTCTTGGGGTCGATCACCGAGACGGTGTTGGAGTTGGTGTTGGGCACGTAGACGCGTTCGAGGAAGTTCTTCACGGCCGGCTGGAGGGCGTTCGGGCGGTCCGCGGCGTAGGCGTCCTTGGGGTCAAGGACCGGCGGCATCCCGGGCAGGCCCTGGGGAACGGCCTGCTTCGGCACGGGCTGGGCGGCGCCCTTGGTGCCCAGGGCCTCGTTCCCGCCCTTGTCCGCGGACGAGGAGCAGCCGGCGAGCGCGGCGAGCAGCAGGCCGCACAGCAGCGCGGCGGTCCTCTTGGTGGGGGTCGGCATCAGGTCAGCAACTCCGTGGTGGTCACCGCGCGCAGTCCGCGGCGGTCGAGGTCGGCGAGGAGGGCCGGCAGCGCGGCGAGCGTGTCCGCGTAGCCGAAGTGCAGGCTCACCACGGATCCGTTGCGGATCCGCCCGGTGACGTTGCGCGTCACGGCCGGGGCGCCGGGCGAGGTGAAGTCGAGCGAGTCGACGTCGTAACCGAGCACGTGCGGGTATCCGGCGCGCCGGGCCAGTCGCTGGACGAGCGGGGTCGCGTACTGGGCACGGGAGGGCCGGAACCAGGTCCCGATGGAGCCGGTGAGCCGGCGCAGCCGGTCCGCGCAGCCGGTGATCTCGGCGTACGCCTCCCGCTCCGGGAGCGCGCAGATGTCGATGTGACGCTGGGTGTGGTTGCCGAGGTCGTGGCCGCCGTCGAGGATGCGGCGGGCCATCGTGGGGTGCTCGTCGAGCCAGCTGCCGACGGCCAGGACGGTGACCCGGGCGCCGGCCCGTTCGGCCTCGGCGAGCACGGCGGTGGCCTCCTCGGGGTCGCCCTGGCCGTGGAAGGTGAGTGCCACCTTCGGCCGGTCGCGGGGGCCGTGGGTGACCTCGGGGGGCTGGGCCGGAAAGGCGCGGGGGGCGGGAGCGGCGCGGACGGTACCGGGGCGGGCGGAGGCGGGGGACGCGGGGGGCGTCGCGGCGGCGGACGGTCCGGCGCCGCCCTCGTCGTGCGTGCAGCCGGCCGCGAAGGCCCCCGCGGCGGCGGCCCCCGCCCCGGCTCGCAGGGCGCTGCGGCGGTCGACTTCACGGGGAGATGGATTGAGCACATGGACATTTAAGTGCGCCGAAGGGCGGAAGGTAATGATTGACCCATTTCAGGACCTTTACGGGTCGCCCGGACACGCCACCGCATCAGGCACCCCATTCGATGAATCACTCAGCGATCCTCATACCTATTCAGTGTTTGGAAGGTGCGTGCCCTAGCTCACCTACGATTCATAGCTAAACTGTCAGGGTATGGGGAAGTTTGTCCGAGTAAGGACTTTTGGCGTGAAGGCCCCCCGTCTGCCATAGTCGGAGACACGACCCCTCATTGACCCGAGCTCGGTCGTCCTCAGTCGCCGTGGATCACACCCCCTCCGGTCCGCGGCGGCGCTCCGCAGAAGCCCCCGCGGGCAGGCCGTATCCGGCCGGCACGGGGGCTTCGGCGCGTTCGGGGACGCTCAGCGGTCGGCGACGCGCATCTCGAACCAGGTGGTCTTGCCGCGCGGCAGCAGATCCACCCCCCAGCGGTCGGAGAGCTTGTCGACGAGGAAGAGGCCGCGCCCGCTGGTGTCCATCTCGTGGACCGGCATCAGACAGGGCAGCCCGCGCGAGGGGTCACGCACCTCGATCCTGATCCAGCCGCGCCGCCGCAGCATCCGCAGCCCGAAGGCCCGGGCGCCGGTGTGGCGCACGGCGTTGCCGACCAGTTCGGAGACGAGCAGGATCGCCTGCTCGGCGAGGGCCGGGGAGAGCGCCCACTGGCGGAGTATCACGCACTGGGTGAGCCGGCGCGCGGTCGCCGCGGACTCGGGCCGGGACGGCAGCCGCACTTCTTCGTCCGTCGGGTTGCCGAACAACTCCAGTGCTTTCAGCGCCCGTTCGTCCTCGACGGCAGGCGACCACCGAGCCGCGGTCGCGCCGCCGCGCTGCCGCGGTTGTTCCACACCCTCCAGCCCCGCCATGCCCCCATCATGGCCGCCCGGAGCCGCCTCCGGGGCCGTTCCTGGGGAAAACGGCCCCCGGAACCAGAGGTTCCGGGGGGCCCGTTCAGCATGCGCCGAGGGCGGTGGATCATGCCCGTACCGCCCGCGAGCTGCGATGACGGCCCGCGATCAACTGATCACCAAGCGTTCACCGACCGCCGCGCTTAAGGCTGGCTTAAGGCCACGCTAATCCACCCGCAGGGTGTACGGCCGGTCCGCCCGACCGGAAGCCGGTCAGAGGAACTTGGCCTTGCCGGGGCCCTCCTCGACGAAGCTGCGCATCCCGCGCTCGCGGTCCTCGGTCGCGAACAGCCCGGCGAACCAGTTGCGTTCGACGGTGAGACCGGTCTCGATGTCCGTCTCCAGACCCGCGTCGACGCACTCCTTGGCGGCGCGCAGCGCGAGCGCCGGTCCCTGGGCGAGCTTCGCCGCCCAGGCGCGCGCCTCCTCGTACACCTGGTCCGCCGCGACCACGCGGTCCACCAGCCCCAGCGCCAGGGCCTCGTCGGCCTTGACCATCCGGCCGGTGAAGATGAGGTCCTTGGCCTTCGACGGGCCGATCAGGCGGGACAGCCGCTGGGTGCCGCCCGCGCCCGGGATCAGGCCGAGCAGGATCTCGGGCTGGCCCAGCTTGGCGTTGTCGGCGGCGATACGGAAGTCGGCGCAGAGCGCCAGCTCGCAGCCGCCGCCCAGCGCGTACCCGGTGACGGCGGCGACGACGGGCTTGGGGATGCGCGCGACGGCGGTGAACGACTCCTGGAGGGCGCGGGAGCGCACCACCATGGCGGCGTGGTCCATCGCCTGCATCTCCTTGATGTCCGCGCCCGCCGCGAACACCTTCTCACCGCCGTAGATCACCACGGCGCGTACGTCGTCACGGCGGCCCGCCTCCTCGGCGAGCTCGCGCAGCCGGTCCTGGATCGCGATGTCCAGGGCGTTCATCGGAGGGCGGTCCAGGCGGAGGGTGCCGACGCCTTCAAGGACTTCGAGGGTCACAGTCATGGCAGCAGGTTAGTGGCCGTTAACGACGGCGGACCCGGTGCCGTTGGTCACAGCACCGGGTCCGTCGCGGGTCGCGCGGGGTCCTACTTCGTCCACTCCGCCCAGGACAGGTTCCAGCCGTTGAGGCCGTTGTCCGGCTGGATCTGCTTGTCCTTGGAGTTCTTCACGACGACCACGTCGCCGATGAGCGAACGGTCGTAGAACCAGGCCGCCGGGGTGGAGGAGTCGCCCGCGCCGCGCGCGTCGCGCAGACCCACACAGCCGTGGCTGGTGTTGGTGTTGCCGAACACCGAGGGGTCGCCCCAGTAGTTGCCGTGGATGAAGGTGCCCGAGCTCGACAGGCGCATCGCGTGCGGCACGTCCTTGATGTCGTACTCGCCGCCGAAGCCCACGGTGGCGCCGTTCATCCGGGTCACCTGGTACTTCTCGCTGATCACCATCTGGCCGTTGTACGTGGTGTTGGCCGGGGAGCCGGCGCTGATCGGGATGGTGCGCAGAACCTTGCCGTCGCGCACGACGGTCATGGTGTGGGCGGCGGCGTCCACCGTGGAGACCTGCGAGCGGCCGACGGTGAACCTCACCGTACGGGTCTGCTTGCCGTAGACGCCGGGGCGGCCCTCGACGCCGTCCAGGTTGAACTTGACGGTCACCTTGGTGCCCGCGGCCCAGTACTTCTCCGGGCGGAAGTCCAGGCGGTCGTTGCCGAACCAGTGGCCCTCGACGGGCACCGAAGGCTCGGCCGTCACCTTGATGGCCTTCTCGACGGCCTGCGGGTTGGTGATGCCGCGGCTGAAGTTGATGGACACCGGCATGCCGACGCCGACGGTGTCGCCGTCCTCGGGGGCGTAGGTGCCGATGAAGGTGTTCTTCGGGACGAGCGTGGTGAAGGTGGTGTCCTTGGCGGACTCGCGGCCCTCGTCGTCCTTGGCGACCGCGTGCACCTTGTACTTGGTGGCGGAGGCGAGGTGCTGGTCCGGGGTCCAGGCGCTGCCGTCGGCGGAGATCTTCCCGGCCACCGCGTTGCCCTTGGTGTCCGCGACCGCGACCGCGGTGAGCCTGCCCTGCGAAGCGGAGACCTTCAGCGCGCCGCTGGTCGCCACGTCGGCGGAGCCGTCCTTGGGCGCCACGGTCACCACCGCGGCCGAGGCCTTGGTGTCCTCGGCCGCCTTGCCGGCACCGGCCTTGCCCTTGCCGTCCCCGCCACCGGAGTCGTCCCCACCGCACGCCGAGACCAGCAGGAGCAGCGCCCCCAGCAGCAGAGCCAGCAGACCGGGCGTGCCGCGCCGCCGTCCCGCCGCTCTGGTCGGAGCCCCCGATATGTGCTGCCCGTTCACGACAGTTCTCTCCCCTCGCACGGCCGGGATCGCGCCACGGCCCGCACTGAAAAACACCCCCGTGCGCGTCCTCGCGCGCACACGATTGCTTAGGTAATCACACCGGACGCGCACGGGACGCCACGCGAATGTCACCGTTCAGTCCCAATGATCCCGTGCGTTCGCCGGACGACATCACGACGTCACCGGGGGTGTGTACGGGTCGGGCCCGGCCGGCGGGGAGAGGGCCGGAGCGCCGGGCCGCCCGTGGCGGAAGGGTCAGAGCGCCGAGCCCGCCCTCCACTTCGCCCAGGGCAGGTTCCAGCCACCGAGGCCGTTGTCGGGCGCGACCGTCCTG
Organism: Streptomyces sp. NPDC026377; assembly: GCF_055567715.1. Lineage (NCBI taxonomy): Bacteria > Bacillati > Actinomycetota > Actinomycetes > Kitasatosporales > Streptomycetaceae > Streptomyces > Streptomyces sp. NPDC026377. The sequence goes on from NZ_JBVHPV010000002.1 coordinate 50,652, forward strand.
TCCCGGGAGTTGACGACCTCCACCACGTCCCCGACCAGCGTGCGGTCGAAGAACCAGCCCGCCGGGGTGTCGGGGCTGCCGCCCTTCACATCGCGCAGGCCCACACAGCCGTGGCTGGTGTTGCTGGAGCCGAAGGTGCCCGAGGGGGCCCAGTAGTTGCCGTGCAGGAAGGTGCCGGAGGCGGTCAGCCGGATGGCGTGCGGCACGTCCGGGATGTCGTACTCCCCGCCGAAGCCGACCGTGCGGCTGTTCATCCGCGTCACGTCGAACATCTCGGTGACCACCATCTTGCCGTTGTACGTGGGGTTCTTGGGCGACCCCGCCGAGACCGGGACCGTACTGACCAGTTCGCCGCCGCGACGCACCTCCATCGTGTGCGCCTCGGCGTCCACCAGGGACTCCTGGTCGCGCCCGATGGTGAAGCCGATCCGCTTCTCCTGGACGCCGTAGACGCCCGGGGCGCCGGGGACGTCACGCAGCCGCATGTCGACCGTGACCCGGGTGCCCGGCTTCCAGTACTCCTGGGGCCGGAAGTCGAGCCGCTCCTTACCGAACCAGTGGCCCACCACCGGCACCGGCGGGCGTGCGGTGACCTTGATGGCGCGCTCCACGGCCGCCCGGTTCTCGATGGGCTGGTTGAAGCTGAACGAGACGATCATGCCGACGCCGACCGTGGAGCGGTTCTCCGGTTTGAAGTAGCCGATGAACCGGTGCTCGGGCACCAGCGTGGTGAAGCTGGTGTGCCGCGCCTGGCGGTGGCCGTGGCCGTCCAGCGCGACCGCGTCCACCGTGTACTTGGCGGCCAGTTCCAGCCGTCCCGCCGCCTTCCCGGCCGGCTCCCACGAGAGGCCGTCCTCGCTGATCCGGCCCGGCACCTCCTCGGGCTGCGCGTCCTCGGCCTTCATGACCCGGACCCGCTCCAGGCGCCCGTCGGGCACCCGCACCACGATCCTCCCGTCCGCCTTGACGCCCTTGGCCCCGTCGTCCGGGGTCACCCGGATGGTGTCCCGGGGCGCGGGCGCCTTGCCCGCCACGACGTCCCTGACCCCGTCGACGCCGGCGATGTCCACATGGCTCCCGCTGCACCCGGCCGCCCCGGCGACCAGCGCCGCCGTCAGTCCCACCCACGCCAGGGCGGCCGCGGTGCTCGCCCCTGCCCGCTTCAGTACGAATCTCACGACCGGTCAACGACTGCGCCCCGCCCGGGGAAACGTGAGTACGAGCCGGGTAACGGGAAGAACACCTGCGAGGACACGCGTGGAGAGCCGCGGCCGGGACGCCGCGCTCCGTCCAGGCGCCGAGCCGCGGGAGGCCGAGGGGTGTCGAGCGCAGCCGAGCAGGAGGCAGAGCGGGGGGTGGGGCGAGTCGCTCCACGCGAGGAAGGGCGCCGGGAACTGAACGGGCACCGCGACCGCCGACTCGGCTCCACCGGGCCACCGCCACCGGTCTGGCCGGGCACACCGACCCCGTTGGGGGCCCGGTTCCGGGTGGGGCCGGACGGGGTGGCGGGCACCAACTTCGCGCTCTGGGCGGGCGGGGCGGAGGCGGTGGAGCTGTGCCTGTTCGACGCGGCGGGCAACGAGACCCGGCTCCCGCTGGTCGAGCTCACCCATGAGATCTGGCACGGCTTCGTCCCGGGCGTGCGGCCGGGCCGGCGGTACGGCTACCGGGTGCACGGCCGCTGGGACCCCTGGACCGGGGCCCGCTGGAACCCGTCGAAGCTCCTGCTCGATCCGTACGCGCGCGCGGTCGACGGCGACTTCGCGCTGCCGCCGCAGGTGTACGGGCACGTACGGGACTGGCCTCAGCAGCACGTGGCCGACACGGTCCGCGACGACCGGGACTCGGCGCCGTACGTCCCCAAGGGGGTCGTCGTCCATGACGACGACGACTGGGCCGACGACCGCCGCCCCAAGACGCCGTGGGCGGACTCGGTCATCTACGAACTGCATGTGCGCGGCTTCACCAAGCGGCACCCGGGGATTCCCGAGGAGCTGCGCGGTACGTACGCCGGTCTGGCGCACCCGGCGGCGCTCGACCACCTCACCGGCCTCGGGGTGACGGCGGTCGAGCTGCTGCCGGTGCACCAGTTCGCCCACGAGGACCATCTGCTGCGCCGGGGCCTGCGCAACTACTGGGGCTACAACTCGGTCGGCTACTTCGCGCCGCACGCGGCCTACTCGGCGTCCGGCACGGCCGGGCAGCAGGTCGGCGAGTTCAAGCGGATGGTGCGGGCGCTGCACGCGGCGGGCATCGAGGTCATCCTCGACGTCGTCTACAACCACACGGCCGAGGCGGGCGAGCGCGGCCCGACGCTGTCGCTGCGCGGGATCGACAACAAGGGCTACTACCGGCTCCAGCCGGACGCCCGCCGGTACGCGGACTACACGGGCTGCGGCAACACCCTGCACGTGGTGCAGCCCCAGGTGCTGCGGCTGATCACGGACTCGCTGCGGTACTGGGTGACGGAGATGGGGGTGGACGGCTTCCGCTTCGACCTCGCGGCGGCGCTCGCCCGCTCGATGCACGACGTCGACATGCTCTCCCCGTTCCTGGCCGTCATCGCCCAGGACCCGGTGCTGCGCCGGGTGAAGCTGATCGCGGAGCCCTGGGACGTGGGGCGCGGCGGGTACCAGGTCGGGGCCTTCCCGCCGCTGTGGACGGAGTGGAACGACCGCTACCGGGACGCGGTGCGGGACTTCTGGCGGGGCGCGCTGCCGGACGTCCGCGATCTGGGCTACCGCCTTTCGGGGTCGAGCGACCTGTACGCCTGGGGCGGGCGCCGCCCGTACGCCTCGATCAACTTCATCACCGCGCACGACGGCTTCACCCTGCGCGACCTGGTGTCGTACGAACACAAGCACAACGAGGCGAACGGGGAGGGCAACCGGGACGGCACCGACGACAACCGGTCCTGGAACTGCGGGGTGGAGGGCGAGACCGACGACGCGGCCGTCAACGCCCTGCGCCGCCGCCAGCTCCGCAACCTCCTGACCACCCTCCTGGTCTCCACGGGGGTGCCGATGCTGGTCGCCGGGGACGAGATGGGGCGGACGCAGGGGGGCAACAACAACGCCTACTGCCAGGACGGGGAGGTGGGGTGGGTCGACTGGTCCCTGCTCGACGAGCCGGGGCCGCGCGGCCTGCTCGCGCTCGCCCGCCGCCTCCTGGCGCTGCGCCACCGCCACCCCGTGCTGCGCCGGCGGGCGTTCTTCTCCGGCCGGGCGCAGGGAGCGGACGGGCTGCGGGACCTGGCGTGGTTCACCGCGCGCGGGGAGGAGATGACGGAGCGGGACTGGTACGCGCCGACGGCCACGCTCGGGCTGTACCTCTCGGGGCGCGACATCCCAGGCCGCGACGCCCGGGGCGCTCCGGTGGTGGACGACAGTTTCCTGATCGTTCTGCACGCGGGCGCCCGCCCGGCGGGTTTCGTGGTGCCGGGCCCGCCGTGGGGCGAGGGCTACGAGGTCGTGGTGGACACGGCGTCGGAGGACCAGTCGCGGGCGCCGGGGCGGGCCCACCGGGGCGGGGCGGAGGTGGCGGTGGGGGCGCGGTCGGTGCAGGTGCTGCGTGTGACGGGCTGACGTCCCCGGGCCGCGCCGACGCCGCTCTCCAGCCAAAAAGCCGGTGGGCGTTGTCGGTGGTGAAGTTTAGGCTCGTTGGTTGATGCCAGACACATATGAACCCCAAGAAGCCCTCACCGGGAACCGGTCGACGGTCCGTACGCTGCTGCGGCTCTGGCCGTACGTACGTCCCGTGCGGGCGCGGCTCTTCAGCGCCGCGTCCGTCGCGGTCGTCGCGTCCTGCCTCGGTCTGGTGATCCCGCTCGTCCTGAAGTGGATCGTCGACGGCCCGGTGAGCGACGGCGACCCCGGCGGGGTCTGGCTGGGCGCGCTCGTCCTGCTGCTGCTCGGGGTGGCGGAGGCGCTCCTCTTCGGCCTGCGGCGGTGGCTGGTGGCGCGGCCGCTGGCCGGCGTCGAGGCGGCGATGCGGGCGGACTTGTACCAGCACGTGCAACGGCTGCCGGTCTCCTTCCACGACCGGTGGCCCTCGGGCCAGTTGCTGTCGCGGGGGACGACGGATCTGAGTCTGGTACGGATGTTCCTGGCGTTCCCGCTGACCTTCCTGCTGGTCAACGGGGTGACCATCCTGGTCGGGTTCGTGATCCTGCTGTCGCAGGAGTGGACGCTGGGTCTGGTGCTGATCATCCCCGTGGTGCCGCTGGTGGCGCTGTGCTCGCTGTTCGAGACGCGGTACTCGCTGGCGGCGCGGCGGGCGCAAGACCAGGTGGGCGATCTGACGACGGTCGTCGAGGAGAGCGTGCTCGGCATCCGGATCATCAAGGGGTTCGGCCGCCATCGCGCCCAGGCGCGGGCGTTCGGGGAGCTGGCGCGCGGGCTGCGCGGCACCGAACTGCACAAGGCGCGGCTGCTCGCGGCGCTGTGGGGCGTGATCACGGCGATCCCCGAGCTGGCGATCGGGGCGGCGCTGGTGCTGGGGACGGTGCGGGTGGCGGACGGAGGCCTGTCGGCGGGGACGCTGGTGGCGTTCCTGTCCACGGCGTTGGCGCTGCGGTGGCCGGTGGACTCGATCGGGTTCCTGCTGGCGATGAGCCAGGAGGCGGGGACGGCGACGGAGCGGTTCTTCGAGGTCCTGGATGAGCCAGTCCCTCCGGCGGCAAAGCCCGCCACCACCCCGGGGGCCACGCCCCCGGACCCCGAGCGGCCGACCCCGCCGGCGGACAAGCCCGCCGTCCCCGGGGCCACGCCCCCGGACCCGGAGCGGGACCTGCGGTCCCCGGCCCCTGGTGCGCGTTCTGTCTGCGGGCCCGTGGGGGCCGGTCGCGCAGTTCCCCGCGCCCCTGAGGCCACTTCCCTGGACCCCGGTGCGCGTCCCGTCTGCGAGCCCGTGGGGGCTGGTCGCGCAGTTGTCCGCGCCCCCGGGGGGACGGGGCCTGCGGACCCTGGCCCGGACGGGGCGCCGCAGGTGCCTTCAGGGGCGCGGGGAACCGCGCGAGCAACCCCCACCGGCCCGCGGACGAACGCCGGGCCGGAAAGGTTCGCGGGGAACCGCGCGACCAGCCACCCGCCGGCCCGTGGACAAAGCCCGGGCCAAGACCTCGGCATCCACTTCCACCGGGTCTCCTTCCGCTACCCCGACGCGCCCCCGGACTCCCCGCCCCTCCTGACCGAGGTCGACCTGCACATCCGCAGCGGGGAGACCATGGCCGTCGTCGGCGGGACGGGGTCGGGAAAGACCACCCTGACCGCCCTCGTCCCCCGGCTGTACGAGGCCACGGGAGGGCGGATCACCCTCGACGGGGTCGACATCGCGGGCATGGCGCGTGAGGAACTGCGCGCCCTCGTCGCCGTGGCCTTCGAGGAGCCGACCCTCTTCTCCGCCTCCGTGGGCGAGAACGTCCTCATGGGCGGCGGCGGCCTGGAGGACCTCGACCGCGCGCTGGACGTCGCGCAGGCAGGTTTCGTACGGGAGCTGCCGCGCGGCGTCGACACCCAGGTCGGCGAGCAGGGCCTCAGCCTCTCCGGCGGGCAGCGCCAGCGGCTCGCGCTCGCGCGGGCGGTCGTCGGGCGGCCCAGGTTCCTGGTCCTGGACGACCCGCTCTCCGCGCTCGACGTGCACACCGAGGCCAGGGTCGAGGCGGCCCTGCGCGACGTGCTGCGCGAGACCACCGCGCTGGTCGTCGCCCACCGCCCGTCGACCGTGATGCTCGCCGACCGGGTCGCGCTGCTGTCCGCCGGGCGCGTCGCCGCGGTCGGCACCCATCAGGAGCTGCTGCGGTCCAACGCGGAGTACGCCTGGCTGATGTCCGGTACCGGGGACGAGGGGGAGAAGCGATGACCACCACCATCAAGGCGGAGCGGCAGGCCGAGCCGGAGGAGCCCGAGGAGCCGGCGGGCCCGGCCGGGGGGCGGTCCGGGGCGGACCCCTTCGACCGCGACGCCCTCCCCTCCGCGCCCGGCGCCACCCGCGCCCTCCTGCTCGACCTGCTGCGGCCCATGCGCCGGCGCGTCGTCGTCACCGCGCTGCTCATCCTGGCGCAGCAGGCCGCCGTGCAGGCCGGGCCGCTGCTGGTCGCCTACGCCATCGACCGGGGCGTCCCGGCCTACCGGGCGCACGACTACGGACCGCTGATCGCCGTCGGCACCGGCTACCTCGTCTGCGCCCTGGGCGCCGGACTGCTCCAGTACGCGTTCATCAGCGCCTCCACCCGCGTCGGCCAGGACGTCCTGCTCGATCTGCGCGGACGGATCTTCCGGCACGCGCAGGCGCTGAGCGTGGACTTCCACGAGCGCTACACCTCGGGCCGGCTCATCTCCCGCTCCACCTCCGACGTGGAGTCGCTGCGCGAGCTCTTCGATGAGGGCCTCCAGGAGCTGATCGGCGTCGTCCTGTCCGCCGTGTACATCTGTGTGACGCTGCTCTGGCTGGACTGGGGCACCGGCGCCCTCGCGGTGGCCTCGTACGCACCGCTGCACCTGCTGATCCGCCGCTACCGGCGCCGCGCGTCGGTGGCCTTCGACGCGCGCTCCACCGCCATCGCGGCCGTGATCGTCAAGTTCGCGGAGACCCTCAACGGCATCCGCCCGGTCCAGGCGTTCCGCCGCGAGCGCGCCAACGACGAGGAGTTCCGGCGGCTCAACCACCACCACGAGCGCACCAACGGCGACGCCATCCTGGAGATGGCCCAGTACGTGGTGGGCTCGCGCCTGGTGGCCAACACGGCCGTGGCCGCGATGGTGCTGTGGGGCGCCTACCGGGTGGCCGACGGCACCATGGCGCTCGGTGTGCTGGCGGCCGCCGTGCTGTACCTGCGACGGCTGTACGACCCGATCGACCGGCTGGGGATGTTCCTCAACTCCTACGAGGCCGCCGTCTCCTCCCTCGGGAAGATCGCGGGGCTGCTCGCGCAGAAGCCGACCGTGCCCGAGCCCGAGCGGCCGGTGCCGCTGCCGGAGCGGTCGGGCGAACTGCCGGGCCGTGAGGTCGTGTTCGAAGGGGTGAGCTTCTCGTACCGTACGGGCGGCGAGGTGCTGCCCCGCTTCGACCTGACGATCCCGGCCGGGCAGACCGTGGCCGTGGTCGGCTCGACGGGCGCCGGCAAGTCCACCCTCGCCAAGCTCCTCGCCCGCTTCTACGACCCTTCCCCGGACCCCGCGACCGGTTCCGGGCAGGGGGCGCCCCGGCCGGGCCGGGTGCTGCTCGACGGCACGGACCTGCGCGACCTCGCCATGCCCGACCTGCGGCGCGGGGTGGTGATGGTGACCCAGGAGGCGTTCCTCTTCTCCGGGACGGTCGCCGACAACATCGCCATCGGCCGCCCCGAGGCGACCCGCGAGGAGATCGAGCGGGCGGCGAAGGCGATCGGCGCGCACGACTTCATCGTCCAGCTGCCCGACGGCTACGACACGGACGTGCGCAAGCGCGGCGGGCGCATCTCGGCGGGCCAGCGCCAGCTGGTGGCCTTCGCCCGGGCGCTCCTCGCGGATCCGGCGGTGCTGATCCTGGACGAGGCGACCTCGTCCCTGGACATCCCGGGCGAACGGGCGGTGCAGCGCGCGATGCACACCGTGCTGCACGGCCGTACCGCCGTCGTCATCGCCCACCGGCTGTCGACCGTGGAGATCGCGGACCGGGTGCTGGTGATGGACCGGGGCCGGATCGTCGAGGACGGCTCCCCCGCCGCACTCGTCGCGGGGACGGGCCGGTTCGCCGAGCTGCACCGGGCCTGGCGCGAGAGCCTGGCGTAGCCGAAAGGGGCGCGGCGGGGGAACCGGTTCGCCGCCGCGTCCGTCACACCTCATCGCCGTGCGCGTCGCACCGTCCGCCTGACGGACACCGGGCGGGGGTGGCGCGGGCAACCGCGAAGGCGCATTGCGGCCATTGTGGAGAGGGGCCCGCGCGATCGCCTCGGGCACCCTTCGCGCTGGTGGGGCGGGGCGCGTATCCGGACACTCCCGTCGATCGCGGCGCACCCGACTCCCCACTGGACACACGGTGTTGACAAAGGAAACGTCCGCTTAACGAACGTCGTCTTTCGTACAACGAACGATTTCCAGCCATCTTCTTGACGCGCTCCTGACAGCGACAGGCCACTCCTGGCACTCTCTCCCCGATCCACGATTCACCGCTCCGCATGCTCCGCCCGGCCGGCCCTACCCAGCCGCCGGTACCCCCCTCGCAGAAGGAGTTCGCGTGAGATCCACGCACCGTCGTCGTGCCACCGCCACCGCCGCCCTGCTCTCCGCAGCCGCCATGCTCACCGTCGGAGTCCAGGCCACCAGTGCCAGCGCACGCCCCGACGACTCCGCGTCCGCAAGCGCCCTCAAGGCGCAGGCCGTACGCAACCCGGGCGCTCTGCCCGCCAAGCTCACGCCCTCACAGCGGGCCGAGCTCATACGCCAGGCCGGCGACAAGACGGCGGAAACCGCCAAGAACCTCGGCCTCGGCGCCCAGGAGAAGCTCGTCGTCCGCGACGTGACCAAGGACCAGAACGGCACGACGCACACGCGGTACGAGCGCACCTACGCCGGTCTGCCGGTCCTCGGCGGCGACCTCGTCGTCGACACGACCGCGAGCGGCCGGACGCAGGGTGTCGTCAAGGCCTCCGCCGCCGAGCTGAAGAACGTCGCAACCACCGCCAAGCAGGGCCCGGCCGGCGCGCAGAAGCAGGCCCTCGCGGCCGCCGCCGACAAGGGCGCCAAGAAGGCCACCGCCGACCGCGCCCCGCGCAAGGTCGTCTGGATGGCCAAGGGCACGCCGACCCTCGCGTACGAGACGGTCGTCGGCGGGCTCCAGGAGGACGGCACGCCGAACCAGCTGCACGTCATCACCGACGCGTCCACCGGCGCCAAGCTGTACCAGTGGCAGGGCATCGAGACCGGTGTCGGCAACACCCACTACAGCGGCCAGGTCACCCTCGGCACCACGCAGTCGGGTTCGACGTACACGCTGACCGACGCCGGGCGCGGCGGCCACAAGACGTACAACCTCAACCACGGCTCCTCCGGCACCGGCACGCTGTTCTCGCAGTCCAGCGACACCTGGGGCGACGGCACCAACTCCAACCCCGCCACCGCGGGCGCCGACGCCGCCTACGGCGCCGGCCAGACGTGGGACTTCTACAAGAACGTCTTCGGCCGCAGCGGCATCCGCGGCGACGGCGTCGGCGCGTACTCCCGCGTCCACTACGGCAACGCGTACGTCAACGCGTTCTGGGACGACAGCTGCTTCTGCATGACGTACGGCGACGGCTCGGGCAACAACGACCCGCTGACCTCGCTGGACGTGGCCGGCCACGAGATGACGCACGGCGTCACCTCCAACACGGCGGGCCTGAACTACAGCGGTGAGTCCGGCGGCCTCAACGAGGCGACCTCGGACATCTTCGGCACCGCGGTGGAGTTCTACTCCAACAACTCCTCCGACGTCGGCGACTACCTCATCGGCGAGAAGATCGACATCAACGGCGACGGCACCCCGCTGCGCTACATGGACAAGCCGAGCAAGGACGGCGGCTCCAAGGACAGCTGGTACTCCGGCATCGGCAACCTGGACGTCCACTACTCCTCGGGCCCGGCCAACCACTGGTTCTACCTGGCCTCCGAGGGCAGCGGCACCAAGGTCATCAACGGCGTGACCTACAACTCGCCGACCGCCGACGGCCTGCCGGTCACCGGCATCGGCCGCGACAAGGCCCAGCTGATCTGGTACAAGGCGCTCACCACGAAGTTCAGCTCCACCACGAACTACGCGGGCGCACGCACCGGCACCATCGCCGCGGCGACCGAGCTGTACGGCGCGGGCAGCGCCGAGGTCAACAACATCACCGACGCCTGGGCGGCCATCGCGGTCGGCGCCCGGCACGGCGGCACCGACCCGGGCGGCAAGGTCTTCGAGAACGGCACCAACGTCAACATCCCGGACTCCCCCGGAGCGGCGGTCACCTCGTCGGTCACCGTCTCGGGCGTCACGGGCAACGCGCCCAGCACCCTCAAGGTCGGCGTCAAGATCGTCCACACCTACATCGGCGACCTCCAGATCGACCTGGTGGCGCCCGACGGCTCGGTGTACGCGCTGAAGGCCACCGGCACGGGCGGCTCGACGGACAACATCGACACCACGTACACGGTGAACGCCTCCTCGGAGGTCGCCAACGGCACGTGGAAGCTGCGGGTGCAGGACAAGGCGTCGTACGACACGGGCTACATCGACAACTTCAAGCTCACGTTCTGAGCCTTCGGGCTGTCCTCACGGTCAGGCGGCTGACCGGGACGTGAAGGCAAAGGTGCCCGGACCCCTGTGGGGTCCGGGCACCATTCGTTGTTGCGCGAGCCGTTCAGTCCGCCATCACAGGATGATTTCCCGACGGCGCAGATCGAGCAGGTCGGGATCCTGGCGGACCAGCTCCTGCTCGAACTCCTGCCAGCCCTTCTCCTTGACGAAGGCCGCCTCCGAAGGGCCGATCGGCACCAGCCACACCACGGAGACCGTGGTGCCGTTCTCCACGACGACCTCGGCGAAGTCGTCGTCGAAGTACACCGGAGAGGACGCGTACAGGGAGCTCAGGACACTGCCCGGGGCCAGCGGCATCGGCAGGGAGATCACGTCCCCGCGCAGAACCGCGTCGCCGCTGGTGACAAGGCGCTCCGACACGTACTCCAGGACTCCCGCGAACGGGCCGTACTCGTCACCCGCGAGCGGCCGGTTGCACCCCAGCAGCTCCAGGTGCTGATGACGGCCCGAGGTGCGGGAGACCAGCGGTGTGCTGAAGAGCCCGACGGTGGCGAAGGACTGGACGCCCTCCAGGGCACCCCCGGTGAAGTATCCGACCTGGGGGGTGCCCGGAGGGGACTGCTCGGCCGCCGACCACGCCCCGGCCATCCGGCCGAGGCGTGCTTCCAAGTGGTTGACGAGAGCAGCCATGGCGATCAGCTAACCGTCCTGTCTGTTTCCGGCTGCGCGATTGCACGGCCTGCATTCGAGCTGGACATCGGTGTTGTAGTTGTCCAGGACTTCTTCACGCGTGACGTTCGGAGGGAACTTGCGGTTGCTCCACGACTCCGGGAAGTGCCCGCCGTCCCACATGCGGGGTCCACCGTTCGGGTCGTACGGATCGTCGTAGACCACACCCTCGCAGCTCGGGCCACCGCGGGAGCAGACTCTACCCTGCGACCCGTGCGGCCCCGGTGCGACCTCGGCGTCGTCCCACATCTGCCGCACGGTGGGGGTACGGAACGAGGGCCGGCTGGTGACGTGCCCGGACTCGTTGGTCCCCCGCAGCATGCCGTCGGGGTGCACCTGACCGGGCTTGATGCGGTCCGGGTTGGCCGCGAACCGGCCTCCGTGGCGCCACTGGCCGTTCCCGTCGGGCGCCGGTCCGCCGGTCGGGCAGACGTCGTCGGCGTTGTGGACCAGGACCTGCGAGTCGCCCGCCGCCACGAAGTACGTGTGCAGGCCCTCAACGCTCAGGTCGTAGGTGATCCGCGCGGCCTTGTAGGACCGTACGTCGAGGATCGGGGTCCGTCCGCCGTCCGCGCCCTGAAGGACATGCTGCTTCTTCAGGTCGGCCGCCTGGGTCCAGGCGTTCGCCGTGGCGTCGTAGAACTGGTGGTGAGCGGTGGTCTGAATCGTCTTGGGACCGGACTTCGAACCCACGACGACGTCGACGTAGTCGCGGTCGGTCTTGGTGACGATGACCGCCTTGACCCGGTGTCTCTCCTTTTTGTCCTTGCCCGGCTCGGCGGTCAGTACGTAGTCACCGACCCGGATCTGCGAGATGGCCTTGGTGGCGGTGGTCGACACCAGCACCGGCGTGTTGCGGGTGAAACTGTGCGGGGTGCACCCCTTGCGGCCGTACTTGCTGAGCGCGGCGCCGAAGATACCGCCGAGCGCGGCACCGGTCACCGTCGCCTTGGCAGCGCCACTGGCACTACAGCCCTCCCGGCTGCTGGAGCAGGAGACGCCGTACGTGGCGGCGCTCTCCGCGGCACCACTGGCCGCGCCTGTCACCGCACCCCGGGTCACGGCGCTGACCGCCGTGCTCAGGGCCCGTCCGGCGACCGCACCCGCGCCCATACCGATCAGGCCGGTGGCCGCGCCGACCGCGGCGGCGCCGAGGAAACCGCTCAGCGTGTGCGGACCGTCACTCATCGCGTAGCCGAGTGAGTTGATCAGCGCACCCGCGCCGACCGCACAGGCCACCGCACCGACACCTGCCGTGGCCGCCGTACAGACGACGGCGGCCGCGATGCCCGCCACGATGGGGACGATGGTCGCCGCGTGCTGCTTCACATAGTTGGCCGTGGCTTTCGCTGCCTTCTTGACCGCTCTGCCGACTTTCTTGGCCGCCTTGACGACCTTGTGCGCGACGCTCTTGACCACCTTGGCCGCGTGCTTCACCGCGCGCTTGACGGTCCTGACCACCTTGTGGACGTAGTGCTTGACGCGTTTGTACGTCCGCTTGACGTATCTCTTGACCCTCTTGACGGCATCATGCACGTAGTGCACGGCCTTGCGGACCGCGTGCTTGACCCGCTTGACCGCCTTCTTGACCGCGTGCTTGATCTTCTTCGCGGCCTTCTTGACCACCTTGGCGACGTGCTTGACGGCCTTCTTGGTCTTGTGCCAGGCGGACTTGGCGGTGTGCTTGACCTTCTTCTTGAACTTCTTCCAGGCACCGCCGATGCTCCAGTGACCGGTGGGGTCGGTCATCGTCATCGGGTTGGCGTCGGCGTAGGCGAACTTGTTGGCGCCGATCGAGGCCGGCAGGCCGTCCACGTCCGCCGTGTCCCGGCTGTTGAACTGGCCGGTCTGCGGCGAGTACCAGCGAGCCGCCATGTTGACCTTGGCCGTCTCGGGGTCGGTCCAACCCGACTGGTAGCCGAGCTGTCCCAGCATGGTGGCGGTCTGGTTGACCTTGCCGAACGGCGAGTAGGTGGTCGACCCCGACAGCGCCTCGCCGCCCGCCGTGAACTGCGCGATCACATCGCTGTGGACATCAGTCATCGCCAGCACCGAACTGGTGCCCGACTTGATGCCGAGCAACCCGCCGTCGGCGTTGCGGCTGTAGACCGACGAGCCGTCGGAGGCCACGTCGTTGCCCAGGCCGCTGTACTGGAAGGTGAACATCGGGCCGGTGCCGGGGTCGCTGGCGGTGAGTACCCGGTCCAGACCGTCGTACGCGTACGTACGGTCGCCCTCGTTGATCACCCGATTGAACGCGTCCGCCTTGATGACGTTGACCTTGTTGCCGTCGTCGGTCATCGAACTCATCGTGCCGCGGGCGGTGTACGCGTACGCGTTGTGCCCGTCCGAGGTGAGCTGGTTGCGGGCGTCGTAGGTGTAGGTGTCGCCGCCCACGCGCGTCCGGTTCCCGGAGGCGTCGTAGCCGTAGTTTTCGGTAGTGCTCCCGTTGTTCCAGGACGTCAGGCGGTTGGCCCAGTCATAGGTGTAGGTGTTGGCGGACGCGCCCGCGACCCCGGTCGTCGTCTTCGACGTCTCGTTGCCGTTCTCGTCGTACCCATAGCTCACCGAGGCCAGCGTCTTGCCGGTCGGGGAGGTCAGGGTGTCCGACTTGAGCCGTTCCAGGGCGTCGTAACCGAAGGCGCGCTTGGCCTTGCCGGTGCCGTAGTCAATCGACTTGACGTTGCTGTTGACGTCGTAGCCGTAGGTCAGCGTCGAGCCGGTGGCGCCGTCGTTGACCGTGGACAGCCGTCCCGCGGTGTCATAGCCGTAGGTGGAGGTACCGGACGCGTCCGTGCGCGTGGTCATCCTGCCGTCGCCGTTGTAGGCGAAGGAGGAGGAACCCGACGCGCCGCTGGCCGACAGGAGCTGGCCCCGGTCGTCGTAGCTGAACGTGTCCTTGCCGGTGTCGGCGTCGGTACCGGTGACCGAGACGATCCGGTCGTCGGCGTCATAGCCGTAGGTGTGGTCGGCCGTGGCCGCCTCGGCACCGGTACCGGTCTGCCTGGTCAGTCGTCCCTTCGCGTCGTAGTCGTCGACGACCTTCACGCCACCGGGCGAACGCTCCTCCTTCACCCGCCCATTGGCGTCGTAGATCGTGGTGAAGGTGCGGTCGGCCGCGTTGGGATAAGCGGGCGTGGCCGGCTCGATCGTCGACTCCGGGCTGCCCCACGAGTTGTACGTCGTGAGGAAGGCGTTGTTGCGGCCGTCGGTGAACCGCGTCCTGTTGCCCGCCGCGTCGTACCCGAAGGTCGCGGTGATCGTCTCGGTCGCGGAAACAGGCTGCACAGCCTTGGTGATCATTCCGGTCGCGTCCACCGTGAAGTCGGTGGTGTGCCCGCGGAAGTCGGTCACAGAGGACTGCCGCCCCATCCGGTCGTACGTCGAGCGCGTGGTCCGCAGCACGTTGCCGGTCGCGTCCAGGTCGCTCATCGAGACCAGCTGGCCGAACCCGTCGTAGGTGTTCTTGGTGCTCGTCCCGTCCGGGTCCGTGGACGTGAGCATCTGCCCGTCCATGTCGTACGTGTACCGCGTGGTGTTACCGGCCCCGTCCGTACTGGACGTGATCTCTCCCAACGCGTTGTACCCGTAGGACTGGCTCACCCCGGCCGGGCTGAGCACCCGCGACAGCTGCTGCCCCGGCGCGTCGTAGTAGTTGATCGCCGTGTACGCCCGCTGGGTCGGCTGGCGCACGATGTCCGTGCTGGTGACCTCGCGGCCCAGGTAGTCGTAGGTCGACTCCTGGCGCGCCCCGTTCGGGCGCGTCGCCGAGAGCTGGTCGCCGTTCGTGTCGTACGTGTACTTCGTGGTGTCGCCGCCCGGCTCCTTCACCGAGGCCAGGTCGCCCAGCTGGGTGTAGGTGTACTCGGTGCGGTTGCCCAGCGGGTCGACCTCCGCGGAGACCTGGCCGAGGTGGTTGTACTCGTTCCAGGACACCGCCTTGATCGGCGCCGAGGCACCCGGCGGGGTGTAGTCGGGCAGCGTCGTGGACGCCTCCTGGCCCTCCCCGTCGTAGGCGGTCACCGTGACGTTGCCGAGCGGGTCCGAGGACTCCGTCTGCTCGCCGAAGGTGTTGTAGCCGGTGAGCGAGACCGGGCGGACCGACGACGGGGTGCCGCCGTTCTGCTCGGCGTTCACGGCCGGCTCGGTGACGCTGGTCTGCTGGCCCGACTCGTCGTAGCCGTAGTCGGTGACCGCGCCGTTGGCGTCCGTCATCGACACCGGCATGCCGCGCTGGTCCAGCTTCCAGCTCGTGGTGCGCACCGAGCTGCCGGCCGCCGGGAGGGTCTTGCCGTACACCGCGGAGACCTGCGTCGCCGTCAGCGCCTCGCCGTAGACCTGGATGTCCGCGAGGGAGCCCTTGTGGTACTCGCCCTGCGTGCCGGCCGACATGCGGCGGCCGATCTGGAGCGGTCCCGTGGCCTCCCACGACCCGCTGTACGGGGTCGTCGCCTTCAGCGCGCCGTTGACGTAGAGGCGGATCTCGCCCGCCGCCGCGTCGTAGACGCCCGTCAGATGCGTCCAGGTGTTGGCCGTCACCGCCGCCGTGCCGGAGGTGGCACGCGCCAGGGTCGGGCTCGCCACGTCACCGGAGCTGCGGTTGAAGGACCAGCCGTACGCCGTGGAGTAGTACAGCTGGAAGCCGTGGTCCGCGGTGCCGTCCTGGGAGACGAAGGTGTGGTTGGCGGTGGTGTCGGCCAGCTTCACCCAGGTGGAGACGGTGAAGCCGCCGTTGGTGTTCACGGCCGGGCCGGTGCCCTGGCCGTAGGCGTTCGCGGTGCCGTCGAAGACGGCGCTGCCGCCCTGCTCGGTGGAGCGGGTGACCCCGCTGCCGAGCGTCACCTTGTTGTTGCCGCCCGAGGAGTCGGCGGCGAGCGTGCCGCTGGTCTCGTTCAGCTTCCAGCGGCCCACCGGCGCGGTGGTGCCGTCGTGGACGGTGTTGCCGGTGACGTTGCCGAGCGCGTCGTAGCGCGTGTCGGTGGTGCTGGTGTCGCCGGTCGGGTCGTAGTCCGTCTCGGACACGACGTTGTCGTCCGGGTCGTAGGAGACCTTGCTGGTCCGCGCGAGCCCGCCCGGGTCCATCGTGGTCGACGTCGTGCGGTCGGCCGCGTCCACCGTGAACGAGGTGGTCGTGGCGCCGTCGTTGGTCACCTGCTTGATCAGGTTCCCGGCCGCGTCATAGGTGTTCGCCTGCTCGGTGAACGCCTTGTTGTTCTGCGGGTCCTTGCGCACCACCGTCGCCGAGAGACCGTCGTCGGTGTAGGTGTACTCGGTCACCCAGCCCATCGCGTCGGTGATCGACGCCAGGCGCCCGGCCGGGTCGTACGCCCGGGACTCCTGCACCAGCTTCGTCGGCGCCGACGGGCTGTTGGGGTCGCCGGTGTAGTTGAGCAGGCTGGTGGTGAGGGGACGGCCCTCGGCGTCGAAGGTGTACTCGTTGACGTTCCCGGCCGGGTCCGTCTCCTTGACCTTGTTGCCGTAGACGTCGTACTCGAACGACGTGGTGTCGCCGCCGGGGTCGGTCCGGGTCGCGACCCGGTTGTAGGCGTCGTAGGTCAGCGACGTGACGCGCGCGGTGTCACCGCCGCTCGCGTCCGCGACCGTCTGCGACTGGACGTTGCCGTCCGGGTCGTACACGGTCGTCGACTTCGCCTGGTGCACCGCGCCGGTGACCCGGTTGGTGACCTTGGGGCTGATCTCCGAGACGACCTGGTCGTCCTTGTCGTACGCCAGCGTGGTCGTCAGACCCGCCGGGTAGGAGTCGGAGACCTCCGTCTTGGTGATCTGGCGGCCCAGGTTGTCGTACGTGTACTTCACCGAGGCGCCATTGGCGTCGGTGACCTGCGCCAGGTCACCGTTCTTGAAGTACGTGTACGAGGTGGTGCGGCCACCGGGAGTGCGCACCGAGGCCACCAGGCCCGCGGGGGTGTAGTTGGTGCCGCCTTCGGCCGCCACCGTCGTCGCGGTGGTGTACGTGGTGGAGGCGGTGCGCCCGCTCGGCGAACCGGGGACCGGCGGGGTGGTCACCGAGGTGACGTTTCCGGCCGTGTCATAGGTGTAGCTGGTGAGGTAGGTGTTGTCGGTGGGCCCGGAGGAACGGCCGTCGCGCTCGGTGAGCATCAGGTCGTTGCGCGCGTCCATCGCCGGGAAGAGCGTGGTCGCGTCCGGGTAGTACGTGTAGTACTCCGTCGCGCACTGGTTGGCGGCCGTGTTCTGGCAGGTGGTCGTGGAGACCGTGTTGCCGCGCACGTCGTGGCCGGTCACCGAGCGGTTGCCGTTGGCGTCCGTCACCGTGTGCAGGAAGCCGGAGGTGTCGTAGCCGTAGGTGGTGCGCTGCCCCCGGGTGTCGATCGCCGCGAGCAGGCGGTTGCCGAGCTCCGCGTCGTAGACGTAGGTCAGCGTCTTGTCGGTCGGGTCGGTCAGCTTCACCGTGCGGACCGGGGCCACGCCCGACGACGACTTGGCGGCCGCGTAGTGCCGGTCGACCTCGTCCTCGCCCAGCGGCGCGTCGTAGAACGCGACCTCGGCGATCGAGCCGTCGAAGTGGCTGACGTCGGAGGGCGAGCTGAACCAGCCCTTGGTGAAGCCGCCGCCGATGAAGGTGCGGCCGGTCGCCTGGGCGCCGGGGGCGCCGGTGAAGTCGGCCTGCTTCGCCCCGTCCAGATACAGCGTCTGGGTGGTACCGGAGGCCGAGAGGACCGCGTGGTGCCAGGCGTTGTCGGTCACCGTGGACTTCGAGCCGAAGTCCTGCGCGCCGTCGGAGCCCGAGCTCCACCAGTGGCCGCGCAGCTTGCCGTCGGCGCCGACGTAGAGCAGCGGCGAGTACGCGCCGCCCACGCCCGCCGGGTCGTTGGGCACCCGCGCCTGGTCGGCCGCGATCACGCCGGGCTTGGCGGTGCGGAACCACAGCTCGATCGCCCGGTTCCCGGAGCGGTGCAGCGGGGCGTAGGGCAGCTCGGCGAACGAGGTGGAGCCGTCGAAGTCCACCGCGGTGGCGTCGTCGGGCCCGAACGGACCCTCCGCACCCTGGGTGACCGTGTTGTACGTGCCGAGGCCGGTGTGCACCTCGTTGGCGGCCTGGGCCGCGCCCTGGACGTCACCGAGACGCCAGTACCCGGAGGGGGCGGAGCCCATCACCGAGGAGCGGTAGACCTGCGAGGAGCCGGTGACGGTGGCGGGGTTGAGCTTCCAGGTGCCGCCGTCGCCGTCGACGGCCTGGGTGACCGTGTCGTCGGCGGTGGAGTAGGTGACGGCGCTCTGGACCTTGCCGTTCGGCGTGGTGATCTTGTTCAGCAGTCCGGCCGGACGGGTCGCCGCCTGGTACTGCGCGGTGATGACGTCCTGGCTCAGCGGCTCGGAGTAGATCGCCGCCTCGGCGAGCTGGCCGCTGAAGTGGCCGAGCGGGTCGGCCGCGTTCATGTTCGGCCAGCCGTCGGTGTTCACCCCGGCGCCGAGGGTGAGGTAGGGCTGGGCCCAGTCGTTGATGGTGCCGGACTTGGTGCCCTGGGCGACGCCGTCGAGGTAGAGCGACATGGTGGTGGCGGCGCCGGTGAGGACGGCCTGGTGCCACTTGTTGTCGTTGACGGCGGCGGCGGAGACGATCGTGGTGTTGCAGCCGGGCGACGAGGCGAAGCAGCCGTGCAGCTTGCCGTCGGTGCCGACGTAGACCGCCGGGGTGTTGTGGGTGGTGTTGCCCACCGGGTCGGGGTCGCTCAGCGGCTTGTCGCCGTAGTAGAAGAGGACACCGCCCGCCTGGGAGGTCTTGAACCAGAGCGAGACCGTCGCGTACGAGGGGGTCGCGCCCGGGGCGCTGGGTATCTCCACATAGCTGCTGGTGCCGTTGAACGACGCCGTCGGCTGGGTGGACCCGGCGAGCACGGCCGTGCCGCCGGTGGTCACGTTGTGGTAGATGCCGTTGTACTTGCCCTGGTTGAGGTCGACGGCGTCCTTGGCGACCGGGTCGCCGGCCGCCTCACCGAGCCGCCAGTACGCGAACGGGTCCTCGTCCAGGACCGTGGTGCGGTAGTGGTTGCCGGTGGCGTAGCCGTAGGTGATGCACTTGGACCAGTCGGCGGGCGGGCACACCGAGGTGAGCTTGTCACCGGTGTAGCCGTACTTCCACGTCTGGGCGGTGCCGGCGTCGCTCGGGACGGACGGGTCGGTGGCGACCGTGGCGACGTGCGCGGCGGTGGCCCCGGCCGGGGTCTGCCAGGCGAGGGTCAGCGAACGGTTGGACGTGGTGTTCGTGATCTTCGTCAGCTGGTTGTTGGTGTAGAAGAACGTTTCACCACGGTTCGCGAAGTCCGTGATCGTCTTGATCGCGTACACCCCCGCCCGGGCCGTGGCCTGGGTGAAGCTGTAGGTGGTGAAGTCCTTGTCGACCAGGGTGTAGCCGCCGGTGACCGCCTGGAAACGGGCGTAGCGGCCCAGCGGCGGCACGAAGGTGCCGTCGCTGTTGCGGCCGAAGGCGACCTGCTCGCCGCCGGGGTAGGTGATGACCACGCTGGTGACCGTGCCGGAGCCGTCCTTGACCTCGGCGGCCTTCATGTCCGCGATCGTCGACCAGCCCGCGCCGAAGGCGCTGTCCTGACGCGGGTCGAGGCTGTTGTAGGAGCGCTCGATGGAGAGTGAGGGCCCGGTGACCTCGACGTCCGCGTCGGTGTCGTCGGTGGTGTAGTTGCCGTCGCTGGGGTCGAACTCGTGGCCGTCGGTGTTCTGGGTGAGGCCCGAGGTGACCGGCGGCTGCGGCACCGCGGTGGTGAACCGGCTGTCGTAGGTGACCGCGTTGGTGCCGTCGCTGACCGTGGCGAACCAGAGGTAGTTCTTGCTCCACTTCAGCTTGCCGGCCGGGATCGCCCAGGCGCCCTTGGCCAAGGTGCCGGAGCTGACCACCGGGGTCTGGCTGGTGGAGTCCGCGTCGAAGACGTCGAAGGAGTACGACAGCGGGTTCGGGCCCTTGTCGGCGTCGGTCGCGTAGACCGTCAGCTCCGGGCGGAGCGTGTTGGCCTGGTAGTTGGCCGGCGGGTACTGGGAGTTGACCTGTGGGGCCACATTGGCGGTGTAGGTCAGGTCCAGCGCCGGGCGGAAGCCGGCGGTGGTGGAGTTGTCCGAGTGGAACTTCTTCCAGTGCAGCCCGTCACTGGTGATCGCGGTCATGGCGAGGCCGTAGTTGGCGCCGCCGCCCGCGATGTCGTTGAACCAGGTGGTGTTGAGCGGGACGGGCATCTTCACGCCGACGCTCGTGGAGCTGGAGGAGTTGGAGCAGGACGCGCCGGGCGCCGGCGTCGCCGAGCCGATGGCCGCGCCGTAGGTCGGGCCGGGGTAGCTGGTGACCGTGGAGGGCGTCCAGGCCTTGGTGACCGGGTGGACGTTGAACGGCTCGGCGGTGCAGGTCGCCGACCAGATCGCGTACACGTTGAGGGTCGCCGCGGTGACCTTCTGGCCCGCCAGCGTGGTGCCGAGCGAGGAGAACTGCAGGAACGAGTTGGCCTTGTTGGTGCCCGAGTCGTAGGACCCCACCTTGATCATGTTCTCGGTGGAGTGGTCCCCGGAGATCGTGTTCTGGGTGTAGGTCGAGTTGCTGGCCGCCACCGTCGGGTCGACGGTGACCGGGAAGACGCGCTTGGGGTCGTCCAGCCACGCGCGGTCGGCGGTCATCCGCAGCGCGGGGGCGCCGTCCAGGGTGGTGAGCTCATAGCTGACCGCTCGCGACTGGGCGGCGTCGCCCGAGCGCGGGTCGATCTTCGAGTCCTCCATGAAGGCGTGCGGCACGGTCGCCGTCACCTTGCCGTCGGCGTCGGTGAACACCACGTCGCCGTTCTCGGCGAGCCTGGGGTTGAGCCCCTTGACCTTGAGCGGGAAGACCCAGGTGTTGGGCGCCGCCTTGGAGCGCAGGACGATCCGCTCCTTGAAGCCTTCGGTCAGCGGGGACAGCTTCAGGTCGGTGTCCTTGAGGACGTCCTTGTACGTGGCGGTGGAGTCGCCGTCGACCACCGGCTCGCTCCTGGCGGCGCCGTGCAGTCCGTACGCCAGCGCGCGCCCGGAGCCGAAGTCGACCGAGGCGAGGTCGGGGGTGACGGCGTCGGGCGCGAAGGTGACGGCGAGCGAGTTGGCGTTCTCCGCAAGCCGCCCGTTCTTCTCCTCGCGCAGCGTGGTGTCGATCTTCTTCCAGGCGCCGTCGGCGGCCTTGAAGTTGGAGCGCCCGGCGTAGTGGCGCACCGTCGTGGAGCCGTCGGCGTTGGTGAAGAAGTCCGAGGTCGCCGTCGACTTCCTGGCGTCGCGCTTGCTGGTGCGCGCGTCGAAGCTCTTGGCGCCCCCGACCGCCTTGCCGGTCTTCGTCAGCTCGGGTCTGTCCTCGGGCCGCCGGTACTCGGCGAGCTCGCCCTTGCCCTTGCCGGGCTTGTGGCCGTTGCCGCCCTTGGCGCGGGTCTGCTTGGCGGCGGCGGTGTGGCTCTTGCCCCTGGCCGTACCGCTCTGCTGGTCCGGGGTGTCGAGCGGGGACTTGTTCGCCCACTCCCACAGACCCGACAGGGACCATTTGGGCATCGACAGCCGGGGCAGGGTGGCCCCGGTCGCCTCCGCCGTCTCCGTGGTGAGCATGAAGGAGAAAGCCAGCAGGACCAGAAGGGCGATCCTTCTGGTCCTGCGGCGCCCGGTACCACCGGGTGGGAACAACAGACGGGACGTTCGAGCCCATCGAGCGCGCATTGAGGCAGCCTTTACTTACACGAGGCTTACAGAAGACAAAGCCTCGTGATCGTGCCTCACGCGTTTTCAGGGGTTGCTTCCACCCCCTGATCTTTTAGCTGTTCTTTGCCATGCTCCGGCGGGTCGGACCGTCAAATTCCGGGCTAACCGGGTGTATTAACGCCCCGCTCGACGGCCCGGGCCACCTCGGCCTTCACTCCGTCACCCGGCTTCACGACCGTCACATTGGCCGCCGCAGCCTGACCGCCGACCACCACGAACCGCACCTTGGGCTGGGTCTTGGCCGCCGCCTCGGCCGCCGCCACCGGGGCCTTGCCGACCGCCACGATCACGTCGCAGGAGCGCTGGAGGAGGCTGTTGACGAACGGGGTGGCGTTGGCCTGCGTCTGCTCGCCCGTCACCGGGACGAAGTTGACCCGGGCGCGCGTGGCCTTCGAGGCGTCCTGCATCCCGGCCCAGGCCGGCGCGCCCTCGGTGCCCTCGGTGACGCCCTTGTCCCCGGTGAGCAGACAGGCGTCGACGTTCTTGTACTGCCGCGCCCGCGGATCCGGCGGGCCCGGCTTGTCGTCCTTGTCCAGCACGGCGTACAGGACCGCGCCGAGGACGACGGCCGCCACCACGCCCGCGGCGATCCACACCCGGCGCCGGTGCGCCCGGGCCAGGGCGGTCAGACGCGCGAACCGCAGCCGGTAGCGCGCGTATCTGCTCTGCTTGTCCTGCTCCTGGCGGGCGGCCTTCGCCGCCTGCGCCTGACGTACCTGCTTGACCTGCTTCACTGCTGTTCACCTTGCGATCGCGGTCCGATGTGCCCCTCTGCCTGCCGGGCCGCCGGCCACGCCCGCCAGGCGTGCACGGCCGCCCCGGCCGTGGACAGCCCGATGAGCAGCACGTCGGCCGCGAACCGCGTGCCATGCGTGGTGTCCGGGGTGGTCGCCAGCTGGAGCACCCAGGACACCCACACCGCGCAGAAGACCGCGAAGGCCACCCAGTCCGCGCCCCGGTGCCGCCGCAGGGCGATCACCAGCGACGGCACCGGGCAGAGCAGCCCCAGCGTGGCGAAGGGGAGCAGCGCGAGGCCCGCTCGCGCCGCCCAGGTCCCATACGGGCGTAGAGGACGAGGCGCGGCGTTCTCGGCAGGGTTCACAATCGGACCTCGCAGTTCCGTACGGGGTGCATGGCAGCGGCCGACGTACGGTACAACCCCTTCGCGCTCAGCGCATCAGCACCCCCGCCCCCTCCCCCGTCGCCTCGGTCGGCAGCGCGACCAGCGCGAGATCGGCGTTGTCGGGGATGAGGCGGTGGGCCGGCAGGACGCGGACCGTGTAGCCGTACGGGCCGGTGCGGTCCAGGGCGAGCGGGCCCTCGTACACCCAGCGCCCCTCCAGGTCCGGGCCGCCCGCGGGCTTCAGCGCGACCGTACGGGCCTCCGCGAGCGTGTCCGCCGCGTCCACCCGCCCCGCGACCGCCTGCACCTCCACGTCGTCCGGCAGAAGCCCGCCGAGGCCGACGCGCACCCGCAGGGCGAGCGTGGAGCCGAGCTCCGCGTGTCCGTTCACGGCCGTCGCGGAGACCGCCTCCACATGGTCGACGGCCACCTGCGGCCAGGCCGCCCGCACCCGGGCCTTCCACTGGGCCAGCTCCCGGGCGGTGTCCGGCGCCAGCTCGCGGTGGGCCCGGGCGGCCGGCGCGTACAGCCGGTCCACGTACTCGCGCACCATCCGCCCGGCCAGCACCTTGGGGCCGAGGGAGGAGAGGGTCTCGCGGACCATCTCGATCCAGCGGCCGGGCAGCCCGTCCGCGCCCCGGTCGTAGAAGCGCGGCGCCACCCGGTCCTCGATCAGGTCGTACAGGGCGGTCGCCTCCAGCTCGTCCCTGCGGTCCTCGTCGGTGGCCGAGCCGTCGGCGGTGGGGATGGCCCAGCCGAAGTCCGGCGCGAACCACTCGTCCCACCAGCCGTCCAGGACCGAGAGGTTCAGGCAGCCGTTGAGCGCCGCCTTCATCCCGCTGGTGCCGCACGCCTCCAGGGGCCGCAGCGGGTTGTTGAGCCACACGTCGCAGCCGGGGTAGAGCTTCTTGGCCATCGCCATCCCGTAGTCGGGCAGGAAGACGATGCGGTGGCGCACCCGGGGGTCGTCGGCGAACCGGACCAGCTCCTGGACCAGCCGCTTGCCGCTGTCGTCGGCCGGGTGCGCCTTGCCGGCCACCACGATCTGCACCGGGCGGGTCGGGTGGAGCAGCAGCTCCATCAGCCGGTCCCGGTCGCGCAGCATCAGGGTCAGCCGCTTGTAGGAGGGGACCCGGCGGGCGAAGCCGATGGTCAGGACGTCGGGGTCGAGCACCCCGTCCACCCAGCCGAGCTCCGCCGTCCCGGCCCCGCGGGTGCGCCAGGACGCGTACAGCCGCTCGCGGACCTCCACGACCAGTTGCTCGCGCAGCTCGCGCCTGAGCTCCCAGATCTCGGCGGCGGGGATGTCGGCGACCGCGTCCCAGCGCGGCGAGCCGCCCACGGTCAGCGCGTCCTCGGCGCGCCCGGCGCCGATCTGCCGGGCGCCGAGCCGGTAGACCTCGGGCGCCACCCAGGTCGGCGCGTGCACCCCGTTGGTGACGGAGGTGATCGGCACCTCCGAGGGGTCGAAGCCGGGCCACAGGCCCGCGAACATCTCCCGGCTGACCTCCCCGTGCAGGGTGGAGACGCCGTTGGCGCGCTGGGCCAGGCGCAGCCCCATCACGGCCATGTTGAAGAGGTTGGGCTCGCCGCCCGGGTAGGTCTCCATGCCGAGCTGGAGGATCCGGGAGACGTCGACGCCCGGCAGTTCGCCGTCGTCGCCGAGGTGGTGGGCGACCAGCTCGCGGTCGAAGCGGTCGATGCCCGCGGGGACCGGGGTGTGGGTGGTGAAGACGGTCCCGGCGCGCACCGACTCCAGGGCCGCGTCGAACTCCAGTCCCTCCCCGGCGAGTTCGCGGATGCGCTCCAGGCCGAGGAAGCCCGCGTGGCCCTCGTTGGTGTGGAAGACCTCGGGCGCGGGGTGCCCGGTGATCCGGCAGTACGCGCGCACCGCCCGCACCCCGCCGATGCCGAGCAGCATCTCCTGGAGGAGCCGGTGCTCGCTGCCGCCCCCGTACAGCCGGTCGGTGACGTCGCGTTCGCCGGGGCCGTTCTCCTCCACGTCGGAGTCGAGCATCAGCAGCGGGACCCGGCCGACCTGGGCGACCCAGACCACCGCGTGCAGGGCGCGCCCGCCGGGCAGCCGCAGCACGGCCTTGGCGGGTTCGCCGCCGGGCTCGCGCAGCAGCGTGAGGGGCAGTTCGTTGGGGTCGAGGACGGGATAGTGCTCCTGCTGCCAGCCGTCGCGCGAGAGGGACTGGCGGAAGTAGCCGTGCCGGTAGAGGAGGCCGACCCCGATCAGCGGTACGCCGAGGTCGCTCGCGCTCTTCAGATGGTCGCCGGCGAGGATGCCGAGCCCGCCCGAGTACTGCGGCAGGGCGGCGGTGATCCCGAACTCCGGCGAGAAGTATCCGACCGCTTGCGGCAGCCCTTCGGGCTGCTCCTGGTACCAGCGCCGGCCGCCGAGGTAGTCGGCGAGGTCGTCGGCGCAGGCGGTCAGGGAACGGACGAAGCGGCGGTCCTCGGCCAGCGCGGCGAGCCGGGCGGCGGAGACCGACCCCAGCAGGCGG
This sequence comes from Streptomyces sp. NPDC026377, assembly GCF_055567715.1. Classification (NCBI taxonomy): domain Bacteria; kingdom Bacillati; phylum Actinomycetota; class Actinomycetes; order Kitasatosporales; family Streptomycetaceae; genus Streptomyces; species Streptomyces sp. NPDC026377. The sequence continues at coordinate 76,017 of NZ_JBVHPV010000002.1, forward strand.
ACGGGGTCCTCTCCGGCCGCCCGCCATCCCTCGGGGTCGACGGACCGGAACAGTTCTCTGGTCTCCAGATGCCAGGACCAGCGCAGATTGCGGGCCAGCTCGCTCAGGGGCCGCAAGGGCTCGGGGAGGACGGGGCGGACGGTGAACCGACGGATTGCCTTCACGTGTTCCACCTTCGCAGGGGAGGTACGTAACAGGAGGGACGTACAGCTCTGTTCGACCCTCCTTCACCCCCGACGGTAGTGGGAGGGCGCCTCGCACTACCACGGCGCACGGAGGCGACCGCCCCCCTCGGCGCGCTCCCAGGGGGCTCTCCAGGGGGCGGCCGTCCCACGCGGCACGGGGGTGCGGGCCCCGCGCGCCGGGTGTGGACACCCCTTCGGCGTGGAACACGGAACCCATGGCGTACCGGACCGGTTCGGGCACGTCGATGGCCGCCCCGTACGGGCCGCCACCGCGGGGCTCCCCCGCGCCGGGCCGGGTCAGCCCGGCCGGCCGCGGCGGGCGGACGGCCATCGGCGCGCCAACTGAACTTGTGGGTAGGCAAATTCTGGCGCGGTCCCGCCGAAAGACGGGGCCGTTTCCTTGTCCGGAGCGTTACGCCCAGGTAGTTACGAACCACCGGAATGCGCACTCGCCCCGCGTGGAAGGCTCCACCGGTAGGACGCCGTCCGTGCAACCGCTGACCGCCACCCGAGTGAACGCGGACAGGAGCGGCCATGCCCGCAGCCCGTCAAACGCCGACGGAGCAGTTACAAAGAGCAGACCCCGCCACGCCCCGTACCCACCAGCCACCAGGTGAGCCCGTGAATCTGCCCATCGGCCGTATCCCCGTCCTGGACGTCCGCCCCGCCGTCGACTGCGGCAGAAGGCCGGCGAAGGCGGTGGCGGGAGAGACCTTCATGGTCACCGCCACCGTCTTCCGAGAAGGCCACGACGCGGTCGCCGCCAATGTGGTCCTGCGCGACCCCCGCGGGCGCTCCGGCCCCTGGACGCCGATGCGTGAACTCGAACCCGGCACCGACCGCTGGGGAGCCGAGGTCACTCCGACGGCCGAAGGGCACTGGTCGTATACGGTCGAGGCGTGGAGCGACCCGGTGGCCACCTGGCGCCGGCACGCCTCGATCAAGATCCCCGCGGGCCTGGACACCGAGCTGGTCCTGGCGGAGGGCGCCGCGCTGTACGAGCGGGCGGCGCGCGGGGTGCCGAAGACCAAGGGGCGCGAGGCGGTCCTTGCCGCCCTGGACGCGCTGCGCGACGAGGGCCGTCCGGCCCCCGACCGGCTCGCCGCGGCCCTGACCCCCGAGGCGGACGCCGCCCTGGCCCGCTATCCGCTGCGCGAACTGGTCAGCGCCAGCGCGCCGTTGCCGCTCCTTGTCGAGCGCGAGCGGGCACTGTACGGGTCGTGGTACGAGCTGTTCCCGCGCTCCGAGGGCGCGGTCGTCGAGGCCGGGAAGCCCCCGGTGAGCGGCACCTTCCGGACCGCCGCCGAGCGGCTGCCCGCCGTCGCCGCGATGGGCTTCGACGTGGTCTATCTGCCACCCGTGCACCCCATCGGCACCACCTTCCGCAAGGGCCCCAACAACAGCCTCACGGCCGCGCCCGGTGACGTGGGCGTGCCCTGGGCCATCGGGTCGCCGGACGGCGGCCACGACGCCGTCCACCCTGACCTCGGCACCCTCGACGACTTCGACCACTTCGTGCGCACGGCGCGCGACCTGCGGATGGAGGTCGCCCTCGACTTCGCGCTCCAGTGCTCACCGGACCACCCCTGGGTGGACAAGCACCCCGAGTGGTTCCACCACCGGGCCGACGGCACCATCGCGTACGCCGAGAACCCTCCCAAGAAGTACCAGGACATCTATCCCATCGCCTTCGACCGGGACATGCCGGGCCTGGTCGCCGAGACCGTGCGGATCCTGCGGTTCTGGATGGACCACGGGGTGCGGATCTTCCGCGTCGACAACCCGCACACCAAGCCGGTGGTCTTCTGGGAACAGGTGCTGGCGGAGGTCAACGGCAGCGACCCGGACGTGGTCTTCCTGGCCGAGGCGTTCACCCGGCCCGCGATGATGCACACGCTGGCCCGTATCGGCTTCCAGCAGTCCTACACGTACTTCACCTGGCGCAACACCAAGCAGGAGCTGACCGAGTACCTGACGGAGCTGACCGGTGAGGCCGCCTCGTACATGCGGCCCAACTTCTTCGTGAACACCCCCGACATCCTGCACGCCTACCTCCAGCACGGCGGGCGCCCCGCCTTCGAGGTGCGCGCGGTGCTCGCCGCGACGCTCTCGCCCAGCTGGGGGGTGTACGCGGGCTACGAGCTGTGCGAGAACACCGCGCTGCACGACGGCAGCGAGGAGTACCTGAACTCGGAGAAGTACGAGCTGCGGCCGCGCGACTGGGAGGCGGCCGAGCGCGAGGGCCGCTCGCTGGCCCCGCTGCTGACCACGCTCAACCGGATCCGCAGGCGCCATCCCGCGCTGCGGCAGCTGCGCGGCCTGCGCTTCCACCACACCGACAACGACGCGGTGCTCGCGTACAGCAAGCGCTCGGGGTCGAACACCGTTCTGGTGGTCGCCAACCTCGACCCCCACCACACCCAGGAGGCCACGGTCTCGTTGGACATGCCGGAGCTCGGCCTCGCATGGCACGAGCCCGTCCCGGTGCGCGACGAGCTCACCGGTGAGACCTACCACTGGGGCAGGGCCAACTACGTGCGTCTGGAGCCGGGCCGTGTTCCCGCGCACATCCTGGTCCTGCGACCGTCCCCGCCGATCGGAGGGTCACCCACACCATGATCGTCAACGAGCCCGTCCACGACACCTTCGAGGACACTCCCGCCAAGGACCGCGATCCCGAGTGGTTCAAGCGGGCCGTCTTCTACGAGGTGCTCGTGCGGTCCTTCCAGGACAGCAACGGCGACGGCGTAGGGGATCTGAAGGGCATCACCGCCAAGCTCGACTACCTGCAGTGGCTGGGGGTCGACTGCCTCTGGCTGCCGCCCTTCTTCAAGTCGCCGCTGCGGGACGGCGGTTACGACGTCTCGGACTACACCGCGGTGCTCCCCGAGTTCGGCGACCTCGCCGACTTCGTGGAGTTCGTGGACGCCGCCCACCAGCGCGGCATGCGCGTGATCATCGACTTCGTGATGAACCACACCAGCGACCAGCACCCGTGGTTCCAGGAGTCGCGGAAAGACCCCGCGGGCCCGTACGGCGACTACTACGTCTGGGCCGACAACGACAAGCAGTACCAGGACGCCCGGATCATCTTCGTCGACACCGAGACCTCCAACTGGACCTTCGACCCCGTCCGCAAGCAGTACTACTGGCACCGCTTCTTCTCCCACCAGCCCGACCTCAACTACGAGAACCCGGCCGTCCAGGACGAGATCCTGGCCGCGCTGCGGTTCTGGCTGGACCTGGGCATCGACGGCTTCCGCCTCGACGCCGTCCCCTACCTCTACCAGGAGGAGGGCACCAACTGCGAGAACCTGCCCGCCACCCACCAGTTCCTCAAGCGGGTGCGCGCGGAGATCGACGCGAGCTACCCCGACACCGTGCTGCTGGCCGAGGCCAACCAGTGGCCCGAGGACGTCGTCGACTACTTCGGCGACTACGCGGCGGGCGGCGACGAGTGCCACATGGCGTTCCACTTCCCCGTGATGCCGCGCATCTTCATGGCCGTGCGCCGCGAGAGCCGCTACCCGGTCTCCGAGGTGCTCGCCAAGACCCCGGCCATCCCCAAGACCTGCCAGTGGGGCATCTTCCTGCGCAACCACGACGAGCTGACCCTCGAAATGGTGACGGACGAAGAGCGCGACTACATGTACGCGGAGTACGCCAAGGACCCCCGGATGCGCGCCAACATCGGCATCCGGCGCCGGCTCGCGTCCCTGCTGGACAACGACCGCAACCAGATCGAGCTGTTCACGGCCCTGCTGCTCTCCCTGCCCGGCTCACCCATCCTCTACTACGGGGACGAGATCGGCATGGGCGACAACATCTGGCTGGGCGACCGGGACGCGGTACGCACCCCCATGCAGTGGACGCCCGACCGCAACGCGGGCTTCTCCTCCTGCGACCCGGGCCGCCTCTTCCTCCCGACGATCATGGACCCCGTCTACGGCTACCAGGTCACCAATGTCGAGGCGGCGATGGCCTCGCCCTCGTCGCTGCTGCACTGGACCCGCCGGATGATCGAGATCCGCAAGCAGAACCCCGCTTTCGGCCTCGGTTCGTACACCGAACTGCCCTCCTCCAATCCGGCGGTCCTGGCGTTCCTGCGGGAGCACAACGACGACCTGGTGCTGTGCGTGAACAACTTCTCGCGGTTCGCCCAGCCCACCGAACTCGATCTGCGGGCCTTCGCCGGGTGCCATCCGGTGGAGCTGATCGGCGGGGTGCGCTTCCCGGCCATCGGCCAGTGGCCCTATCTGCTCACCCTCGCGGGGCACGGCTTCTACTGGTTCCGGCTGCGCAAGGACAGCGTCGTGATCGGCTGAGCCCGCCCGGCTGAGGAGTGCTTCCGGGCGGGCCCGGACGGGCCGGTTTCCTCCGGCCCGCCCGGGGCACTCTCCTCAGCAACGCTCCGGACCGCTTTCAGTGGCACACCGGAGGCTCCGCGCGCCGCCGGACAGCCAATGCCGCAATCCGGGACACTCTGCGCACATCCTGCTGTGAGCCCGGGGAAAGGACGCGCTGCCATGCCCAAGGCCGCACCCACCCTGACTCCTGTCGCGCTGCTGCCCTCACTGGCGCCCCTGCTGCACGAATGGCTCCCCAGACAGCGGTGGTTCGCCGGGAAGGGCCGCCCGGTCACCGGCTTCCAGCTGGTTTCGGTCACCGAGCTGCTGCCCGGCTGTCTGCATCTGCTCGTCCGGGCCGAGCAACCCGGCACCGCCCCCGAGCCGCCGGACGTCTACCAGCTGCTGCTCGGCGTACGGGAGGTGCTGCCGCCGCCGCTCGCGCCCGCGCTCGTCGGCCATGCCACCGACGGGCCGCTGACCGGTCTGACCGTCTACGACGCCCTCCAGGACCCGCAGGTCGCCGCGCTGCTCCTGGAACGGCTGCGCACCCCGGGCCGGCTCGGCCCGCTGCGCTTCGGCTGCGACGCGGAGCTCCCCGTCCCGGCCGGTCTCACCCCCCGCCTCCTCGCCGCCGAGCAGTCCAACTCCTCGCTGGTGTACGGAGATACGTTCATCCTCAAGGTATTCCGTCGTATCCACTTCGGGATCAACCCGGACCTGGAGCTTCCGCTGGTCCTGGCCCGGCGCGGGTGCGCCCGGGTGCCCGCGCCGGCCGCCTGGATCCAGACCGACCGGCCCGAGGACGCCACGCTCGCCGTGCTCCAGCCCTATCTGCGCGACTCCCGGGACGGCTGGCAGCTGGCGCTGCGCGCGCTCGCCGACGGGCGCGACTTCACCCGGGAGGCCCAAGCGCTGGGCCGGGCCACCGCCGAGGTCCACACCGCGCTCGCCGACGCGCTGCCGGTGGTCACCCTCGGCCGCGCCCAGACCGAGCTGCTCGCCACCGCGATGCGCGAGCGCCTGGAGGCGGCGGCGCAGGCGGTCCCGGCGCTGCTGCCGCACGTGCCGGGGCTGCGCGCCGCGTTCGACGCGGTGACGCGGGTGTCCGGGCCCCGGCCCGCCCAGCGCGTCCACGGCGATCTGCACCTGGGGCAGACCCTGCGGACCGGTGACGGCGAGTGGGCGGTCATCGACTTCGAGGGCGAGCCCGCCCGCCCGCTGGCCGAGCGCCGCCGCCCGCAGCCACCGGTCCGGGACGTGGCCGGAATGCTGCGCTCCTTCGACTACGCCGCCCGCACCCAGCAGCCCTGGCGCCCCGAGTGGGCCGAGGCCTGCCGGGACGCGTTCTGCTCGGGCTACGCGGCGGCGGCCGGCACCGACCCGCGCGACGAACCCGAGCTGCTGCGCGCGTACGAGACCGACAAGGCGGTGTACGAGGTGCTGTACGAGGCCCGCCACCGCCCCGACTGGCTCGCCGTCCCGATGGCGGCGGTCCGCCGACTGGCCCAGGACTGACCCCCGACCCCGCTCCACCCCCGAGGAGGCCGTACCCGTGACCGCCCGCCCGAAGAAAACCGACCCCGCCCGGTCCGGCCGCGCCACCCCAGCCAAGACACCCAAGACACCCAAGACAGCGAATACGCCGAAGACGCCGGCCGCGGACGCCCCGCCGAAGGCGAAGACGGCGAAGCCGTCGACGGCCGACGCGCCGCCGGAGCCGAAGACGGTGAAGGCGGCGAAGACCGCGACGCCGAAGACGGTGAAGGCCGACGCGCCGCCGAAGGCGAAGCGCGGCGGGGGCCAGGGCGTCCCGGCCGTACGGCCGCTCGCCGCCGAGGACCGCGCCCGGCTGCTCGCCGGGGCACACCACGACCCGCACGGACTGCTGGGCGCCCACCGGGTGCGCGGCGGGGTCGCCTTCCGGGTGCTGCGCCCGTACGCGCAGGCCGTGACCGTCCTGGCCGAGGGGGTCCGCAGCGAGCTCCGCGACGAGGGCGACGGCCTCTTCGCCGGGGTGCTGCCGCTGCGGGAGGTCCCCGTGTACTCGCTGCTCGTCACCTACGACGACAACGAGGTGGCGGCCGAGGACCCGTACCGCTTCCTGCCCGCGCTCGGCGAGCTCGATCTGCACCTCATCGGCGAGGGCCGCCACGAGGAGCTGTGGACGGCGCTGGGGGCCCGCCCGATGGTCCACCAGGGCGTGGCGGGCACCCGGTTCACCGTCTGGGCCCCCAACGCCCTCGGCGTCCGCGTCACCGGCGACTTCTGCTATTGGGACGGCACCGCGTACCCGATGCGCTCGCTCGGCTCCACCGGTGTGTGGGAGCTGTTCCTGCCCGGCGTCGGTGAGGGCGCGCTCTACAAGTTCGACATCACCCGGCCCGACGGCTCGCACACCCTGCGGGCCGACCCGATGGCCCGGCGCACCGAGGTGCCGCCCGCGACCGCCTCCATCGTGACCGAGTCGCACCACGTGTGGCAGGACGACCTGTGGATGGCGGCCCGCGGCGACCGGCCGGTCCACGAGTCCCCGCTCTCCGTCTACGAGGTGCACCTGCCGTCCTGGCGGCCGCGGCTGACCTACCGCCAGCTGGCCGAGCAGCTCCCGGCGTACGTACGCGACCTGGGCTTCACCCATGTGGAGTTCCTTCCCGTGGCCGAGCACCCCTTCGGCGGCTCCTGGGGCTACCAGGTCACCGGTTTCTACGCCCCCACCGCCCGGATGGGCACCCCGGACGACTTCCGCTTCCTGGTGGACGCGCTGCACCGGGCCGGGATCGGGGTGATCGTCGACTGGGTGCCCGCGCACTTCCCGAAGGACGACTGGGCGCTGGCCAACTTCGACGGGCGCACGCTCTACGAGCACGAGGACCCCTCCCGCTCCGAGCACCCCGACTGGGGCACCCTGGAGTTCGACTACGGCCGCAAGGAGGTCCGCAACTTCCTGGTGGCCAACGCCACCTACTGGTGCGAGGAGTTCCACATCGACGGGCTGCGGGTGGACGCGGTCGCCTCGATGCTCTATCTGGACTACTCGCGCGAGGCGGGCCAGTGGTCGCCCAACGAGCACGGCGGCCGGGAGAACCTGGACGCGGTGGCCTTCCTCCAGGAGATGAACGCCACCGTCTACCGCCGCTGCCCGGGTGTGATCACCATCGCCGAGGAGTCCACGGCATGGGACGGCGTCACCCGCGCCACCCACCATGTGGGACCCGGCGGCTTCGGCGGCCTCGGCTTCGGGCTGAAGTGGAACATGGGCTGGATGCACGACTCGCTGGACTACGTGGCCCACGAGCCGGTCCACCGCAAGTACCACCACCACGAGATGACCTTCTCGATGGTCTACGCGTACAGCGAGAACTACGTCCTGCCGATCTCCCACGACGAGGTCGTCCACGGCAAGGGCTCACTGGTCTCCAAGATGCCCGGCGACTGGTGGCAGCGGCGCGCCACCCACCGCGCCTATCTGGGCTTCATGTGGGCACACCCGGGCAAGCAACTCCTGTTCATGGGGCAGGAGTTCGCCCAGGGCGCGGAGTGGTCGGAGACCACAGGACCCGACTGGTGGCTGCTCGACCCCTCGTACTCGGCCGAGCCCGACCACCGGGGCGTACGGGACCTGGTCCGCGACCTGAACACGGTCTACCGCGACACGCCCCCGCTGTGGCAGTGCGACACCGACCCGGCCGGCTTCGCGTGGGTCGCGGGTGACGCGGCGGAGGACAACGTCTTCGCCTTCCTGCGCCACGACGCCTCCGGCGCCCCGCTGCTGGCCGTCTCGCACTTCTCGCCGGTGGTCCGCCACGACTACCGGCTCGGCGTCCCCGACACCGTCTCCGCCTGGACGGAGGTCCTCAACACGGACGCCGGGCGCTACGGCGGCGGCGACATCCGCAACGAGGACCCCCTCAAGCCGGACTCGGTGCCCAGCCACGGCCGGCCGGTCAGCATCCAGCTCACCCTGCCGCCGCTGGCGACGGTGTGGCTGCGGCCGGCGTGAGCGCGTCCGCCAGCGCCGGGGGCAGCGGCTCGCCGTGCAGCACGCCGAGCCGCTGGGTGGCCCGGGTCAGCGCCACGTACAGGTCGCTGACCCCGTACGCGGCGGGCTCCACCACCAGGACCGTGTCGAACTCCAGGCCCTTGGCCTGACGCGGGTCGAGCAGGACCACCGGGCGGGTCAGATCGGGCTCGCCCGGCGGGACGTCCGGGAGCGCGGCGCGCAGGGCCGGGTGCAGGGTGCGGGGCGCGATCACGGCGAGGCGCCCCGCATGGGGCGTCTCCCGCTCAACCGCCTCCGCGACGGCTCCGGCCAGCGCGTGCGGGGCCGCCCGGCGCGCCCAGGGCCGCACGCCCGTGGCCCGCACCGAACTCGGCGGCTCGAAGGAGGGGTCCACCGCGCGGCAGACCCGCGCCGCCACCTCCATGATCTCGGCGGGCGTACGGTAGTTGACCCCCAGGCGCACATGCTCCCAGCGGTCCTCCACGTACGGCTGGAGGATCCGCTGCCAGGAGCCGACGCCCGCCGCCTCGGCGGTCTGGGCGGGGTCCCCGACCAGGGTGAGCGAGCGGGTCGGGCAGCGGCGCATCAGCAGCCGCCAGGCCATCGCGGACAGCTCCTGCGCCTCGTCCACGATGATGTGGCCGAAGGCCCAGGTGCGGTCGGCGGCGGCTCGTTCGGCGGCGCTGCGGTGGTCGGCCTCCTCGTGGCGGTCGGCGAACCGCTCGGCGTCGATGATGTCGTGCGCGGCGAGCACCTCGGACTCCTCGTCCTCGAACTCGAAGCTCTCCGAGCCCGCGGAGAGGTCGAGGACGCCCTGCGCGTACGCGATCCGGTCCTGGCGGGCGGCCTCGGCGGCGGCGCGGGCCGCGGAGTCGTCCTCGCCGAGGAGTTCGGCGGCCTCGTCGAGCAGCGGCACGTCGGCCGCCGTCCAGGCGCCGCCCTCGCGGCGGATCAGCTCGGCGTCGTCCCGGTCCAGGTGGACGGGGTCGGCCAGGAAGTCCGCGACGAACCGCTCGGGGGTGAGCGCGGGCCAGAACGTGTCGATGGCGGCGTGGACCTCGTGGCTGGTGGCGATCTCCTTGCCGAGCTGGGCGAGGTCGTCGGGGCCGAGCAGGTTCTCGCCGCCGAGCGGGTCGGCGCCGATCCGCTCGGCGAGCTGCGCGGTGAGCGCGTCGATGATGTGGAAGGCGAAGTACGGGCGGGCCAGGTTGTGCGGCAGCCCGGACTCGCGGGCCCGCCAGCGGGCGTCCTCGGCCATGGCCCGGTCCAGGCTGAGCGTCCCGTATCCCTCGTGCTCGATCTCGGCGGCGGTGTGCGGCACGGTCTGCCGGTCGCGCACGGCCCGGGCGAGGACCCCGGCCATCTCGGCGCGGCCCTTGACCTCGGCGGCGGCCGGGGTGTCGGTGCCCTCCGCGCGCACTCCCGGGAAGAGCTCGCCCACGGTGGCGAGCAGCACCCCGGTCTCGCCGAGCGCGGGCAGCACCTCACCGATGTAGCCGAGGAACGCGGGGTTGGGGCCGACGATCAGCACGGCGCGCCGGGCCAGCTGCTCGCGGTACGCGTAGAGCAGATAGGCCGCCCGGTGCAGGGCGACCGCCGTCTTGCCGGTGCCGGGCCCGCCCTCGACGACGAGCACGCCGCGCTGCGGGGCCCGGATGATCCGGTCCTGCTCGGCCTGGATGGTCCGCACGATGTCGTGCATCCGGCCGGTGCGGGCCGCGTCCAGCGCCGCGAGCAGCACGGCGTCGGCGTCCGCGCCCTCGTGCCCGGTGCGGGCCGCGTCGGTGAGGTCGAGGATCTCGTCGTGGAGCGCGGTGACCGTGCGCCCCTGGGTGCTCAGGTGCCTACGGCGGCGCAGCCCCATCGGGGTGTGTCCGGTCGCGAGGTAGAACGGGCGCGCCACTTCGGCCCGCCAGTCGATCACCAGCGGTGTGCGTTCGGTGTCGTCGCGGCGGATTCCGATGCGGCCGATGTGGTGGGAGCGGCCGTCGGAGAAGTCGAGCCGGCCGAAACAGAGCCCGTTCTCACCGCCGTCGAGCGCGCTGAGCAACCCGGACTGCTCGGCCACCAGCACATCGCGCTCCAGCCGCGCCTGGAGCCCGGTCCCGGCCTGCGCCAGGGCGCGCCGCACCGAGTCCTCGGCCTGGGCGCGCAGGGCTTCGAGGCGCGCGTAGAGGCCGTCGATGAATTGCTGTTCTTTCCGAATTTCCTCGGTTGACAATTCCGCTCCTGACGCGATACAGTGCTTTTCGTGAGGGCTTTACGTGTGTTTCTCCTCAGGAGGCACACGAAGAACCCAATATACGCAGAGAAAAACCCCGGCCGCAATATCGGACCGGGGCTTTTTGTTTCTCGGGGCACTTTCTCCGGCCTGGGGACCGGGCCCCTACAGGACGTCTTCGAGCTCCTGCATCAGACGGCGCTTGGGGCGGGCGCCCACCATCGACTTCACGGGCTCGCCCGCGCGGAAGACCATCAGCGTCGGCATCGACAGCACGCCGTACTTCACGGTCGTCTCCGGGTCCTTGTCCACGTCCAGCTGCACCACCTTGAGCCGGTCGCCCTCCTCGAAGGCGATCTGGCTCAGCACCGGCGCGAGCTGGCGGCACGGGCCGCACCACTCGGCGGTGAACTCCACGAGCACCGGCAGATCCGCCGCCAGCACCTCCTGCTCGAAGGTCGCGTCCGTCACCACGTCCACGCCCGCTGCCTGCACTGTCATACCAACCCCTCCGTCACACCCGTCAGTTCGCACCCGGGGGCCCCGGGCGCGGGCGAACCGGCCTCCAGCTCGGCGCGGGCTGCCTCCGCCCTCGCCAGCTGGGAGCCGACCTGGTCGCGTACGGACCGGAGCTGCCCGATGAGCCCGTCGAGCTCGGCCAGCTTGCGCCGGTACACGGCGAGCGAGGCGGGGCAGGTGTCGCCGGACTCGTGGCCCGCCCGCAGGCACTCCACGAAGGGCCGGGTCTCCTCCAGCTCGAACCCGAAGTCCTGAAGGGTCCTTATCTGCCGCAGCAGCCGCAAGTCGTCCTCGTCGTACGACCGGTACCCGTTCTCCGACCGGCGCGCGGTGAGGAGGCCGCGCGATTCGTAGTAGCGCAGCGCGCGGGTGGTGGTGCCGGCGCGTGCGGCCAGTTCGCCGATTCGCATGGGGTGACGGTAATCCTTGACGCCGGGGTCAAGGCAAGGATGCCCCCACCCCGCCCGTTCCCTCAACCCTCCGGGGGTGGGGGTGGGTCTCTCCCGGGGGCCACGCCCCCGCCCCCGCAAGGGGCTCCGCCCTGGCGGGGCCCGCACCCCACTACGGGGCTGCGCCCCAAACCCCTTCTTTCGTCTGCGGACCGTGCCGGGTTGCTCGCGCAGTTCCCCGCGCCCCTGGGTAGTCAGGGGCGCGGGGAACTGCGCGCTCAGCCACAGACAACCCGCAGACGACCACCGGCCCCCGAAGGGGCGCGAGGAACGGCGCGAGCAACCACCCACCGCCCCGCAGACGACCACCGGGCCCCGAAGGGGCGCGGGGAACTGCGCGGGCGACCCACCACCGGGCCGCAGACAAAGACCGGGCGCACACCTCAGCCCCGAGGCAACAACCCCTTCCCCCCCACCGGGGAAGACAGCACGATCGACGTCGTCGTCCGGCCCAGCGCCGACACCTCCTCCAGCACCTCCTCCAGGTGCCCCGTGTCCGCGACCGCGACCTTGATGATCCAGCAGTCCTCACCCACCACGTGGTGCACCTCCCGTATCTCCTGGCGCTCCATCAGCTCCAGCGTCCTGGGGTGCTTCAGGGTGTAGCCGCCGTGCGGGTTGACCCGGATGAACGCCTGAATGCCGTAGCCCAGCCGGGCCGGGTCGACCCGCGCCCCGTACCCCGTGATCACCCCGGCCCCCTCCAGCCGCCGCAGGCGTTCCGTGACCGCCGCGGGGCTCAGCCGCACCCTGCGGCCCAGCTCGCTCAGCTTGATCCGGCCCTCCGCCTGGACCAGTTCGAGGAGCCGGCGGTCCACCTGGTCGAAGGCCGGTGAGGAATCGTGGGCCGACGCCCTCGAACTCCGTGGTTCCTTCGGTGCGGCAGCCAGTTCTCCCACGATTCCCCCTTCAGTCGCCAGGGCGTCAACGTAACACTGTGTGCATGACATCCCCCACCGCGGGCACCGCCCGCCACGTGCTCGTCATCGGCGGCAACCGCTACTTCGGCAAGCGCCTCATCGAGCGCCTCGTCACCGCCGGTGACCACGTCACCGTACTGAACCGGGGCTCCTCCCCACCCCCGCCCGGCGTCGTCCACCTCGTCGCCGACCGCGACGACGAGGCCGCCCTCGAAGCCGCCCTCGGGGAGCGGACGTTCGACGTCGTCCTCGACCAGGTCTGCTACACCCCGCGCCAGGCCGCCATCGCCCGCCGCGTCTTCGCCCACCGCACCCGCCGGTATGTGATGACCTCGACCGTGGAGGTGTACGAGTACGAGGACTCGGCCACGCCGGTCGCGGAGAACGCCGTCGATCCGCGTCTCGTCGACGTCGATCTCGAACTGCCGTGGGAGGACCCGGAGTTCCTCGACTCCCACTACGGCGAGGGCAAGCGCCAGGCCGAGGCCGTGCTCGCCGCCGCGCCCGACTTCCCGTACGTCTGCGTCCGCGTCGCCCATGTCCTCGGCGGCGCCGACGACTTCACCGGACGCGTCACCCACTACGCCGACCGGCTGCGCGCGGGCGAGCCCATCGCCGTCCCCGCGCCCAACCACCCGGCCACCTACATCAACGTCGACGAGATCGCCGACTTCCTCTTCTGGGCCGCCGGAGCGGACTTCACCGGACCCGTCAACGCCGCCTCGCACGGCCCGCTCACCACCGACGCCCTCGTGACCGCGATCGGCGGCGGGCCCGCGCGCTACCGGACCGTGGAGGTCGGGGAGGTCTCGCCGTTCGCCTTCCGGCGCTCGTACGGCATGGACACCACCCGCGCCCAACAGCTCGGCTTCACCTTCTCGCACACCGGGGAGTGGCTCGCGGACGCCATCGCACAGACGCTCTCGGCCGCCGGGAAGGAGAACTGACATGCTGCATCGCGCACTCGGCCGGCTCGAAGTCGGCGCCATCGGATACGGCGCCATGCCGCTCTCCATCGAAGGGCGCCCCGACGAGGCCCGTGCCCTCGCCACCGTCCACACCGCGCTCGACGCGGGCATCACCCTGCTCGACACCGCCGACTCGTACTACGCCCCCGGCGGCGAACCGGGTCACAACGAACTGCTCCTGGCCCGCGCCCTCGCCTCCTACGGCGCCCCCACCGACCACGTCCTCGTCGCCACCAAGGGCGGGCGCGGGCGGACCGACGACGGGGACTGGAGCGTCGACGGGCGGCCGGAGCACCTCAAGCGCGCCGCGAAGGAGTCACTGCGAAGGCTCGGCACCGAGGCGATCGGCCTCTACCAGCTGCACAAGCCGGACCCGGCCGTCCCGTACGCGGACTCCCTCGGCGCGCTGCGCGACCTGCTCGACGACGGTACGGTCCGGCTCGCCGGGATCTCCAACGCCGACGCCGGACAGATCCGGCTCGCCCGCGAGATCCTCGGGGAGCGGCTGGTGTCCGTGCAGAACCGCTACTCCCCCGCCGTCCGCGACGCCGAGCCCGAGCTGCGGCTCACCGCGGAGCTGGGGCTGGCGTTCCTGCCGTGGAGTCCGCTCGGCGGCATCTCGCGCAGCTCCCTCGACGGGTCCTCGGCCGTGGCCGCGGACCCCGCGTTCGACGGCTTCCACCGGGTGGCCCGCGAGCGCGGGGTCAGCCCGCAGCGCGTCGCGCTCGCCTGGCTGCTGTCGCTGGGGCCGCATGTGCTGCCGATCCCGGGCGGCAGCCGGCCCGAGTCCGTACGGGACTCGGCGGCCGCCGCCGATCTGGTCCTCGGCGAGGAGGAGCGGGCGCTGCTGCCCTGAGCCGCCCCGCCCCCCGTCCGCCGCCGCCTCCGCGTCAGTGCCGCGTTCGCCGGTTGCGGATCTTGCGGACGATCATCCAGATCACCAGGACGATCAGCGCCAGGAAGAGCAGGAAGATCACCAGCAGGAAGATGCCCAGCTTCTTGAAGAAGCCCTTCTTCTTTTTCTTCTTCTTGGGCTTGGCGAGCGTCACGTGCGAGGCGTCACCGGCCGCCTGGTGCGCGGTCGCCGCCGCCGGCGCCGCGGCCGGTGCCAGCGCGTCGGACGCGGGCTGCGCCGCGACCGTCCGCACCACCGCGCTCGGCGCGGCCTCGGCCGCCGCCGGCGCCACCAGGGCGGTGCCCAGGAGCAGGGCCAGTACCGTTGTGAACTTCTTGATCATCCGGGTTCCCTTCACGTCGTCCCCAGGCGAGGCCCGCCGTCGCCTCGACTTCCCTCAGCGACGCGCTGTGCCTCTCCGCCTCAGAGGCTGCCCGCCCTCCCGCAGAGCGAACAGGCGCTTGGTGAGCAGGATGTCAGGGCGCGGGACGTCCAGTCCTCGTCGAAGAGCCCGCGCGCCGCGTCCTGGCTGTCGCCGACCTTCCACGCCGCGGGCGCCACCGGGACGATGTCACCGCTTCCGGACGGACGCCCCGCACGATGGTGGGCCCCTGTCCCCACGCGCTCAGGGGGTGGCGGGTTCCTTCGGCTCGGGCCGGGGCCGGGCAGCGGTTTCCTTGGTGAGCACGACCTCCCGCTCGCGCGGCGGGTCCGCCGGGCCGTGGGCGTCGTCCACCTCGAAGGTCGTCTCGTCGAACGGGACGCGCCCGGCGAGGACCTCCTCCGCCCGTACCGTGTCGATCTCCTTGGTCCAGGTGCCCACCAGGACCGTGGCGACCGCGTTGCCCGCGAAGTTGGTCAGCGCCCGTGCCTCGCTCATGAAACGGTCGATGCCGACGATCAGGCCGACGCCGTCGACCAGTTCGGGGCGGTGCGACTGGAGGCCGCCGGCCAGGGTGGCCAGGCCCGCACCGGTGACCCCGGCCGCCCCCTTGGAGGCGACGATCATGAACAGGAGCAGGGAGATCTGCTGTCCGGCGCTGAGCGGGTCGCCCATCGCGTTGGCGATGAAGAGCGAGGACATCGTCAGGTAGATCGCGGTGCCGTCCAGGTTGAACGAGTAGCCGGTGGGCACGGTGATGCCCGCCACCGCCCGGCTCACGCCCAGGTGCTCCATCTTGGCGATCAGCCGGGGCAGCGCCGTCTCGGAGGAGGAGGTGGAGAGGATCAGCAGGAACTCGCGGCCCAGGTACTTCAGCAGCCGGAAGATGTTCACCCCGGCCAGCAGACGCAGCAGCGTACCGAGGACGACGAAGACGAAGAGGGCGCAGGTGAGGTAGAAGCCGACCATGATGACGGCCAGCGACTTCAGCGCGTCCGTGCCGGTCTCGCCGACCACCGCCGCGATGGCGCCGAACGCGCCGAGCGGCGCCGCCCACATCACCATCGACAGGACGCGGAAGACCAGCTTCTGGATGTGGCCGATCCCGCGCAGCACGGGTTCGCCCGCCGCGCCCATCGCCTGGAGCGCGAAGCCCACGAGCAGGGCGATCAGCAGGGTTTGCAGGACCTGGCCCTCGGTGAAGGCCGAGACCATCGTCTTCGGGATGATCCCGAGCAGGAAGTCGGCGGTCGACTCGCCGGTGCCGGCCGCCTGCTTGGCGCCCGCGTGCCTGGTCGCCTCGGTGATGTGCAGGCCCGAGCCGGGCTCCAGGACGTTGCCGACGACCAGGCCGATGGCGAGCGCCACGGTCGACATCACCAGGAAGTAGCCGAGCGCGAGGCCGCCGACCACGCCGACCTTGGCGGCCTTGCGCACCGATCCCACGCCGAGCACGATCGAGCAGAAGATGATCGGCGAGATCATCATCTTGATCAGGTTCACGAAGCCGGTGCCGATCGGCTTGAGCTCGACGGCCACCCCGGGGGCGGCGAAGCCGACAGTGATGCCGATGAGCACCGCGGCTATCACCGCGGGATACAGATAGTGCGTGCGGGTGCCTCCCCGGCCCTTGAGGTCTTGGGGGCGGTCCCGGCGGGCGGCTGCTGGGGTCACGGGGTCTCCTCCTGCTTCACGTACGCGTCCCGCGTACGTGTGTCTGTGTCCCGATGGCTCGACGGCCCGATGGCTCGACGGCTCGACGGCTCGACGGCTCGACGGATCTCCGCGACTATCGCCCACGCTGTGACGCCGGTCACCCTTGCGTGCATTTCGTTCACACGGCTTGTCCTCACCGTGACGCGCGCGGGTGCACACTGTCCGGCATGCGCATACCCCGACCCCGCAGCCTCGCGGGCCAGCTCTTCGCCATGCAGGTGGTGCTGGTCGCGGCGATCGTGGCGGGCTGCGCGCTGTATTCGTACGTCCACGACCGGACCCAGGCCGAGGAGACCGCCCGGCGCCAGACCACCGCGATCGCGACCGCCGTGGCCACCTCGCCCGCGGTGGCCGAGGCGGTCCGCTCGAAGGATCCGACGGCGGCCCTCCAGCCGTACACCGAGACCCTGCGGCACACCGCCGGGGTCGACTTCGTGGTGGTCCTGGCCCCGGACGGGACCCGCTGGACGCATCCGGTGCCGGGCGAGATCGGCCGCAAGTACCTCGGCGACATCCGGCCCGCGCTGCGCGGCGAGACCTTCAGCGAAACGCACATGGGCGTGCTCGGGCCGTCCGTGCGGGTCGTCGCCCCGGTCCGCGACCACGGCCGGATCACCGCCCTGGTCAGCGCGGGCATCACCGTCGACACGATCAGCGCGCAGGTGCGCGAGCAGATGGCGGCGCTGCTGGTGGTCGCCTCCGGGGTGCTGGCGTTCGGCGGGCTCGGCACCTATGTGATCAACGCGCGGCTGCGGCGGCACACCCACGGCATGAACGCGGCCGAGCTGAGCCGGATGCACGACTACCACCAGGCCGCGCTGCACGCGGTGCGCGAGGGGCTGCTGATGCTGGACGGGCAGCGCAGGATCGCGCTCGTCAACGACGGCGGCCGGGAGCTGCTCGGGCTCGGCGAGGACGCGGTGGGCCGCTCGGTGGCCGAGCTGGGGCTGCCCGCGCCGCTCGCCGGGGCCCTGCTCGCGAGCGAGCCGAGGGCGGACGAGGTCCATATGACGGCCGACCGGATCGTGGTGGTCAACACCCGGCCGGTCTCCAGCGGCGGCCGCCGGGGCACCGTGGTGACCCTGCGCGACCACACCGAACTCCAGGCGCTCTCCGGCGAGCTGGACTCCGAGCGCGGGTTCACCCAGGCGCTGCGGGCACAGGCGCACGAGGCGGCGAACCGGCTGCACGCGGTGGTCTCACTGATCGAGCTGGGCCGCGTCGAGGAGGCCGTGGAGTTCGCCACGGCGGAGCTGGAGCTGGCCCAGGCCCTCACCGACCAGGTGGTCACGGCCGTGGGCGAGCCGGTGATCGCCGCGCTGCTGCTCGGCAAGGCGGCCCAGGCCCATGAGCACGGCGTGGCGCTGGCGCTCACCGAGGGCAGCGCCATCGAGGACGGGCTGCTGCCGCCCACCCTGCCCTCCCGCGACCTGGTCACGGTCCTGGGCAACCTGGTGGACAACGCGGTCGAGGCGGCCCGGGGCAGTACGGGCGCCCGGGTCGCGGTCACCCTCGCCACCGAGGAAGAGGAGCTGGTCGTCCGGGTCGCGGACAGCGGCCACGGGGTCGACCCGGCCGCCGCGGACGCGGTCTTCGAGCGCGGCTGGTCCACCAAGAGCCCGGGGCGCGGCATCGGTCTGGCGCTGGTGCGGATGACGGTGGCCCGGCACGGCGGAAGCGTGGCGCTGGCCGAGGGGCCGTACGGGGGCGCGGAGTTCACCGTACGGCTGCCGCTGCGCCGGGAGGCGGTGCCGGCGTGAGCGCCACCCAGGGGCCCACCGGCGAGCCCATCAGAGTGCTGGTCGTCGAGGACGACCCGGTCGCCGCCGACGCGCACCGGCTGTACGTCGGCCGGGTGCCGGGCTTCGCGGTGGCCGGGGCCGCGCACTCACGGGCCGAGGCGCTGCGGGTGCTGGACCGCGTCGAGGTCGACCTGCTGCTGCTCGACCTCTATCTGCCGGACGGGCACGGCCTCCAGCTGGTGCGCTCGCTGCGGGCCGCCGGGCACGGCGCGGACGTCATCGCGGTGACCTCGGCGCGCGATCTGACGATGGTGCGCGAGGGGGTCTCGCTGGGGGTGGTGCAGTACGTCCTGAAGCCCTTCACCTTCGCCACCCTGCGCGACCGGCTGGTCCGGTACGCCGAGTTCCGCGCGACCGCCGGGGAGGCCAGCGGGCAGGAGGAGGTCGACCGGGCCCTGTCCACCCTGCGCGTCCCGCAGCCCGCGGCCCTGCCGAAGGGGCTGAGCGCGCCCACGCTCCAGGCGGTGACCCGCACCCTGCGGTCCTCGGCGAGCGGGGTCACCGCGTCGGAGGCCGCCGAGGCGGTCGGCATCTCGCGCATCACCGCACGGCGCTACCTGGAGCACCTGGTCACCACCGGCCGCGCCGAGCGGACCCCGCAGTACGGCCAGATCGGGCGCCCGGAACTCCAGTACCGATGGGTCGACTCCCGCCGCTGACACGCCACTTGACGAACCGTCAGGCGATCGCGGCAGCCGACGGGCCCCATTGACCATGGACCGGGGCGGCTTTACGTTCACCGGGCAGCCACTCGTGGCCCGAGGAGGTCGTGCCGTGCGCTCCACCGCCCTAGCCCCCCTGGTCCTCGCCACCGCGCTCGCCGCCGGTTCGCTCACCGCCTGTGGTGGCTCCGGCGGCGGTGCGGACACCGTCAAGGTCGTCTACAACCGTTCCACCGACCACACCGTGCGCTTCAAGGACGACTTCCTGGAGGCGGTCAAGCGGCAGTTCGAGAAGGACCACCCCGGCAAGAGGGTCAAGCTCGTCCCCGTCCAGGCCCCGGACAACGACTACGCCACCAAGGCCCAGCAGATGATGCGCTCGGGCAAGACCGCGCCGGACCTGGTCTACGAGGACACCTTCCGCATCAACTCCGACATCAAGGCCGGCTATCTGAGCCCCCTCGACGACCGGCTGGCCTCCTGGGACGCCTGGAGCCGCTTCGTCCCCACGGCGAAGACGGCCGCCAGGGCCGAGGACGGCAGGACGTACGGCGTTCCGGACGGCACCGACACCCGGGGCCTGTGGTTCAACAAGCGGCTGTTCGCGAAGGCGGGGCTGCCCGAGGACTGGCAGCCCCGGAACTGGACGGACATCCTCGGCGCCGCCCGCACGATCAAGAAGAAGGTCCCCGGCGTCATCCCGCTCAACGTCCTGACCGGCAAGGCGGTCGGCGAGGCCGCGGTGATGCAGGGCTTCGAGATGCTGCTGTACGGCACCGGAGACAACCCCCTCTACGACCCCGCCGCCAAGAAGTGGGTCACCGGCTCCCAGGGCTTCAAGGACGCGCTCGACTTCGTCCGTACGGTGTACGGGGAGAAGCTCGGCCCCCCTGTCTCCGACGCGCTCGACCCGAACGTGAACACCCGCGTCGCCACCGAGTGGATGCCCGAGGGCAAGCTCGCGATCGCGCTGGACGGCTCGTGGCTGGGCCAGTTCTGGAGCGGCAAGGGCACCCGCGACTGGCCGCAGTGGTCGAGCGTGCTGGGACAGGCCGCGATGCCCACCAAGGACGGGCAGGCGCCCGGCCGGGTCTCTCTGTCCGGCGGCTGGACCTGGGCGATCCCGCGCAAGGCCAAGAACCCGTCACTGGCCTGGGAGTTCCTCCAGCAGATGCAGACGCCCGCGAACGCGGTGAAGTGGGCCGTGGCGGACGCGCAGATCGCGGTCCGCGACGACGTGGCGGCCGACCCGGCGTATCTGCGCTCGACCCCCGGCATCTCCTTCTTCACCGGCCTGGTCAAGTACACCCACTACCGTCCGGCGCTCCCCGTCTACCCGCGGGTGTCGACGGCGATCGGCGAGGCGATGGAGGCGGTGACGACGGGTGACTCCGCCACGGCGGAGGCGGCGAGGGCATACGACGAACAACTGGCCACGATCACCGGCGGCGCGGTGACGAAGCGGTGAGGGGGGTGGGGCGGGGGCGCGGCGCGGGGGATGCGGGCGCGGGAAGGGCGGGCCGCGCAGAGGACGCGGGCACGGATCGGGCGAGCCGCGCAGGACCCGCGAGGGCGGGCCGGGTGCGCGGTGGGGGTTCGGGGAGACGCACGGGCCGCGCGGCAGCGCTGCGCTGGCTCCCGCTCGCCCCCGCCACCCTCCTCCTGCTCCTCTTCCTCGCCGGACCCATCGGCTACTGCGTCTACATCGCCTTCACCGACATGCAGCTGACCGGCTCCTCCGGAACCGGCTTCGTCGGGTTCGCCAACTTCCGGCGGGCGTTCGCCGACCCGGGCTTCCGCAACGCCGTGTGGCTGACGCTGGTGTTCACCGTGGTCTCCGCGATCGCCGGGCAGAACACCCTCGGCCTCGCGCTCGCCGCCCTGATGCGGCGGGCCTCCCGGCCGGTGCGCACCCTGACGGGGACGCTGGTGATCGCGGCCTGGGTGCTGCCGGAGATCGTCGCCGCGTTCCTGCTGTACGCCTTCTTCCGCCGCGAGGGCACCCTCAACGCGCTCCTCGCCTGGCTCCACCTCCCCACCCAGAACTGGCTCTACGGCCTGCCCATCCTGGCCGTCTCCTTCGCCAACGTCTGGCGCGGCACCGCCTTCTCCATGCTGATCTACTCGGCCGCGCTCTCCGAGATCCCGCAGGAGATCACCGAGGCGGCCGAGGTGGACGGCGCGAGCGGGCCGCGCCGGCTCTGGCACATCACCCTGCCGATGATCCGCCGCTCCATCGGCACCAACCTGATGCTCAACACCCTTCAGACCCTCTCCGTGTTCGGACTGATCTGGGCGATGACCCGGGGCGGCCCGGGCCGGCGCAGTCAGACGCTCCCGGTGTTCATGTACGACCAGGCGTTCGTGAAGAGCCTGATCGGTTACGGGACGGCCGTGGCGCTGCTGCTGCTCCTGGTGGGAGCCCTGTTCTCGGTGGTGTACCTGCGGCTGATGCGCGTGGAGGTGTGAGCGTGCCCCGACGCGCGAGCCGGCCCGCGCCCCGACACGTCCCCCGTCGCCGGGCCCGGGAGCGGCTGGCCGCCGACGCGGCGCTGCTGGCGGTCGCGGCGGCGTTCGCACTGCCGCTGCTGTGGCTGGTGCTCTCCTCGCTGGACGCGGACGCGGACCTGCGGGTGCGGGTGCCGGGCTCCCCGACGCTGGAGAACTTCTCCGCCGTCTGGACGGACGAGGTCACCTTCACGCCCATGCTCAACAGCCTGGTGCTGTGCGGGGGCGCGACCGTCCTGACGGTGGTGTGCGCGGTGCTCGCCGCCTATCCGCTCTCGCGCTACCGCTCGCGCCTGACCCGTCCGTACCTCCTGACGGTCCTGTTCACCACGTGTCTGCCGATCACGGCGGTGATGGTCCCGGTGTACGGACTATTCGTGCGGGTGGACCTGATCGACACGGTGTACGGCACGGCCCTGTTCCTGGCGACCGCGCAACTCCCCTTCGCCATCTGGCTGATGAAGAACTTCATGGACGGGGTGCCCCGGGTCCTGGAGGAGGCGGCGTGGACGGACGGCGCGTCGATGCCGCAGACGCTGTGGCGCGTGATCCTGCCGCTGATGGGGCCGGGCGTGACGGTGGTGACGATCTACACCTTCATCATGCTGTGGGGAAACTTCTTCGTCCCCTTCATGCTCCTGCTCTCCCCGGACCGCCTCCCCGCCTCCGTCTCGATCTTCACCTTCTTCGGCAACTACGGCTCGGTGGTCTACGGCGAACTGGCCGCGTTCTCGATCCTCTATTCGACCCCGGTGCTCCTCCTCTACGTGGTGATCGCGCGACGCCTGGGCGGCGGTTTCGCGCTGGGCGGGGCGGTCAAGGGGTGACGGGCGGGTCGTGACGCATCCGATAAGTGGAGCCGTACCTTCCTACGGACTGACAGATTTGGGTGAACACACCGTGGTCAGCCGTCACCCTGTGCACCTACGGTGTGCGCGTGCACCCCACCCCCCCGTTCAACGCCCCCGCCATGCGCCGACTGCGCGAGGCGCTGGGTATGGCGCCCGGCCACGTCTCCTACGGTCTGTACGCCCAGTACGGGCTGCGGGTCTCCCCCGAGACCGTCTCCTCCTGGGAACGCGGCTTCGCCACCCCCGACTCGCGTGAGCTGACCGCGCTGGCGGGGGTGCTGTGGTGCTCCCCGGGCGATCTGATGGCCGCGGCGGCCACGCTCCGCGAGCACCGCATGGCCCGCGGCCTCAGCCCCGAGGACCTGGCCCGGCGGGTGGGGCTCGACGTCGGGGCGTACCTCCGGATGGAGGAGTCGGGCCGCTGGCGCGGCAACGAGCGGCAGTCGGAGGCGCTGACGCGGGTGCTGAACCTGTCGCTGCGGGAGTACGTCACGGCGACGGGCCAGCACGAGGACCTCGCGGAGCTCCTGCGCAGCGCGGTGACCACCCGCTGGCAGGCCTACGTCCGTCCCGCGGCCAAACTCCTCCCCCTCCCCCGCCACCACCTCCAGGACATCCTGGAACAACTGCACACGGACTACCAGGGCCGCATGGTGTCGACGATGAGCTGGGGAACGAGCGGGGCTGCGGCGGAGCCGACGGCGGGGGATGCGGGGCGGGAGTTCCTGGACCGCATAGTGGACCACTTCTGGGCCCTGGCCCAGGGGTAGCGCCCCGATGTGCCCGGCCTTCGTCTGCGGCTGAGAGATGGGTTGCCCGCGCAGTTCCCCGCGCCCCTAAATGCCTGTGGCTGAGCCGAGCATTCTGGGGGCGGCGGGCCCCTTCAGGGGCGCGGGGAACTGCGCGAGCAACCCACCACGGTCCGCAGACGAAAACGCCCCCGGGGCGCAGCCCATTGCGGGGGCCCGGGGGCCCGGGAAAACCCTCAGAACACCGACTCCGCCTCAAACATCCGCCCCACCGGCACCGTCTTCAACTCCGTCACCGCAGACGCCAAAGGCGCCATCACCACATCCGTCCCCCGCAACGCCGTCATGTTCCCGAAGTCCCCCCGGTGCACCGCCTCCACCGCATGCCATCCGAACCGCGTCGCCAGCACCCGGTCGTACGCGGTCGGCACCCCGCCCCGCTGGACGTGCCCGAGGATCACCGGCCGCGCCTCCTTGCCCAGGCGCCGCTCCAGCTCGATGGCCAGCCGGTTGCCGATCCCGGCGAACCGCTCGTGCCCGTACTGGTCGATCGCGCCCTTCTCGTACGGCATGGCCCCCTCCGCGGGATGCGCACCCTCCGCGACGCAGATCACCGCGAACTTCTTGCCGCGCGCGAACCGCTCCTCGACCATCTTGACCAGGTCGTCGACCTCGAAGGGCCGCTCGGGCAGGCAGATGCCGTGGGCGCCGCCCGCCATACCGGACTCCAGCGCGATCCACCCCGCGTGGCGCCCCATGACCTCGACGACCATCACGCGCTGGTGCGACTCGGCGGTGGTCTTCAGCCGGTCGATCGCCTCGGTCGCGACCATGACGGCCGTGTCGAAGCCGAAGGTGCGGTCGGTCGAGGAGATGTCGTTGTCGATGGTCTTCGGCACGCCGACGACCGGCATCCCGGCGTCGGAGAGCATCCGGGCCGCCGTCAGCGTGCCCTCGCCGCCGATCGGGATGAGCGCGTCGATGCCGTACCGGCGGGCCAGCTCCGCACAGTTCTCGGCGGCCTCGCGCAGCCGGGCGCGCTCCAGGCGGGCCGAACCGAGGATGGTGCCGCCGCGCGCCAGGATGCCGCTGACGGAGTCCAGGTCGAGGGGGCGGAAGTGGCCGTCGAGCAGGCCCTTGAACCCGTCCTCGAAGCCGATGACCTCGTCGCCGTGGCCGGTCAGGGCGCGGTGCACGACCGACCGGATCACTGCGTTCAGGCCGGGGCAGTCGCCGCCCGCGGTGAGGACTCCGATGCGCATCGTGACTCAGTCTCCTGCTCTGTGGTGCCGTGCCCGTCGGCCGCGAGGAACCGGGCCGACGAACCGATTGTCACACGCACCTCACGGGCCCCGCCCGCCCGGCGCGGCCGTACCCCCGCCCCCACCGGCCTTCCGCCCCCGGGTCCGGGACCTTCCTCCCCGGCGACCCGGGACCTTCGTCCCCCACCTCCGCCCGGCGGGCGCTTTAACCACCCGGAGAGGTATTGTCAAGAGGGCGAGGCCACCCGCCCCGATTTTTTTCGCCCGCGGGAACGGGGGGAAGGACCAGGGGAAGGACCAGCCAGACAGCCCGCCACAACCGCCCGACCCCCCGCCGGCCCCGCCGGGCCCACCGCCCCACCCCTCACCAGTACGACGACGCAGACAGAACGGGAGAGCACGCGTGACGCGCAGCGTGTACGTGACCGGGATCGACCGGGGAGACGGCCGCCAGGTCGTCGAGCTGGGAGTCATGGAGCTCCTGACGCGCCAAGTGGACCGGGTGGGCGTCTTCCGCCCCCTCGTGCACGACGGCCCCGACCGGCTCTTCGACCTGCTCCGCGCCCGCTACCGGCTGTCCCAGGACGAGGCGACGGTGTACGGGATGGACTACCAGGAGGCCTCCGCGCTCCAGGCCGAGCGCGGCACCGACGAGCTGGTCTCCCAGCTCGTCGAGCGCTTCCACAAGGTCGCCCGCGCCTATGAGGTGGTCCTGGTCCTCGGCACCGACTTCGCCGCCACCCAGCTCCCGGACGAGCTGTCGCTGAACGCGCGCCTGGCCAACGAGTTCGGCGCCTCCGTCATCCCGGTGGTCGGCGGCAAGGGCCAGCCGGCCGAGTCGGTGCGGGCCGAGGCGCGCAACGCCCACCGCGCGTACGAGGCGCTGGGCTGCGACGTACTGGCGATGGTCGTCAACCGGGTGGCCCCGCAGGACCGCGAGGCCATCGCGGACGGGCTGAAGACCCAGCTGCCGGTGCCCTGCTACGTCCTGCCCGACGAGCCCGCGCTGGCCGCGCCGACCGTCGCCCAGATCACCGCGGCACTCGGCGGTACGGTCCTGCTCGGCGACGACGCCGGGCTCGCCCGGGACGCGCTGGACTTCGTCTTCGGCGGGGCGATGCTGCCGAACTTCCTCAACGCCCTGACCCCGGGCTGCCTGGTCGTGACCCCGGGCGACCGGGCCGACCTGGTGGTGGGCTCGCTGGCCGCGCACAGCGCCGGGACGCCCCCGATAGCCGGCGTCCTGCTGACCCTGGACGAGCGGCCGGGCGAGGCCATCCTCAAGCTCGCCGACCGCCTCGCGCCCGGCACCCCGGTGGTCGCCGTCACCGGCGGTTCCTTCCCCACGGCCGGTGAACTCTTCGCCCTCGAAGGCAAGCTGAACGCCTCCACCCCGCGCAAGGCGGAGACCGCGCTCGGCCTCTTCGAGCGCCACACCGACACCGCCGACCTGCTGGCCCGGATGTCGGTGGCCCGCAGCGGCCGGGTCACCCCGATGATGTTCGAGCACGAGCTGCTGGAACAGGCCCGCGCGGACCGGCGCCGGGTGGTGCTGCCCGAGGGCGCCGAGGAGCGTGTGCTGCGCGCCGCCGACGTCCTGCTCCGCCGCGACGTCTGCGACCTCACCCTGCTCGGCGACGTGGAGGCCATCCGCAAGAAGGCCGCCGACCTCGGCATCGACGTCACCCGGTGCGAGATCGTCGACCCGCACACCTCCGAGCTGCGCCAGGGCTTCGCCGAGCGGTACGCGCAGTTGCGCGCGCACAAGGGCGTGACGGTGGAGCTGGCGTACGACGTGGTCGCGGACGTCAACTACTTCGGCACCCTGATGGTCCAGGAGGGCCTGGCCGACGGCATGGTCTCCGGCTCGGTGCACTCCACCGCCGCCACCATCCGCCCGGCCTTCGAGATCATCAAGACGAAGCCCGGGGGCACCTCCCAGGCCCTCTCAGGCTCTGGGGGAGCCTCGATCGTGTCGTCCGTCTTCTTCATGTGCCTGGCCGACAAGGTGCTCGTGTACGGCGACTGCGCGGTCAACCCGGACCCGAACGCCGAGCAGCTGGCCGACATCGCGGTCCAGGCGGCGGCCACCGCGGCCCGCTTCGGCGTGGACCCCCGGATCGCGATGCTCTCGTACTCGACCGGCACCTCCGGCTCGGGCGCCGACGTCGACAAGGTCCGCGAGGCCACCAAGCTGGTCCGCGAGGCCCGCCCGGACCTGCGGATCGAGGGGCCGATCCAGTACGACGCGGCCGTGGAGCCCACGGTGGCCGCGACCAAGCTGCCGGGTTCGGAGGTGGCGGGGCAGGCCACCGTCCTGATCTTCCCGGACCTCAACACGGGCAACAACACCTACAAGGCCGTGCAGCGCTCGGCCGGCGCCGTGGCCGTGGGCCCGGTGCTCCAGGGTCTGCGCAAGCCGGTCAACGACCTCTCGCGCGGCGCCCTCGTCCAGGACATCGTCAACACCGTCGCCATCACGGCCATCCAGGCCCAGGCGCAGGCAAAGGGGCAGGAGACCTCCGCATGACCAGCACCGACCCGACCCCGTCGCGCGTCCTCGTACTCAACTCCGGCTCGTCGTCGGTGAAGTACCAGCTGCTCGACATGGCCGGCCCCACGCGACTCGCGGCGGGCCTGGTCGAGCGGATCGGCGAGGAGACTTCCCGTCTGGTGCACACCCCGCTGACCGGCGGCGACCGGCGCGAGGTCAATGGCCCCATCGCCGACCACGGGGCCGCTCTGAAGGCGGTCTCCGAGCAGCTCGCCCAGGACGGCCTGGGCCTGGATTCGCCCGAACTCGCCGCGATCGGCCACCGGGTGGTGCACGGCGGCCTGAAGTTCAGCGCCCCGACCGTGATCACCGAGGAGGTCATGGCGGAGATCGAGCGCCTGGTCCCGGTCGCGCCGCTGCACAACCCGGCGAACATCACCGGCATCCGCACCGCC
Source organism: Streptomyces sp. NPDC026377 (assembly GCF_055567715.1). NCBI lineage: Bacteria > Bacillati > Actinomycetota > Actinomycetes > Kitasatosporales > Streptomycetaceae > Streptomyces > Streptomyces sp. NPDC026377. Next base: position 103,404 of record NZ_JBVHPV010000002.1, read on the forward strand.
CAGGCCCTGCGCCCGGACCTGCCGCAGGTGGCCGTCTTCGACACCGCCTTCCACACCACGATGCCGGAGCACGCGGCCCGGTACGCCATCGACGTGGAGACCGCCGACGCGCACCGCATCCGCCGCTACGGCTTCCACGGCACCTCGCACGCGTACGTCTCGCGCAAGACCGCCGAACTCCTCGGCAAGGACCCCTCCGAGATCAACGTGATCGTGCTGCACCTGGGCAACGGGGCCTCCGCCTCGGCCGTGCGCGGCGGGATGTGCGTGGACACCTCGATGGGGCTCACGCCGCTGGAGGGCCTGGTCATGGGCACCCGCTCGGGCGACATCGACCCGGCGGTGACCTTCCACCTGGAGCGGGTCGCCGGGATGTCGACGGACGAGATCGACGTGCTGCTCAACAAGAAGAGCGGTCTGGTCGGGCTCTGCGGCGACAACGACATGCGCGAGATCCGCCGCCGGATCGAGGCGGGCGACCAGCGCGCCGCGCTCGCGTTCGACATCTACATCCACCGGCTGAAGAAGTACATCGGCGCCTACTACGCGGTGCTCGGCAAGGTCGACGCGGTCGTCTTCACCGCCGGGGTGGGCGAGAACGCGGCCCCGGTGCGCGAGGCCGCCGTGCTGGGTCTGGAGGAGCTGGGGCTGGCGGTCGACGGCGAGCTCAACGCCGTACGGTCCGACGCGCCGAGGCTCATCTCACCGGAATACGCGCGCGTGGCCGTGGCAGTGGTACCCACGGACGAAGAGCTGGAGATCGCGACGCAGACGTACGCGCTGGTCCGGTCCGGAGCCTGAGAGGGACCGGTCCGCAGGCCACGCCTGAGCGCGCCTCCGCCCATTTGTACATTCCACCAGACGGAATATTCCGGAGCGAAACAAACCGATAGGATCGCCTCATGCGCCGTTCCAAAATCGTCTGCACACTGGGCCCCGCCGTCGACTCCTACGAGCAGCTCACTGCTCTGATCGAGGCCGGTATGAACGTGGCCCGCTTCAACTTCAGCCACGGGACCCAGGCAGAGCACCAGGAACGGTACGACCGTGTCCGCAGGGCCGCCGAGGACACCGGCCGCGCGGTGGGCGTGCTCGCCGACCTCCAGGGCCCCAAGATCCGCCTGGAGACCTTCGCCGAGGGCCCCGTCGAGCTGGTGCGCGGTGACGAGTTCGTCATCACCACCGAGGACGTCCCGGGCGACAAGTCGATCTGCGGCACCACCTACAAGGGCCTGCCGGGCGACGTCTCCAAGGGCGACCCGATCCTGATCAACGACGGCAACGTCGAGCTCAAGGTGACCGAGGTCGTCGGCCCCCGGGTCAAGACCATCGTCATCGAGGGTGGTGTCATCTCCGACCACAAGGGCATCAACCTGCCCGGCGCGGCGGTGAACGTCCCGGCCCTGTCCGAGAAGGACATCGAGGACCTGCGCTTCGCCCTGAAGATGGGCTGCGACCTGGTCGCCCTCTCCTTCGTCCGCGACGCCGACGACGTCAAGGACGTCCACAAGGTCATGGACGAGGTCGGCCGCCGCGTGCCGGTCATCGCCAAGGTGGAGAAGCCGCAGGCCGTCGAGCACATGGAGGGCGTCGTCATGGCGTTCGACGGTGTGATGGTGGCCCGTGGCGACCTCGCCGTCGAGTACCCGCTGGAGCGGGTCCCGATGGTGCAGAAGCGCCTCATCGAGCTGTGCCGCCGCAACGCCAAGCCGGTGATCGTGGCGACCCAGATGATGGAATCCATGATCACCAACTCGCGTCCGACCCGCGCGGAGGCCTCCGACGTGGCCAACGCGATCCTGGACGGCGCGGACGCGGTCATGCTCTCCGCCGAGTCCTCGGTCGGCGCCTACCCGATCGAGACGGTCAAGACGATGTCCCGCATCGTCGAGGCCGCCGAGGAGGAGCTCCTCTCCAAGGGCCTGCAGCCCCTGGTCCCGGGCAAGAAGCCGCGCACGCAGGGCGGTTCGGTCGCCCGCGCCGCCTGCGAGATCGCGGACTTCCTCGACGGCAAGGCGCTGGTGGCCTTCACCAAGTCGGGTGACACGGCCCGCCGTCTGTCGCGCTACCGCGCGGCCCAGCCGATCATGGCCTTCACCACGGACGCAGGCACCCGCAACCAGCTCGCGCTGAGCTGGGGCGTCGAGTCCTTCGTCGTCCCGCACGTGGACAACACGGACGCCATGGTGGACCTCGTCGACGCGGAGCTGCTCAAGCTCAAGCGGCACAACGAGGGCGACACGATGGTCATCACGGCGGGTTCGCCCCCCGGGGTCCCCGGCACCACCAACATGGTCCGCGTCCACCACTTGGGCGACGGCCGCCAGGGCTGATTCGTCCGGGACCCGGCCGGGCCCCGGCGGGGTCGGCCCCGGACTCACGGTACGAAACGAAGGGCGGCGCCACGGAGTTTTCCGGGGCGCCGCCCTCGCGCATACACCGCCGACGGCGTCTTCGCGCGCCGTTGCCCAGTCGCGGAGTGCCCGCAACAGGATCTACACATTCCGTGGGGTACGTTCGCGTTCATGCGTGCCCCGATAACTGTGCAGTTCAGCCGCCCGCTGGCCATCACGGCCCTCACCGCGGCGGCGGTGGTCTGCGGCGCCGCCCCGGCGGCGGCCCACCCGGTGAAGCCGGGCACGGCCTCGCCCGCGAAGCCGAGTCCCGGGGCGCCGCGCGCCGGATCCCCCAAGCAGCCCCCCGCTGCCATGTCCACCGTCGGCGGAGCGCAGTTGGGCCTCCCGGGCCCCCAGACGGGCGAGGGCGCCCCCGCACTGCCGGCCGGCCTCTCGGCCCTGTCCTGGATGGTCTCGGACGCCGACACCGGCCAGGTACTGGCCGCCAGCAACGCCCACTGGCCGCTGCCGCCCGCCTCCACGCTCAAGATGCTCTTCGCGGACACGGTGCTGCCCGCGGTGCCGGGCACGGCGAGCCACAAGGTGGAGCCGGCGGAGCTCACCGGCGTGGGCGGCGGCAGCAGCGCGGTCGGCATCGTCCCGGGCCAGACGTACCAGGGCGCCGACCTCTGGCGCGGGGTGTTCCTGCGCTCGGGCAACGACGCGGTGCACGTGCTCGCGTCGATGAACGGCGGCGTCCCCAAGACGGTGTCGGACATGCAGGCGAGGGCGGACTCGCTGGGCGCCAAGGACACCCACGTCCTCAGCCCCGACGGCTACGACGCGGAGGGCCAGGTCTCCTCGGCGTACGACCTGACGCTGTTCCTGCGCTCGGGCCTGCGCAACAAGGACTTCAAGGAGTACTGCTCGACGGCGGACGCGAAGTTCCCGGGCGGCCCGAACACCAAGGGCAAGCCGTTCGCGATCTCCAACACCAACCGCATGCTCTCCGGCATCGGCGGGGTGGCGAAGTACCCGGGCCTGATCGGCGGCAAGAACGGCTACACGTCCCACGCCGGCAACACCCTCGCGGAGGCCGCGACCCGCGACGGCCGCACGATCCTGGTGACGGTGATGAACCCCCAGGAGAAGAAGCACGACAAGGTGTACACGGAGACGCGGGCGCTGCTGGACTGGGGCTTCACGGCAGCGGGCAGGGCCAAACCGATCGGCACCCTGGACCCGGCGAAGCCCTCCGCTGCCGCCAGGCCCGCGGCCGCGGCGGCGACGAAGACGGACTCGTCGGGGATGGGCGTCCTGGGGTGGACGGGGCTGGGGGCGGGGGCGGCTGTGGCGGCGGGGGTGGCGTATTGGGTGCTCAGGCGGAGGCCGGTGCGGGCGCGGCGGAGGGGGTAGGGGCAGGGGCGCCCCGCGCACGCGGCCGGACGGCACGACCGGCCGTCGGGTCGGCGCGGCTCCTGCCGAGGACGTCGATGAGCCGACGTCATACGTCGACGTCAATGAATCGACCGTGGCCCGCACCGGAATCGGTGCGGGCCACGGTCGACTGCGGCTCCCGGATGGGCCTTTCGCGGCTGCGTGTTACTCGGGGCTGCCGTCCGTGAGGTAGTTCTGAAGTCCCGGGACCGTCAGCGTGCCGCCGAACTGGCCGGCCTGGCGCACCGTCGCGTTGGTGAAGATGGCGAGCGGGACGTTCAGGGGCGGCGGCGTCTCGGGACTGAAGGTGACCGGGATGAGGCCGAAGAGGTTGCCCTTCAGCTCTTCCGTGTACATCGTCACCTTGCCGTCGCGGATCTCCGACGTGGAGCCCGCGCGCGCCTTGACGTGGGCGGTGGTCGGCTTGCCGTTCACCTCCGGCCCGTACACCAGCTGGTGCAGGTTGTCGATGCCGACGTACGTCGCCGTGAACTTCAGGACCTTCTTGATCTTGCCGCTGCCCGTCTTGACCTCGACGATGCCCTCGTAGTTCAGGCCGGTCAGGGTCAGCTTGGAGGTCTTGAGGATCCACGGCTTGTCCGGCAGCAGCGGGACGCCCGCGTCCAGCTTGGCGTTGGCGAGGGCCTTCGGGTCCGGCGTGGGGCACGGGAAGGGCGGCTTGGCGCCGTCGGGGACGTCGGTGTCCTTCTTGGCGTCCAGGCCCTTGACGCCGTCCGCCAGGTCCTCGACCTTCTGGCCGGCCCGCGCGGCCGCCTCGCGGATCGCGGCGGCGGTCTTGTCCGTTTCGTCAACGGTCTTCGTCACCGGCTTGGTGGCGGGCTTCGTCGCCGGCTTGCTCGGCGTGGTCTTCGGCGCCGGAGCCGTGGTCGTCGGCTTCGTCGTCGGCGCGGAGGTCGCGGTCGTCGACGGCTTCGGGGTCACCGGCGCGGACGACTTGCTCGGGTGTACGCCCAGGATGTCGCCCAGGACGTCTCCCAGGCCCAGCGGGTCCAGCGGGTTGGTGGACTTGGTGGGCGCGGGCGTCGTGGACGGCTCGGTGGCCGGTGCCTTCGTCGGGGCGGACGTCTTCGTCGGAGCGGACGTCTTCTGCTGGACCTTCTCCGCCGACGGGGTGGCCGTCGGGGCAGGCTCCTTGGCCTTGTCCTTCTCCGTGTCCTTGGCGTCCGCCTTGTCCGGGGACGAGGACGAGGCGGAGGACGAGGGGTCCGGGGCCGGCTTCGTCGACTTGCTCGACGACGGGCTCGGCGACTCGCCCGGCTCGTCGGAGCGCGTCACACAGGGGCCCGGCGCGAACGGGATGTCCGGGTTGTCGTCCGCCATCGCGAGCTTGGGCGTGAGGCTCATCCCGACGAACATGGCCGTCGGCATGGCGGCCAGCGCCATCGCCTTGCCCGCGGGCATGTGCAGCTTCGTCAGCAGAGACTTCCGCGGAGCCGCGTGACGCGGCCCGCCTCTCTCACGGGATTTGTCGCCGCCTCCGGTCGAGTCCAGCTGCGTCTCGTCACCCCGCACTGTTCCTCCCGCCATTGGCGTCGACTGTCGTTTCGGTGACGGCGGTTCCGTACTCTCCCTCGCGCGGACCGGGAACGGTTCCCTCTTCGGGCAGTGCGTCCGGTTCGTCGCCCGAAGGCTCGTCGGCCTTGGCGCTCCGGTCACGTCGCCTCGGCTTGGCAGGCACCCAAGAAACAGCGAGCGCGCCTCCGAACATGGCCAGGAGGAAGCCGATGACGAATCCGCCGAAGTTCGCGACGGGCAGGGAAATCAGCGCCAGCAGGATGGACGCGATACCGGCGAACACCCGTACGACGTGGTGGAACCACATGGTCAGGCCCAGCGTGACCAGGAGGACACCGATGATGAGGGAGCCCGCGCCCGCCGTGGTGGACATGGCCAACGTGATGTTGCCGAGGTGCATGTTGGCGTACGGGAAGTACATGATGGGCACGCCGCCCGCGATGGTGAACAGTCCTGCCCAGAACGGCCTGTTACCCCGCCAGGCCCGGTAACGCAGCCGCCAGTAGGTGAACCCGCGGGAACCTTTGGTCTCGGCGCTCATGGAAAACAGCTCCCTGGTACCGCTGTTGCTGTAAGAAGAAAGAGTTCCCCGGCGGCCGAGAGAGCCATACTCCGTCGGCCACCGGGTGAGGTGCCTGCTAGTGCTTCAACTCGCACTCGTTGGCGCCACCGGACAGCCGCAGCTTGAGGCCGTTGAGCTTGAAGCTGGCCGCTGTGGTTGCCCACGCACGCTGCTGCACCTTGGCCAGAACGACCTCGTCAGCGCGCTGCGCGAAGCCGTACGGGCTGGGGTTCTCCCCCGGAGTGCCGGCCTTGCCCTTCTGGATCCCTACGGCTCGGCCGCCGTCAGGGTCGGCCTTGCCCTCGCCTGCCGCGACACCGATGTCGATGTTCTTGAACGTCGCATCGGTGTCGAGCTGGGTCACATCAAGGTAGATGTTGTCCGCTACGACCGGCTTGCCCGCCTGCGTGCCCGCCTCGATCTTCATCGTGACGGCCTTGCCGATGCCCGGGATGTCGAACGGGAGCGGCGTCACGACGGACTGGCACATGTTGGTGATCTCGGCGTGGTTGAAGCCGGACACGACCACCGGGTGGTTCTTGCCCGCGCCGCTGTCGATCGACCCGTACTGAAGCATGTTGTGGCCGACCAGCTCATCCGCCGTGACCTTGAAGTCAACGCCGGAAACACTGAACGACGCCGCCAGCGCACCCTGGGCGAGCCCGATGCCTATCGCCGCCGTGGCAGCCACGCTGGGCACCATGACCAGCGCGAACCGCTTCCATCTGGTCCCGCCACGAACTTGGGACTCCATGACTTTCCTCCTTCTCGGACGTACATCTCCGGGACGGACCCTCGCAGGCTGTCCAGGGATGGGAGAAGTGCTACGTCCTCGGGAAGGAGCGCCCGAGCCTCAGGCGCGTACCGCGTCCGAATCACCGGCGATCACCCCCGAGCGACAACCACTGGTCGCGCCTGACGCATCACGCACAACCTGCTGGACAGGCCCCGCCGGTAGAGCGGAGACCCCCCTGTCCACGGCCGGCACCACTGCCGCCGGCCGGCTCGGTGGGGACCCAGGAAACGCCCCGCCCCACAGGGCTGTCGGGCTGGTGCGTTATTGGACCGAGCGTGGCCGATCGTGGTCCATTCGGGGGAGGGGCGCAAGGGGGTTCGTTACTTGCCAGTAACGGAGGGATAACCGTGGCGCGACAGCCCGGCATCGGGCCACCACACTTCGTACCCTCCAGTCACCAGACAGAAGGGGAAATAGACGTCTCAATACGGACGTAAGAAGCGGTTCAATTTACTGCCAGTAACAGCGACCGCGTTTACCAAGTTTTGGTAAAGCGCGGTCGCCGCTTGTCTCCGTGTCGCCAAATCGTCAGCGCCGCACAGGCACGCGATGACAGCTCAGCGCCCCTGAAGGGGCCCGGAGGCGGCCCGGAATCCGGGCCTTGGTTCAGTAAAGAACTCGCGCCAGCGCGCCCCGCGCCTTGGTCACCCGCGGGTCGTCGGGGCCGACCACTTCGAAGAGTTCCAGCAGTCGCCGCCGCGCCGCGTCGCGGTCGTCGCCCGCGGTGACGCGGGCGGCCTCGACGAGACGGCCGAAGGCGTCCTCGACATGGCCGCCGACCAGGTCCAGGTCCGCCGCCGCGATCTGCGCGGTGACGTCGGCCGGCTTCTCGGCCGCGTCCTTGCGGACCTGCTGCGGGTCCATGTCCTGGACGCGGCGCAGCAGTTCGGCCTGGGCGAGGCCGAGCTTGGCCTCGGGGTGGCCGGGGTCGTCGGCGAGGACGTTCTTGTACGCCTGGACCGCGCCGGCGAGGTCGCCGGAGTCCAGGGCCGTCACGGCCGCTTCGAGCAGGGCGTCGTACGGACCGGCCATCGGCGCGGGGGCCTGCGAGGAGGGCGCGCCCGCGTCGACGGCGATGCCGGTGAGACCGAAGCGCTCCTCGGCCACCTGGATCAGCTGGTCGAGGGTCTCGCGGATCTGGGCCTCGGGGGCCGCGCCCTGGAAGAGGGGCAGCGCCTGTCCGGCGACCACGGCGAACACCGCGGGGATGCCTTGGATCCCGAACTGCTGCATCAGCATCTGGTTGGCGTCGACGTCGATCTTGGCCAGAAGGAAGCGGCCGTTGTACTCGGCGGCCAGCCGCTCCAGGAGCGGGCCGAGCTGCTTGCACGGCTCGCACCACTCGGCCCAGAAGTCGATGACGACCGGCACCTCGGCGGAGCGCTGGAGGATGTCGCGCTCGAACCCGGCCTCGTCGACATCGATCACGAGGGCGGACGGCGCCACCGCCGCGCCCCCACCCTGGCGGGCGGCCTCGGCTCGGGCCTGCTCCGCCTTGGCCTTGGCCTCACCGGCCGCCTTCACCGCGGCGAGGTCGACGACGCCGCTCATGGACATGTTCCTAGGCTGCATGCGTACATCCTCCCCCTTCCGCGCGCGTGTGTGGTCAATCCGTGGCAGGATCCCGGCGCACCTGGGTCCCCACCCGGCGCCTGCGCCCTGCGGTACTGCTGTCGCGGCGTCATGCCGCGTCGTGTGCCGCGTGGTCGTGCTGTGGTCTGTTCTGTGGTCGTCGCTCAGGGCCGCTGGAGCCTTTCGCTACGAGTCGTAGCGTAACTGGAGTCGGTACGGGAGCGCCCTTCCGGGGCCGTGATCTCCCCCACAGCGTGTTCCCCGGCGCATTCCTTACCGGCCGGTATGGTCGTACGTCATGTGTGCCGAACCCAGCCCCGCCAGAGCCGTCCGCGGCCGGCCTCGCAGTGCCGAGGCGGACGCGGCGATCCTGCTGGCGACCCGGCAAGCACTGGTGGAACTGGGGTGGTCGAAGTTGACGCTGGGGGACGTGGCGACGCGGGCCGGTGTCGCCAAGACGACGCTGTACCGGCGCTGGGCGGGCAAGAACGAGCTGGTCGTGGACGCGGTCGCGGTCCTCTTCGACGAGCTCGAACTCCCCGACCTCGGGAGCCTCGCGGCGGACGTGGAGGGCGTGGTGCTCCAGTTCGCCTCCATCCTGGAGCGGCCCGAGACGAAGACGGCGCTGATGGCGGTGGTCGCGGAGTCCACGCGCGACGACGCGCTGCGCGGGCGGATCCGCTCGGCGATCGTGGACCGTCAGAAACGGCTCGTACTGATCGGCCGTGAGCGGGCGCAGGTGCGGGGCGAGCTGCCGTACGAGGACGACCCGGTCGCCTCCGCCCGGCACGCGGACCTCATCTTCGACGTGGTGGCGGGGGCGGTGGTGCATCGGGCTCTGGTGAGTGCGGAGCCGGTGGACCGGGAGTGGGCGCGGGAGTTCGCGGTCCTGATCTGCATGGGCTTGCAGTCGGCCGCCTGATCCCCCCTCGGTGGCCGCGCCCCCGAACCCCCTTTCTTCCCCACCCACCCGCCCTTGCCTTTCCGTTCGCCCACGGGTGGGTGGTGGGCGAAAGATGGGGCCAAGGGGCGAAGCCCCGTAGGCCTTCAGGGGCGCGGGGAACTGCGCGGCCAGCCCACCACCGGGCCGCAGATGGACCCCTGGCCGCCCGGGGCCCCGTTCCCCGGAGGGTTCAGGGAAGGGGCGGGGTGGGGGCTACACCGCGTACCCGGTACCGAGCCCCCGCCCCCGCACCCACTCCGAAGTCCGCCTCAACCCCTCCCCCAGCGACACCTCCGGCCCCCACCCCGCCCACTCCCGCGCCCGCGAGTTGTCCGACAGCAGCCGCTCCACCTCGCTCCCGGACGGCCGCAGGCGCGCGGGATCGGTCACGATCCGCGCCTCACGGCCCGAGGCCGAGATCAGCGCGGCGGCCAGATCACCGATCGCGATCTCGCGGCCCGAGCCGAGGTTCACCACCTCCCCCACCGCCCGCTCGCACTCCGCCACCGCCAGGAACCCCCGCGCGGTGTCCGTCACGTACGTGAAGTCACGCGTGGGAGTGAGCGAGCCGAGCCGTATCTCGCGTACCCCCGCGTGGAGTTGGGACAGGATCGCCGGGATCACGGCCCGCGCCGACTGCCGCGGCCCGTAGGTGTTGAACGGCCGCACCACCGTCACCGGCAGCTCGAAGGCGTGCCAGTGCGACAGCGCCAGCATGTCCGCGCCGATCTTCGAGGCGGAGTAGGGCGACTGCGGCTGGAGCGGGTGGGATTCGGCGATCGGGACCGTCCGCGCCGTCCCGTACACCTCGCTCGTGGACGTGTGCACCAGCCGCCGCACCGAGTGCCGCCGGCACGCCTCGGCGACGTTCTCCGTGCCGACCACGTTCGTCTGCACGTACGCGCCCGGGGAGTCGTAGCTGTACGGAATGCCGATCAGCGCGGCGAGGTGGAAGACGGTGTCGCACCCGGCGACCGCGTCCGACACCCGCCCGGCGTCGCGTACGTCGCCGGCGATCATCTCGACGGACGGGTGGCCGAGCAGATGCGCGAGGTGGCCCTTCTCCGCGTACGGCTTGTAGTGCACCAGGGCCCGCACCCGCGCGCCCCGCTCCACCAGCAGGTCCACCAAAGTCGAACCGATGAAGCCCTCGGCCCCGGTGACCAGGACGGTCCTGTTCTGCCAGCTGTTCATGCGGTGTGCTCCTCGCTGTACGCGTACGAAGGGGTGTGGGGGGTGGGGCGGCCGGCGAGTTCCAGAACCTTCGCCGCCAGCAGGTCCGCCGCGCGGGCGTGCGGTCCGGGGTCGGCCGCGCCCGTCATCGAGGCGAGCCGCGCGGGGTCGGACAGGAGCGGCTCGACCAGCCCGGCCAGCCGCTCCGCGGTGGCCTCGGCGTCGGGCAGCAGCAGCCCCGCCCCGGCATCGACGAGCACCCGCGCGTTGTGCGTCTGGTGGTCGCCGGGCGCGTGCGGATACGGGACGAGGACCGCGGGCAGCCCGGTGCTGGCGAGCTCCGCGACGGTCGCCGAGCCCGCCCGGCACACCACCAGATCGGCGGCCGCGTAGGCGAGGTCCATCCGGTCCAGGTACGGCACGGCCCGCGCGCCCCACAGCCCGGTCAGCCGCCGCCGGGTCTCCTCCAGGGCGGCGGGACCGGTCTTGATCAGCAGCTGGACGTCGGCGCGCCCCTGCCAGCGGCGGGCGAGGCCGACCGCCGCCCCGGTGAGCCGGGCCGCGCCGAGGCTGCCGCCGTTGACGAGCACCAGGCGCGCCCCGGGCGGCACGTCCAGCGCCCGCCGCGCCTCGGCCCGCAGCGTCGGCCGGTCGAGCCGGGCCAGGGCGGCGGAGATGGGCATGCCGGTGGTGACGGCGTCGGCGCCGCCCGCCAGATGTGCCCGGCTGCGGTCGAAGGCCACCGCGATGTTCCTGGTGAGCCGGGCCGCGAACTGGTTGGCCCGGCCCGGCACCGCGTTGGACTCGTGGATGAGGCTGGGCAGCCCGGCGAGTCTGGCCCCGACGATGACGGGCGCGCTGGGATAGCCGCCCATCCCCACGGCCACCTGCGCGCCCTGGGCCCGCAGGATCGCCCGGCACTGCGCGCCGGACCTCAGCAGGGCGGCGGGCAGCAGATAGCGACGGGCGCCGAGCGCCGGGTCGAAGGGGATCATGTCGACGGTGTGCAGCCGGTACCCGGCGGCCGGGATCAGCTCGCCCTCCAGGCCCCGTTCCGTACCGACGAACGAGATCACCGCGTCCGGGACGGCCCGGCGCAGCGCCTCGGCGAGTGCGAGCCCGGGGTAGATGTGGCCGCCGGTGCCGCCCGCACCGATCACGACAGACAGTGGTGTGCGCATGCCCCGAACGGTCGCGGGGTGGCTTAAGAGGCTTCTAAGAGCGGCGTTTGGCACTCTTTGCCCATGAGCACCAGCGCACACGCCCGGCCCCCGGCCCGCATCCTCGTCGTCGACGACGAGCCGGAGGTGCGGGCCGCCGTGGAGGACGGTCTGTCCGTGGAGGGGTACGAGGTGCGGGGCGCCGCCGACGGGCTGGCGGCGCTCACCTCGATCGCCGCCTGGCAGCCGGACGCGGTGGTCCTGGACGTGATGATGCCGGTCCTGGACGGGCTGGCCGTCTGCCGCCGGCTGCGGGCGCTCGGCGACCGCACCCCGATCCTGGTCCTGACCGCGCTGGACTCGGTGAGCGAGCGCGTCGACGGCCTGGAGGCGGGGGCCGACGACTACCTCGTCAAGCCCTTCGCCCTGGACGAACTCGTCGCACGCGTACGGGCGCTGCTGCGCCGGGCCGCGCCGGAGGAGCCGGACCCGGAGCGGCTGGTCTTCGCGGACCTGGTCCTCGACCCGGCCACCCGCTCCGGCCACCGCGCGGGACGCCCCCTGGAGTTCAGCCGCACCGAGTCCGCCCTCCTGGAACTGCTGATGCGCCACCCGGGACAGGTCCTGCCGCGCGAGATGATCCTGGAGCTCGTCTGGGGCCGCGACTTCGGGCCGGACTCCAACTCGCTGGCGGTGTACGTGGGTTATCTGCGGCGCAAGCTGGAGGCGGACGGCGAGCCCCGGCTCGTCCACACCGTCCACGGCGTCGGCTACCGGCTGGACACCGCGTGAGTACTGGACACCGCGTGAGCGCGCGCCGCCGCCTCGGCGCCCGCAGCCCCGGCACCCGTCGGCTCGGCACCCGCTGGCGGCGCCACCGGCCGCTGCGCACCCGGCTGGCGCTGGCCGCGTCGGCGGCGGTGGCGCTGGTCGCGCTGGGCGTCTGCGCGGCCGCGTACTTCGTGATCCGCTACGAGCTGTTCCACCAGCTCGACCTGAACCTGACCCAGTCCGCGACGCTGGCCGCCCAGCAGAACCGGGGCGAGGCCCCCGGGGTGCTGAGCGGGGAGTGCCGCTTCCTCGCCGCCCCTGCCTGCGCCCAGATCGTCCCCCGGAGCCCGGCGGACGACCCGGCCGAGCCGTATCTGCTGCCCGTGCCGCCGCAGGCCCGCGAGGTCGCGGCCGGGCAGCGCCGTCCGTACTTCACCAACCTCCGGCTCTCCGGCCACCCGGCGCGGATGCTCACCACCACGCTGCCGCACGGCGAGGCGCTCCAGGTCGCGCTGCGCGCGGACACAGTCGAGCAGGGCGTACGGCAGGCGGCCTGGTGGCTCGGCGGTGTCGGCGCGGCCGGGGTGCTGCTCGCCGCCGGACTGGGCTACGGGGTCTCCCGCGCCGGCCTCGCGCCGGTCGCCCGGCTCACCGCGACCGCCGAGCACATCGCGGCCACCCGCGACCCCGGCCACCGCATCGAGCTGCCGCCGGGCCCGGCCTACAAGGAGGACGAGGTGACGCGGCTCGCCGTGTCCTTCAACACCATGCTGGGCGAGCTGGAGCAGTCGGTGACCGCCCAGCGCCGGCTGGTCGCGGACGCCTCCCACGAGCTGCGCACCCCGCTCACCGCCCTGCGTACCAACGCCGAACTCCTGGCCCGGGCCGACCGGCTGACCGAGGCCCAGCGCACCCGGGCGTCCTCGGCGCTGGGGCGGCAGATCCGGGAGGTGACGGTGATGGTGAACGACCTGATCGACCTGGCCAGGGACGAGGAGCCCACCCCGCTCCTGGAGGAGGTGCGGCTGGCGCCCCTGGTCGCCCACACCGTGGACACGGCCCGTGCGCACTGGCCCGCCACGCCCTTCCGCCTCGACCTGGCGGACGCCTCCGCCACGCTCCCCGGCGTCCCGGCCCGGCTCGCCCGGCTGCTGTCCAATCTCCTGGACAACGCGGCGAAGTTCAGTCCACCGGGCGCGGAGGTGGAGGTGGCCCTGTCGGGCGGGGCGCTGACGGTACGGGACCACGGGCCCGGTATCGCCCCGGAGGACCTGCCGTACGTCTTCGACCGCTTCTACCGGGCCGACCGGGCTCGGGCGCTGCCCGGGTCCGGCCTGGGCCTGGCGATGGCGCGCCAGATCGCTCGGGCGCACGGGGCGGAGCTGAGTGTGCGGAATGCGGCGGGTGGGGGTGCGGAGTTCCGGGTGAGGTGGCCCGGGTAACCCCGTGCGGGGGTCCCCTTTCCCCTGCGGCCCGGTGGAGGGTTGCTCGCGCCCCTGTTCGGCCGGGGGTTCGTCTGCGGGTGAGTGGTGGGTTGCTCGCGCCGTTCCCCGCGCCCCTGTTCTGCCCGGGGTTCGTCTGCGGGTGAGTGGACGGTTGCTCGCGCAGTTCCCCGCGCCCCTCAACCCGCCCTCGCCCGCGACCCGGTGGACGGTTGCCCGCGCCGGTCCCCGCGTCCCTGAACCCGCCTTCGCCTGCGGACAGTGGACGGTTGCTCGCGCAGTTCTCCGCGCCCCTCAACCCGCCTTCGCCTGCGGGCAGTGGATGGTTGCTCGCGCAGTTCCTCGCGCCCCTCAACCCCGCCCTCGTCTGCGGGCAGTGGACTGTTGCCCGCGCAGTTCCTCGCGCCCCTCAACCCGCCCTCGCCCGCTACCCGGTGGACGGTTGCCCGCGCCGTTCCCCGCGCCCCTTCAGGGGGCTGTGGCTGACGGCTGTGTTCCGGGGGCGGACGTTCCGTCTTTGGGGGCGCGGGGAACTGCGCGAGCAACCCAGCACGGTCCGCAGACGAAAACGGGGCCCGGGGCGCAGCCCCGCAGCGGGTGTGCGGGCCGCAGGCCCGCGGCGGGTACGGGGCCGCGGCGGGTACGGGGCCCCGCACGTCCGGGGTGCGGTGGACCCCCTGGGGGGCGCGGGGAACTGCGCGATCAGCCACACTCCACCCGCACCCGGAAGACGCCCCCCGCACCCCTCAGAACCCCGCCGGCTCCGTATACACCCCCCACTCCTCACGAAGCACCCCGCAGATCTCCCCGAGGGTCGCCTCCGCGCGGACCGCGTCCAGCATCGGGACGATCATGTTCGAGCCGTCGCGCGCGGCGGCCAGCATCGCGTCCAGGGACGCCCGCACCCGCGCCTCGTCCCGCGCCGCCCTGCGGTCCGCCAGGGCCCGCACCTGCTCCCGCTCCACCTCGTGGCTGACTCGCAGGATCTCCAGGTCACCGGTGACCGACCCGTGGTGCACGTTGACGCCCACGACCCGCTTCTCGCCCTTCTCCAGGGCCTGCTGGTACTGGAAGGCGGACTCGGCGATCTCGCCGGTGAACCAGCCGTCCTCGATACCGCGCAGGATCCCCGAGGTCATGGGGCCGATCGGGTGCTGCCCGTCGGGGTGCGCCCGCCGCCCGCGCTCCTTTATCTGGTCGAAGATCTTCTCCGCGTCCGCCTCGATGCGGTCGGTGAGCTGCTCCACGTACCAGGCGCCGCCGAGCGGGTCGGCCACGTTGGCCACGCCCGTCTCCTCCATGATCACCTGCTGGGTCCGCAGGGCGATCTCGGCGGCCTGCTCGCTGGGCAGGGCGAGCGTCTCGTCCAGGGCGTTGGTGTGCAGCGAGTTGGTGCCGCCGAGGATCGCCGAGAGCGCCTCCACCGCCGTCCGTACGACGTTGTTGTACGGCTGCTGGGCGGTCAGGGAGACCCCGGCCGTCTGGGTGTGGAAGCGCAGCCACTGCGCCTTGTCGGACTTCGCCCCGTACACCTCCTTCATCCAGCGGGCCCAGATCCGGCGCGCGGCGCGGAACTTCGCGATCTCCTCGAAGAAGTCGAGGTGGGCGTCGAAGAAGAAGGACAGGCCGGGCGCGAAGACGTCGACGTCCAGACCGCGGCTGAGGCCGAGCTCGACGTATCCGAAGCCGTCCGCCAGCGTGTACGCCAGCTCCTGCGCGGCCGTCGCCCCGGCCTCGCGGATGTGGTACCCGGAGACGGAGAGCGGCTTGTACGCGGGGATGCCGGCCGCGCAGTGCTCCATCAGGTCACCGATGAGGCGCAGGTGCGGCTCGGGCTGGAAGAGCC
Source organism: Streptomyces sp. NPDC026377 (assembly GCF_055567715.1). Taxonomy (NCBI): domain Bacteria; kingdom Bacillati; phylum Actinomycetota; class Actinomycetes; order Kitasatosporales; family Streptomycetaceae; genus Streptomyces; species Streptomyces sp. NPDC026377. The sequence goes on from NZ_JBVHPV010000002.1 coordinate 118,978, forward strand.
ACTCCTTCTGGGCGATGTACTCCTTGAAGATGTCGGTCTGGAGCGTGCCGTTGAGGATGCCGGGGTCCACCCCCTGGCGCTCGGCGGCGACCAGGTACATGCAGAAGACCGGCACGGCGGGGCCGCTGATCGTCATCGACGTGGTGACGTCGCCGAGCGGGATGTCCTTGAAGAGGACCTCCATGTCGGCGGCCGAGTCGATGGCGACCCCGCAGTGGCCCACCTCGCCCAGCGCGCGCGGGTCGTCGGAGTCGCGGCCCATCAGGGTCGGCATGTCGAAGGCGACGGACAGGCCGCCGCCGCCCGCCTTGAGGATCATCTTGTAGCGCTCGTTGGTCTGCTCGGCGTTGCCGAATCCCGCGAACTGGCGGATGGTCCAGGTCCGGCCCCGGTAGCCGGTCGCGTGGAGTCCGCGCGTGTACGGGTACTCGCCGGGCCAGCCGATCCGCTCGAAGCCCTCGTAGGTGTCGCCGGGGCGGGGCCCGTAGACCGGGTCGACCGGGTCCCCGGAGAGCGTGGTGAAGTCCGCGTCCCGCTTGCGGGCCTTGTCGTAACGGGCCTGCCAGCGTCGGCGGCCCTCCTCGATGGCGTCAGCGTCCATACCCCCGAATTTACTAGGACGTCCAAGTAAATGTCGATGGCCGACCGCCCGCGGTTCTTCGCGGGCGGTGGGGTTAGGCCTGGGCCGTGACCGGCGCCGGGTCCGTGACCAGCGGCTCCACCGCGCGGGAGACCTTGCGCTCGACGAAGAAGGCGGCGGTGGGAATGGTGCCCGCGATGAGCACCCACAGCTGCTTGCCGACCGGCCACTTCGCCTTGGAGCCGAGGTCGAAGGCGCAGACGAGGTACAGGACGTACAGCCAGCCGTGCGCGATGCCCACGATCTTGGTGAAGTCGGCCGCGCCGTCCATGTCCAGCAGGTACTTGGCGATGACGCCGAGGGTCAGCAGGACGAGGAGGACGCCGGTGACGTAGGCCATCACGCGGTAGCGGGTCAGCACGCTCTTTTTCATGCCTACGAGCGTAACGGCCGCGAACCCGCGATCTTGCCCGGGCCCGCCCCCGTCACCCGCCCCGGTCAAGGGGGCGGCGGTCCGCGCCCTACTCGTCCTCGAAGTCGCGCGCGGCCACCCGAAGCGGCCGCAGCAGTGCGAAGATCTCCCCGCACTCCTCCGCGTCGTAGACGCCGAGCCCGAAGTCCATCTCCATCAGGTCCCGGGTCGCGTTCTCCACGACTTCGCGCCCCTTGTCCGTGATGGAGGCGAGGGTGCCGCGCCCGTCGTTGGGGTTGGGCCGCTTGTCGACCAGACCCGACCGCACCAGGCGGTCCACCGTGTTCGTCACCGACGTGGGGTGGACCATCAGCCGCTCGCCGATCTTGGACATCGGCAGCTCACCGGCCTTGGAGAAGGTGAGCAGCACCAGCGCCTCGTACCGCGCGAAGGTCAGCCCGTACGGCTTGACCACCGCGTCGACCTCGGCGAGCAGGATCTGGTGGGCGCGCATGATCGAGGTGATCGCCCCCATGGAGGGGACCGGCCCCCAGCGCTGCTGCCAGAGTTCGTCGGCGCGGGCGATGGGGTCGAACGGGAGGCTGAGGGGCTTCGGCACGCGTCGACCTTACCCACTGGTCACATGGCGGTCAGCACCGTCTCACACTTCGGCCGGCACATCCGCTCCCGGCCGGTCCGTGGCGCTCCCTCGCGCAAGGTGACCGATATGTCACGATTGCCCGCGTCCTGTGTACGCCCGTGACCCCAGGGAGCCGCATGTCCCGGCACGGCAAGGCCCGGCCCGCCCACGCCCGGCACCGCCTCCTGTTCGCCGCCGCCCTGCTCACCCTGGCCGTCGGCTGCTCCGGCTCCCACGAGGACGCAACCTCGGCCTCCGCCTCCGCCCAGCGCCACTCCACCGGCGGCGGCGCCGAGCCGGCCCCCGGCGGGCCCTTCTGGGTCGACCCGGAGAGCAACGCCGCCCGGCAGATCAAGGTCTGGCAGGCGCAGGGCCGCACCGCCGACGCCGAGGCGCTGCGGCGGATCGCGGACCGGCCCGTGGGCGACTGGCCCTCCGGGGACGACCCGGGGCCGGGAATCCGCCGGGCCGTGGCGGGCGCCGCGAAGGACCGGCGCACGGTCCTGCTCGTCGCGTACAACATCCCCCACCGCGACTGCGGCGGGCACTCGGCGGGCGGCGCCGCGGACGCGGCCGCGTACCGCGCCTGGTACGGCAGGTTCGCCGAAGCGATCGGCAACGCGAAGGCGATCGTGGTCCTGGAGCCGGACGCGGTGGCCCACATGGTCGACGGCTGCACCACGCCCGAGCACCAGGACGAGCGGTACCAGCTGCTCAACGAGGCGATCGAGCACTTCAAGAAGCTGCCGGAGACCAAGGTCTACCTGGACGCGGGCAACCCGGCCTGGGTGCCCGACCCGGCCCGGCTGGTCGAGCCGCTGACCCGGGCCGGGGTCGCCCGCGCGGACGGGTTCGCGCTGAACGTCTCCAATTTCCAGACGGACGAGTCCGTGCGCGCCTACGGGGCCAGGGTCTCCCAGGGCCTCGGCGGCAAGCACTTCGTGGTCGACTCCAGCCGCAACGGGGCCGGGCCGCTCCTGGAGGACCCCGCCCAGGCCTGGTGCAACCCGCCCGGCCGGGCGCTGGGCACGCCGCCGACCACCAGCACCGAGGACCCGCTGCTGGACGCGTATCTGTGGATCAAGCGGCCCGGCGACTCGGACGGGACCTGCCGGGGCGGGCCCGCGGCGGGCGCCTGGTGGCCCGAGTACGCACTGGACCTGGCCCGCCGCTCCAAGGCCTGAGCCACCGCCCGGCGCCGCCGTTCGGGATATCGGGCATTCAGTCGATCAGCAGCCACTTCGCCTCGGACGGGGTGCCTTCGGCGTCCGTGACGAAGAGCATGTACCAGCCGGGCGGCACGAGCGCCTTGTCGCTCGGCACCTCCACGGTCACCGAGTTCGCGTCCTTGGTCAGGCGCACGTCGATCGAGCGCTGCTCGACGTCGGTGGTGTGAGTGACGGCGCTGGGCCGCATCAGCCGGGCCCTGGCGATCCGCTCGGGGTGGGCGGCGGGGAAGGTGGCGCGGCGGTCCTGGCCGACCGCCTGCGGGCCGTCCCCGAGCGCCGGGCGCTTGTCCTTGTCGCGGTAGAGGTAGGGCGGGGTGTAGATCTCCATGCGCTGCTCGAACTTGCCGAGCTTGGTGTTGTTCTTGTCGCCGAAGAGCGAGTCGGAGCCGAAGGTGGCGACCCGGCCGTCGGGCAGCAGCAGCGCCTCCGAGTGGTAGTTGCGCCCGACCGTGGGGTCGGCGGCCTCGCGGAAGGCGTTGGCGGCGGGGACGTAGAACTGGGCCTTGAGGATGTTGCTGGAGCCGCGGCCCCGGTAGTCCTCGGAGCCGCCGCTGGTGAAGACGGAGTCGTCGGGCAGGATCACGCTGTTGAGGTAGCGGGTGCCCTGCGGGAGCGCGGGGCCGGCCTGGAAGACGGGGCTGGCCTGCGCGAGGTCGACCAGGGCGGTGCGGGGCGTGGACTTCTTGGACTCGCCGACCCCGCCGCCGCCCAGCAGCATGAACCGCTGCGCCTGGGCCGGCGGGAGCAGCAGCGAGCTGGCCGTCTCCAGCTGGTCGCCGTCGCCGAGCCCGCCGATCTTCTGGAAGGTGTTGGCCGTCAGATCCCACAGGCCCGGCTCGCGGCCCTTGTCGGCGGGCCCGTAGCCCGCGTTGGCGCCGGAGTAGAAGAGCTTGCCGCTCTTGGTGAGGAAGAGCGAGGGGTAGGTCGGGAAGTACCGGAACGGTCCCGTGGACCACTTCTTGGTCCTCGGGTCGTAGATCTCGTTGTCGCCCGCGAGGATCGTGCCCACGTCGTCCAGTCCGGAGACGGCGAGCACCCGGCCGTCCTTCAGGGTGGTGAGCGTCGGATACCAGCGGGCCTCGCGCATGGGGGCGACGGGGACGTACTTCTCCGCCTTCGGGTCGAACTCGTACGCCGAGCGGATCCCCTGGAAGTCCTGCTTGTCCATGGTGATCTTCTCGGCGAGGCCGTAGGTGTTCCCGGCGTCCTCGCCGGAGAGTCCCTCGATCGCGTACTGCGCCTGCCCGGCGGCCACGGACCTGGGCCCCTCGGTGGCGGCCTCCACGAAGACCCGGGCCTCGGCCGCGGTGACCTTGGTCTTCCACGGCCTCATCCGGCCGCTCGCGTAGTAGCCGATCTCGAACTCGCGCTTGGCCGGGGGCACGGTCACGTCGAACCGCGACACGTACACGACGCCCGAGGGGGAGCGGAAGCGGGTGCCCTTCTTGAGGGTGACGGCCTTGTCCGGGTTCTCGTTCTTGACCCGCATCCCCCCGCCCGCCCGCTTGACCTGGTCGTCCAGCACCTCGTAGCGGGCGGTGCCGCCGGCCACCAGGAGGCGGCCGTCGGGAAGCTGGGCGTGACCGGAGCAGAAGAAGTCCTCGGGGGTGGGGACCTTCTTGAAGGTGTTGTCCTTGGGGTTCCACAGCACGGTGTCGAAGGAGCCCGCGTCGAACTTGTCCTGCTTGTTGCCGGACCCGGCGATGATCAGGACCTTGCCGGTGTGCAGCAGGGCGGCGTGGATCGCGTTGGTGCGGTACTCCGCGGGGATGTCGACGGTGTTCCAGGCGCCGTACTTGCGCATGTACTCGGGCCGGCTGATCTTGTACGCGTGGTACTGCTCCTCGGCGAAGGAGAGCGCGGCCGGGGCGTTGAGCCCGGCGAGCAGCAGGACGGCGCCGCCGCCCAGGAGCGTCTTCTTGGTGCGCGCGGAGGGCCGGTGGTCCATGGGTCAGTTCCCTCCGGTCGTCGAGGCAGCCGGTGCGGTGGCGAGCGCGGCCTCCGTCTCGGCGGGCTCGGCCGGCCCTGCCAGGGCGTGGCGGCGGTCGGCCGCGCGCTCGCGCCGGGCGCAGAAGGCCCAGACGGCGACGGGGGCGAGCGCGATGGCGAGGGCGAGCACCGCCCAGGTCCGCATCGCCGCGTGGGTGTGGCCGTAGTGGACCGAGGCACCGAGCGAGGCGGCGAGCACCGCGGCCCAGAAGAGGTGGATGCGGAAGGTCCACAGCCGGTCGGGGCTGGCCGCGCCGCCCTTGGGGGTGACGACGAAACCGCCGCGGGTGCGCAGCACCGCCGAGAGGAAGGACTTGAGGTAGATGGGCGCGCAGAGCGCGGACATCCCCATGCCGGCGAGACCGCCCGAGCCCTCGGGTTCGTGGGGCGAGACGTTGTGGCGGCGGTTCCAGAGGTAGAGCCCGATCTGGAGGGCGGCGGCGTCGCTGTAGAGCATCAGCCAGACGGAGGCGGAGACCTGGGTGCCGGAGGCCCCGAACCAGAGGAACAGGACGCAGCTGACGATGCCGAGCAGCCAGTTGACGGCGGTCATCGGGTAGTAGACGAGCATCAGGGTGTACGAGAGGAGCCGCCCGGGCGGGACCCGGAACAGCGCCTTCCAGTACTGCTTGAACAGCGTCTCGTACGTACCGCGCGACCAGCGCGTCTGCTGGGTGAAGAAGTCGGTCCAGGATTCGGGGCCCTCGCCGACGGCGAGCACGTCCGGGGTGTAGACGGACCTCCAGAAGCGGCCGGTCCTGGGGTTGCGGCGGCGGTGCAGCTCGAAGCCGGTGGCCATGTCCTCGGTGATCGAGTCGTAGAGCCCGCCGACCTGGCGCAGCGCGCTGATCCTGACGATGTTGTTGGTGCCGACGAACATCGGGGCGCGGTAGCGGTTGCCGGCCCGCTGGATCAGCGCGTGGAAGAGGAACTGCTGGGACTCGGCGGCCTTGGTGACGGGCGAGTCGTAGTTGCCGTAGACCTGGGGGCCGACCACGAAGGCGACGTCCGGGTCGCGGAAGTAGCCCATCATCCGCTCCAGGAAGTTCGGCAGCGGTACGTGGTCGGTGTCGACGGAGGCGAAGAAGTCGTAGTCGGCGCCGTGCATGGCGAGCCAGGCGTTGTAGTTGCCGTGCTTGGTGCGGGCCTTGTGCGGGCCCTTCTTCCGGTTCCACTCCGGGACGCCGCTGCGGGTGAAGTGGTGCACCCCCAGCTCCTCGCAGAGCGCCTTGGCCCGGTCGTCGTCGCCCTCGTCCAGGAGCCAGATGTCGAGGGGGCCCACGTGGTGCAGGCGGACCGCGCCCTCAAGGGTGGCCCGGACCATGGCCATCGGCTCCTTGCCGGGCACCCAGGTGGTGAGGAAGGCAACCCGGGTGCCGGGCTCGGGGTACACCGGGACGGGGTCCTGGGCGACCATCGTGGCGTGGGCGATCGAGACGACGTTGACGACCATGAACAGCTCGATCAGACCGATCGCGACGAGCATCGCGATGTCCAGGCCCACCAGCCACTCGTCACCGCCCTCGCGCTCCACCCAGTGGGTGGGCCACACCAGGTAGACGAGGAGGGCCGCGGTGAGCAGGGGCGCCAGGGTCATCAGGAGTACGGCGCGTATTCGGCGGGGTTCGGCGGCGAGGAGGCTCCGGTACCGCACCCGGTAGCCCGTCCTGTCCGGTTCCGTGAGCGGTCCGGCGAGCCGGCTGTGGGCCTCGTAGTCGTAACGCTCCGACGGACTCTCCGACCGCACTGTGCCCTCCAGCTGATCGAGACAGGTAGATATCCCCACAAAAGTGGAGATTCCTCGGCGTGTCGACTGGAGTACTCCGAGTGAGCGGTTCTTGTTTCGACGTGGTGGGCGGCGGTTTCACCGGTCCGCGGCACGGCAGAGCCCCCGGTGCCGGGCGGGCGGCCGGGGGCCCAGGAGGGCACGGGTCAGGCGGAGAGGTGGCGTTCGACCGTCTCCACCTTGGAGGTGAGCCCGTCGGTGACACCGGGCCGGATGTCGGCCTTCAGGACGAGCGAGACGCGCGGGGCACGGGCCTCGACGGCGGCGACGGCCCGCCCGACCACGTCCATGACCTCGTCCCAGTCGCCCTCGACCGAGGTGAACATGGCGTCGGTCCGGTTCGGCAGACCGGACTCGCGGACGACGCGCACGGCGTCGGCGACGTACTCCCCCACGTCCTCGCCGACGCCGAGCGGGGTGACCGAGAAGGCGACGATCACGCTCCGACCACGCCTTCCTTGCGGGCGCGCGCGGCGATCAGGGCGTCCTCGGCCTGGCGCTTGAGCCTGCGCTCGGCCACGAAGCCGCCGAAGGGCAGCACGGACAGGACGAAGTACAGGGCGGCGGTCTTCACCGGCCACTTCGCCTTGTTCCAGGCGTCGGCCCAGAAGATCACGTACAGGATGAAGAGGATGCCGTGGATCGCGCCCATCACCGGGACGGCGTTGACGTCGGTGGTCCGCTTCAGCACCGAGCACACGAGCAGCAGCAGGAAGGAGACGGCCTCCGGGGCGGAGACCAGCCGGAGACGGTGGAGAGCGGATGCGGTCTTGATGTCCACGGGGGCACCTTCGGTGGGAGGGTCGGAGGGTGTTGCTTGTGAACGCAAGCACAAACGTTCCCCATTGTGACACCGGTGGCGCCCGGACCGTGGCGGGGGTCCCCGCGGACGACCGCGATCGGGGGCCCGGGGGCCGGAAGCCTGGCCGGGGCCGCGGCCGGGCGGCTAACGTCAGCGCGTGGCAACGTTCCGACTCCAGGGCAGCAAAGTGCTGGCCGTCGACATGACCGGCGACGCCGTCAAGGCGAAGAACGGCTCGATGGTCGCCTACGACGGCCAGATGGCCTTCAAGAAGATGTCCGGCGGCGGTGAGGGCATCCGCGGCATGGTGACCCGCCGCCTCACCGGCGAATCCATGACCGTGATGGAGGTGAAGGGCAACGGCACCTGCTACTTCGCGGACCGGGCCTGCGAGATCAACCTGGTCTCGCTCCAGGGCGACAGGCTCTGGGTGGAGGCGAGCAACCTGCTGGCCACCGACGCGGGGCTGCGCACCGGCACCACCTTCACCGGGCTGCGCGGGGCGACCCAGGGCAACGGCCTGTTCACGACCACCGTCGAGGGCCACGGCCAGGCGGCGATCATGTCGGACGGGCCCGCGGTGGTGCTGCGCGTCTCCGCGCAGTACCCGCTCACGGTCGACCCCGGCGCCTACATCGCCCACCAGGGCGACCTCCAGCAGCACTTCCAGTCCGGGGTGACCTTCCGCACCCTGCTGGGCGAGGGCTCGGGCGAGGCGTTCCAGATCCGCTTCGAGGGCGAGGGACTGGTGTACGTGCAGCCCAGCGAGCGCAACACGATCGGCGGGGACGTCTGATGCCCTTCCGTGAGATCAACTCCAAGATGGTCGAGGCCACGGTGGCGCCCGGCCAGAAGATGTTCAGCCAGCGCGGCGCGATGCTCGCGTACAAGGGCGAGGTGTCGTTCACGCCCAACGTGCAGGGCGGCCAGGGCGGGCTGATGTCGATGATCGGCCGACGGGTGGCCAACGAGGCGACCCCGCTGATGACGGTGGAGGGCAGCGGGACGGTGATGTTCGGCCACGGCGGCCACCACATCCAGGTCATCAACCTCGCCGGGGACACCCTCTACGTGGAGGCGGACCGGCTGCTCGCCTTCGACGGCACCCTGGAGCAGGGCACGATGTTCATGGGCTCGCAGGGCGGGGTCATGGGCATGGTCCGGGGCCAGGTGACCGGGCAGGGCCTGTTCACCACCACGCTCAAGGGCCACGGCGCGGTCGCGGTGATGGCGCACGGCGGGGTCGTCGAGCTGCCGATCACCCCGCAGCGCCCGGTGCACGTCGACCCGCAGGCGTACGTGGCCCACCACGGCGACGTACGCAACAAGCTGTCCACGGCGCTGGGCTGGCGGGACATGGTGGGCCGGGGCTCGGGAGAGGCCTTCCAGCTCGAACTGTCCGGCAGCGGCGCGGTGTACGTCCAGGCCTCGGAGGAGAAGCTGTGAGCACCCCCCAGCCCGGCGGGCCGGCGGTCTTCGACCCGCACTCGCTGCCCGCCGACGACAACGTCAACAAGTACACCTTCTGCGTGGAGCTCAAGTCGAGCCAGTGGTTCCTCCAGAAGGGCAAGATGATCGCCTACTACGGGCGCATCGACTTCAACGGCATCGGCCACGGCCGCCTGGACCGGCTGCTGCGCACCAGCTTCCACTCGCCGCTGCACGCGAGCGACTGGGTGGTGGCGGAGGGTTCCGGCAAGATGCTGCTGGCGGACCGGGCGTTCGACGTCAACTCCTACGACCTGGACGAGGGCAACCTGACGATCCGGGCCGGGAACCTGCTGGCCTACCAGCCCACGCTCGCCCTGAAGCAGTCGATCGTGCCGGGATTCCTCACCCTGATCGGAACCGGGAAGTTCGTGGCGGCGTCCAACGGACCGGTGGTGTTCATGGAGCCGCCGATCCGGGTGGACCCGCAGGCGCTGGTCGGCTGGGCCGACTGCCCGTCGCCCTGCCACCACTACGATCACGGCTACATGACGGGCGTACTGGGCGGAATCCGGTCACTGACGGGGCTCGGCGGGACGTCCGGCGAGGAGCACCAGTTCGAGTTCGTGGGCGCGGGCACGGTGCTGCTCCAGTCCACCGAGGTGCTGATGGCCGAGCAGGCGACCGGGCAGGTGCCCGCGGAGCCGGGGGTTCCGGGTGGCGGGGCGACGGGTGGGGCGCATGGTCCGGCGGGTTCGGCACCGCGCCTTCCCGGCCAGCTCGGGGACCTCCAGCGTCGCTTCGGCCTGTGAGCGGTAGTCTGCGGAGTGTGACGTCGAACGCGTGCACCCCTGCCGGGCGCTGACCACGACCCTTGTGCCGGTGCGTGCGGGGCGTCACACTCCGACGTTTCGTTCAGTATTCAACTTCTTAGGTAGAATCCACATATGGAGACCGAAACGGCCACCCATTGGCTGACCGATAGCGAGCAGTGCGCCTGGCGTACCTATCTGGACGTCAACAGGATGCTGACGCACCAGATGGAAAAGGACCTGCAGCCGTTCGGCCTGACCAACAACGACTACGAGATCCTGGTCAACCTCTCGGAGGCCGAGGGGCAGCGGCTGCGCATGAGCGATCTCGCCGCCGCGACCCTTCAGTCCAAGAGCCGGCTGTCGCACCAGATCACGCGGATGGAGAACGCGGGGCTTGTGCGGCGGGAGAACTGCGAGTCCGACCGGCGGGGGTTGTTCGCGGTGTTGACGGAGGCGGGGGTGGAGACGATGGAGAAGGTGGCGCCGCATCATGTGGCGTCGGTGCGCAAGCACTTCATCGACTTGCTGTCGAGTGAGGCGCTGGTGGAGCTGCGGGCCTCTTTGACGCCGGTGGCGGAGCATCTGCGGGGGCATCGGGGCAAGCTCTGAGTTGCCCCGCCCCGCCCCTTCCCCCATCCCTCCGGGGGCGGGCGGGGGAGGTCCCTCTTGCCGGGCCCCGGCCCCGCGCCCCTTCAGGGCCGGGACTTCTGCTGCGGACCGTGGGTGGCTGAGCGCGCAGTTCCCCGCGCCCCTGGGGGGTGCCGCTGAGCCGATTTCTCCGGCTGCGGGAAACCTCCTGGGGGCGCGGGGAACTGCGCGAGCAACCCCCACAGGCCCGCAGCCGAAAGCCCGGCCGAAACGAAGTCCTCAGGAGCCCGTCAGGCCCTGGACCAGTTCGTCCGCCGCCGCGTACGGGTCCAGTTCGCCCCCGACGATCCGGGACGCCAGCGCGTCCAGGCGTCGGTCGCCCCGCAGGTCCCCGATCCGCTCCCGCAGCGCCGTCACCGCGATCGTCTCCACCTCGCGGGCCGCGCGGGCCAGGCGGCGCTCCGCCAGGACGCCCCGCTCCTCCATCCACGCCCGGTGCTTCTCCAGCGCCTCCACCAGCTCCTCGATCCCCTCGGAGCGGGCCGCCACCGTCTTCACGATGGGCGGGCGCCAGTCGCCGGGGCCCCGGGACTCCCCCAGGCCCAGCATGTGGTTCAGCTCACGGGCCGTGGCGTCCGCGCCGTCCCGGTCCGCCTTGTTCACCACGTACACATCGCCGATCTCCAGGATCCCGGCCTTCGCCGCCTGGATGCCGTCGCCCATGCCGGGCGCCAGCAGCACCACCGAGGTGTCCGCCTGGGAGGCGATCTCCACCTCGGACTGGCCGACCCCGACCGTCTCCACCAGGATCACCTCGCAGCCCGCCGCGTCCAGGACGCGGATCGCCTGCGGGGCCGACCAGGCGAGGCCGCCCAGGTGGCCCCGGGTCGCCATGGAGCGGATGTAGACGCCGGGGTCGGAGGCGTGGTCCGACATGCGGACGCGGTCGCCCAGCAACGCGCCCCCGGAGAACGGCGAGGACGGGTCCACGGCAAGGACACCGACCCGCTTGCCCGCCCGCCGGTACGCCGTCACCAGCGCCGACGTCGATGTCGACTTGCCGACACCCGGCGAGCCGGTAAGACCCACCACGTACGCCCCGCCCGTCAGCGGAGCCAACTGCGCCATCACCTCGCGCAGTTGCGGGGACGCCCCCTCGACCAGCGAGATCAGCCGGGCCACGGCCCGCGGCCGGCCCTCCCTCGCCTGCGCCACCAGCTCGGGGACGTCCACCATTGCCGCTCCGTTCGGTTCAGGGTCGTTGCGTACGTACAGCGCGAGCGGCCTCTACTTGCCGGGGACCTTGATGATCAGGGCGTCGCCCTGGCCGCCGCCGCCGCACAGGGCCGCCGCGCCCGTACCGCCGCCGCGCCGCTTGAGCTCCAGCGCCAGGTGGAGCACCACGCGCGCGCCCGACATGCCGATGGGGTGGCCCAGGGCGATCGCGCCGCCGTTGACGTTCACCTTTTCCGGGGAGACGCCGAGGTCCTTCATTGACTGCACGGCGACCGCCGCGAACGCCTCGTTGATCTCGATGAGGTCGAGGTCCTCGATGCCGATGCCCTCCTTGGACAGGGCATGCCTGATCGCGTTGGACGGCTGTGACTGGAGCGAGTTGTCGGGGCCCGCCACATTGCCGTGCGCGCCGATCTCCGCGATCCACTCCAGGCCCAGCTCCTCGGCCTTGGCCTTGGACATGACCACGACCGCGGCCGCGCCGTCGGAGATCTGCGAGGAGGTGCCCGCCGTGATGGTGCCGTCCTTGGCGAAGGCCGGACGCAGCTTGCCGAGGGACTCGGCGGTCGTCTCCGCGCGGATGCCCTCGTCCTTGGCGAAGACCACCGGCTCGCCCTTGCGCTGCGGGATCTCCACCGGGGTGATCTCGGCCTCGAAGAGCCCGTTCTTCTGGGCGGCGGCGGCGCGCTGGTGGGAGGCGGCCGCGAACTCGTCCTGCGGGGCGCGCTCGATGCCCAGGCGGGTGTTGTGCTTCTCCGTGGACTCGCCCATGGCGATGTTCTCGAAGGCGTCGGTCAGACCGTCGTACGCCATCGCGTCGAGCATCTCGATCGCGCCGTACTTGTAGCCCTCGCGGGACTTCGGCAGCAGGTGCGGGGCGTTGGTCATCGACTCCTGGCCGCCCGCGACCACCACGTCGAACTCGCCGGCGCGGATCAGCTGGTCCGCCAGCGCGATCGCGTCGAGACCGGAGAGGCAGACCTTGTTGATCGTGAGCGCGGGCACGTTCATCGGGATGCCGGCCTTGACGGCGGCCTGGCGGGCGGGGATCTGGCCCGCGCCGGCCTGGAGCACCTGGCCCATGATCACGTACTGCACCTGGTCGCCGCCGATGCCGGCCCGGTCGAGCGCGGCCTTGATGGCCACGCCGCCGAGGTCGGCGCCGGAGAAGGACTTGAGGGAGCCGAGCAGTCGGCCCATGGGCGTGCGGGCGCCCGCGACGATCACTGAGGTGGTACCGGTCGTTCCAGACATGAGGCACGGCCCCTTGGGGATGAGGAGTGAACGAGGGTTTACATGAATGTACTGAGCGGTACGCGGGGCGTCACCGGGCAGCCGGTGTGATCGCGCGCACGTTGCGTAACCACCTCCCGGAGCGGTGCACTGGTCCCATGCTGACGCGCATCGACCACATCGGGATCGCCTGTTTCGACCTCGACAAGACCGTCGAGTTCTATCGTGCTACGTACGGATTCGAGGTGTATCACTCCGAGATCAACGAGGAGCAGGGCGTACGGGAGGCCATGCTCAAGATCAACGATACGTCCGACGGCGGCGCCTCCTACCTCCAGCTCCTGGAGCCCACCCGGGAGGACTCCGCGGTGGGCAAGTGGCTGGCCAAGAACGGCGAGGGCGTGCACCACATCGCCTTCGGCACGGCCGATGTCGACGGGGACGCCGAGGCCATCCGCGGCAAGGGCGTCCGGGTCCTCTACGACGAGCCGCGCATCGGCTCGATGGGCTCCCGCATCACGTTCCTGCACCCCAAGGACTGCCACGGCGTACTGACCGAACTGGTCACCTCGGCGGACGAGCACTGACCCCGGGATTCCGGGGCCGGTACAGTGGGCCCTTCCGGGCCGGGGTCGGGTCGGGGCCTGGGACCCACGCCCCCTTGTCGATCTGACACCATTCACCGGGGGCCCGTCCGTCGTCGGACGGTGCTCGTACGGGCAGTGTTCGCGACCAGGGGACGGATGGGACCGCGCAGTGCGGGGCTACGAACGCCAGGACAGCCACCGGCCTGACGACCACCTCTCGCGGTTCGAGGCCGAGATGGACCGGCTGAAGACCGAGCGGGAGAAGGCCGTCCAGCACGCCGAGGACCTCGGCTACCAGGTCGAGGTGCTGCGCGCCAAGCTGCACGAGGCGCGCCGCAACCTCGCGACGCGTCCTGCCTATGACGCCGCGGACATCGGCTACCAGGCCGAACAGCTGCTGCGCAACGCGCAGATGCAGGCCGAGCAGGTGCGCAACGACGCCGAGCGCGAGCTGCGCGAGGCCCGGGCCCAGACCCAGCGCATCCTCCAGGAGCACGCCGAGCACCAGGCCCGGCTCCAGGCCGAGCTGCACGCGGAGGCGGTCAACCGCCGCCAGCGGCTCGACCAGGAGCTGGCCGAGCGGCGCGCGACCGTGGAGTCGCACGTCAACGAGAACGTGGCGTGGGCCGAGCAGTTGCGGGCGCGGACCGAGTCGCAGGCCCGGCGCCTGCTGGAGGAGTCCCGCGCCGAGAGCGAGGCGGCGCTCGCCGCCGCCCGCGCGGAAGCCGCGCGGCTGGCCGAGGAGACACGTCAACGCCTGGGCGCCGAGGCCGAGTCGGCCCGCGCCGAAGCCGAAGCGATCCTGCTGCGGGCCCGCAGGGACGCCGAGCGACTGCTCACCGCCGCCTCCACACAGGCCCAGGAGGCCACCTCCCACGCCGAGCAGTTGCGCTCGTCGACGACGGCCGAGTCCGACCAGGCGCGCCAGCAGGCGGCCGAGTTGAGCCGGGCCGCCGAGCAGCGGATGCAGGAGGCCGAGTCGGCGCTGCGCGAGGCGCGCGCCGAGGCCGAGAAGGTGCTGGCCGAGGCGAAGGAGTCGGCGGCCAGGCAGCTCGCGGGCGCCGAGTCCGCCAACGAGCAGCGCACCCGTACCGCCAAGACCGAGATCGCCCGGCTGGTGGCCGAGGCGACCAAGGAGTCCGAGGCGCTCAAGACGGAGGCCGAGCAGGCGCTCGCCGACGCCCGCGCCGAGGCCGAGCGGCTTCTCGCCGAGGCCGCCGAGAAGGCCCGTACCAGCGCGGCCGAGGACACCGCCGCCCAGCTCGCCAAGGCCGCCAGGACCGCCGAGGAGGTGCTCTCCAAGGCCTCCGCGGACGCCCAGGAGACCACCCGCAAGGCGTCCGAGGAGGCCGAGCGGATCCGCCGCGAGGCCGATGCCGAGGCGGAGCGGCTGCGCGCCCAGGCCGAGGAGCGGGCCGACCAGCTCAAGGGCGCGGCCAAGGACGACACCAAGGAGTACCGCGCCAGGACGGTCGAGCTCCAGGAGGAGGCGCGCCGGCTGCGCGGCGAGGCCGAGCAGCTGCGGGCCGAGGCGGTCGCCGAGGGCGAGCGCATCCGGGGCGAGGCGCGTCGCGAGGGCGTCCAGCAGATCGAGGAGGCGGCCAGGACCGCCGAGGAGCTGCTGACCAAGGCGAAGGCCGACGCGGAGGAGCTGCGCACCTCGGCGGGCGCCGAGTCGGAGCGGGTCCGCGGCGAGGCCATGGAGCGCGCCACGACCCTGCGCAAGCAGGCCGAGGAGACCCTGGAGCGCACCCGCGCCGAGGCCGAGCGGATGCGCGCGGAGGCCGAGGAGCAGGCCGAGGCCGTCCGGGCGGCCGCCGAGCAGGCCGCGGCCGTGCTGCGCGAGGAGACCGAGCGGGCGGTCGCCGCCCGCCAGGCCGACGCCGCCGCGGAGTTGACGCGGCTGCACACCGAGGCCGAGCAGCGCCACGCCTCGGCCGAGCAGGCGCTGGCCGAGGCGCGCGGCGCGAGCGAGCGGATCCGGCGCGAGGCCGCCGAGGAGACCGAGCGGCTGCGCGCCGAGGCCGCCGAGCGCGTCCGTACCCTCCAGGCGCAGGCCGAGCAGGAGGCCGAGCGGCTGCGCACCGAGGCCGCCGCCGACGCCGCGACCGCCCGCGCCGAGGCCGAGGGCGCAGCCGTACGGCTGCGGTCGGAGGCGGCGGCGGAGGCCGAGCGTCTGAAGTCCGAGGCGCAGGAGACCGCCGACCGGATGCGCGCGGAGGCCGCGGCCGCCGCCGAGCGGGTCGGCGCGGAGGCCGCCGAGGCGCTCGCCGCCGCCCAGGAGGAGGCCGCGCGCCGCCGCCGCGAGGCGGAGGAGACGCTGGACTCGGCGCGCAGCGAGGCCGATTCGGAGCGGGCGCAGGCCCGCGAGCAGAGCGAGGAGCTGCTGGCCTCCGCCCGCAAGCGGGTGGAGGAGGCGCAGGCCGAGGCGCAGCGGCTCGCCGAGGAGGCCGACCGGCGCGCCACCGAGCTGGTGGCCGCCGCCGAGCAGACCGCCCAGCAGGTCAGGGACTCCGTCGCCGGGCTGCGCGAGGAGGCCGAGCAGGAGATCGCCGGGCTGCGCTCGACCGCCGAGCACGTGGCGGAGCGTACGAAGACGGAGGCGCAGCAGGAGGCGGACCGGGTCCGCGCCGACGCGCACGCCGAGCGCGAGCGCGCAGCCGAGGACGCCCAGCGGCTGCGCGCCCGGGCGCAGGAGGAGACCGAGGCCGCCAGGGAGCTCGCCGAGCGGACCGTCGCGGACGCCATCGCGGAGGCGGAGAAGGCGCGTTCGGACGCCTCCGAGTACGCGCAGCGGATGCGTACCGAGGCCTCCGACGCGCTGGCCTCCTCCGAGCAGGACGCCGCCCGCACCCGGGCGGACGCCCGCGAGGACGCCAACCGCATCCGGGGCGACGCCGCGAGCCAGGCCGACCGCCTGGTCACCGAGGCGACCTCGGAGGCCGAGCGGCTGGCCGCCGAGTCGACGGCGACCGCCGAGCAACTGGTGGCTCAGGCTCAGCAGCTGCGCGACGAGGGCCAGTCGGAGCACGACCGGCTGCTGGCGGAGGCCACCGCCCACGCCGAGCGCACCACCTCCGAGGCCGACACCTATGCCGAGCTGGTCACCACCGAGGCGCGGGCGGACGCGGGCGCGGTCCTGGCCGCCGCGTCGGCCGAGGCCGAGCAGACGGTCGCCGACGCCCGCGAGCAGGGTGAACTGCTCCTGGGCGAGGCGCGTACGGAGGCGGAACGGCTGCTGGACGAGGCTCGCAAGGCCGCCGACAAGCGGCGCGCGGACGCGGCGGCCCAGGCGGACCAGCTCGTCGCGGAGGCGACCGGCGAGGCCGAGCGGATGCTTGCGGAGGCGAACGCGGAGGCGGAGCGGCTGCGCGCCGAGGCCGCCGAGACCGTGGGCTCGGCGCAGCAGGCCTCGGAGCGGATCCGCGCGGAGGCCGAGAAGAGCCGCGCCCGGATCGAGGAGGCGGCCGAGAAGACCCGTGCCGAGGCCCGCGAGGAGGCCGACCGGCTGCTCGACGAGGCGCGTACCGCCGCGGCCAAGCGCCGTGCGGACGCCGCCGAGCAGGCGGACCAGCTCATGGCGAAGGCCCAGGAGGAGGCACTGCTCGCCGCCACGCAGGCCGAGGAGCAGGCCGACACGATGGTGGGCGCGGCCCGCAAGGAGGCCGAGCGGATCGTCGCGGAGGCGACCGTGGAGGGCAACTCGCTGGTGGAGAAGGCCCGTACGGACGCCGACGAGCTGCTCGCCGGAGCGCGCGCGGACGCGACGGCCATAAGGGAGCGCACCGAGGAGATGCGTGCCCGGACCGAGTCGGAGATCGAGGAGCTGCACGAGCGTGCCCGGCGCGAGAGCGCCGAGCAGATGAAGACGGCGGGCGAGCGCGTCGACAAGCTGGTCAAGGCCGCCACCGAGCAGACGGAGCAGGCCGAGGCGAAGGCCAAGGAGCTGCTCTCGGACGCCGGATCCGAGGCGAGCAAGGTGCGGATCGCGGCGGTGAAGAAGGCCGAGGCGCTGCTCAAGGAGGCGGAGACCAAGAAGGCCGAGCTGATCCGCGAGGCGACCAGACTGCGCGACGAGGCGGCGGCCGAGGCCCGGCGCACGGTCGACGAGGGCAAGCGCGAGCTGGACGTGCTGGTCCGGCGCCGGGCGGACATCAACGCGGAGATCTCCCGTGTCCAGGACGTCCTGGAGGCGTTGGAGTCTTTCGAGGCCCCGGCCTCCGGCGGCAAGGAGGCGGCCAAGGCGGGGGCAGCGGCCGGAGGCACCCGTTCGAGTGGCAAGGCTTCGGAGGGGTAGCCACTCAAAAGGCTGGACATTCTCCAGATCAAACGGGCATACGCTCGATGCCACGCCGCCTGGGCCCCTAGGATTCCCCCTATCACCTCACCGGTCTCATTCGACAGGAACCCCATGAGCGACACTTCCTCCCCCTTCGGCTTCGAGCTCGTGCGGCGTGGTTACGACCGCGGTCAGGTGGACGACCGCATTACCAAGCTCGTCGCCGACCGTGACAGCGCTCTGGCACGGATCACTTCTCTGGAAAAGCGCATCGAGGAACTGCATCTCGAAACGCAGAACGCCCAGGCCCAGGTGAACGACGCGGAGCCGTCGTACGCGGGCCTCGGCGCGCGGGTCGAGAAGATCCTGCGTCTCGCCGAGGAAGAGGCGAAGGACCTGCGCGAGGAGGCGCGCCGCGCCGCCGAACAGCACCGTGAGCTGGCCGAGTCGGCCGCCCAGCAGGTGCGCAACGACGCCGAGTCGTTCGCCGCCGAGCGCAAGGCGAAGGCGGAGGACGAGGGCGTCCGGATCGTCGAGAAGGCGAAGGGTGACGCCTCCACGCTGCGCTCCGAGGCGCAGAAGGACGCGCAGTCCAAGCGCGAGGAGGCGGACGCCCTCTTCGAGGAGACCCGCGCCAAGGCCGCGCAGGCGGCGGCCGACTTCGAGACGAACCTCGCCAAGCGCCGTGAGCAGTCCGAGCGCGATCTGGCCTCGCGTCAGGCGAAGGCGGAGAAGCGTCTCGCCGAGATCGAGCACCGCGCCGAGCAGCTCCGCCTGGAGGCCGAGAAGCTGCGTACGGACGCGGAGCGCCGGGCCCGTCAGACGGTCGAGACGGCCCAGCGCCAGGCCGAGGACATCGTGGCGGACGCCAACGCCAAGGCCGACCGCATCCGTTCGGAATCGGAGCGCGAGCTGGCGGCGCTCACCAACCGCCGCGACTCGATCAACGCGCAGCTGACCAACGTCCGCGAGATGCTGGCGACCCTCACGGGCGCGGCGGTCGCGGCGGCCGGCTCCCCGGTCGACGACGAGCCCGTCTCGCGCGGCGTCCCGGCGCAGCAGTCCCGCTAGTCCCGTCCGTGCCGCAGCCCCTCCCCCGTGGGCTGCGTCGGTGACGCAGAGAGCCCCTCGCCACTGCGGTGGCGGGGGGCTTTGTCCGCCCCTATCGTGGCCGCATGATCGAGCTGGCCGGTCTCACCAAGCGCTTCGGTTCCAAGACCGCGGTCGACGACCTGTCGTTCCAGGTGCGCCCGGGCGTGGTGACCGGCTTCCTGGGCCCCAACGGCGCCGGCAAGTCCACCACCATGCGGATGATGCTCGATCTCGACAACCCGACCAGCGGTACGGTGCGCATCGACGGGCGGCACTACCGTGAGCTGGACGAGCCGCTGAAGTACATCGGCGCGCTCCTCGACGCCAAGTCGATGCACGGCGGCCGCAGCGCGTACAACAACCTGCTGTGCCTGGCGCAGTCGAACCGGATCCCCGAGCGCCGGGTCGCGGAGGTCCTGGACACGGTCGGGCTGACGGCGGTGGCGAAGAAGAAGTCCAAGGGGTTCTCGCTCGGCATGGGCCAGCGGCTGGGAATCGCCTCCGCGCTGCTGGGCGACCCCGAGATCCTGATGTTCGACGAACCCGTCAATGGTCTGGACCCCGAGGGAATTCACTGGATCCGCAATCTGATGAAAGCCCTCGCGGCGGAGGGCAGAACGATCTTCGTCTCGTCTCACCTGATGAGCGAAATGGCGTTGACGGCGGATCATTTGATCGTCATCGGTCAGGGCCGACTGCTCGCCGATACATCGATGGCGGATTTCATTCGGCAGAATTCACGGAGTTTCGTCCGGCTGCGCTCGCCCCAATGGGAACACCTGCTCGATGTGCTGGCCCGGACCGGGATCACCGCCGTCCAGACCCCGGACGGCGCCCTGGAGATCGACAACGGCAGGATCGAGCGGCTCGGCGAGCTGGCCGCGGAGCACCGGATCGTGCTGCACGAGCTGTCGGGCCAGCAGGCCTCGCTGGAGGAGGCGTTCATGCGGATGACGGCGGGTTCGGTGGAGTACCACGCGCACTCCGACAGTGCCCACGGCCCGGCCCCGGCGGCGCCCGCGCCGAAGTGGGGCGAGGGCTACCGGGCCCGGACCCGGGGCGGCCCGGCCGGCGACGCCCCGGACCAGGAGGTCTGAGCCATGGCGGCGGTACCCGCGGTCCTCAGGTCGGAGTGGACCAAGATCCGTACGGTCTCCTCCACGTCCTGGACGCTCATCTGCGCCTTCGCCGTCACCGTGGCGGTGAGCGCGGCCCTGTGCGCGCTGATGAAGTCGCAGTTCGACGACCTGAAGCCGGCCGAACGGATGACCTTCGACGCGACCTACATCAGCTTCTCCGGGATGGTCCTCGGCCAGCTGGCGATGGTGGTGTTCGGCGTCCTGGTGGTCGGCACCGAGTACAGCTCGGGCATGATCCGCACCTCGCTGGCCGCCGTGCCGCAGCGGGCCACCTTCCTCTTCGCCAAACTTCTGGTCGCCACGGCGCTCGCCCTGGTCGTGGGCATGGCGACCAGCTTCCTCTCCTTCTTCCTCGGCCAGGCGCTGCTCGGCCCGCACCGCACCACCATCGGTGAGCCGAACGTGCTGCGGGCGGTCTTCGGGGCGGGCCTCTACATGGCGCTGATCGCGCTCTTCTCGATGGGCGTGGCCACGATGCTGCGCAGCTCGATGCTCTCGCTCGGCATCCTGATGCCGTTCTTCTTCCTGATCTCCCAGATCCTGTCGGCGGTGCCGGGCGCCAAGAAGGTGGCCCGCTACTTCCCCGACCAGGCGGGCTCCAAGATCATGCAGGTGGTGCCGAACGCGATGAACAGCGAGCCGCCGCCGTACGGGCCGTGGGCCGGGCTGGGGATCATGGCGCTGTGGGTGGCGGCGGCGCTCGCGGGCGGCTACCTCGTCCTGAAGAGGCGCGACGCCTGAGCCCGCGGCGGGGCCGACGGCCGCCGAAAGGGACCGGCGACCGACCTCCGAGGGGGGGGCCGCGTGTCCTCCGGAGAGGGGCCGGGTGACCTCCGGAAAGTTTGAGGACATAACGGGCGAATGTCGACGTAACCCAACTGTCATCGCTTCGGCGGAACCGTAAAGTCCTCGATAAGCTCCTCACTCATACGGGGGCACCCTGGCGTTCGGCCACCGCCCCGACGACCCACACCGTCGATGGGGCTGGAGAATGATCGAGGCAGTCGGCCTGACGAAGCGCTACGGCGCCAAGACAGCCGTGTACAACCTTTCCTTCCAGGTGAGGCCGGGCGCCGTCACCGGCTTCCTGGGGCCCAACGGCTCCGGCAAGTCGACGACCATGCGCATGATCCTCGGCCTGGACCAGCCCACTTCCGGCCATGTGACCATCGGCGGCCACCCCTTCCGCTCGCTGCCCAACGCGCCCCGCCAGGTCGGCGCGCTGCTCGACGCCAAGGCCGTGCACGGCGGCCGCAGCGCCCGCAACCACCTGCTCTCGCTCGCCCAGCTCTCCGGCATCCCGGCCCGCCGGGTCGACGAGGTGCTCGGGGTCGTCGGGCTCCAGGAGGTGGCGGGCAAGCGCTCCAAGGGGTTCTCGCTCGGCATGGGCCAGCGCCTGGGCATCGCCGCGGCCCTGCTCGGCGACCCCCAGGTGCTGCTCTTCGACGAGCCGGTCAACGGCCTCGACCCCGAGGGCATCCTGTGGGTGCGCAACCTCATGAAGCGGCTCGCCGCCGAGGGCCGTACCGTCTTCGTCTCCTCGCACCTGATGAGCGAGATGGCGCTGACCGCCGACCACCTCATCGTGATCGGCCGCGGGCAGCTCCTCGCCGACATGAGCGTCAAGGACTTCATCTCCCACAACTCCGCCGACTTCGCGCGCGTGCGCACCCCCGAGGCCACCGGCCGGGAGAAGCTGACGGCCACGCTGACCGAGGCCGGCGGCCAGGTCATGCCGGAGCCGGACGGCGCCCTGCGGGTGACCGGCCTGGCGCTGCCGCGCATCAGCGACCTCGCCCACGAGGCGGACGTACGGCTGTGGGAGCTCTCGCCGCACCAGGCCTCGCTGGAGGAGGCGTACATGCGGATGACGCAGGGCGCGGTGGACTACCGCTCCACGGCCGACCAGAAGGCCGGTCTGATGCAGCCGGTGCCCCCCGGCCACCAGCCGCCGCCGGTGATCCCCGAGGTGCCGACGCAGGGCTGGTACGCCCCGCCGCCGCCCGGGCAGAACCCGTACGCGGCCCCGCACGCCCCCGCGCAGGCCCCGGCGGCGCCCCCGGGTGCCCCGGCCGCCCCGGCGCAGGCCCCCGTGCCGCAGGCGCCCGCCGCGGCCCCGCAGCGGCCCGCTCCGGCCGCCCCCGCCACCGCCCCCTCCCTGACCAAGCCCGAGGACGCCCGATGACCACCCCCTACCAGCAGCAGGCACCGGGTGCGCCCCTGGGGACGTACACCTCGCCGATCCCGGTGCGGCCCGCATCCCTCGGCGACGCCATCGCCTCGGAGTGGACGAAGATCCGCTCGGTGCGCTCCACGATGTGGACCCTGGGCGTGCTGATCGTGCTCGTGATCGGCATCGGACTGCTCGCTGCGGTCGCGGTCAACGCCTCCGGCTCGGACATGGGTGACACCCCGCTGCTCGCCCTGGGGTTCTACGGCGTCCTGCTCGGCTCGATCTGCGTGATCACGCTCGGCGTGCTGACCATCGCCTCCGAGTACGGCACGGGCATGATCCGCACCACGCTGACGGCGTGCCCCAGCCGGGCCCGGATCCTCGCCGCCAAGTCGATCGTCTTCTTCCTGCTGTCCTTCGTCATCGTCACGCTCACCACCGGTCTGGTGGCGATGATGCAGATGGGGATGGTGGACGCCATCAGCCGGCCGACCGGCTCCGAGCTGTTCAAGGCGACCGTCGGGGTCGGCCTCTACATCTCCACGCTCGGCCTGCTCTCGCTCGCGGTCGGCGCGCTGATCCGGCACTCGGCCGGCGCGATCACGGTCATGATCGGCCTGGTGCTGCTGCCGCTGGTGCTCGGCCTGTTCATGTTCTCGCCCTCGCTGGAGTCGGTGCGCGACGCCCTGTTCGAGTACTCGATCCCCAGCCAGCTGGCCGTCTTCTACGGCTCCACGGTGAGCGACTCCGGCCCCACCGGCTGGACCCCGCTGCTGATCCTGGGCGCCGTCACCGCCGCGGCGCTCGGCGGCGCCTTCGCGGCACTGACCAGCCGGGACGTGTGAGGCCGCCGCTAGTATCTGGGCGCGTTCCTGGACCGCTGCACCCTGGTGGTGCGGCGGTCCTTCGCGTTCCAGCAGGCCTTGTGCCAGTGGCGGCGGTCGTCGACGCCGCCGTACTCGGGCCAGGCCACCACGTGCGGGACGCCGGAGGGGATCTCCTGGTCACAGCCGGGGCAGCGGTAGCGCTTGCCCTGGGCGCTCGCCCCGCTGACGTGCCGGACGAACCACTCCTCGCCCCGGTACGTCTCGGTGCGCTCCACACCGAAGCGGTCCCCCGGCCCGCCGGTCGGTGCGGTCGGCTGGTCGCCGCCCTTGGGGCGGTTGCGGCGCGGGGACACGGAAAACACCTCACGGGGCCGGGCGGACGGACTGCCTCCAGCGTAGAGGTACTTGCCCCGGGTACCCGGGCCGCACAGAAAGGGCACGGTAACTCGTACGGGGGACACTTACCGGACTATCGCAAGAAGTTCGCGCCCGGCCGTGCCCTTGGCACTTGTCAGACGTTGTTGCCGGTAAGAGGGGGAGCCGCGTCGGCCGCGAGGAGGCATGAAGGCGATGCGTGTCGGAACTTTTGTACTGGCCGCCCAATTCCCGGGCCAGGGCCAGGGGGAGGTGCTGCACCGGGCGGTGCGGTCCGCCGAGGTGGCCGAGGAGGCGGGCCTGGACTCGGTGTGGCTCGCCGAGCACCACTTCGTTCCGTACGGGGTGTGTCCGTCGGCGGTGACGCTGGCGGCCCTGCTGCTCGGGCGCACCCACCGGATCCGCGTCGGGACGGCGGTCAGCGTCCTGCCGAGCGCGCACCCGGTGGCGCTGGGCGAGCAGGCGGCGCTGCTGCACCTGACGTCCGGCGGCCGTTTCTCGCTGGGGGTCGGCCGGGGCGGCCCCTGGGTCGACCTGGAGGTCTTCGGCGCGGGCCTGCGGGCGTACGAGGAGGGCTTCCCGGACTCGCTCGACCTGCTGCTGCGCTGGCTGTCCCAGCCCCGGGTGTCCTCGGTGGGCGAACGTTTCACCTTCCGGGAGGTCCCGGTGGTGCCGAGGCCCGACGAGTCGCTCACGGACGGTCCGGCGGGCCCCGAGGTCATCGTGGCGTGCACCTCGCCGAAGAGCGTGCGGCTGGCGGCCGAGCGCGGCCTGCCGATGCTGCTCGGGATGCACTGCGGCGACGAGGAGAAGGCGGAGATGGTCGCGCTGTGGCGGTCGCACGCGCTGGCGTCCGGGGTCGCACCGGAGACGGTGGCCGCCGCGCCGCACGTGTCGGCCGGGGTGGCCCAGATCGAGGACGACAGCGCCCGGGCCGCCGAGACCCTGCTGAAGGCGATGCCCGGCTGGCTGAAGCAGGGGTTGGACGCGCATGTGACGGTCGACGGCCGCCACCGGGCCATGCGCGACCCTGTGCAGTACACGGAACTGCTCTGCGACCTCCACCCGGTCGGCACCCCACGGCTGGCGGCGGACCGCATCGCGGCGACGGCCGAGAAGACGGGCATCACGCGCTTCGCCTTCCTGGTGGAGGGATCGGGGGACCTGGCGGCGACGGAGGAGAACGTACGGAGGCTGGGCGCGGACGTGCTGCCGCTGCTGGGGTGAGGGGCCCGAGGGGGACGGCGCCCCGAGGGGGCGCGAGGGCGGAGACCGCGAAGGGCCCCCGCTCCGCATCAATTGCACCTCCCGCGATGCGGAGCGGCGGCGAAGGCGTCAGCAGTCCCTCAACTCCGGGGACTGGTTGAGCAGTTGCCCGCGGATGGACGTGAAGCGGGCGAGCCGCTCGTCGACCGACGGGTCCAGCGGGAACACCGCGACGCGATGGCAGTTCTGGAACGCCAGGCGGACACCGAAATGCCGCTGCAGCGCACCGCGGATGGCGTCACTCGCGAGCGCGCGAAGAAGCTGGCCGCGCGCCTGCTCGTCCGGCGGGGGCGTCTGGTTGTCGGCGAACTCGCCACCGTCCACCTTCAGCTGGGCCACCAGAGAACTGATCATCTCCCATGCGTACGGCAGGGAGGTCCGGACGCAGTCGACGAAATCGGCTTCGTCGACCTCGCCTCGCTCGGCCTGTTCGAGTAGGGCCGGTGAGACGTCGAGCGACATGGTTTCTCCTCTCGCGACCCCGGGGAGCGGGGTCTTACGGCCAGGGAAAGGAACGAAGTCGGCCACGCTGTGTGCCTGGCCGACGACCTCCCGCTTACACGGTAGGGGCGCCATGGTGGCTGCGACAGGTACTTGGCACGTAACCGGCCAATAACGAACAGTGCTTTGCCGGGCGAATCGCGTTCGGCGGGGGGATTCGAGTAGCGTTGCCGACCATGCGTCTCGTCATCGCCCGCTGCTCCGTCGACTACGCGGGCCGCCTCACCGCCCATCTGCCCTCCGCCACCAGGCTGATCCTGGTGAAGGCGGACAACAGCGTCTCCATCCACGCGGACGACCGGGCGTACAAGCCCCTCAACTGGATGTCTCCGCCCTGCACCCTCAAGGAGGGGACGGGGGACGGTGTCGACGTCTGGACCGTGGTGAACAAGGCGGGCGAGAAGCTCATCATCACGATGGAGGAGATCCTGCACGACTCCTCCCACGAGCTGGGCGTGGACCCGGGCCTCATCAAGGACGGCGTGGAAGCGCACCTGCAGGAGCTGCTCGCGGACCGGATCGAGACGCTGGGCGAGGGGTACACCCTGATCCGCCGCGAGTACCCGACGGCGATCGGCCCCGTCGACATCCTGTGCCGGGACGCGTCCGGCGGGACGGTGGCGGTGGAGATCAAGCGGCGCGGTGAGATCGACGGGGTGGAGCAGCTCACGCGCTACCTGGAGCTGCTGAACCGCGACCCGCACCTGGCTCCCGTACGGGGGGTGTTCGCGGCGCAGGAGATCAAGCCGCAGGCACGGGTGCTGGCGACGGACCGGGAGATCGGGTGCGTGGTGCTGGACTATGACGCGCTGCGCGGCATCGAGGACGACAAGCTCCGCCTGTTCTGACCCCCGCCCCCCTCGGCGGACCCGGCGAGGCCTGATCGCGCAGTTCCCCGCGCCCCTGAAGCCCGGGGCTGCGCCCTGAGCCCAACGGCCACGGCGACCGGAGTCCCCCCAGGGGCACGGCGAACTGCGCGATCAGCCCCCACGGTCCCGCATACGGCCGACAACCGCCGGAGGCTTTCGGGAAGGGGCGGGGCGGGGGAACCTACGCCGAAGGCGATGCCGCCGGGACGGACGCGCTGCCGCTCGGGGTCGTCCCCCCGGACGAGGTCGCCCCGGACGACGTCGACCCGGACGAGGCCGACCCGGTCGTCGCACCCGTAGCCCCGTCCGTCCCCCCGGTCCCGGACCCACCCGTCGTGGTCTCCCCGCCGGTGCTCGACCCTCCGGTCGTGGTCGAGCCGCCGGTGGTGCCGCCTTCCGAGGTGCCACCGCCCGTCGTCGTCTCACCGCCCGTCGACGACGTACCCCCGGTCGACCCCGTCGTGGTCCCCGTGGACCCCGTGGACCCACCCGTCGACGTACCCCCCGTACTCGTGGTCCCCCCCGTCGTGGACGACCCCCCGCTCGTGGACGCTCCACCGGTCGTCGACGGCTTGCCGCTCGGCTTCGACGGCGACCCCGACGGCGCGGACGGCTGCCCCGAGGGAGTCGACGGCGACGAGGGGACCGAGGACGGAGACGTCCCGGGCACGCCGTGGTGGACCGGGGACGAGGACGGCGGTGTCACGGATCCGCCCCCGGACCGGGGGCGCGCCGTCGCGGGCGGCGTCGGGGTGTCCGCCGGAAGACCCGCCTCCCCGCCGTCCCCCTCGTCCACCGACCGCGGCTGCTGCTCCACCTTGTCGTCGGGCGCGTCCGAACCGGACGTGGCGCCCAGCGTCACCACCGTGCCCAGGACCACCGCCAGCACCGCCCCCGCGCCCGCCGCCACCAGGTTGCGGCGCGTACCGGTGAACAGCGTCCACTTCCCCGCCCGGGGCGTCGCCGCACCGGGGATCAGCACGGTCGGCACGGCCTGCGGGGGCGGCGCCGGGGCCAGGGCGAGGGCCGGGAACGGCACCGGGGCCGGGACGCCCGCGGGCGGCGACTGGGACTCCTCGTGGCGCGCCGCCGGGACCTCGTCGCCGGACGGGGTGCGCCCGCCCGAGACCACCGGACGGCCGGAACGGTCCTCGACCAGGGTCAGCGCGCGGCGGCCCGCGACCGTGCCCCGCTTGTCGGAGAGCGCGCCCTTGAGCCCGATGGACGCCTCCAGTTCGGCCCGGGCGCGGTCGACGTTGCCGGCGCAGAGCGCGAGGACACCGAGCTCATGGTGGAAGTACGCCTCGTCGGCCACGTCACCGGTGAGCCGGGCCGCGGCCGAGCCGATCCGCAGCGAACGCTCCCACGCCCCCCAGTGCAGCCCCGCCGCGAAGGCGGGCGCCGCGCTGCGGGCCAGCCGTACGGCCGTGGCGGGGTGCTCGGCGTCCTCGCCGGGCACCAGGGCGCCCAGGGCCGCGAGCACCGCGTCCGCCTCGGCAGCCGCGCGCTCGGGCGTCACCGAGGGGTGGCCGGTCCACCAGGCGTAGTGCCGGGCGGCGGTGTGCGCCCGCTCCGCGGTGCCCTCCTCGGACTCCCCGTACCCGGCGGCCTCCAGCTGGGTGAGCACGCCCGCCGCGAGCCGGTAGCGCGTACCGACCGGGGAGAGCAGCCCGCAGCCCAGCAGTTCGCCGAGGGCGGCGTCCGCGTGGGTGTCGCCGACGAGCGCGGGCAGATGCGCCTGGTGCGGCACCTCGCCGCCGAGCGCGACGGCGAACCGCAGGGTCTCCCGGGCGGCCTGGCCGAGCCGGGCCGCCAGCGGCGCGGCGGGCGCGGCGCCCTCGCCCAGCGACGGCAGCGGCATCTCGCGGCCCTCGGCGGAGAAGACGGACAGGTCCTCGGGTCCTTCGACCGGCAGCCCGAACTCGTCGAGCGGGGCGCCCTCGCCGCGCAGCCCGTCCCGCTGCCGCAGCAGCGCGCCCGCCTGCACGAACCGCAGGGGCAGGCCCTCCGACTCGAACCAGAGGTCGCCCGCCCAGTTGGCCTCGTCGTCGGTGAGCGGCCGGTCCACGGCCTGTTCCAGGAGTTCCAGGGAGGCGGCGCGCCCGAGGCCGCTCAGCGCGAGCTCTTCGAGCGAGGACTCGGCGAGCGGCGCCACGACATCGGGCGTGGCGGCGAGCAGGAAGGCGCATTCGGGGGCCGCGGCGAGCAGTTCCTCCAGGGCGGCGCCGCCGAACTCCAGGTCGTCGACGACGACGATCGCCCCGATCTCGCGGACCCGGTCGTGGAGCCCGGCCCGGTCGGGCCGGTGCAGCGGGGAGCGGTAGACCGTCGCGTACAGCTCGTGCAGGAGTTCCTGGGGGGTGCGGCGGTGGCCGCTGAGGCGGATCACGCCGTCGGGCGCGAGGCGGGCGCAGTCGCCGGCCACCGCGTCGAGCAGGGCGGTGCGCCCGGAGCCGGCGGGGCCGGTGAGCCGGACCGAGCGGCCCCGGCCGAGCAGGCGCACCAGCCGCTCGCGCTCCTCGTCGCGCTCCAGCAGGACCGGCGCGGGCGCCGCGGGACCGGCGGGCACCGGGGGCTTGAGCGCCCGTTCCCGCTCGGTGCGTTCGGCGGCGGACCGGCGTTCGGGGCGGCCGGGTATCTCGCCCGGCGGGCAGGCTTCGATCTCGCTGCCGTCGACGGGGTTGACGGTGACCAGGAAGTCGCCCGAGACGAGCCGGACCGTGCGCGCGAGGGAGGCGGCGCGGGTGCCGAGCTCGGGGGTGACGGCGGCGCGGTCGCGCTCCTTGCGCACGGCGGCGCCCCGGCCCGGTCCGTCCTGCTCGTCGTCGAACTCGTCCGGTCCCCGGGTGTCCATCGGGTTCATGGTGAAAGCCCCCCAGATACGCCTGCGCAACCTGCCCCACCCGGCCGCTACGCACTGCGCTGTCGCTCTGGTCCGGTCCCCGCCGCAGGGATGTCGACCGGCGGGAGACCGCACCCTAAACCTTCGCCCAGTATCGCCGAACGGGCGGGGTACCGACCCGCCCAGAGCGTCACGGTCCGGTGAGGATTGCGTGCGGAGGACCGGCTTCCACATGATCTGCACCAGTGCCGCACAGACCACGCACAGCGGGGCCGCGGAAGGACGGGCGGTACGGAGGGAGGGGGACGGCGGGGGCGCCGCGCGCGCTCACACGCGCGGCAGCGCCTCCGCGGCGATGCCGCCCTCGATGGCGAGGATGCGGTGCAGCCGGGTCGCCACCAGCAGGCGCTGCATCTGGGGCGGGACGCCCCGCAGCACCAGCCGCCGGCCGCAGCGGCCGGCCCGCCGGTGGGCCCCCATGATCACCCCGAGGCCGGTGGCGTCCCAGGAGTCCAGCTCGGTCAGGTCGAGCACCAGGTCGCCGGCTCCGTCGTCGACGGCCGAGTGCAGGACCGTACGGGCGTCCGCCGCGCTGCGGACGTCGAGGCGGCCCCCGACGACCAGCTCGACGTGGTCGCCCCTGATGTGCATATGAACTCCCCGGAGTGCTCCGTATGCCTGTCTGCCTGTCGTCTCTTACTGCACCAACTGACTGCACAGACCGCAGGGAAGTTGCCGTCTGTAAGCGAACCGATACCTAATTCACCCCATGGAGTGATTTTGGGGCAAGGGGAGGTGAGGGCGCGTCAATCAGTGCTTGTAGAAGCCCTGCCCGCTCTTGCGACCGATGTCACCGGCGTCAACCATCCGGCGCATCAGCTCCGGCGGTGCGAACTTCTCGTCCTGCGACTCGGTGTAGATGTTGCTGGTGGCGTGGAGCAGGATGTCCACGCCGGTGAGGTCCGCGGTGGCCAGCGGGCCCATCGCGTGGCCGAAGCCGAGCTTGCACGCGAGGTCGATGTCCTCGGCGGTGGCCACGCCCGACTCGTACAGCTTCGCCGCCTCGACGACGAGCGCCGAGATCAGCCGGGTGGTGACGAAACCGGCGACGTCGCGGTTGACGACGATGCAGGTCTTGCCGACGGACTCGGCGAACTCCCGGGCGGCCGCCAGGGTTTCGTCGCTCGTCTTGTAGCCGCGTACCAGCTCGCAGAGCTGCATCATCGGGACCGGCGAGAAGAAGTGCACACCGACCACCCGCTCGGGGTTCTCGGTGGCCGCCGCGATCTTGGTGATCGGGATGGCGGAGGTGTTGGAGGCGAGCACGGTGTCCGCGCGCACGATCTTGTCGAGCGTACGGAAGATGTCGTGCTTGACCTCCAGCTTCTCGAAGACGGCCTCGACGACGATGTCGGCGTCGGCGGCGGCGTCCAGGTCGGTGGTGGTGGTGATGCGGCCGAGCGCGGCCTCCGCGTCCTCGGCGGCCAGCTTGCCCTTGCTCACGAACTTGTCGTACGAGGCCTTGATGCCGTCGGTGCCCCGGGCCAGCGCCTCGTCGGTGACGTCACGCAGCACGACGTCCCAGCCCGCCTGGGCCGAGACCTGCGCGATGCCCGAACCCATGAGTCCGGCCCCGATGACGGCGAGCTTCCTGGCCACTTCACACCCCTTTGACGGCTTACTGATACGGCTCTCCGGCGGAGGCTATCGGCCGTGAGGCGTCTTGGGAGCCGTAAGAGATGCGCGTCACGTCTCGGATGACGGACATCACACCAGGACGGGTGAGCGGCGTCTCACCGGCCGCCCCCGGAACCCCACCGCTCGTCCCGTACCGCGTACTTGGGCGGGGAATGTCCGCGGTACCCGGGCGCGCCGTGACGGTCGGCACACCGGCGTGGCGGCGGGCCCCCGCGTAACTAGGCTGACCCCATGGTCAATCTGACGCGCATCTACACCCGCACCGGCGACACGGGCACGACGGCCCTGGGCGACATGAGCCGTACCGCCAAGACGGATCTGCGGATCTCGGCGTACGCGGACGCCAACGAGGCGAACGCGGTGATCGGCACGGCGATCGCGCTCGGCGGTCTCGCCGAGGAGGTCGTCCAGGTCCTCACCCGCGTGCAGAACGACCTGTTCGACGTGGGCGCCGACCTGTCCACGCCCGTGGTCGAGGAGCCGAAGTACCCGCCGCTGCGGGTGGAGCAGTTCTACGTGGACCGGCTGGAGGCGGACTGCGACCGGTTCAACGAGCGGCTGGAGAAGCTGCGCAGCTTCATCCTGCCGGGCGGCACCCCGGGCGCCGCGCTGCTGCACCAGGCGTGCACCGTGGTGCGCCGCGCCGAGCGCTCCACCTGGGCGGCGCTGGAGGCGCACGGCGAGACGATGAACCCGCTGACCGCCACGTACCTCAACCGCCTCTCGGACCTGCTGTTCATCCTCGCGAGGACGGCGAACAAGGAGACGGGCGACGTGCTGTGGGTGCCGGGCGGCGAGCGGTAGGGCGTCGCGGGGAGGCGGCGTCCGGTCCGCCGGTCGGCCGGGAGAGTGGCGTCGGGGCCGCCGGTCAGCGGCGCGGGCGGGCCGGTTCCGCCTTCTTCGGGAACAGCGTGTAGCTGAGCGCGATGAGCACGTTGATGCCGATCAGCCAGAGCATCCGCTGCTGCCACATCCGCAGGGAGTCCACGTTCCCCTCGCCCCCCACGTACCAGATCCCGCCCTGGAGCAGGGCGATGGCGAGGACGGCGGCGAGCGTCCAGCGGGCGGCGGTCCGCCACTCGTGGACCGCGCGGGCCGTGCCGCCCGCCGGTGCCTTGGCGGGGCGCGGCCCGCCCGCGAAGCGGTGGGCGAACCAGGCGTCGCACCGCTTCACCACGTGGTGGCCCATCGCCACCGAGAAGCCGAGGTACACGGCGGCGAGGCCGTGCTTGAAGTCCGGCTCGGCGCCGTTCCTGAGGTCGATCACGGTGACCGCGAGGAGCAGCGCTTCGAGGAGCGGCTCGCAGAGCAGCACCGCCACCGAGGTCCTGGGCATCTTCGCGAAGTAGCGCAGCGCCAGACCGCCCGTGAGCAGCACCCAGAAGCCCACCTCGCAGACGACGATCAGTGTGACGATCACGGCGTTCTCCTTGCTCGGCTCCCTTGTCCCTGCTCCCTCCAGCGTCGGCCCGCGATCGCGCCCGCTCGTCGTCGGCAGTGAGGAGTCGGCACTGCATCCTTCGGTGTACCCGAGGGAGCGGCGGCTCGGCCGGTGCGGGGAGGTCCGGGGCCGTGGCCACGTGTTTCATGGGTACGTGAACCGCTTCCCCCGCCCGCACCGCCATGACGTCCTGATCGCCGCCGTGGGGCTGGCGGGCGGGCTGGTGCTGTGGGCGCTCGGGCTGTTCTCCGGGGGCAGCGGACTGCTGGGCCGGGGCTGGACGCTGGTGCCGCTGGCGGTGACGGCGGCGCTGGAACTGGTGCGCCGCACCCGGCCGCAGACCGCCCTCCTCTGCGGCACGGCCGCGGTCGTCGGCGACCAGTTCACCTCGGGCAGCCTGGCGACGGTCCTGATGTTCACCGACCTCGTCTACGCCGCTGTTCTCTACGGCACCCCGGCCGCGGCCCGCCGCATCCCGGTGACCACCGGTCTGATCACCGTGGCGACGACCCTCGCCCACCTCGCCTGGTTCCGCACCCCGCAGGCCCTGCTCCTCGGCATCGTCACCGGTCTCGTCTGCTTCGCGCCCGCCACCACCGGCGCCCTGGTGCGCAACCACCGCGACACGGCGGAGGCGGCCACCCTGCGCGCCGAGCAGACCGCGCTGCTCGCCGAGATGGACCGCGCGCAGGCGGTGGTGGCCGAGCGCGCCCGGATGGCCCGTGAGCTGCACGACCTCGTCGCGGGCCACCTTTCGGCGATCGCCATCCACTCCACGGCGGCGCTCTCGCTCGACGAGCCGGCCACCACGCGCCGGGCGCTCACGGTGATCCGTGAGAACAGCGTGGACGGGCTCGCCGAGATGCGGCGCCTCATCGGGCTGCTGCGCGACAGCGGCCCCGCCGAGGAGCCCGCCGCCGCGCCGACGCTGGCCGGGCTGGACGCGCTGGTCGCCCAGGCCCGCACCAACGGCGCCTCCAGCGGGCTCGCCTTCACGCTCGCGGACGACCGGCCGGCCGGGGCCGCGCTGCCCGCGCCGGTCGAGCTCGCCGCGTACCGGATCGTCCAGGAGTCGCTGACCAACGCCCTCAAGCACGCCTCCCCCGGCACGGTCATCGCCTCGCTCGCGCACACCGGGCGGGCGCTGACCGTCGAGGTGAGCAGCCCCTACGGTGAGGGACGGCGTCCGGGGCCGCGGGCGCCCGGGTCGGGGGCGGGTCTTGTGGGGATGCGGGAGCGGGCGGTGCTGCTCGGCGGGGCCTTCGCTTCGGGGCCCGAGCCGGCGGCGGACGGCCGCGAGATCTGGCGGGTACGGGCCGAACTGCCCCTTCAGGAAGGCGAGTCGAGTCAATGACGATCCGGGTGCTGGTGGCGGAGGACCAGGCGGCGGTACGGGCCGGTCTGGTGCTGATCCTGGGCAGCGCCCCGGACATCGAGGTGGCCGGGGAGGCCGCGGACGGCGAGGAGGCGGTGCGCCTGGCCCGGGAGCTGCGGCCCGACCTGGTCCTGATGGATGTGCAGATGCCTCGGCTCGACGGGGTCTCGGCGACCCGTCAGGTGGTCGCGGAGCGGCTCGCGGACGTGCTCGTGCTGACGACGTTCGACCTCGACGAGTACGTGTTCGGGGCGCTGCGGGCGGGCGCCTCGGGGTTCCTGCTGAAGAACGCGGAAGCCCGGGACCTGATCGAGGCGGTACGGACGGTGGCGCGCGGGGAGGGCATGATCGCGCCCGCGGTGACCCGGCGGCTGATCGCGGAGTTCGCGGCCCCCTCCTCGGCCCGGCATCCGGCCGAGCGCCCGGCGGCGCTGGACACGCTCACCCGGCGCGAGAGCGAGGTGCTGTCCTGTCTGGGCGAGGGTCTGTCGAACGCGGAGATCGCCGCGCGGCTGGCGATGGCGGAGGCCACCGTGAAGACGCACGTCAGCCGGTTGCTGGGCAAGCTGGAGCTGCGCAGCCGGGTCCAGGCGGCGGTGCTGGCGCAGGAGTTGGGCCTCTGAGGACGGCTTCCGGCCGTTGGTCTGGACCTCTTGACGCTTGGTACAGACCTTTCTACGCTCACGGCACTGCTGCGTGAGCGTGCCCACACCGTGGCCGTGCGCTCACCGGGCGGAGCAAGGTCCCACCCCCACACCCGTCGGACCTCACTCGAGGAGCTTCCTTGAGCACTCCCACGCGCATCCGCACCCGCAACCGCTTCAGAACCCGCGCCGCCGCCACCCTCACCGCGCTGGCCCTTCCCCTGGCCGCGCTCGTCGGCCTGGCCGGCGCCTCCCCCGCCGCGGCAGCCGCCTCCGCGACCGCCACCTACACCAAGACCCAGGACTGGGGCTCGGGCTTCGGCGCCCAGTGGACGGTGAAGAACACCGGCACCGCGGCGCTGAGCTCCTGGACCGTGGAGTGGGACTACCCCTCGGGTACGTCCGTGACCTCGTCCTGGGACGCGGACGTCACCCACGACGCCAACCACTGGACCGCCAAGAACAAGGCGTACAACGGCACACTCGCGCCCGGCGCCAGCGTCACCTTCGGCTTCAACGGCGCGGGCTCCGGCTCCCCCTCGGGCTGCAAGCTCAATGGGGGCCCCTGCGACGGGAGTACGACCCCGCCCGGCGACAGCCCGCCGTCCGCGCCCGGCACCCCGAGGGCGAGCGGCGTCACCAACACCTCCGTGAGCCTGGCGTGGACCGCCGCCACCGACGACAAGGGCGTCAAGAACTACGACGTCTACCGGGGCTCCGCGAAGATCGCCACGGTGACCGGGACCACGTACGCCGACTCCGGCCTGACCGCCGGGACGGCCTATACCTACAGCGTCACCGCGCGCGACACCGCCGACCAGACCGGCCCGGCCTCCGGCTCGGTCACCGTCACCACCACGGGGGGCGGCGGCAACCCGGGCCCCGGATCCACGGTCAAGCTCGGCTACTTCACCGACTGGGGCGTCTACCAGCGCAACTACCACGTCAAGAACATCGTCACCTCGGGCTCGGCGGCCAAGCTGACGCACATCAACTACGCCTTCGGTAACGTCACCGGCGGCCAGTGCGCCATCGGTGACGCCTACGCGGACTACCAGAAGACGTACGACGCCTCCTCCAGCGTCGACGGCACCGCGGACACCTGGGACCAGCCGGTCGCGGGCAACATCAACCAGCTGCGCGAGCTGAAGAAGAAGTACCCGAACATCAAGGTGCTGTGGTCGTTCGGCGGCTGGACCTGGTCGGGCGGCTTCGGCGCGGCGGCGGCCAACCCCACCGCCTTCGCCAACTCCTGCTACAACCTGGTCGAGGACCCGCGCTGGGCCGACGTCTTCGACGGCATCGACATCGACTGGGAGTACCCCAACGCCTGCGGGCTCTCCTGCGACACCAGCGGCCCGGCCGCGCTGAAGAACCTGCTGGCTGCGCTGCGCGCCAAGTTCGGCGCCTCGAACCTGGTGACGGCGGCGGTCACCGCCGACGGCTCCGCGGGCGGCAAGATGGACCAGGCCGACTACGCCGGGGCGGCGAGCCACGTCGACTGGTACAACGTGATGACGTACGACTTCTTCGGCGCCTGGGACGCGAAGGGCCCCACGGCCCCGCACTCCCCGCTCACCTCGTACAACGGGATCCCGATCGCCGGATTCAACACCGACGCGGCGATCCAGAAGTACCTGGGCAAGGGCATCCCCGCGAGCAAGCTCAACCTGGGGATCGGGTTCTACGGCCGCGGCTGGACCGGCGTCACCCAGGACGCCCCGGGCGGCACGGCGACGGGCCCGGCGCCCGGTACGTACGAGCAGGGCATCGAGGACTACAAGATCCTCAAGAACACCTGCCCCGTCACGGGCACGGTCGCGGGCACCGCGTACGCCCACTGCGGCTCCAACTGGTGGAGCTACGACACGCCGTCCACGATCGCGGGGAAGATGGCGTACGCGAAGTCCCAGGGGCTCAGGGGGGCGTTCTTCTGGGAGTTCAGCGGGGACACATCCGGGGGTGAGCTGATCTCGGCGATCGATTCCGGGTTGCGGTAACCGCTCCGGTACGGCACCGGGCGGCCGGCCCGTCCCCGTCCCCCGGTGTCACCCCTTCGCCTGCGGACCGTAGGTGGCTGATCGCGCAGTTGCCCGCGCCCCCAGGAGCGCCCCGCAGGGGCGCATACAAGGGGCGCGGGGAACTGCGCGGCCAGCCGACCACGGCCCGCGGACGCAACGAAACAGGGGTCCGGGGCGAAGCCCCGGCTAAGCCACGTTGACCCGTTGCCCCGGCGGCGCCGCCTCCAGCCACGCCAGGAAACCCGTCAGCGCGTCCTCGCTCATCGCCAGCTCCAGACGCACACCCCGGTGCGTACACCCGAGCACGATCGCGTCGGACAGGAGCGCCAGCTCCTCCTCCCCCGCCGGCTTGCGCCGCGACACGACCTCGATCGCGGAGCGCTCCAGGAGCCGCCGCGGCCGGGGCGCGTAGGAGAAGACCCGGAACCACTCGATCCGGTCACCGCTGTACCGCGCGACTCCGTACACCCAGCCCTTGCCGCCGGGATCGCCGCCCTCGGGCACGTCCCAGCGCAGACTGCAGTCGAAGGTCCCGCCGGAACGCTGGATCAGCCGCCGGCGCAGACCGAAGACGAAGAGTCCCACCAGTACCAGCGCGACGACCAGGCCGCCCACAAGCAGAACGAGGGTCATCTACACCGACCTCCTCGCTCCATTCGGGGCCGGGGGATCGCCCCGGTCACTTGTGCCTGCATCGACCTCAGCCGCGGCCGGGTCCGGAAGATTCCAGACCCGTGACCGCGGCTGAGGGCAAAACTCCTCGGCGGGGTGCTAGCGCACCGACACCGTACGCAGCCGGACCTCGGCGCGGCGCTCGGCGGCGCCGTCCTCGGCCGACTTGGCGCTCTCCAGCGCCCGCTCGGCGCGCTGGACATCGATCTCGTCCGCGAGCTCCGCGATCTCCGCGAGCAGGGAGAGCTTGTTGTCCGCGAACGAGATGAACCCGCCGTGCACAGCGGCGACGACGGTGCCGCCCTCGCTCGTACGGATGGTCACCGGGCCGGACTCCAGCACTCCGAGGAGCGGCTGGTGACCGGGCATGACGCCGATGTCGCCGGACGCGGTACGCGCGACGACCAGGGTGGCCTCGCCGGACCAGACACTGCGGTCCGCGGCGACGAGCTCGACGTGCAGCTCAGCAGCCAAGGTGGGCTCCTCGGGTCACCACCCGGCGGTTGCTGCCGGGTGTTGGGTCAAAGTCTAGTGGGCGTGAGCGAGGGGACGGGACGCACCCGCCCCCTCGTCGTCACGGAAACCGGCTCGGGTCAGGAGACGCCGAGCTCCTTGGCGTTGGCCTTCAGGTCCTCGATGCCACCGCACATGAAGAACGCCTGCTCGGGGAAGTGGTCGTACTCGCCGTCGCAGATCGCGTTGAACGCGGTGATCGACTCGTCGAGCGGCACGTCCGAACCGTCCACGCCGGTGAACTGCTTGGCGACGTGGGTGTTCTGCGACAGGAAGCGCTCGACACGGCGGGCACGGTGGACAACGAGCTTGTCCTCCTCGCCCAGCTCGTCGATACCGAGGATCGCGATGATGTCCTGGAGGTCCTTGTACTTCTGGAGGATCCCCTTGACACGCATGGCGGCCGCGTAGTGGTCCGCCGCGATGTACCGCGGGTCGAGGATGCGGGACGTCGAGTCCAGCGGGTCCACGGCCGGGTAGATGCCCTTCTCGGAGATCGGACGGGAGAGAACCGTCGTCGCGTCGAGGTGGGCGAAGGTGGTGGCCGGGGCCGGGTCGGTCAGGTCGTCCGCGGGGACGTAGATCGCCTGCATCGAGGTGATCGAGTGACCACGGGTCGAGGTGATGCGCTCCTGGAGGAGACCCATCTCGTCGGCCAGGTTCGGCTGGTAGCCCACCGCGGAGGGCATACGGCCGAGCAGGGTCGACACCTCGGAACCCGCCTGGGTGTACCGGAAGATGTTGTCGATGAAGAAGAGGACGTCCTGCTTCTGGACGTCACGGAAGTACTCCGCCATCGTCAGACCGGCCAGCGCGACCCGCAGACGGGTGCCCGGGGGCTCGTCCATCTGACCGAAGACCAGGGCGGTCTTGTCGATGACGCCCGAGTCGCCCATCTCCTCGATGAGGTCGTTGCCCTCACGGGTACGCTCACCGACGCCCGCGAACACCGACACACCGTCGTGGTTGTTGGCGACGCGGTAGATCATTTCCTGGATCAGCACGGTCTTGCCGACACCGGCACCACCGAACAGACCGATCTTTCCACCCTTGACGTACGGGGTGAGGAGGTCGATGACCTTGACGCCGGTCTCGAACATCTCGGTCTTCGACTCGAGCTCGTCGAAGGACGGCGCCTTGCGGTGGATCGGCCAGCGCTCGGTGACCTCGGCGTTGGTCTCCGGGTAGTTCAGCACCTCGCCCAGGGTGTTGAACACCTTGCCCTTGGTGAAGTCACCGACGGGCACGGTGATGCCCTCGCCCGTGTCGGTCACCGGGGCCTGGCGGACCAGACCGTCGGTGGGCTGCATCGAGATGGTGCGGACCAGGCCGTCACCCAGGTGCTGGGCGACTTCCAGGGTCAGCGTCTTGAGCTTGCCGTCCTCGGCCGGGTCGGCGACCTGGACCTTGAGGGCGTTGTAGATCTCCGGCATCGCGTCGACGGGGAACTCCACGTCGACGACCGGGCCGATGACCCGGGCGACGCGGCCCGTGGCGGCGGCCGTCTCAACAGTGGTCGTCATTACTTGTCACTCCCCGCGGTCGCGTCGGCCATGGCGCTCGCGCCACCGACGATCTCGCTGATTTCCTGGGTGATTTCGGCCTGGCGGGCCGCGTTGGCAAGCCGGGAGAGGCTCTTGATGAGGTCCCCGGCGTTGTCGGTCGCCGACTTCATCGCGCGACGGCGGGCGGCGTGCTCGGAGGCGGCCGACTGCAGCAGTGCGTTGTAGATACGGCTCTCGACGTAGCGCGGCAGCAGGGCGTCGAGGACGTCCTCCGCCGACGGCTCGAAGTCGAACAGCGGAAGGATCTCGCCCTTCGCGCCGGTCTCCTCCTCGGGCTTGTCGAGGCTGAGCGGCAGCATCCGGCCGTCGACCGCGTTCTGCGTCATCATCGACACGAACTCCGTGTAGACGATGTGCAGCTCGTCGACGCCACCCTCGGCCGTGTCCGTCTGGATGGCCTCGATCAGCGGCGCCGCGACGCGCTTGGCGTCCGCGTAGGCCGGGCTGTCGGTGAAGCCGGTCCACGAGTCCGTGATCTTGCGCTCACGGAAGCCGTAGTACGCCACACCCTTGCGGCCGACGATGTACGCGTCGACCTCCTTGCCCTCGCCGCGCAGCCGCTCGGTGAGCCGCTCCGCCTGCTTGATGGCGTTCGAGGAGTACCCGCCGGCCAGACCGCGGTCGCTCGTGATGAGCAGGACCGCGGCCCGGGTCGGCGTCTCGACCTCGGTGGTCAGGGCGTGGCTGGTGTTCGAGCCGGTCGCCACCGCCGTCACCGCGCGGGTGAGCTCGGTCGCGTACGGCATCGACGCCGCCACCTTGCGCTGCGCCTTGACGATGCGCGAGGCGGCGATCATCTCCATCGCCTTGGTGATCTTCTTGGTCGCCGTGACGGCACGGATGCGACGCTTGTAGACCCGGAGCTGCGCTCCCATGAGTCAGGTCCCTTCCGTCGTCACTTGGAGACGTTGACGGCCGGCGCGTCGTCGCCCAGGAGCTTGCCGTCCGAGGTCTCGAACTGCCGCTTGAAGGCCGTGATGGCGTCGGCGATCGACTGCAGGGTGTCGTCCGACATCTTGCCGCCCTCGGCGATGGAGGTGAGGAGCTCCTTGCGCTCGCGGCGCAGGTGCTCCAGCAGCTCCGACTCGAAGCGGCGGATGTCGTTGACCGGGACGTCGTCCATCTTGCCGGTGGTACCGGCCCAGACGGAGACGACCTGCTCCTCGACCGGCATCGGCTGGTACTGGCCCTGCTTCAGCAGCTCGACCATGCGCTTGCCGCGCTCCAGCGAGGCCTTCGAGGCCGCGTCCAGGTCGGAACCGAAGGCGGCGAACGCCTCCAGCTCGCGGTACTGGGCGAGGTCCACGCGAAGCCGGCCGGAGACCTGCTTCATGGCCTTGTGCTGGGCCGAGCCACCGACGCGGGAGACCGAGATACCGACGTTCAGGGCCGGGCGCTGGCCGGCGTTGAACAGGTCGGACTCCAGGAAGCACTGGCCGTCGGTGATGGAGATGACGTTGGTCGGGATGAACGCCGACACGTCGTTCGCCTTGGTCTCGACGATCGGCAGACCGGTCATCGAACCGGCGCCCATGTCGTCGGAGAGCTTGGCGCAGCGCTCCAGCAGACGCGAGTGCAGGTAGAAGACGTCGCCCGGGTAGGCCTCGCGGCCCGGCGGGCGGCGCAGCAGCAGCGACACGGCGCGGTAGGCGTCGGCCTGCTTCGACAGGTCGTCGAAGATGATCAGGACGTGCTTGCCGGCGTACATCCAGTGCTGGCCGATGGCGGAACCGGTGTACGGCGCCAGGTACTTGAAGCCGGCCGGGTCGGACGCCGGGGCGGCGACGATCGTCGTGTACTCGAGCGCGCCGGCCTCTTCCAGGGCGCCGCGAACGGACGCGATGGTCGAGCCCTTCTGGCCGATGGCGACGTAGATGCAGCGGACCTGCTTGTTCACGTCGCCCGAGCGCCAGTTGTCGCGCTGGTTGATGATCGTGTCGACGGCCAGCGCGGTCTTGCCGGTCTGGCGGTCGCCGATGATCAGCTGACGCTGGCCGCGGCCGATCGGCACCATGGCGTCGACGGCCTTGTAGCCGGTCTGCATCGGCTCGTGGACCGACTTGCGGACCATGACGCCCGGGGCCTGCAGTTCGAGGGCGCGGCGGCCCTCGGTCGCGATCTCGCCGAGACCGTCGATCGGGTTGCCGAGCGGGTCGACAACGCGGCCGAGGTAGCCCTCGCCGACGCCCACCGAGAGGACCTCGCCGGTGCGCTGCACCGGCTGACCCTCCTCGATGCCGTTGAATTCGCCGAGGACGATCGCACCGATCTCGCGCTCCTCGAGGTTGAGGGCGAGACCGAGGGTGCCGTCCTCGAACTTCAGCAGCTCGTTCGCCATGGCGGAGGGCAGACCCTCCACCTTCGCGATGCCGTCGCCGGCAACGCTGACCGTTCCGACCTCCTCGCGCGAGGCCGCGTCCGGCTGGTACGACTGGACGAAGTTCTCCAGTGCGTCCCGGATCTCCTCCGGCCGGATCGTGAGCTCCGCCATCTGGGTTCCCTGCTCTCCTTGTTGGGCCTGAAGCTTCTTAGGGGGTCTGGGGGCGACCCCCAGGAATCTTCTGCAAGTTCTGCACGGCCCAACCGGGCCGCTGTGTTGCCTGTGTGGTTGGTGACGCTGCCGAGGCAGGTCAGCCGGCCAGTCGCCGGCTCGCCTCGTCGAGACGCTGCGCGATGGTGCCGTCGATGACCTCGTCGCCGACCCGCACCGAGATCCCGCCGAGGACCGTCGGGTCCACGTCGAGGTTCAGGTGCATCTGGCGGCCGTACACCTTCGCCAGAGCGGCGCCGAGGCGCTGCTTCTGTACGTCGGTCAGCGGCACCGCCGAGGTGACCACGGCGACCATCCGCTGCCGGCGCTCCGCGGCGAGCTTGGAGAGGGACTCCAGTCCCGCTTCCAGGCTACGTCCACGCGGCTTGGTCACCAGACGGGTGACGAGCCGCTCGGTGACCGGGTTGGCCTTGCCGCCGAGCAGGCTGCGCAGCAGCTCGCCCTTGGCGGCCTCGGTGGCGCCGCGGTGGGTCAGCGCGGAGCGCAGGTCGGCGTTGGAGGTGACGATCCGGCCGAACCGGAACAGCTCGTCCTCCACGTCGTCCAGCGCGCCCGCCTGCTGCGCCGCGGTGAGGTCGGCGGTGCTCGCCAGGTCCTCCAGCGCGTCCACCAGGTCGCGAGAGCGCGACCAGCGGGCGCGGACCATGCCGCTCACCAGGTCGGTGCTCTCGCCGCCGACCTGGCCGGCGAGGAGGCGTCCGGCCAGCTCGGCCTTGGCCTCGGCGGGCTGCGACGGGTCGGTGAGGACCCGGCGCAGCGACACCTCGCGGTCGAGCAGCGCGGTGACGGCCGCCAGCTCCCCGGCGAGCTTCGCCGCGTCGACGGACGTGTGGTCCATCAGCGCGTCGAGACGCTCGCGCGCGGCAGCCAGTGCCTCGCGGCTCGCTCCGTTCATCGCGTGGCCTCGGCCTTCGAAGCGCTGTCCTCAAGACCCTCGAGGAAGCGGTCGATGGTGCGGCTCTGCCGGGCGTGGTCCTCCAGGGACTCGCCGACGAGCTTGCCGGCCAAGTCGGTGGCGAGCTTGCCGACGTCCTGGCGGAGCGCGTGCGCGGCAGCCTTGCGGTCGGCCTCGATCTGAGCGTGACCGGCAGCGATGATCTCCTCACGCTGCCGCTGGCCTTCCGCCCTCATCTCCTGGATGAGCGCGGTGCCCTGCTCGGTCGCCTCCTGGCGCAGGCGGGCGGCCTCGTGGCGGGCCTCGGCGAGCTGGGCCTTGTACTGCTCCAGCACGCTCTGAGCCTCGGTCTGCGCGGCCTCGGCCTTCTCGATACCGCCCTCGATGGCTTCGCGGCGCTCCTCCAGCGTCTTGTTGATACGCGGAAGCAGCTTCGTGGCGAAGACGAAGAAGACGATGGCGAAGGCGATGGCGCCGACGAGCAGCTCGGGGCCCGCGGGTACGAGCGGGTTCTGCTCTTCCTCGGCCGCGAGTGCAGCCAGGTTGGCGATCACATCAGTGCCTTTCGTCGATGCGTGTCAGTAATCGGTGCTTACTTACCGAACACGAACGGCATAACGATGCCGATGAGGGCGAGCGCCTCACAGAAGGCGAAGCCCAGGATCTGGTTGGCGCGGATCAGACCGGCGGCCTCGGGCTGACGAGCCATGGCCTGGGTGCCGTTACCGAAGATGATGCCGACGCCGACGCCGGGGCCGATCGCGGCGAGGCCGTAGCCGATCGAGCCGAGCGAGCCGGTGACTTCGGAAGCAGCGAGGATCTGGGACATGCCAGTTCTTCCTTCTCTTTCATGGACCGGTGGGGGTTGGCCACCGGACGACTGGGGGGTTGCGGGGCGGACCAGGGCTCAGTGGTGCTCGGCCAGAGCGCCCTGGAGGTACGAGCAGGCCAGCAGCACGAAGACGTACGCCTGGACGGCCTGCACGAAAAGCTCGAAGAGGATCATGACGATGGTCATGACGAACGAGACACCGGCGGCCGGGATCATGTAGCTGTTCATCAGGTACCAGGAGGCGACCGTGAACATGACCAGCATCAGGTGACCGGCGAACATGTTGGCGAACAGTCGCACCGCGTGCGTGAACG
This sequence comes from Streptomyces sp. NPDC026377, assembly GCF_055567715.1. Taxonomy (NCBI): domain Bacteria; kingdom Bacillati; phylum Actinomycetota; class Actinomycetes; order Kitasatosporales; family Streptomycetaceae; genus Streptomyces; species Streptomyces sp. NPDC026377. Next base: position 162,187 of record NZ_JBVHPV010000002.1, read on the forward strand.
GCCGGACGAACAGGTTCGAGAGGAACTCGATGGTCATGACGAGCGGCAGCACGCCGCCGAGCGACTTGTCGTACCCGGTGATGTTCTTCAGGCCGCCGACGAAGCCGTGACGCTTGAACGTCACGCTCACCCAGAGGACCCACACGAGGGCGGCGAGCACCATCGGGAAGGCGATGACCGAGGACACCGGGAACTGCGCCAGCGGAATCACGGACCAGATGTTCATGATCCAGATGAAGAAGAACAGCGAGACCATCAGGGGGACGTACTTCTCGCCCTCCCGCTTGCCGAGCGTCTCGTACACGATGTTGCGGCGTACGAAGTCGTAGCCGGCCTCGCCGACCATCTGGAGCTTGCCCGGGACCACCTTGGCCTTGCCGAAGGCCGCCCAGAAGAAGCTGCTGATGAGCACCGTGGTGATGAGCGCGAGCAGCATCACCTTGTTGAACTCGTAGCCGCTGACGGTGAAGAGCGGCTTGAAGAGGAAGGAGTGCAGGCCCGGAGCCGGAAAGCCACAGCCGTTGTCGGACAGGATGCGGCAGTTCCAGTCGAAGGCGAGCTGGGTCTGGTCAGCACTCACCGCGGGCTCCTTCAGCGTGGCGCATAGGTACGGCAACCTCGTTGTGTCGGCGCGGCGCGCAGCCGCGGTTCGGCACTGGACTGGTGTTACGGATGATGGGGCGGCGGTCGGGCATCATGCCTCGCGTTCGAGCAGGCGTCAGCTCAGATGCCCGCGCCCGCAGTGCCGCAGTTGGCACCGGACGATAGCAGGGTCTCGAACTCGCATTTATTCCGCCCCTACCTTTCACGACGAAGACCCGGATTTCTGGGGCTTCTGAGCCTCCGAATCCGGCTCGACGTAAAGGATCTTGGCCTTCATGTGCGCACGTGCCTGCATGCCGATCCAGACGAGGGTCAGCGCGACGAGGGTGGCGGCGAATGCCTTGGGGTTGAACAGCGTCGTGTCCTTGAAGACCGCGACGAAGATGAAGAGCAACAGCAGTTGGGCCGTGTACAGCATCAACCCCATGGCCTGGAACAGGTGGGGCAGGTTCTTCGCCGTACGTTCCAGGACGAGCAGCCCGACGCCCATGAAGCCGATGACCACGACCGTCGCGAGTGCGGCGCCCACGGCCCCCTTGCCACCCGCGACCCCGGCGCTGACGGCGACGGCGATCGCGCCGGCGGCAGCGGTGGGCAGGGCGGTCCGAAGGAGGGTGCGGGCGTCGTTGGACGGCATGGCGGCAGCTCCGCTTACTGGTGGGGGCAGGGTGTCGTCATGGACGAGCGTAGGCCCCGGCCGAGGGTGTCCCTCGGGCCAATGGGCCGTCGCACTACGGTCCTTCGGCTCTGTTGCCGGGTCTCGTGAACGGTATCACAAACTATTTGATGAGGTCTTTACCAAGATGGTGTGCTGCCCGTCACACATGAGAGTGAACGCGCGCGCATGTGCAAGAATGACGGCGACTTGTCTGGTATTGGGATCCGATGCGGCAATTCGTCAGCGCGAGGCGCCGGTCTTCCGCCGGTCGGGGAAGCGCGAACGGGGGCCGACGGCGGTCGCCCCGTTGACGCCGGAGACGCCCGCGACGACGGGAGCGCGCTTCCCGTCCTCGCCGTCCGCTCCCCCGTCGGCCCCACCCGCCTCATCGGCCTCCCCGGCCACCACCGCCCCGGCGGGCCGCCCGCGGCGCCGGTAGCGCGGCGGGACGAACGCCTCGGCCCAGCGCGGGGCGCGCGGGGTGAACCGCGGGAGCAGCAGCAGGACCAGACCGACCGCGCTCAGCGCCACGATCACGAAGACGATCCACATCGACGCCGAGTGCACCGAGTACGCCAGCGTCCCGAAGGCGATCAGCGCCGCCCAGAAATACATGATCAGCACCGCGCGGCTGTGGCTGTGGCCGATCTCCAGGAGCCGGTGGTGCAGATGGCCGCGGTCGGCGGCGAACGGCGACTGGCCCTTCCAGGTGCGCCGCACGATCGCGAGCACCAGGTCGGCCATCGGGATGGCGATGATGGTCAGCGGCATCAGCAGCGGGATGAAGACCGGGAGCATCGCGTGGGTCGCCTCGCGCTCACTGCCGCTGAGGCTGAGGTTCATCCGCAGCGCGTCCGGGTCGACCTGCCCGGTGATGGAGATCGCCCCGGCGGCGAGGACGAGCCCGATGAGCATCGAGCCCGAGTCGCCCATGAAGATCCGCGCGGGGTGCATGTTGTGCGGCAGGAAGCCCAGGCACATCCCCATCAGGATGGCGGCGAAGAGGGTGGCCGGGGCCGCGGCCTCGATGCCGTACCCGAACCAGATCCGGTACGCGTACATGAAGAACGCCGCGGCGGCGATGCACACCATGCCGGCGGCGAGCCCGTCCAGGCCGTCCACGAAGTTCACCGCGTTGATGGTGATCACCACCAGGGCGACCGTGAGCAGCGTGCCCTGCCAGGAGGTGAGCGAGACCGCGCCGACGCCCGGGATGGGCAGCCACAGGATCGTCAGACCCTGGACGACCATCACACCGGCGGCGATCATCTGGCCGCCGAGCTTGATCAGGGCGTCGATCTCGAACTTGTCGTCCAGGACGCCGATGATCCAGATCAGCGCGGCGCCGGAGAGCAGCGCGCGCGGTTCGTTGGAGCGCTCGAAGACGCCGTTGAGGCTGTCGAGGTGGTCGGCGACGAGCAGGCCCGCGCACAATCCGCCGAACAGGGCGATACCGCCGAGCCGCGGCGTCGGTTCGCGGTGCACGTCCCGGGCGCGGATCGCCGGCATCGCGCCGGCCGCGATGGCGAACTTCCGCACCGGCCCGGTCAGCAGGTAGGTCACCGCGGCCGTGACGCAGAGCGTCAGCAGGTATTCACGCACGGGCTGCCCCAGAGGTATCGCTGGCCATCTCAGCCCCACACACTAGCTTCGCGCTTCCATGGTTGAGGACACGCGGGTACACGAGATGGTTGCAGACGACCCCCTCTAGTGGGGATAGGGGGGAAATCTCCCTGCCAGCTCCCGCACTTCGGCCCGCACCCCGGCGAGGCCGTCGGCGCCGGTGTCCTCGCGCAGCGCCGCGGAGAAGAGCACCGCGAGCCGGGCCATCTCCGCCTCGCCCATCCCCTGGGTGGTCACCGCGGCCGTTCCGAGCCGGATGCCGCGCGCTCCGTCGTAGGGCAGGGCGCAGGCGTCCAGGACGATCCCCGCGCCCGCCAGACGGCCCCTGGCGGCCCGTCCGTCCATCCCCAGGGGGCCCGGGTCGGCCAGGACGATGTGGGTGTCGGTGCCGCCGGTGACGACGGAGAACCCCTCGGCGGCGAGCCCGGCCGCGAGCACGCGCGCGTTGGCGACCACCTGATGGGCATACCCCGTGAACGCGGGAGCGGCCGCCTCCCCGAACGCGACCGCCTTCGCGGCGATGGTGTGCATCTGGGCGCCGCCCTGGGTGAACGGGAAGACCGCCCGGTCGATGCGGGACGCCAGCTCCGCGCCGCACAGCAGCATTCCGCCGCGCGGCCCGCGCAGCACCTTGTGGGTGGTCGCGCACACCACGTCCGCGTACGGGACGGGGCTGGGCGCCGCTCCCCCGGCCACCAGGCCCATGGGGTGCGCCGCGTCCGCGACGAGGTGGGCGCCCACCGAGTCCGCGATCTCGCGGAAGGCCGCGTAGTCGGGGTGGCGCGGGTAGCAGATCGAGCCGCAGACGATCGCCTTGGGGCGGTGGCGCTCGGCCAGCGCCGCGACCTCCTCGTAGTCGATGAGGCCGGTCTCCGCGTCGACGCCGTAGCCCACGAAGTCGAACCACCGGCCGGAGAAGTTGGCGGGCGAGCCGTGGGTGAGGTGTCCCCCGTACGGGAGACCCATGGCGAGCACGGTGTCACCCGGGCGCAGGAGCGCCGCGTAGGCCGCGAGCACCGCCGAGGACCCGGAGTGCGGCTGTACGTTGGCGTGCTCGGCCCCGAAGAGCGCTCTGGCCCGGTCCACGGCGATCCGCTCGGCCACGTCGACGAGTTCGCAGCCGCCGTGGTGGCGGGCGCCGGGGTAGCCCTCGGCGTACTTGTTGCCGAGCGGGGAGCCGAGGGCGGCGAGCACGGCGGGCGAGGCGAAGTTCTCGGCGGCGATGAGCTGGAGCGAGGTGGCCTGCCGCCGCACCTCGCCGAGCAGGACGTCGGCGATCTCGGGGTCCTGCCTCCGCAGGGCGTCGAGCGCCCTCTCGGGGGCGGCCGCGCGGGCGGCGGACACGGCTGCGGTGGTGACCGTCATCGGGGTCTCCGGGCCTGACAGGGAGTGGTTGTGAGGCGTCAGATCCAATGTAGGCCGACGCGCCCCCCGGCGCCCGGCGGATTCCCGTCAGCCCTGGTGGCCCGCCGGGGCCGTCAGTGCGGCGCGGCCACGCCCGTCAGGGCCGTCACCACCGGCTCCAGGGCCGTGTTGATCTCGTCCCCGATCGAGCGGAAGAAGGTGATCGGGGCTCCGTAGGGGTCGTTGACCTCGTCCGCCTCCGCGCTCGGCGCCAGCAGCCAGCCGCGCAGGGCCGCGGCAGCGCGGACCAGGGCGCGGGCGCGCTCGACCATGCCGGCCTCGTCGGGGTCCGGCAGGGTCGTGGGGTCTATGGCGCGCACCAGCCGGGTGAACTCCTTCAGCGTGAAGGTGCGCAGCCCCGCCGAATGGCCCATGGAGATGACCTGGGCGCGGTGGTCGCGGGTGGCCGTGAGGACCAGGTCCGCGGTGATGACGTGCTCGTCCAGGAGTTCGCGCCCGGTGAAGCCCGAGGCGTCCGCGCCGAAGTCCGCGAGGACGGCCGCCGCGTTGGCCTCCATCGGGGCGCCCTCGTGGCCCCAGGTGCCCGCGCTCTCCACGATCAGGCCGCCGGTGTACGGGTCGCGCAGACGGTCGTACAGGGCATGCCGGGTCAGCCGCTCGGTGATGGGCGAGCGGCACACGTTGCCGGTGCTGACGTGGAGGATGCGGAAAGTGGTGCCGGTGAGCCCGGTGCCTATGCCACGCCCCGTCTCCGGGGCTGTCAATTCGCCACCTCGAGGTCGGGTACCACCTTGCGCAGCTCGTCGGCGTCGAGCGCGCCCGCGCGCAGCAGCACCGGCACCTTCCCCGTGACGTCGACGATCGACGACGGGACGATGCCCGGCGTGGGGCCGCCGTCCAGGTACACCGAGACGGAGTCGCCCAGCATCTCCTGCGCGGCGTCGCAGTCCTCGGGCGAGGGGTGCCCGGTGAGGTTGGCGGAGGAGACGGCCATCGGGCCGACCTCGGTGAGCAGCTCGATGGCGACCGGGTGCAGCGGCATCCGGATGGCGACCGTGCCCCGGGTGTCGCCGAGGTCCCACTGGAGCGAGGGCTGGTGCTTGGCGACGATCGTCAGGGCGCCCGGCCAGAACGCGTCGACAAGCTCCCACGCCTGCTCGGAGAAGTCCGTGACCAGCCCGTGCAGCGTGTTCGGCGACCCGATCAGGACGGGGGTGGGCATGTTGCGCCCGCGGCCCTTGGCGTCCAGCAGGGAGGCGACGGCCTCGGCGCTGAACGCGTCGGCGCCGATGCCGTAGACGGTGTCCGTCGGCAGGACGACGAGTTCGCCGCGGCGTACCGCGGAGGCGGCCTCGCGCAGACCGGTCGTGCGGTCGGTCGCGTCGTTGCAGTCGTATCGCCGAGCCATTTAACGGGCCTCCTCGTACACGTACGCGGTCATGGAGCGGTAAGGGGTCGAGACGGTCACGGCAGCGCCTTGCGGGCCGTGGCGAAGCGCGGACGGTTGTTCAGGTCCGGGTGGTCGGCCGCGTCCGCCCAGCCGGCCTCCTCGTTGAAGATCCACGGCACCTGGCCGCCCTGGGTGTCGGCGTGCTCGACGACGACGAGGCCGCCGGGCCGCAGCAGCCGGTGGGCGGTGCGCTCGATGCCCCGGATCGTGTCGAGGCCGTCCTCGCCGGAGAAGAGGGCGAGCTCGGGGTCGTGGTCCCGGGCCTCGGGGGCGACATACTCCCACTCGGTGAGCGGGATGTACGGCGGGTTGGAGATGACCAGGTCGACCTGGCCGTCCAGCTCGGGCAGCGCGGTCAGGGCGTCGCCCTGGTGCAGCACGACGCGCGAGCCCTCCACGTTCTTGCGGGTCCAGGTCAGGGCGTCCTCGGACAGCTCCACGGCGTGCACCCGCGAGCGGGGCACCTCCTGGGCCATGGCCAGCGCGATCGCTCCGGAGCCGGTGCACAGGTCGACGATGAGCGGCTCGACCACGTCCATGGCCCGCACGGCGTCTATGGCCCAGCCGACGACCGACTCGGTCTCGGGGCGCGGCACGAAGACGCCGGGGCCGACCTGGAGCTCCAGATAGCGGAAGAACGCCCGCCCGGTGATGTGCTGGAGCGGCTCGCGCGCCTCACGGCGGGCGATGGCCTCCCAGTAGCGGGCGTCGAAGTCGGCGTCCTTGACCAGGTGCAGCTCGCCCCGCTTCACGCCGTGGATGTGCGCGGCGAGCTCCTCCGCGTCGAAGCGCGGCGAGGGCACGCCGGCGTCGGCCAGCCGCTGGGTGGCCTGGGCCACCTCCGCGAGCAGCACACTGCGGGGGCCTGGGGTTCGCCCCCCAGAATGTTGCGGCACGCTGGTCCTCCGGGCTGCAATGGGCCTCCCCCGCCCGGCGGTCGCGGCGGGGGAAGTACCGGGTGTCTTACGGGTGTCAGCTCGCCGCGGCGAGCTTGGCTGCGGAGTCGGCGTCGACGCACGCCTGGATCATCGCGTCCAGGTCGCCGTCGAGCACCTGGTCCAAGTTGTACGCCTTGAAGCCGACGCGGTGGTCCGAGATGCGGTTCTCGGGATAGTTGTACGTGCGGATCTTCTCGGAGCGGTCCACGGTACGCACCTGGCTGCGCCGGACGTCGGCGGCCTCGGCCTCGGCCTTCTCCTGGGCCGCGGCCAGCAGCCGGGAGCGCAGGATGCGCATGGCCTGCTCCTTGTTCTGGAGCTGGCTCTTCTCGTTCTGGCAGGAGGCGACGACACCGGTCGGCAGGTGCGTGATGCGCACGGCGGAGTCGGTGGTGTTGACGGACTGGCCGCCGGGGCCGGACGAGCGGTACACGTCGATGCGCAGGTCGTTCATGTTGATCTCGACGTCCACCTCCTCGGCCTCGGGCGTGACGAGCACACCGGCGGCGGAGGTGTGGATGCGGCCCTGCGACTCGGTGGCGGGCACGCGCTGCACGCGGTGCACCCCGCCCTCGTACTTCAGCCGCGCCCAGACGCCCTGGCCGGGCTCGGTGGCGCCGTTGCCGCCCTTGGTCTTCACCGCGACCTGGACGTCCTTGTAGCCGCCCTGGTCGGACTCGGTGGCGTCGATGATCTCGGTCTTCCAGCCCACGCGCTCGGCGTAGCGCAGATACATCCGCAGCAGGTCGCCGGCGAACAGGGCCGACTCGTCGCCGCCCGCGCCCGCCTTGATCTCCAGCAGGACGTCCTTGTCGTCGCTGGGGTCGCGCGGGACCAGGAGCAGGCGCAGCCGCTCCGTCAGCTCCTCGCGCTGCTTCTCCAGCTCCTTGACCTCGGCCGCGAAGTCGGGGTCGTCGACCGCGAACTCCTTGGCCGTCTCGATGTCCTCGCCCGCCTGCTTCCAGGAGCGGTAGGTCCCGACGATCGGCGTCAGTTCGGCGTAGCGCTTGTTGAGCTTGCGCGCGTTCGCCTGGTCGGCGTGGACCGAAGGGTCGGCGAGCTTCTTCTCCAGATCGGCGTGCTCGCCGATCAGTTCCTCGACCGCCTCGAACATCGGGGGCTCCTGGGTATACGTGAAAAGGGGCTGCGGGCAACGGCAAAACGCCGGTCCCAGCCGCCCCCTCGGGGGCGGCCGAAGACCGGCGCAGTGGCTCGCTACTTCTTGGCGGCAGCAGCCTTGCCGAAGCGGGCCTCGAAGCGGGCCACGCGGCCACCGGTGTCGAGGATCTTCTGCTTGCCCGTGTAGAACGGGTGGCACTCGGAGCAGACCTCGGCACGGATGGTGCCCTCGGCCAGGGTGCTACGGGTGGTGAACGACGCGCCACAGGTGCAGCTGACCTGCGTCTCGACGTACTCGGGGTGGATGTCGCGCTTCAAGGTGTCTCCTATGTTCATGGAGGGCACCGGGTCGTCCGCGCGGGGATGCGCGCACGTGAACCGGGGCCGACGTACCAGTCTGCCAGGACTGGGCACATCTCCCAAAACCGGGGTGGCCCCCGATCTATTCCACGCCCCGGCCGACCGGACGAAAGCGCAGGTCAGCCGGTTTTGACCACGCCGCCGACGTCACCCTTGTCACCCGCGGAGTCCCGGGTGGCGGAGGCCGGGACCGGCTGGTCCCGCAGCAGGGCGTCCCAGACCTCCTTGGAGTGGGCCTCCTGCGGCAGTACGCGGTTGAGGTCGGCCGGGTCGTACATCACCGGCAGGGTGATCATGTGGACGTCGTCGGCGCCCAGGCCCTTGAGACCGTTGCCGAAGCCGATCAGCTTGTTGATCGAGTTCAGGTCGGAGTCGGTGGTGATGGCCTTGGTGGCGGCGTCCGCGAGCCCGTAGAGCTTGGTGGGGCTGGTGAAGACGCCGACGCCCTTGACGCGCTCGATCAGCGCCTTGATGAAGGCCTGCTGGAGCTGGATGCGGCCGAGGTCGGAGCCGTCGCCCACGCCGTGCCGGGTGCGCACCAGGCCGAGCGCCTGCTCGCCGTCGAGGGTGTGCCGGCCGGGCGGCAGGTCCAGATGGCTCTTGCTGTCCTTGATCGGCTTCGCGGTGGTGACGGGCACCCCGCCGAGCTCGTCGATGAGCTTCTTGAAGCCGGTGAAGTCGACCTCGATGTAGTGGTCCATCCGGATGCCGGACATCTGCTCGACGGTCTTGACCGCACAGGCCGGGCCGCCGACCTCGTACGCGGTGTTGAACATCCGGCGCTTGCCGCCGGGGTCGTCCTTGCCGTCCGTGGTGGCGCAGGAGGGCCGCGTGACGAGGGTGTCACGGGGGATGGAGACGACACTGGCCGTCTTGTGGCCCTCGTAGACGTGGACGACCATCGCGGTGTCGGAGCGGGCTCCGCCGTCGTCCTGGCCGTAACTCTTGTTGGCCCCGGCCCGGGAGTCGGAGCCGAGGACGAGGATGTCCATGGATCCGTTGTCCACGTCCTGGGGGCGGTCGGTGCCGAGCTGGGCGTTGATGTCGACGCCCTTGATGTTGCCGTTCAGCTTGAAGTACACGTAGCCGACGCCGGCTCCGCCGACCAGGACCACGCCCGCCGCGGACCAGGCCGCGATCTTCACCGCGCGGCGGCGCGGGGCCGGGCGCTTGCGGCGCCGGCCGCGGCCACCGCCGGATATTCGGGCGCTGCCGCTCTCGCTCTGGTCGGCCATGGTCTCCTCAGTCCTCGTCGCTGCTCCTGGTGCCCCCCGCCGTGTCTGTCAGGCACGGTTTGTCGACACTTGTCATGACGGAGAAGCACCACGAAGGGTTGCACAGGGTTCTAAGAACCTCTTGAGAACGCCCGGCGCCTGTGGCGAAGCTCTCCGCGCCCCGGATACGCGAAAACGCCCCCGGCACCGAGGTGCCGGGGGCGTTCGCGCAGGTCGCGGCGGTGACGTCAGTCGTTGCCGTTGCCCGGGGTGGTCTTCTGGATCTGGAGCAGGAACTCGGCGTTCGACTTCGTCTGCTTCATCTTGTCCAGGAGCAGCTCGATCGCCTGCTGCTGATCGAGCGCGTGCAGCACCCGGCGCAGCTTCCAGACGACCGCGAGCTCGTCGCTGCCGAGCAGGATCTCTTCCTTGCGGGTGCCGGACGCGTCCACGTCCACCGCCGGGAAGATGCGCTTGTCGGCGAGCTTGCGGTCGAGCTTGAGCTCCATGTTGCCGGTGCCCTTGAACTCCTCGAAGATCACCTCGTCCATGCGCGAGCCGGTCTCCACGAGCGCGGTGGCGAGGATGGTCAGCGAGCCGCCGTCCTCGATGTTGCGCGCGGCGCCGAAGAAGCGCTTGGGCGGGTAGAGCGCCGTCGAGTCGACACCACCGGACAGGATGCGGCCGGAGGCCGGGGCCGCCAGGTTGTACGCACGGCCCAGACGGGTGATCGAGTCGAGCAGCACGACCACGTCGTGGCCGAGCTCCACGAGGCGCTTGGCGCGCTCGATGGCGAGCTCGGCGACCGTGGTGTGGTCCTCGGCCGGACGGTCGAAGGTCGAGGAGATGACCTCGCCCTTGACCGACCGCTGCATGTCGGTGACCTCTTCCGGACGCTCGTCGACCAGGACGACCATCAGGTGGCACTCGGGGTTGTTGTGGGTGATCGCGTTGGCGACCGCCTGCATGATCATGGTCTTGCCGGTCTTCGGCGGGGCCACGATCAGACCGCGCTGGCCCTTGCCGATCGGCGACACGAGGTCGATGATCCGCGTGGTCAGGATGCCCGGGTCGGTCTCCAGACGGAGCCGGTCCTGCGGGTAGAGCGGGGTGAGCTTGTTGAACTCGGGACGGCCGCGGCCGGAGTCGGCCGCCATGCCGTTGGCGGAGTCCAGGCGGACCAGCGCGTTGAACTTCTCGCGGCGCTCGCCGTCCTTGGGCTGACGCACGGCGCCGGTGACGTGGTCACCCTTGCGCAGGCCGTTCTTGCGGACCTGGGCGAGCGAGACGTACACGTCGTTCGGGCCCGGCAGGTAGCCGGAGGTCCGGATGAAGGCGTAGTTGTCGAGGATGTCCAGGATGCCCGCCACGGGGATCAGCACATCGTCGTCGTTGACCTGCGGCTCGGCGCCGAACTCCTCGCGCCCGCCACGACGGCCCCGGCGGTCGCGGTAGCGGCCGCGGCGGCCGCGGCGGCCCTCGTCGTCGAAGTCGTCCTGCGGGCCGTTGTTCTGCTGGCCCTGGTTGCCCTGGCGCTGCTGGCGCTGGCCGCCCTGGCCCTGCTGGTCGTCGCCCTTGCCCCGGCGGTCACCACGGTCGCCCCGGTCGCCCCGGTCCCCGCGCTCGCCCCGGTCACGGTCGCGCTGGCGGCCCTGGCGGTCGCCGCGCTCACCGCGGTCGCGGCGCTCGCGCCGGCCCTCGGCGCCGTCCACGGCCTCGGTGGCCTTGGCCTCGGGCTGGGCGTCCGTCTTCTGCTCGGCGCGGGTGTCCGTCTTGGCCTCGGCCTTGGCGGTCTGCGGCTCGGCGGCGGACTCCGGGGAACCGGCGGCCGCGGTGGCGCGCCGGCGGCGGCGCTCGCCCGCGGGCTGCTCGTCTCCCCCGCCCTCCCGGCCGCGCTCGGCCTGGGGGGCGTCCCCGGCGGGCTGGCCCGGGATCTCGATCTGCTGCTGGGCGGCGGGCTTGCCGTCGGCGTCGTCACCCGTACGGGCCTTGGAGGTGGCGCGGCGCTTGGGCTTGCTCTCGGCCGCGTCGGCGCCCTTGGCCGGGGCGGCGGAGCCGGAACCGGCCTGCGCCTCCTTGATGACCTCGATCAGCTGGCTCTTGCGCATCCGCGCGGTGCCCCTGATGCCGAGGCCGGACGCGACCTGCTGCAGCTCGGCCAGGACCATGCCGTCGAGGCCGGTGCCGGAGCGGCGGCGCCGTGCGGTGGTGCCAGAGGCAGCACCTGCGGCGGGCGCGGCGTCGTCGACAGAAGTGTCGGCTGTCACGCCCATCAGATCGGTGGTGTCGCTCACGAAGGGTCCTTCCCTGGAGCGGACGTCGGCCTGTCTGGCTCGGCGACCGGTTGTGCTGTCCGAACATGGCCCGTGACCTGGGGTCACTGACCGTGCCGGGGCGGTGGTCCGCCGCGTACGGCGGAGAGGTAAACGTGCGTGGGGTCCGGCCCGAGTTCCCCTACTCGGCCCCCTGAGGAAAAGCGGGGGGTGTCGTGCCGGTTCCGGAGCGTGCTCGGAAACTGCTCATGCAGGCTGCGCAGGCGGTTTGGGAGGCTCCCGGAAGAAAGGCGGTCCCTGAAGGGACGAAGCAGCACCGCGCCACCATGACGGCCGATGCAGACTTGAGGTTAACACTACCGGATCCAACAAACATTCCCCCTCTCGTTCACCGGCAAGCCGCGCGTCCCGGCCGGACGGTCCCGGGCCCCGACGGCCTAGGACCCCAGTGGCAGAACACTCGCGCCCGAGGCGTCGAGGCGGAGCCGGTTCGCGGCCCACCCGTCGCCCGCCAGCCGTGCGACCTTGTCGGCCGCACCGTCCTCGACCAGCGCCAGGACCGTGGGTCCCGCGCCGGAGATGACCGCGGGGACGCCGTCCGCGCGCAGCCGGTTGACCAGGGCCACGCTCTCGGGCATGGCCGGTGCCCGGTACTCCTGGTGGAGCCGGTCCTCGGTGGCCGGGAGCAGCAGCTCGGGGCGCCTGGTCAGCGCCTCCACGAGCAGGGCCGCCCGTCCGGCGTTGGCCGCCGCGTCCCCGTGCGGGACGGTGCGCGGCAGCAGCCCCCGCGCGGTCTCCGTCAGCACCGGCCGGCCGGGCACGAAGACCACCGGAACGACGGAGCCGGCGGGGTCCATCCTGATGGCCCGCGCCGCTCCCCCCTCCATCCAGGAGAGCGTGAACCCGCCGAGCAGACAGGCCGCGACGTTGTCCGGGTGGCCCTCGATCTCGGTGGCCAGCTCCAGCAGCGCGGCGTCGTCGAGCCGGGCGTCGCCGCCTATGGTCACCGCGCGCGCGGCGACGATCCCGGCGCAGATGGCGGCCGACGAGGAGCCCAGGCCCCGGCCGTGCGGGATGCGGTTGGCGCAGACGACCTCCAGGCCGCGCGGCTGCCCGCCGAGGAGGTCGAAGGCGGTGCGCAGCGACCGTACGAGGAGGTGGCTCTCGTCGCGGGGCAGCGTGCCCGCGCCCTCGCCCGCGATGTCGATGTGCAGGCCGGAGTCGGCGACGCGGACCACCACGTCGTCGTAGAGCCCCAGTGACAGGCCCAGGGAGTCGAAGCCCGGGCCGAGATTGGCACTGGTGGCGGGGACGCGCACCCGTACGGCGGCGGCGCGGAATGCGGGACCGGCCATCGCTCTGACGACTCTCCTTGTGAGACTGCTGCGGGATGTTCGAAGAGGTACCCAGGAACCCGACGGCCACCGGGGCAACTGCACCGCGGCATATGCGGCGGGGCGGGTTGGGTACAGCCTATCGAAGGAAGGTTCAGTGGCGACATAGGGCGCACAGGAGGCGCACGATGCGTGTCGCGAGCCCCCTGCGCCCCTACGTGCCGAGTCACCCGGGGTTGTACGTGTTTGGCCTAGGCGAGACCGAGGCGCTGGGCCGCGACCGCCGCGTCCACCGGCACCGTGACCGGCTGCGGAGCACCCGCGACGGCCCAGTCCGGGTCCTTGAGGCCGTTGCCGGTGACCGTGCAGACGATCTTCTGGCCCGGGTCCACCAGGCCCTGCTCGGCCGCCTTCAGCAGCCCCGCGACCGAGGCGGCCGACGCGGGCTCCACGAAGACGCCCTCCTGGGCGGCGAGCAGCCGGTAGGCCCGCAGGATCTCACGGTCCGTCACCTCGTCGATGAGACCGCCCGATTCGTCGCGCGCGGCCTCGGCGAACTGCCAGGACGCGGGGTTGCCGATGCGGATCGCGGTGGCGATCGTCGAGGGGTCCTTGACCACCTCACCGCGCACGATCGGCGCCGAACCGGAGGCCTGGAAACCCCACATGCGCGGAGTGCGGCCGGCGATCCCGTCCGCCGCGTACTCCCGGTACCCGCGCCAGTACGCCGTGATGTTGCCGGCGTTGCCGACCGGCAGCACATGGATGTCGGGCGCGTCGCCGAGCATGTCCACGATCTCGAACGCGGCCGTCTTCTGGCCCTCGATACGGACCGGGTTGACCGAATTGACCAGCGCCACGGGGTAGTTGTCGGAGAGGCCGCGCGCCAGGGTCAGGCAGTCGTCGAAGTTCCCGTCCACCTGGAGGATCTTCGCCCCGTGGACCAGCGCCTGGCCCATCTTGCCCAGCGCGATCTTGCCCTGCGGCACCAGGACGGCGCAGACCATGCCGGCCCGCACCGCGTAGGCGGCGGCCGAGGCGGAGGTGTTGCCGGTGGAGGCGCAGATGACGGCCCGCGCGCCCTCCTCCTTCGCCCGGGTGATCGCCATCGTCATCCCGCGGTCCTTGAAGGACCCGGTGGGGTTGGCGCCCTCGACCTTGAGGTGGACCTCGCAGCCGGTGCGCTCGGAGAGCACCTGCGCGGGCACGAGCGGGGTGCCGCCCTCGCGGAGGGTGACGACCGGGGTCGTAGCGGAGACGGGGAGCCGGTCCCGGTACTCCTCGATGATGCCGCGCCACTGGTGGGTCATTGCTCGTTACTCCCCTTCCACACGCATGATGCTGGCGACGCCCCGCACGGTGTCGAGCTCCCGCAGGACGTCCACGGTCCCGGTGAGGGCCGCGTCGGCCGCGCGGTGGGTGACGACGACGAGGGAGGCCTCGCCGTCCTTGCCCGACTGCCGCACGGTGTCGATGGAGACGCCGTGCTCGGCGAAGACGGTGGCCACCTGGGCGAGCACACCGGGCTTGTCGGCCACGTCGAGGCTGATGTGATACCGCGTCACCACGTCGCCCATGGGGCTCACGGGCAGCTGGGTGTACGCCGACTCACCCGGTCCGGTGGACTCGGCGAGCTTGTTGCGGCAGACCGCGACCAGGTCGCCCAGGACCGCGGAGGCGGTGGGCGCGCCGCCCGCGCCGGGCCCGTAGAACATCAGCTGGCCGGCGGCCTCGGCCTCGACGAAGACGGCGTTGTACGCGCCGCGCACGGAGGCCAGCGGGTGGTCCAGCGGGATCATCGCCGGGTGGACGCGCGCGGTGACGGACCCGCCGTCGGCGGCGCGCTCGCAGATGGCGAGCAGCTTGATGGTGCAGCCCATCTCCTTCGCGGAGGCGAAGTCGGCGGCGGTCACCTCGGTCATGCCCTCGCGGTAGACGTCGTCGAGGCGGACCCGGGTGTGGAAGGCGATCCCGGCGAGGATGGCGGCCTTGGCGGCGGCGTCGAAGCCCTCCACGTCGGCGGTGGGGTCGGCCTCGGCGTACCCGAGGGCGGTGGCCTCGTCGAGGGCCTCCTGGTATCCGGCGCCCGTCGAGTCCATCTTGTCGAGGATGAAGTTGGTCGTGCCGTTGACGATGCCGAGCACCCGGTTGACCTTGTCCCCGGCGAGGGACTCGCGCAGCGGCCGGATGAGCGGGATGGCCCCGGCGACGGCCGCCTCGTAGTACAGGTCCCGCCCGTGCTCGACGGCGGCGGCGTGCAGCGCGGCCCCGTCCTGCGCGAGCAGCGCCTTGTTGGCGGAGACGACGGAGGCACCGTGGGCGAAGGCGGTGGTGATGAGGGTGCGGGCGGGCTCGATGCCGCCGATGACCTCGACCACCACGTCGATGTCGCCGCGTTTGACGAGGGCGGTGGCGTCGGTGGTGACGAGGGCGGGGTCGATGCCCTCGCGCACCTTCGAGGGCCGGCGTACGGCGACACCGGCGAGCTCCACGGGCGCGCCGATGCGCGCCGTGAGGTCGTCGGCGTGCGTCGTCATGATGCGCGCCACCTCTGAGCCGACCACTCCACAGCCCAGCAGCGCCACCTTCAGCGGACGCGTACGCATCATCCGACCTCGTCTCCTTCTACCAGCTTGAATGCCGACCAGTCTCACTCACCGGACGGGGGTTTCCGTCCCCCGTCCGGATTCTGAGACACATATTCCACTATGGGTGCATCGTTCTCTTCAGTTGTCCGTCATCCCACGTCGAGCCGCAGGAGATCTTCCTGCGTCTCCCGCCGGACGATGACCCGCGCCTCGCCGTCGCGGACCGCCACGACGGGCGGGCGCAGGGCGTGGTTGTAGTTGCTGGCCATGGAGCGGCAGTACGCCCCAGTGGCCGGCACCGCGATGAGGTCGCCGGGCGCCAGGTCGGCGGGGAGGAAGGCGTCCCGGACGACGATGTCGCCGCTCTCGCAGTGCTTGCCCACGACCCGTACCAGCATCGGCTCCGCGTCGGAGGTGCGCGAGACGAGCGCGACGGAGTACTCGGCGTCGTAGAGGGCCGTACGGATGTTGTCGGACATGCCCCCGTCGACGCTCACATACGTCCGCAGCCCCTCCAGCGGCTTGATCGTCCCGACCTCGTACAGCGTGAACGCGCTGGGCCCGACGATCGCGCGCCCCGGCTCCACGGAGATGCGCGGCGTACGCAGCCCGGCGGCCTCGCACTCGCGGGTGACGATCTCGTTGAGGGCCTTGGCGATCTCGTGGGGCTCGCTGGGGTCGTCGTCGGAGGTGTACGCGATGCCGAGGCCGCCGCCGAGGTCGATCTCGGGCAGCTCGACCCCGTGCTCGTCCCGCACCTCGGCGAGGAGCTGGACGACCCGCCGGGCGGAGACCTCGAACCCGGCCATGTCGAAGATCTGCGAGCCGATGTGCGAATGGATCCCGATGAGTTCGAGCCCATCGAGCTTCAGCGCCCGCCGGACGGCCTCGGCGGCCTGCCCCCCGGCGAGGGCGATCCCGAACTTCTGGTCCTCGTGGGCGGTGGCGATGAACTCGTGGGTGTGCGCCTCGACGCCGACGGTGACCCGGATCTGGACACGCTGGCGCCTGCCGAGGCCCTGGGCGATGTGGGCGACCCGGACGATCTCCTGGAAGGAGTCGAGCACGATGCGCCCCACCCCGGCCTCGACGGCCCGCCGGATCTCGTCCTCGGACTTGTTGTTGCCGTGGAAGGCGATGCGCTCGGCGGGCATTCCGGCCGAGAGGGCGGTGGCGAGCTCGATGCCGGAGCAGACGTCGAGGTTGAGCCCCTCCTCGTGCAGCCAGCGCACGATGGCGCGCGACAGGAAGGCCTTCCCCGCGTAGAAGACGTCGGCGTCCTTGCCGAAGGCCTCGGCCCAGGCGCGGCAGCGGGAGCGGAAGTCGCTCTCGTCGAGGAAGTACGCGGGGGTGCCGAACTCCTCGGCGAGCGCGGCCACGTCGAGCCCGCCGACGTGCACGACACCGTCGTCGTCGCGCCCTACGGTCTGCGACCACACCTTCGGGTCAAGGGCGTTGAGGTCGGCGGGCGGCGCGGAGTAGTGCCCCTCGGGCAGGACGTCGGCGTGCCTGGGTCCGGCGGGATGTGCGGAACGGCTCATGCGGTCACTCTCACAACTCTCACGACTCGTACGGCTCGCACGAGTTCACAGGAATTCAGGGGCGGCGATGCCGAACAGGGACAGGCCACCGGCGAGCACCGCCCCGGCGGCTTCGGCGAGCGCGAGCCGGGCACGGTGGGCGGCCGAGGGTTTCTCGTCCCCGAGCGGCAGCACCCGGTGCTGGAAGTCGAGCAGCGCGTCCGCGACCGCTTCGAGCTGCCGCGCGACCCGGTCGGGGGCACGGAGCTCGGCGGCGCGCAGGAGGGTGGGGGGGTGGTCGGCGAGGAGGGTGAGGAGGGGGGTGGTGGCGGTGTCGTTCTGGTGCGGACCGAGGGCGGCGGGGGTGCTCGCGGGAGGGCGTCCGGCGGTGTCGCGCGGGAGGTCCAGGTCGCCGGGGGCACTGGTGAAGCCGAGGGCGTGGGCGGTACGGGTGAGGGCGCGGGCGCGGGTGTGGGCGTACCGCACGCGGAAGTACGGATTGCTCTCGCGCTGGGCGAGGAGCTCGGCGGCCGGGGCGGGCCGGTCGTGGGCGGCGGCGCGCAGATGGGCCCAGCGGGCGGCGTCCGGGCCGACCAGTTCGGCCAGCGGGGCTACGGCCCGTGGCTCGGGCAGCACGTGCAGCCGCTCACTCCCGTACGGCCCGATCTCGGCGGCGGCCCCCTGCGAGCGCAGGAGCGCGACGACGGCGGAGGTGACGGCGAGGGCGCGGGGCTCGTCGACGGGGGCGAAGGAGAGGTGCTGCCCGGCGAGGGCGTCGCCGCACCCGTAGCGCGGCCCGAGGGCGAGCACCCGGCGTACGAGCTCGGCGTGGCCGGTATCCGCGTCCAGGGTGAAGTTGAGGAACCCGGGCCCGGTGATGTCGACGCGCGCGAGCCCGGGCGCACCGGCGAGCCGCCCGCGCAGGGCCTCGGCGACGGTACGGGGGGCGAGCCCGGAGGCGGCGGCGAGCTGGAGGGCGACGGCACTGGCGTAGTCCCCGCCCCCGCCCGGCCGGGGCCGCTCGACCTTGACGTCCCGGGGCACGTCCACAGCGAGCACACCCTCGTCGACGACGCTGCGCACGGCGCGCGCGACGGTACGGGAGAGCTCTGCGGGGGTCACGGGACCAGCGTATGGGAGAGGGGGGGTGGGGCGGGTAATCGGTTTCGGGATGCGGGATGGGGGGTGCCGGGGGGGCTGGGGCGGCCCGGGAGTGGGGGGGCCGGGGACTCAGCGGTCAGCTCTCCGGGCTCATCCGCACCGGCACACACATCCGCATCCACATCCGCGGGAGGTACGGGAAGTAACAGCGGCTCTCACATGCGGGGGGCGTCTCTCACCCACGGGAGGTTCCGGCGGCCCGCCCGGCGCGTCCGGGGTGCCTGTTGCCGTCGGCGGACGGCGGGGCCTCCCGATGCATCAGCTGCCGTACGACCTTGACCAGCTCGGCCGGCTCGAAGGGCTTGGCCAGGAACGCGTCCACACCGGCCGCGAGCCCGGTCTCGACCTCGTACTGCGTACAGGCACTGATGATCGCGAGCGGCAGACGGCGGGTCCGGGGGTCCGCCCGCAGCCGTGTGGCCGTATGCAGCCCGTCGAGCCGGGGCATCACGACGTCCAGGGTGATCACATCAGGACAGACCTGATGGACCACTTCCAGACACTCGGCACCATCGGCCGCGGTCACGACCTCGAAGCCCTCCAGCTCGAGGTTGACCCTGATCAGCTGCCGGATGACCTTGTTGTCGTCGACAACAAGCACCCGACCGGACGCGCCTGGCACATCTCGAGGTTAGGTCCGCGACCACCGCCGCGTCCGGGTTTTCCCCACTTCCGCCCCCTGCGGGGGACCCCGCCCCCGCCCACCACGGGAAATACCTGTTCACAGCCACCCCACGGGAGCTGGTAGGGTTCTACCCGTCGCCGCCAAGCGCGGCGGACGCCCCCGTAGCTCAGGGGATAGAGCAACGGCCTCCGGAGCCGTGTGCGCAGGTTCGAATCCTGCCGGGGGCACCTTGCACGAGGTGCCCGAAGACCCCGCCACCAGCGCTTTCGCTGAGGACGGGGTCTTGGCGTATACGCAGGCAGATGCAGCCCGAAGCGGCCGTGTGTCGGCGTCTGTGGACGAGGCGTGGACGGGATCTTGGAGCATCGTCGCAGGTCGCCGAACGCTCTCCGACGACAGGGCGACTGGCACGCCCCCGGCCGTGACGTCTGCTGCGGCCGACTGCTTAGATCGCCGGCATGACGGACTGGTCGCAGCTCAACCACGCCTACGGCACGGCAGAAGACATTCCCGGTCTGCTCGACGCGGTGTGCCAAGCCCCGAACGATTCAGACTGGACCGAGCTCTGGTCCCGACTGTGCCATCAGGGCACCGTTTACTCAGCAAGCCACGCGGCCTTGCCGGCCCTACGAGACCTGGCGCGCCAGTGGTCGCCTGCGGACAGACAGCAACCACTCTTGCTGGCCGGCGCCATCGCGGCCAGTACTGACCAGCCATATGGCGAGCAGGATCCCCACGTGGCCTACGCCTCGGAGATGTCCGACCTGCTGCAACTGACGGAGGAAGCTCTTCAGGATCCGAGCCTCAGCGATGACCCCGGAACTTACGTTTACTTGCTCGCCGCACTCCTCGGCTTCGAAGATGTCGCGGTTTGGGGCGAACAACTCGACGGCCTGAACGACGACGAATACGAAGTGCCCTGTCCTGCATGTAGCGCCGAGAACTTCATAGCCTTCGGTGAGTACGGCTTCTTCTCGACCACAGACAGCATGTACATGAACGGGACCGCGGCAAAGAAGATCCCTCTTCAGCCTGCAGACTCCTCAGCGCTGGAGGGGCTTGCCCAAAAACTGCACAGTCGGGCGCTAGCCGACAACCAGGCCCATGTCGCGGACAAGTTGACCTATCTTTTCGGTAAGGCGCAATGCGCCGAGTGCGACGCTGTCTTCAGCGTCGCGGATGCCATTGCAACCCGCTGAAACGGGTGAACACTTCCGGCAGGGAAGACTGACCTCGCGCTGGAACGGGATGGCTCAGACCTGGCTCCAAGCCTGTCGGTGGCGAGCGACGCTGTACACCTGCTCGACCTGCTCGGTCGTCAGCACCCCTGAGAGCGGCGCCAGTGCCGCCACCTGACGCTCCTGATACACGCGCACGCTGAGCTGGGTGGCGACCACTTTCAGATCGGTGATGCCGACGAAGACGAGCACCGGCTCCACCGGTACGGGGAAGCCGCAGTAATGCTCAAGCACTCGGGCCACTCGCTTGGCCTCTGCCCGGCTCTTGCGTGCGTAGGGTGCCGGCTTTCCGTGGTCGACCTTCACGGAGTCGTCGCCGACCCATACGGCCCTTCTGTGGTGGTGCTTTGTGTTGATGCTGAACACCCCGCCCGGCCCAATCAGCAAGTGATCGACATCCACCTTGTCAGCCAGGGGAAGGGAATGCAGGACCCGCCAGCCATGGCGTGCCAAACGGTTCAGCTCGGCGCCCACCCTCTTCTCCCCCGCTAGTCCCTTGCGCCAGGAGTCCCACTCTGTGCGACGACGCAAGAGCTGTGAGACGAGCCGCTCGATCAGACCCACCCCGGATTTGTCGAGCAGGTCCCGGAGGGACTCTCCAGGGCGGTTGGTGGACAGGTCATCGGCCGACGTCAAAGGCGGCAGCATGGGGCGCGATTCAGCCTCAGGTGCCCCCTGCGGCATAACCGACTCGGAGTCGTTCCGTAAGTGGCGTGTTAGCACGGCAATCACATCGTCGCGATACTCGGCGACCAGGACCGTAATGTTCCCTGTCCTGACGTCCGCCCAGGCGACCGCGGTGCCATCCGGCAGGTTCGCGTACAGACGATCCTGTCCGTACCGCTTCCAGCGCGTCACCCTCAGCTCCACGAGCCCCCCTCGTCCGCTCTCGGCTCGAAGCATCGCAGCAGGTAGCGCTCAAAACGAGAGAGGCCCCGGACAAGATGCCCGGGGCATTGGTGGGTGCAGGGTCTCTCACTCGTATTCGCGCAGGAGGTCCTCGATACGCCGGTTGGCGACGTCCTGCCGTCCATCGAGACACTTCGCGTAGCGGGTCAGCAGGACCTCGACGCTGTTGCCGGCGCGCTCGGCGACCTCGGTCGGGTCGACCCCCGCATTGAGCCACGTTGACAGCGCCGAGTGCCGCAGGTCGTACGGGCGGCTCGCGAGCGGCGAGGCCGCGGCGGACGGCGGGAGCGCGATGAGACGAGCCTCCTGCCACACGCGGTAGTACGTCGAGGACGGAACGACCGAGCCCTTCTCGCTGAAGAAGAGCCGTCCATCGTCCGCCGTGCCGAACGTCGCCAGGTGCTCGCGGAATGCGGCGACGAGGTGGGGCGGGATCGGCACCCGCCTGACGTCCTCAACCGGCCGGTTCTTCAGACCGCGGTCGCCGTGGGTCTCCCCCGAATCGGTCCACTGCTTGCCGACCGACGGACGAGTCCGGTGAAGCAGCGCCGATCCCCACCCCTGTTCGGGCAGGTTCAGGTCCGTCTCGACGAGGCCGATTGCTTCAGCTGGCCGGAGACCCCCGAAATACATCGCAGCGAAGAGACCCACCAGACGCCGACCACGGGCCCGCCGGTAGCCGCCCACGTAGGAGACAGCCGCCAGAAGATTCCGGGCCTGCTCGGGGTTCGCGACAACGCGAGGGTCAACCTGGTTGGAGACCTTCGGCTTCTGCCAACGGACAGCGGTGATCGGGTTTTCACGCAGCTCCCCTAGGTCGACCGCATAGTTGGCAGCGTTGACGAGGGTCCGCCTCTTACGCCGCACGGTCTCGGCTACCGCGGCCGTGCCGTCGAGCTTGAGCTTCAGCGAGTCCAGCACCGCGCGCGCCGTGGCAGGTTCGGCGAGATCAACCAGTGGTCGCGATGCCTTCGACACCCAGTGGAGGACGTTCCGCACGTCGTCCGGGACGTCCCGGTCATCAGGCCCCGGCAGGACGAAGGCCCAGTTGCGGAGCGCCTGGCGGATGGCCTGATCGGACGGCCGTCCAGCCCGCTCGTCGAGGAGCTCCACGGTCACGCTGGTGAGCGATTCATTGATGCCGTTGCGCGTATTGGGCGCAGCGTGGGGCCATTTCATGGCGAGGTACCGGAGTGCGAAGTCGTACCAGGACACAGCCGACTTCTTCGGTTCCATCGAGTCCGGAAGCCCGGACGCCCTGTCGAACTCCTCGCCGTCGCGCATCGCCCGCATGAGCTTCGAGCGGTAGTGGTCGGCGAGTGCCTTCGTGCGGAACGAGTCGGAGAAGACGTTGCCCGCCACAGACCACCGCACGCCGTACGAGGGCGTTTTCGTATCCCGCTTCCGTACGGCCCAGACCTTCACGTCGAGAGACTTCACGCCGCGGTCTCCAGCTCTCGCAGCCACGTGGAGAAGTCACTCCGCCACACCCGGAGCTCCCCGTTGGGCAGCTTGAACGCGGCCGGCCCGTGCCCCAGCTCACGCCAGCGGTAGAACGTCCGGCGGGAGACCCCACCAGCTCGTTCAGGACCTGGCGCACGGTCATCGGCTCATCGCGCTGTGGGTTCACGTCGGTTCTCCTTCCGTGCCGAGGGCGGGTTCGAGGGATGCGGCGAGCCAGGCTTCGGCGGAGGACAGACCGATTCCGGCGAAGACCCAGTGCGAAAGGACGAGGGTCGTGTCCGGCTCGTCCTCGGTGATCACTGCGGCTTGGGCGCGGCGCCACTCGGCGCGGGCGGTGCGGAGGGCACCGAGGGTGGTCGAGTAGCGGCGGGACTTGGTGGAGGAGTGGCCGCGGAAGCCGAGCATGTGGGCCCAGGCCCGGAGCCGGAGATCTTCTAACTCCTTGCGAGCACCGAGCGTCCAGGCCGTTCGGATCAGCCGACGGGCGTGGTCGCTGATGTCGAGCTGGGCGAGTTCGGCGAGGAACTTCAGCGGGCGGTCGAGAGCTCCCGTCGCGGTCTCGGCGCCCTTGGTGGCGTACTTCGCGATGTAAGAGGCCACGGCCCGCTCGGTCAGCTCCTGGCCACCGTCGAAGTCGGCGGAGCGAATTGCACGCACGTCGATCTGCTTGCCGAAGGCGAACACGTGCGGGTGTCCGTCGACAACGGGGCCATCGACTCGGGAGTGAGCAGTAGCGGCGCCGATCGCGTCCGTGAGCAGCTCGGCAGTAGCCCAGTCCGGAGGCGGGGTGTCACCACCCTCGGGACCGTCGATGCGGATGACGGCGTGGAAGTGGACGGCTCCGCGCTTCTGGTACTCGGCGACCTTGGCGAAGGAGACCCGGGCGAAGTCGGCGAAGTCCCGCTGGGTGAGGCCGGCCCGCTTGGCTATCTCCCGGCGGAGGTAGATGGAGAAGCGCCGCCAGAGCATTCCGGCGTGCGCGTTCCACAGGACGGCACCCTCGTAGTCGTACGTCACGGGGTCCAGGGGGGTGCCGAGCGATTCGTCCTCGGCGTCGTGCAGGAGTCCACAGCGGCAGGCGCGGACGGTGCCGCGGCGGTCCGTGGGCCGGTTGTGGACGGGACCGAAGCTGGGGGCGGTGAAGGTGGCGAACACCTTCGGGTGCCGGGTGACACCGGCGGGAGTGCCCTTGCCGCCCCGCAGCCCGGCGGTGATCAGGTGGAAGGTGTCCCGGCGGTAGGTCTCCGCGCAGGCCGGGCAGCGGGTCGCCCGGCGGTTGTTGCAGCGTACGAGGAGGTTGCCGGCCGGGAGCGAGGCCGAGTCGAGACGGTGGAGGACACGGCCGATCTCGCCGGTTCGGGTGTCGACCGCGTGCTCGACGCGGTGGCCGTCCAAGCGCACAGGCTGCGTACAACCGTCGATGCCACGGAGTTGTTTGACGAGGGTGGGCATGCCGCCCAGGGAGACGAGCGCGCCCAGTTCTTCGACTGGGGGCGGGACGCGTCCGGTAGTAATGGGAACTGTCCTTTCGGTTTCGGTCGGGAGGTCCGCGCCTGCCGGGGCGGCGGGATGCTTGGCGGTATCGAGGCCGCCCCGGCAGGCTGGTCAGCGCTTGGGCGCGCTGTTGAGCAGGGAACGCAGCACCAGGGCCGCGATGGAGACGGAGACGGCCGTGATGGCGACCGTGGCCAGGAGCGCGGTCAGCACGATGCCGACGACGAGGACCGCAGCGACAGCACTCGCCCCACGGCCGACGAGGGGCGAGACCGGGCGACCGGCGGACGCCATCGGGGCGTTGGCGCAGGAGCAGGCCGCCGGGGCGTGGTGGTGCTCGGCCGGTCGAGCCGGCGTCTGTGCGATCGGCAGCGGAGCGGCGTCGGGCATCTTCGGGCGCAGCAGCATGGGGTTCTCCTTTCAGTGACGGGTGCCGTCGACGACGTCGACCCCGGAACGGGTGCCGGATTCGATGGCCGGGGCGAGGAAGGTCTGAGAGAGCAGGAAGCCGAACAGGGCGATCACGACGGCCACCCACATCCGGACGCCGAGGAACTTGATCGCGGCCCAGGTGATGACGCCGAGGACGAGGACGAGAGGCAGGCTGAGGGTCACGGCGGTGTCCTCAGCGGCCCGAGCAGCGGTGGGTGCGGGCCGCCAGTTCGGCGGCGGCGCGGCTGTTGTAGTCGGTCGAGATGCCGCAGCGCGGTGCCGTGCAGGCGGCGGTGTGCTTCTCGCGGCCCCGGCCGTTGTAGTACGTGGCGACCTGGACGGGGCCGATGCGGATCACTCGGCGGAAGCGGGGGTTGTCGGGCATCAGGGCAGCTCCTTCGGGTTCTCGTGGTTCTCGCCGGTGAAGTCGGCGACGTGGCCGAGCAGCCACCGCCGGATCTCCCCGCCCTCGATGTCGTCGGCGACGAGGATCACGGGTTCGGCGATGAGCATTGCTTCGGTGAGGCGGTTCTGACGGGTCAGCTCGGCGGCGCGGTTGAGCGCGCGGAGCGTGGACGGGCGCATGGGCGGAAGTTCTCCAGGGGTCAGGTGAGTTGGGTGGCGATGGCTTCGGCGAGCGGTCCCGGGACGCCGAGGCGGGCTCGCAGGGTGTCGGTGTCGTTGGGCGCGCCGGTTCGGGTGCGGTGCTCGGCGGCGACCTTTCGCGCGTGGTCGACGAGCGCGGCCGGAAGCCGGTCTGTCGGCGGAGCACCGAGCGCGGGCCGCGGAACAGCGGGGGCAGGCCGGGATACAGCGGCTGGGACCGGCCCCTGTTGCGCCGCATCGGCCGTCCACGCGTCGTGCGGTTCCGGCGTGTCCGGAGTCGGATTGATGGGGCCGTGCGCGAGGAGCGTGCCGCCAAGGAAGGCGACCGCCGGCCATCCGGCCACGGCGATCCGGAGCCATGAGGGAACGTGGTCGAGGTCGAGGAGCCCGGCTGTGGCGATGTTGGCGCCGAGGCTGGCGGCGAGCGCGACGAGGAACCAGGCCCACCCAGAGACTTTGGCGACACCGGTTCGCAGTCGCTTCCAGGCCGCCACCAACAGCAGGTCCACGCTCACCGGGTAGGCCCACGCCTTCCAGCCGTCCTGTCCTGCGGCGACCGCCAGGTCATGGAGGTGGGCGAAGGACAGGGCCGCGGCGATGAGCGCTTGGATCAGTACGGCGTCCACGCGGGCCGCAAGGGTGCGCGACGAGGAGTGCTCGGCCACCCTGATCACGTCCTCTCTTTCGGTTTCGGGCATGGCGGGGGTAGGGACCTGGCACGAGTCGGTCGCGCCGACCGTTGGGGCAGGCGAGTCAGCCGGTCGCCGGACGCGGTTCGGTCACCGCGATCGGAGAGGGGGCGGACGAGGTGAGAGCGCGCGGACGGAACGGAGACAGGACCGGTACGTCGGGTACGAGGTCGGCCGCCTCGCGGCAGATGGCCGCGGCGTCGGACAGCGACAGATAGGGGGTGCGCATGCGCGCCCATCCGCCGGAGGTGTCACCGGCCACGGACAGGCCGGGCCGTTCCGCCGGCATGGTGGAAGCGACGCCGACCGCCTCGGGGGCGATGTCGCCGAGGGCCATCTTCGCCGAGGCTTCGTCGTTGACGCGGTGGCAGACGCGTCCGCTGAGTTGGGCGCGCAGCATGGTCGCGCCCTTGCCCAGCTCGGCGCCGAACCGCTGTCCGCAGATCTCCAGGTAGATGCCCGCGGCCCGCCCGAGCTGGGCGAGTCGGATCAACTGGGTCACCATCTCGTCGCGCCGTTCCTCGTCCTTGCGGCTCGTCACGAGGAAGAGTTCGGCCACCGCGTCGACGAACAGCACGATGGCCGGCGGCCGTTCATCGTCCGGCAGCCCCCACACGTCGGAGGTGAGCTCCTCGTCCGGCGTGCCGGGCGCGATGCCCTGCCGGGCCTTGATCAGGTCGTAGCGGTCCTCCATTTCCTTGACGAGGACGGGCAGCAGCTCGGCGGCCTCGTCGGAGTCGGTGGCCAACGCCGACAGCCTCGGAGCGAACGGCGCGAGCTCCACGCCCCGCTTGCAGTCGATGCCGACCAACGCGACCGGTTGAACGGCGAGTCCCGTCAGCAGATTGCGGAGGAACATCGATTTCCCCGACAGAGTGGCGCCGAGGGCGAGTTCGTGAGGAACGGACCGGTAGTCGCGGACGAACACGGTCGCGTCCTCCCGCAGAGCCACCGGCACGGCGAGAAGGTCACCTCCCGCCCGGCGCGGCATCCTCACGTCGCGCAGCACGTCGAACCCGACCAACCGCAGCTCGACCACACCGGGCTTGATCTCGCGGACGTGGACCGCGTGAACGCCCCAGGCGTGCCGCAGCCGCTCGGACGAAGCAGCCACGTCCGCCGGCTCCTGGCCGGGAGCGAGCCGAAGCCGGACCCGCAACCCCGTGGAAGTGGGACGGATCAGCCCCCGGCGCGGCGGCACCGGCCGAACCTCACGGCGCGTGGTGGCCCGCACAGCCAGCGCCCGCAGCCGGGACGGCTGAACCGTCAGCCCGCACGCGTCCATGGTCGAGCTGTACGAGCCGACCAGCCGGGCCACCGACGAGGGCAGCCCGACCGTGGCCCAGTAGACCGACGGGTGGGCCTTCCTGGCGTAGACCGCCCCGCCCAATAAGGCGAGGGGTCCACCCAGCTCGGCCAGCGTCATCAGCTCGGACACGAGATCAGTTCTCCTGTCCGACGGGGAAAACGCCCGGGACCACCGCGGCCGCCCGGTAGGCGATGCCGTGGCGGGCCTGGCCGCTGAATACGCTCTCCCAGGGACGGGCGACGAGGCCGGGCAGGGAGACCGGAGCTCCGACGGTCAGGCCGTCCGTGATCCCGCTCTCCGGGACGGTCACCGCGATGACCGACGACTCCCCCTCGTCGATGTAGACGACGCCGACCTTCATCAGCGCCTCCCCGCTCACCGCGTCCTTGGCGATCTCGCCCGTCTGCCGGTCCTTGACCTTCGGCTCAGGCGCCTCGGTCAGCAGAATCGTCGCGGATGAGGTCTCAACTCGGATTGCACGCAAAGAACTTCTCCTTCGTAGACACCCGCCAGACGGCCTGACAGGTTGACTTAGCAAGTTCGAAGTTGGAGACGCCAGGTTGACTTGTCAAGTGACTCGAGTGACCTACCACCCAGAGTCGCGGAGCAGCAAGAGCCCCACCCTTGGGGCTAGTTGGACTCAGGCGAGCCGGTATGTGTCTTCAAGCTCCTGCCGATCGGCAGGAAGGAGGACATCCGTGACCTGCAAAGCCTGCCCGGCAACATCACACGCAACGACCAACACACTGAGCACCGGCACCTCTTGAGGCATCGCCAAGAGGTCAGCTTCTTCCTGGCTAGGCAGCCGGGCCGAGACCCGTTCGGTTACGTGGTCGAAGCGCACTTTCTTGCGCGCTTCCAGGTGAGCGCGCTGCCCCTCACGCAGTGGAGACGGGACAGAAAGTTCGGTCCCTTCGGCCAGGCCGGCTGAGAAGTAGGACGAGGAGAGCTCGACCGGCTCGCCGTCCTGCTCCACGAGAAGCCGCCGAACCAAGACCCTTGTCTGCTTGGGGACGCCAAGGAGGGACGCGACCCGCGACGGCGCAGAGACCTGCTCGACTTGGACAAGCCGACCTTGAATCGAGGATTCGTCGCGCTCTAGCGCGTCACGTCCCCGTCGATCCTTCTGCTCGACGACTTCCGGCCGCCCGCGGACGATGGTGCCGAACCCTTGTCGGGATTCAAGCCAGCCATCCCGCTTCAACAGCTCCAACGCGCGGACGACAGTGGGCCGGGACATCCCGAAAGCCTGGACCAGTTGATTTTCACTCGGGACCCGGCTCCCCGGCGGGTACGTACCCTCCTCGATACGCCCTTGGAGCGTCTGCGCCAGCCGCACATACTTGGGTGCAGCCACCTCGTACGCCATAGCCCCGCCTAGTGAGAATCCGCCAAGTCAACCAGCCTACTCACGTGAGTGGGTACTGAACAGCCACGGACTCGCAGACGCCACAGGCCAGGATCGACTTCATGGCTTCCACGCTTCGTCGATCTGGAACCACACGACCGTTCCGCCGAAGCGACTGGGGCCGGCGGCCCAAGAGTCCGCTAGCGCGTTCACCAGGCAGAGCCCGCGGCCGTGCGCATCGCTGGCTTTGGGGCTGCGGAGCCGGACGTCTGCCGGGAAGCCCGGGTTGTGGACGTCGACCCGCAGGGATTCCCCCGAGCGCGACCACTCGACTCGGACCCGCCAGGGTTCTTCCGCCTCCCCGTAGAGGATCGCGTTCGTCACCAGCTCGGAGAGCATCAGTACGCAATCGTCGATAGGGCAGGCCAGGTTGTACGGGGCGGTGAACTTTCGGAACCATCGCCTGGCCCGAGCCACGGACTCGGGCACGGGATAGAGGGTCATACCCCCGATCGGCGTCGGTCCGGCAACCGCGGCTTCGGATTCTTCACGCGCATCCGCCATGAGCACCACTACTCCCTACCGGTGCCGTCACAGTCGAGACAGCGCCGCTTGGACGTAGCACGGACGCGAGTATCAGCGGCGGAGAGAGCCAGGCCGGAGCGGGAGCCAACGTGCTTCCACACCCTCGCCCTCGGCATCCACGGCAGACCGCTTCCCGCGAGACGTGCCGTAACTCCCCGCACTCCTGGCTCACGTCCGTGCCCCCTTCCGGTCAAGTGGCCTTAGCCACTTACTGGATAGTGGCATTAGCCACTCGGAGTCACAAGCGGTTCTCAGAGAGAAGGCCGATTTCTAGCCGATCGGGTAGCCCTGCTCGAACGCCCAACGCCCAGGCGGATACGTGGCCTCGGCGAACTCAAGAGGCCGATCCTGCATGTCGTACACCACATGATGGATAATCAAGACAGCTGCCCCGGGCGCAAGTTCAAGGTCCTCAGCCTCGTCCTCGGTCGCCAGCCGGGCGCACATCCGGTCTTCGGCATAACTGCCCTGCCGACCCGTGACGCTCTCGACGTACATGAGCGTCCCCTCCTGGATCCGATCAGGGTCACAGAGCTTCGGCGCTCGCTCGCCGACATCGGTACCGAACCACGAGGTGGAAATGGTGATGGGGCCGGACTCGTTCTTGGTGACGCGGCGACGGTGAACAGCCCTGGTTCCAACCGCCAGACTCAGCGCCTCGGCCACGTAGTCGGGGGCTTCCAACCAGCCGGCGGAGGTGATGACCGCATACTCGCCCGGCGTGTAGATCTTGCCGGTCTGTTTGGCGCGGCCATAGAGCTCCCGAGCACGCCGATTGACCGCGAGGCCGCGCACGTAAGTACCAGACCCCTGACGCTTCTCCACCAGGCCTTGATGGCTCAGAGCCTCCAGCGACCGAGCCGCCGTAGGCCGGGAAACGCTCCAGTCTGCCGCCAGTTGCCGCTCTGACGGGACCTCGTCGCCAGGCCTCAAGTCGCCTCGCAGGATCTGATCGCGGATGTGGTGCGCGATCTGGAGGTACTTGGGCTGGGTCTCTTCGATCTGTGGCATCGGAGTCCCTCCCTAAGTGGCTATGACCAGTAGCCACTATAGGGTGAGTGGCCAGCAGGCAACCCCGTACGCTGCGAGGGTGACCCGGTTGATCGTGGCAGCAGGAGGAGGGGGCGACGCAGTCGCCGCCGCAATGCTCGACGCGGCCCTCTACGGGGGTGACGACA
The DNA here is from genome assembly GCF_055567715.1 of Streptomyces sp. NPDC026377. Lineage (NCBI taxonomy): Bacteria > Bacillati > Actinomycetota > Actinomycetes > Kitasatosporales > Streptomycetaceae > Streptomyces > Streptomyces sp. NPDC026377. The sequence continues at coordinate 192,270 of NZ_JBVHPV010000002.1, forward strand.
GTCCGGCAGTGATCCTCACGTACGCCTGGGACCGTCTCCTGATTGACCCGGTGCCGGGCCCCCGAGGGCCGGAGAACTTCACGGGCCTACGTCCCCTCACGAAAAGCGTCTGGACCGTCCCGGCCGACGCGAAGCCCATCGCCCCCGCGGGCTCGACGCTTCCTCGCCTGGCAGCCGAACTCCCCCACACCCTCGCTCTGATCGACCCCGCACACGGCGCCGAGGGCATCACCCGCCAGCTCGAAGAGCTCATCGAGCACCTGACCCCCGAGTCCATCGACCTCCTGGACGTGGGCGGCGACATCCTCGCCAAAGGCGACGAACCCACTCTGCGCAGCCCACTCGGCGACGCCCTCACGCTGGCCGCGTGCTGCCAAGTCAACGCGCCCGTGCGGCTCCTGGTCGCCGGCCCCGGCTTGGACGGAGAGCTCCCAGCCGGGCTTCTGGCCAGCCGAATGGGTCCGCCAACGCTGACACTCACGGCTGAGCACGTCGAACCGATCAGTTCGGTCCTGGAGTGGCACCCGTCCGAGGCGACGGCAATGTTGGCGGCCACAGCTCGCGGGGTACGCGGCCTCTGCGAAGTCAGAGGCGCCGGCCTGCCAGTCCCGCTCACCGACAATGGTCCCGCCATCCACGAAGCAGACCTGGATGACGTCCTCAACCGCAACGAGCTCGCACGCGCCATCCTCGCAACGGAGACCCTCGTCGAGGCGGAGCAATACAGCCGCGAGATCTGCGGCTACTCGGAGATCGACTACGAGCGCAACAAGGCCAGTTGGCTCGGCAGCCAGCCGGAACAGAAGCTCGACCCGGAAGCCGCGCTCCGCCAGCTCGACCAGTTCGAGGCCCAGGCCCGCGACCGCGGCATCACCCACACGACGTTCCGCAGGATCACCGAAGCCCTCGGCCTCAACGGCAAACAGCGCCAGGACCTCAGAGCCCTACTACTCAGCAGCCGCCCAGAGCAGTACGAAGCACCGCTGTGGCGCATCCCCGCCGAGTCCTGAGTAACAACCTTCTTTACTAGTTCAAGGCGGCTCGCTCCGCTCCCCGCGCGCGGCCCGGCCCCCGGCCGGGCCTGCGCTGCTGTCTCCGCCCCGCTCCAGCCCGGCCGGCGCCCGGGCCGCGATCTACAGCGATCAGCCGCTTGAAGTCAGAGAAGGGGTACATCGTGGCTGGGGGGGGGTCGGCTCCACGGCTTTAGGCAGCCACTTTGGCGCGAGCCTCGAAGATCATGGCCCCAACGTCGTGCTTTACCGGGCAGGTCCACAGACTGCCCGACGCGCCGCAAGCTTACGGGGCCATGATCACTCGCGCCAAAGCAGCTCCCGCCCAAAGCCGCTACGCCGACCTGGACGCTTCTGCAGCTGATTGTGCATCCAGACCTAAGAACCGAACGCGCAGTCGTCAGCCACTGCCGCTTCTACCCTCAGCCAGACCTTCTGGTATTCAGCTCGAAGGTTCGCAAATAGTCGCTGTAAAGCTGGGAAACTGACAAAGAAGGATCAAGTCGAGAAGCCACTTGCTGGAATTCTGCGTTTGAATCAGTGACAACGAAGACATGAGTCACCTCCTGCGCACGCGCATCCCGTTTGGCGAGGGAATCAATCATCGCAGACGCCTTGGCAACATCATACAGAACGGCGTAATTGGCCTCATCAGGAGCTGCCCAACCACTCTCGCCATCGATCCGCTCGATACGGCTGCCTTTGGCGCCCGCTTTGAACCACAGAAGAGGGGCGATTGCCTCGAATCTACGGCCAAGCGAGATAAGAGCGGGATCTTCGTACGTGAGATCAAAGAATTCTACATTTTCTGCGAACCCCTCAGCCATCGGAGAGACCTTCGTGAACTTATACTCTCCATTTACCGGCTTGCCTGCAGAATTACTACCCGTGATCGCTGCAGTGATCCTGGGAATGGTTATGTACTTACAGATCCCCATAGCTTCCCACTCATCGTCGCCGGGCTTAAACCCTTGCTTACGCAGTGCGGTAGCTTCACTGGGTGAAACCTCGTTGTTAGTGACGATGATGCTCCGCCTATGTCCGCCGTCTTGATCGTTCAGACGAGCGACGGCGTGTGCCGTGGTACCTGAGCCACCGAAGAAGTCCAGGACAACAGCGTCGGGCTTGTCTCCCACGTAGAAGCGAAGCGCATCCTCAACGGCGTACAGCGACTTAGGGAAAGGAAACTTACGCCCAGGCAAAAGAGCATTAAGCATGATGGACCCATGCGAAGTAGCATTGTAAGCAGGGTTAGTCCATAGAGTACGCCCTACTTGACTACGCTTTCTGCCGTCAGCGTTCTTCACAATCAGAGAACCCTTATCGTCGCGTCCATCAACGACGAGTTCCCCTCGTTCAATAGCCGCCATGTGGCCCGAGGTTAGGAAGTAGAGACCCCACCGACCGGTTGTTTTATTCTTATTTCCGATCCGGATGCGCCCTTCCTCCAGGTACTTCCGGAAGGTAACGTCTGAGAGCTGCCAGCAAGCTTCAGAACCGTCTCGTTTGATCGGCCACTGCGCAATACAACCGTCGGGAGCCGGAGGCGCAGTATGACGGTCGACACCTTCCGGCAGCGCATCGCCGCAGCCGACAACCTTGCCAGCGACCTCGTCGATGTAGACCGGAAAAAACTTGACCTTGGTGTCTTGACGTCGCGAATTTCCGCCTCGCCGCTGGAACGACTCCCAAACGAAAGGCTTTTGATTTCCCTCGGAATCGGCAAGCGTAGAGACGCCCGGAGTTGTGTCAATCACTGTCTTCGCCGGCCGAGCAGCTCCCACATGTACGAACAGCAGGTGCTCGTCCATACGAGCGAACTGATCAATAATGGAGGCTCCAGATGGGTTGATCAGTACGGTCACCATCTGAAGTTTACTTGCGGGGAAGATCTGCTCGATAAGCAGGGACAGTCTGTGCAATTCATTTTCATCGATTGCACAGATGAGTACGGAGTTCGCAGGATTGAGCAGCCGCTTGGCTAGGCGTAGCCTTCGATCCATGAACGACAACCACTTGCTGTGGCGATATGGATCCTTCTCGTCAATGTAGTTGTTGTTGTACTTCCAGTCCCGGGCGCCGCTATTGTAGGGCGGATCGATATAGATCGCGTCGGTGGTCCCTTCGTATGGATACAGAAGGGCCTCGAGCGCATGATGGTTTTCGGCATTGATCACCGCGTGGAAGGGCTTCGCTCCTGGGTCTCCATCCCTTCCTCCACCTCGAATGATCTTCCCCGTCGAGCGAAGACCGGGGTAAATTGGATCTCCGAACTCCCTCGTCGCCACCGCTCGATCTAGGGCGACTTCAAGTCGGGTTCCCTCGTTGTCGGAAAGAAGGGCGCGACCTTGAGCCTTGTCTATGCCGCGTACAAGCCAAACTCCGGTTCCATCCACTTCGCGAGGATCATCGCTGCCCTCGATACGTACCTGAACCTTGTCACCAACCCTAACCGTCACCTCGGGAAGGATGACACTCTCCGGCTGGTGTCGATCGAAAACTAGCCCGAGCTGTCTATGCTTGGAAATTTTCGCATATTCACCACGGATCGCCTCGCGCAATTCTGGATCTTTGATCGCAGAGATTAGATTATCAATGTGTGCCACGTCATCAGCCCTCAGTAGTCGGTTCCATGGCTTCGGAATAGATCAGCTGCGTCCTGCGTCTCCGCGGCGAGGATCGCTTCACGTACTTCCTTGTCACGGTGGTTCAGCATTCGATAGACGGTGCCGATTTTCGCGACAGACTGGATCCGATGATACCTAGAGGAATGCTTCGCTGCGTAAGTCGCCAGACCCTTCAGTTTGGGCACAGCATCTGCCAGGTGTGTTCCGTGCGGATCAATCAACGATGCGACGAGTTCACCACCTACTTGATGAACAAAAATGAAGTCGGGGGCGAGTCCTGCGATGCCTTGAGAGGTCGTATATGGAATCTGCAGCGAATGCCGACCGGATTGAGGGTTCCGGTACCAGGCCTCGGCCCCTGCAGCAAGTTCGGTGCGCAAGACGTGTTCTTCCCAGTCTCTCAACGCCACGTGAAAAAGGCCGGCATCATCAGAAATCAGATGCCTTTCCCATGCCTTTCCCGTTGCATCGTCGATTCGCCTAGTGGGGATGGTGATGGTTGTTGGTAGTGGCCGATCCGACTCACGCTTGATGCGATCAAAACGCTCCTGCTCGACTGCCGGCTGTCGCGTGATCGCCGACCCATAACGGTTGAACCAGTCTTCCACTAGCTGTGACGCTCGTATGTCAATTTCGCTACGAAGAGTGGGTTCACCGGCCAGGGCGATCGTCGTGATCATCGCTTCCAACACGTCATCATCGGTTGTCGCGATCTTATTAACGTATGCGTTGGCCAACCCCTCCGGCAAAATAGCTCGCGCGCGATCCATCAGAATTCTGATTCCGCGAGCATCTAGCTGGATAATAGTGTCGGTATCCACCGCTTCCTTCGCATCCTGGCCGAGGAAGACTGAACGCTCGTAGAGGCGAGTGGACCGGGCACGCTGGATGGCCTCTTCCATCTTCCCAGCTTCGGCCAAGTCAGCTCGCATGGTCTCGAGCACTGCTAGAAGCTGGTTTCGGGCCTTTGTAGGTGCCTGTTCTTCGATACCAGTATTAGCGAGAAGAAGCGCCAAGCTTGTGAGCCTGGTAACGGGGGACCTAAGCGCTCGGCGAGGAATCGTGTAAGAGGGTAGCGATGCCACTAGATCGAAGACATTAGACGGCCCAGATGAACTCAGCTGTTGGACAGGCTCCGCCTTCGCGAACAGCCCCTCGTCCTCTACGTTCGAGACGCTGTCCTGGTCCTCTGATTGATCAGACGAGTTCGCAGGCGCAGGCCGTCCCTCACTGCGTTCCGATCCGTCGTCAGCGGCCAGCTTCATGAAATTCTCATGTGCTGATGACGCAGGCCCATCTGTGCTGACGGTCGTCGGCTCCGTCTGCGACTTAGTCAGCTCAAGCTGAGGATTTCGGGCGAGTTGCACCGGCTCGGTGACAATCTGAGTTCCCCCAGTCAGCGTGTCGTCATCACCCGCTCGAAACTTGGCGGCGATAGCGTCGACGGCGCTCTGGTCGAATTTCGGGAGGATGCAATGGACCGCATTCAAGTCCTCAGCGGAATGGATGCGACGTGCTAGAGGCGTCCGAACCATACGGCCCATCACCTGGGTGATCAGGTCAATGTCCTTGGCGACCCGGAGTGACACTAGCACTTCCGCCCGCGGGCAGTCCCACCCGGTCGTGATGGCAGTCTTGCAGAGAACGACCCGGACTTCGGATCGATCCTGAATGTCTTCCGGGGGACACCAGGAGATTCGAGATTCACCGATCTTTAGATCGGCGTGCTCTCCGAAGACATGCACGATATTGCCGTGATGCACCTCTGGCCACTCATCAAGCACCGTGCCGATTAGGTCGGCCAGCTCCTTCTCCGTAGGTTTATCTGCTACTTGAATAACGAGAGCTGGATGAACGTGAGGCTCATCGCTGGAGTCTGTATAGGAAGCCCAATTCTGCTCGTACTCCCGGACCCTCCGAACAGCGTGTCGCACCAAGGTGGACTCGGCAGCGTCAACGCCGGCCGTATGACCTAGGACAATCTGGTCTTTCAGTAGCCCGGAGGCGCGTACGTCGTCGACTCGGATCGAATGCGTTTTGACAGTACGGCCCAGATCCGTCATAGCCGTGACGAACTTCCGCGGGGTAGCCGAGATGCCCCAAACGACCGGCACAGCCGGCCGTCCCGTGGAACCGCCACCGATAATCTGAGAGACGATCGTGTCCCGCGCCCTGCGGACGGAACTCGTCGCTCCCATTCCGCGGTGAGCTTCATCCACAACGACAGAAAAATCACAAGGCTGCTGCGTTATGGTGTTGGCGATCGTCTCCCACAGGGAGTAGCTCCGCCCATCGACTTGAGACTTGGAAAGAGATGCTTTAGCTGACAGTTTTTGAATGTTGAGGAAGTATACTTTCCCCGGTTCAAATACTTCTGCATCAAAGTCGTTCTCGATAGTTACAAGACGATTGGGCGCCAAGCTTGAGGAGGCAGCCATCATCTTGTGCAGCGTTTGCCGATTCAAGCTCGGATCGTCAGTAACCCAGAGAAAAGTACTTGCCCGCTCACTGCCGACCTTCTCGGGCTCATCAAGCAAAGCCTCTACTACTGCCGTGGCAATCACGGTCTTTCCCGCACCGGTCGGAGCGGCCAAAATCACGGCAGCTTGCTCAGTCGGATCCTCGGCATAGTTCCGAAGTGCTCGCGCAAGGTGCTTGGTGACGCTGCTAGCCGCCTCGGCCTGATAGTCAAACAGCTCAAACTGCACGAGTCGTCCTTCGGTCTAGCTGGGTCTACAGCCTGAGGTTACCTAGTGACAGGGGTGACAGGTGGCTACTTGGTAGTCACCCCTGAGGGTGTTGCCACAGGCTGACCTCCCGAAGCCGCGCCGCTTGGCGGTCAAATTGGGACATATGGTTACCAGCTTCCAGTGCCACGTACCTGTCGGCTAGTGACCCATCTCTGCCAGTACCGAGTGTCGTGCGATGCTCCCGCCGTCCTCGGCGAACCTCACGCGACTGGGGCACGATGCCGTGGACTATCTGTGGACGAGGATCCAGACACCGACGCAACGCGCACCGCCGACCTCGTAGAACCAGGAGCGGTGCAGCCCCCTCCGGAGCCGTGTGTGCAGGTTCGAATCCTGCCGGGGGCACCTGTTAGTAGGTGCCTAAAGACCCCGCCACCAGCCGCTTCGCTGGGTGCGGGGTCTTCTTGCGTGGGGGGGCAGGTGCACGGAAGCCGCTGCATGACAGTGATCACGTAATGACGACGTAATGACCTTGGCAGGTCTCTGGCCAGCTCAGAGCACTCTCCCTTGCCAAGCCCATGAGCCAACGTGCGGCCGAGGTCGCCGGCTCTGGGAGGGCCTCCGTTGATCGAGGCGTTTGAAGTCCACGTGCGCGGGCAGGCGGACGGCCTCGTACGGGTCTGCCTCACGGCGTACTGAGCGGCCCCCGCTGCGAAACCGCCCCCGCCGCGAAGCGGGCCCCGCCGCCGTCGGCGTTCCGACCGCCCAGCCGCGCGACGCGGCAACGCCCCCTCACCCCTCCGCCGACCAGAACTCCGACCGCTCAGTGGGCCGCAGCTCCTCCCCCTTCGGCCCCCCGGGCTTCCCCGGCGTCCCCTTCGGATACGTCATCTCCGCATCCTCCGCGCACGCGAAACTCGCGCTGAGGAAGACATTGCCCACGCTTCCCACCTGCAAGGACACGCTGAAGCCGTCCTCCCGGCTCGCCCGTACCCACGGCATCGACTCGTCGTTCCGCACGCTCGTCACCTTGAAGCCCGCCGCCTCCCAGTGGCGCTGGACCACGCCCAGGAGGCTCCCTCGGCGGTGGGGGGAGACGATCGTCAGGATGTTGCGGCTGCGGGTGACCGTCGTTTTGCCCGTCGGCTCGTTCAGGTCCGTGCTGCATGCCTCCTGCATGGGGGCTCCGTACGCCCACTTCACCGGTGGCTGGATCGCCGCCAGCGTGGCGTCCAGGATCTTCTCCGAGCCCTCGCCCGCCTGCTGCATGTTCATCGCTCGTACCTTCTGCGTCTGCCGTACCTGCTGGTGGTCGTCCTTCGTCTGCCCGCACGCCGTCAGGGCCATCAGCGCCGCCAGCAGGACCACCGGGCCCGCGCCCCGCCTCATCGCGGCCTCGTCGCCGTGATCCGGTCGCCGTGGCCCGTGACCACGCTCGCGATGTTGGGGAGGGAGTCGCCGCCCGCGTCGGGGTCGAAGTAGATCGAGTGTGCGGGCAGGTCGCCCGTCGCCAGGCCGGGCAGGCCGGTGTCCTTCCCCGGGGCCACGGCGAAGTGGTGGCCGCCGAAGTGGTTGTCCGCCGGGTCCGTGCCGAACCAGTTCTTCTTGGGGCCGTATTCGCTTCCCGGTGCCACGTACTCCAGCAGGTTGGGCGAGGGCAAGTACGTCACCTGGTCGTTCTCCGCCGCGCCTATGTAGACGTGGTCCGCCCCGACCCCCAGGTCCGACGCCTTGTTCACCCCCACGCCGGGGCTGCCGACCAGGACCACGTCGTCCGCCGGGATGCCGCCGGGCTGCTGGGTCGCCTGGCCGACCGTGAGCGAGCCGTAGGAATGGCCGATGGCCGTGACGTGCGGGGAGCCGGACTCGTGGGTGGCCCTGATGCCGCTCAGGAACCTGTCGTACGCCGGCGCTCCTGCCTGGGCGTCGTCCTTGCTCATCACGTCCGTCGCCGACCACTTGAAGCCGTCCAGCTGCGGGCAGTCGTAGCCGAGCCAGACCACCGAGGCGGTCGTGGTGTCGGGGTACATCTTGTTCGCCATGGTCGCCACGTTCCGGGCCCGGTCCACGTCCGAGGACGCGAAGTGGCCGCTGAGCTTGGTGTTGAGGCCGGGCACGTAGGCGGAGACGTTCTTCGACGTGTCCGGGTTGCCGAAGGAGACTATGGCGCGGCCCTTGCCCTCCGAGCCGATGCCCAGCAGGTACGGGCGCGGCTCGCCCTCCGTCGCCAGCTGCTTCTGGATGCCCTTGAGACCCTCGATCTTGTCCTTGAGGGCCTTCGCCTTGTCGCCGTCGGCTCCCTCGTACTCCGACTGGAGGCTGTCGAGCAGCATCGGCAGATACGTCCGGTTGGCGCGGTCGCGGTCGGTGGCCGGTATGCCGTCGCTGTTGCCGATCTGCTGCGGGTAGTCCTGGATCAGCTCGGCCTGCAGGCTCGGGGAGAGCTGCGCCCACCACGCCTGCACGTCGGCGGGGGAGCCGTTCTTGCCGGGCATGCCGAGTTCGTGCAGCAGCTCGCGGTTGAGCTCGTCCGCCTTCCCCATCTCCGCGAAGTTGGTGCTCCAGTCGCCCCTGCCGCAGCGGTTGGCCGCTTCGGTGAAGAGCTTGATCGCCGCCGCGTACTCCTTGTCGGCCTTCTGCGCCGCCGCCAGCGCGTCGCCGATCCGGTCGGCGTAGCCCTGGGCGCGGGTGGTCTGGTCGCGCTGCATCATCGCCACGTCGCCGGGCTTCATCCCGCCGGTGTCGACGCTCGGCGCGGTGACCTTGCCGTCGTCCGCGACGTGGTACCCGGCGCCGGTCGCGTCCGCGAGGGCGTGCGCCAGCTTGCCCTGCTGGAGGGAGAGCTCCTCGCCGCAGGCCCGCAACACCGTTCCCACGGCGTCGAGTTCCTGCTTGGCCACCAGCAGGTCGCGCTGCATCCGGGCGAGCCGGTCGGCGGCGGACTCGGCGGCGATCCCGCCCCAGTTGCCCTGCTGGAGGGGCCGGTGCAGGTATTTGCCGCAGTCGGTGGTGTGGGTGGCGAACGTCTGCGCCAGCTTGTCCCACGCGTCGCCCGCGTCCGTCAGCAGGAGCGGCTTGGCGTCGCGCAGTTGCGAGACCCGCATCGGTCAGTGTCCTCCGTCGGACGCCGGGGGAAGGGTCACTCCCGGGGCTTGAGGGGCGTAGGGGATCTGAGGGGCGTACGGGGCGTACGGGGCGTAGGGGGCGTTCGGTGCGTACGGGGGGTGCACTCCCGGGGCCGAGACGCCCGGCGCGTACGGCGTGGACGGGCCGAAGCCGAGGAACGACTGTCCGCGCGCGTGGTCCTCGCGGACAAAGCTCGTACTGGACGAGCCGACCGCGTCGGCCGCCCCCTCCACCATGCCCGCCAGCGAGCGCAGCGTCTTCGCCCACGCCTCCAGGCACTCGTCGATGGCCTTGGCGGTCTCGAAACCGGCCAGCCCCGCCACCGCCGTGTCGGTCGGCTTGTACAGGGTCTTGATCTCGTCCGGGATGTCCTTGGCCACCTTGCGGGCCGAGTCGCCGGCCTTCTGCACTTCGCCCGGCGTGATCCAGAAGCCCCGTGTGGGACCACCGATCGGTGTGGACATGCCGTACGCCCCTCCCGCTTGCTGATCTTCTTTCCGGCAGGGTACTGGGCGAGTTCAGGCCAGCCATGAGTACGGGTACTCAGTCCGCTCCGGGCCGGAGCCGTACTAGCCGCCCGGCAGCGGGCTCCCGATGTCCTCCCACCACAGCCCCGGCCGCTCCGCGACGAACTCCCCCAGCAGCGCCCGGCATTCGGCGTCGTCCAGCACCACGACCTCCACCCCGTGCCCGGCCAGCCACTCCTGTCCGCCGTCGAAGGTCCGCGTCTCCCCGATCACCACGCGGGAGATGCCGAACTGCCGGATCAGGCCACTGCAGTACCAGCAGGGGGCGAGGGTGGTGACCATGGCCGTACCGGCGTACGTGGTCCGGCGCCCGGCCGCCCGGAAGGCGGCCGTCTCGGCGTGCGCGGACGGGTCGCCGTCCTGGACGCGGCGGTTGCGGCCGCGCCCGAGGAGGGTGCCGGACGCGTCGTAGAGCGCCGCGCCGATGGGGATCCCGCCCTCGGTCCGTCCGGCGCGGGCCTCTTCGAGGGCGACGGGGAGCAGGGCGCGTGCCGCTTCCAGGTCCATGGGGACAGTGTGGGACACGCCGTCGGCCCCGGTCCCGCGCCACGACTGGCGGCGGGAGCCGGGGCCGGGGGCGCCCGGGGGCTCAGGTGTTGGGGCGCTTTCCGTGGTTTGCGCCCTTCTTCTTCCGTGCGCGCCGCTTGTTGCCTCGCTTGGACATGGACCGCATCTCCCTCACCAGTACGAAAAGGGGCATATCGTCCACGTCAGTCTATGAGCGGCCCCTCCCGCCCGCATCGCGGCCACCGTCCAGGGACCGGGAACGGCGGCCCGGCGGCCCCTCCCCCGGGTCCCCCGGGCCCGCTCTCCCGGCTCGGTCACCTCCCCACGAGCTCCCGCAGCGCGATGTTCAGCTTCAGCACGTTGACCCGGGGCTCGCCGATGAAGCCCAGGAGGCGGCCCGTGGTGTGCTCGGCGACCAGCTGATCCACCCGCGCCACCGCCAGCCCGTTGCGCTGCGCCACCCGGTGGACCTGGAGCCGCGCGTACGCCGGGGAGATGTCGGGGTCCAGACCCGAGCCGGAGGAGGTGACCGCGTCGGCGGGGACGTCCTCGGGGTCCACCTTGTACGTGGGCGTGGAGTTGTCCTCCACCACCGCCGCCCTGGCGGCCTCGACCCGCCGGACCAGCTCCTCGCTGTCGCCCGCGAGGTTGGTCGCGCCGGACACCAGCAGCCGGTGGCGGGTGTTGAGGGTGTTGGTGCCCAGGCCGCCGGAGGGGCGCGGCTGGAACCAGCGCAGGTCGGGACGGGCCGCCTCCCGCGGATCGGACGGGTCCTTCTTGGGGAGGTCGTACCGCTGGCCGATCAGCTCCGAACCGACCACCCTCCCCCGCGAGGTGACCTCCGAACCGTTCGCCCGGTCCCCAAGGGCCAGTTGGGCGACGCCGGTGACGGCGAGCGGGTAGAGCACCCCGCACACCAGGGTCAGTACGAGCAGGGCCCGCAGGGCGGCGCCGGTCAGCCGGGCGGCGGAGGTTGCCGAGTTGTTCATGGTGATCAGCCGATTCCGGGGATGAGGGAGACGAGGAGGTCGATGAGCTTGATGCCGACGAAGGGGGCGACCAGACCGCCCAGGCCGTAGATCCCCAGGTTGCGGCGGAGCAGCCGGTCGGCCCCGGCCGGCCGGTACCGGACGCCCCTGAGGGCCAGCGGTACGAGCGCGACGATGACCAGGGCGTTGAAGACGACCGCGGACAGGATCGCGGACTGGGAGCTGTGCAGGCCCATGATGTTGAGCCTGTCCAGGCCCGGGTGGACCGCGGCGAACATCGCCGGGATGATCGCGAAGTACTTCGCCACGTCGTTGGCGATGGAGAACGTCGTGAGCGCGCCCCGGGTGATCAGGAGCTGCTTGCCGATCTCGACGATCTCGATCAGCTTGGTCGGGTCGGAGTCGAGGTCGACCATGTTGCCGGCCTCCTTGGCGGCCGACGTGCCGGTGTTCATCGCCACGCCCACGTCCGCCTGGGCCAGCGCGGGGGCGTCGTTGGTGCCGTCGCCCGTCATCGCGACCAGCTTGCCGCCGGCCTGCTCGCGCTTGATCAGCGCCATCTTGTCCTCGGGGGTGGCCTCGGCGAGGAAGTCGTCCACGCCCGCCTCCTCGGCGATGGCCTTGGCGGTCAGCGGGTTGTCGCCCGTGATCATGACCGTCCTGATGCCCATCCGGCGCAGCTCGTCGAACCGCTCCCGCATGCCCTCCTTGACCACGTCCTTGAGGTGGACGACGCCCAGGACACGAGCCCCCTCCGCGTCTTCCACAGCCACCAGCAGCGGCGTGCCGCCGGCCTGGGCAATCCCGTCCGTGAGCCGCTGCGCGTCCCGCGCGACACTTCCGCCCCGCTCCTTCACCCAGGCCACGACCGAGCCGGCCGCGCCCTTGCGTACCTTGCGTCCGGCCACGTCCACACCCGACATCCGGGTCTGGGCGGTGAAGGCGATCCACTGAGCGCCCGCCAGGTCCTCCCGGCGGCGCTCGCGCAGCCCGTACCGCTCCTGGGCCAGGACCACGACGGAACGGCCCTCGGGGGTCTCGTCGGCGAGCGAGGAGAGCTGGGCGGCGTCCGCCACCTCGGCCTCGGCCGTGCCCCGTACGGGGACGAACTCGGCGGCCCGGCGGTTGCCCAGGGTGATGGTGCCGGTCTTGTCCAGGAGCAGTGTCGACACGTCTCCCGCCGCCTCCACGGCACGGCCGGACAGGGCCAGGACGTTGCGCTGGACCAGGCGGTCCATGCCCGCGATGCCGATGGCGGAGAGCAGGGCGCCGATCGTCGTCGGGATGAGGCAGACCAGCAGGGCCGCGAGGACGACCATCGGCTGCTCGGCGCCCGCGTACCGCGCGAACGGCTGGAGGGTGACCACCGCCAGCAGGAACACGATGGTCAGCGAGGCGAGCAGGATGTTCAGGGCGATCTCGTTGGGCGTCTTCTGCCGGGCCGCGCCCTCGACCAGGCCGATCATCCGGTCGATGAAGGTCTCGCCCGGCTTCGTCGTGATCTTGATGACGACCCGGTCGGAGAGCACCTTCGTACCGCCGGTGACGGCCGAGCGGTCGCCGCCGGACTCGCGGATCACCGGCGCGGACTCACCCGTGATCGCCGACTCGTCCACCGAGGCGACGCCCTCGACCACATCGCCGTCGCCCGGGACCACGTCGCCCGCCTCGCAGACGACCAGGTCGCCGACGCGCAGCTCGGTGCCGGGCACCAGCTCCTCGCCGGAGCCGTCGAGCCGGCGGGCGACGGTGTCCGTCCTGGCCCGGCGCAGGGTGTCGGCCTGCGCCTTGCCCCGGCCCTCGGCGACCGCCTCCGCGAGGTTGGCGAAGAGGGTGGTCAGCCAGAGCCAGCCCGCGATCGCCCAGCCGAACCAGTCGCCGGGGTCCTTGAGCGCGAGGAGCGTGGTGAGGACGGACCCGATCTCGACGACGAACATCACGGGGGAGGCGACCATCACCCGGGGGTCGAGCTTCCTGACCGCCTCGGGGAAGGAGGTGAGCAGCTGCCCGGGGTCGAACAGGCCGCTCCCGGCCCGGCCGGGCCGGCCGGTGGGGGCGGTGTCGTGCGGGGCGCGGGCGGCGGTGGCGGTGGCGGTGGCGGTGGGCATGGAGCCGGGCTCCTCGGACTTCAGATGCGTGGTCATGCCGCCAGCCCCTCGGCCAGCGGCCCCAGCGCGAGGGCGGGGAAGTAGGTCAGACCGGTGACGATCAGGATCGTGCCGGCCAGCAGACCGGTGAACAGGGGCTTGTTGGTGCGCAGGGTGCCCGCGGTCTCCGGGACGGCCCGCTGCTCGGCGAGCGCCCCGGCGAGCGCCAGGACGAACACCATCGGCAGGAACCGGCCGAGCAGCATCACCAGGCCGAGGGAGGTGTTGAACCAGGGTGTGTCGGCGCTCAGGCCCGCGAAGGCGGAGCCGTTGTTGTTGGCGGCGGAGGTGTAGGCGTAGAGCACCTCGGAGAAGCCGTGCGCACCGGAGTTGGCCATCGCGTCACGGGCCGAGGGCAGGGACATCGCGACCGCCGTGGACACCAGGACCAGCGCGGGGGTGATCAGGAGGTAGCAGGCCGCGCACTTGATCTCGCGGGTGCCGATCTTCTTGCCCAGGTACTCCGGGGTGCGCCCGACCATCAGGCCCGCCAGGAACACCGCGATGACCGCCATGACCAGCATGCCGTAGAGACCGGAGCCGGTGCCGCCGGGCGCGATCTCGCCGAGCTGCATGCCCAGCAGGGTGATACCGCCGCCGAAGCCGGTGAGCGAGGAGTGGAAGCCGTCCACGGCGCCGGTGGAGGTGAGGGTGGTGGCGACCGCGAAGACGGAGGTGCCGCCGATGCCGAAGCGGGTCTCCTTGCCCTCCATCGCTCCGCGCGCCACGTCGAACGCCGGTCCGTGGTGGGCGGACTCGGTCCACAGCATCAGGGCGGTGAAGGCCACCCAGATGGTGACCATGGTCGCCAGGACCGCGTAGCCCTGCCGGACGCTTCCGACCATCCGTCCGAAGGTCCGGGTGAGCGCGAACGGGATGAGCAGGATCAGATAGACCTCGAACAGGTTGGAGAAGCCACCGGGGTTCTCGAAGGGGTGGGCGGAGTTGGCGTTGAAGTAGCCGCCGCCGTTCGTGCCCAGCTCCTTGATGGCCTCCTGCGAGGCGACCGCGCCACCGTTCCACTGCTGGGGGCCGCCCGTGAACTGGCCGACCTCGTGGATGCCGGCGAAGTTCTGCAGGGCACCGCAGGCGACGAGGACGAGCGCGCCTGCCACGGAGAGGGGCAGCAGGACGCGCACGGTGCCGCGTACCAGGTCGGACCAGAAGTTGCCGAGCTCACCGGTGCGCGCGCAGGCGAAGCCGCGGACCAGGGCGACCGCGACCGCGATGCCCACCGAGGCCGAGAGGAAGTTCTGCACGGCCAGACCGCCGGTCTGCACGACATGGCCCATGGCCTGCTCGCCCGCGTACGACTGCCAGTTGGTGTTCGTCACGAACGAGGCCGCCGTGTTGAACGCCTGGTCGGCGGGGATCGACGCGAAGCCGAGCGAGCCCGGCAGCTGCCCCTGGAGGCGCTGGAGCAGATAGAGCAGGAGGACGCCTGCGACGGAGAAGGCGAGCACGCCCCGCAGATAGGCGGGCCAGCGCATCCGGGCGGACGGGTCCGCGCCGATGGCCCGGTAGATCCACTTCTCGACGCGCAGATGGCGGTCGCCGCAGTAGACGCGGGCCAGGTAGTCGCCCAGCGGCCGGCAGGAGAGCGCCAGGGCCGCGGCGAGCGCGGCGAACTGGAGCACCCCGGAAAGGACGGATGACATCGCGGGGCTCAGAACCTCTCCGGGTACACAAGGGCGAGGACGAGATATCCCAGCAGGGCGGCGGCCACGACAAGACCGACGACGTTCTCGGTGGTCACAGCTTCGCCACCCCCTTGGCTATGAGCGCCACCAGGGCGAATACCGCGACGGTGGTGGCGACGAAGGCCACATCGGCCATCGTGAACTCCAGGACTCGAAGAGGCTCGCGAACGAGCGGGACGGGTACGGACCTCTTGAGCAAACCCGCCCCCGGGGGCCGCGCCGGTTTCGTTGACGGGCCCCTGACGGTCACCGGCGTCTCTTTGACGCTTTCCCTACGCCGCGCCGCCCGCGCGACGGCGGTACGGCGGCGCCGGTGGGGTCCGTACCGGTCCGCGGGCGGCCCGTGGGGCGCTTCGTCACACTTCGGGGCCCGGCTTCGTCAATTCCATGACAGTCGGAGCCCAGGCCACCCAGTGGGTGGCAGCCAGGAGAACAGTCATGGAAGCACGGATGCCGAGCCCGGCGACGCTCGTCCCGGGGGCGATGGAGGCCGTACGGGGACTCCAGAAGGCGACCCACGGCGCCGGAGTGCCCGCCACCACGATGCACCTCGTCCATCTGCGCGCCAGCCAGATCAACGGATGCAGCGCCTGCGTGGACTCCGGCACCCGGTACGCGATGAAGGGCGGCGAGAGCGCGGAGCGCCTGTTCGCGGTGGCCGCCTGGCGGGAGACGCCGTACTTCACGGACGCCGAGCGGGCCGCGCTGGCCCTCACCGAGGCCGTGACCCGGCTGAACGACCGCGAGGAGCCGGTCCCCGACGCGGTGTGGGCCGAGGCCGCCCGGCACTACGAGGAGAAGCCCCTCGCGGCCCTGGTGCTGTGGATAGGCGTCAGCAACTTCTACAACCGCCTCAACGCGGCCACCCGCCAGCAGGGCGGCCAGACCTGGTGAACCCCAACTGGCGCATCCACCAGGGCATCTGACGCTCCGTTCGCCCTGTTCGACCTTGGCACCCGTGACCGCGTGGGGCATGCTCGCCGAGATCGACTCGTACGACATCCACGCACGACGCCGAGGTGGCACCCATGGCAACCGAGACAACCACCTGCTGCATAGTCGGAGGCGGCCCGGCCGGCGCGATGCTGGGGCTGCTGCTCGCCCGGGCCGGCATCGAGGTCACCGTCCTGGAGAAGCACCGGGACTTCCTGCGGGACTTCCGCGGCGACACGATCCACCCCTCCACCCTGGACGTGCTCGCCGAGCTGGGCCTGGCCGAGCGCTTCCTGGAGCTGCCGCACCGCACCACGCCGGGGATCAACATGGTCACCGACACCCGTGATGTGCTCGTCGCCGACCAGCGGCTGCTGTCCGGCACCTACCCGTACATCGCCTTTGTCCCGCAGTGGGACTTCCTCAACCTGCTCGCCGCCGAGGCCGCCAAGTACCCCACCTTCCACCTGCGGATGGGAGCGGAGGTGCACGGTCTGATCCGGGAGGGCGACCGGGCCCGGGGGGTGCGCTTCCGGGACGCCGAGGGCGAGCACGAGCTGCGCGCGCACCTCACCGTGGCCGCCGACGGCCGCGACTCGGTGCTGCGCCGCCCCGCCGGGCTCGTCCCGCAGGGCTTCGGGGCGCCCATGGACGACCTGTGGTTCCGCATCCCCCGCGAGGAGAGCGACCCGCCGGACACCTTCATCCGCATGGGGCAGCAGGGCCTGCTCATCGGCATCTGCCGGGACACGTACTGGCAGTTCGCGTACGTCATCCCCAAGGGCCGGTACGCCGAGCTCCAGGCCGAGGGCATCGAGTCGCTGCGGGCGAGCGTGCGGGCGCTGCTGCCGTGGATGGGCGAGCGGCCGGACAAGATCGAGTTCTCCGACGCCCGGATGCTGGAGGTCCGGGTCGAGCGGCTCAGGCGCTGGTACCGGCCGGGGCTGCTCTTCATCGGGGACGCGGCGCACGCCATGTCGCCGGTCGGCGGCTTCGGCATCAACGTGGCCGTGCAGGACGCGGTGGCCACCGCCAACCTGCTGGCCGAGCCGCTGCGGCGGGGCGCGGTGGGCACCGAGGACCTGGCGGCCGTGCAGCGGCGGCGGCTGCCCGCGGTGGTCGCCATCCAGCGTATGCAGATCCTGCTCCAGAACCAGCTGATCGCGCCGACGCTGCACGGCACCCGCGAGTCCAAGCCACCGCGGTTCCTGGCGGTGGCGGAGCACGTGCGGCCGATGCGACAGCTGATCGCGCGGATGATCGGGTACGGGCCGCGGCCCGAGCACGTCCGGATCCCCGAGCGGGTCTGAGAAGCCTGCCGCCGACGGGCGGGTGCCGGCGCTCACCGAGCCGGCACCCGCCCGTCGGCGTTTCGGGAAACCCCCGTTTCCGAAGCCGTGAATTCCGGGAATTTCGTCGGCGGAATACCCGGACCCGAATCCCGCGGCTTGTCCACCGGTGTTCAACTGCGGAAATCCCGCGGTCGCACAGAGTCCTGCCGGAGCCGGCCGCCGGGGACCTGAGCGCCGCTGGAGCCGCGCCGGACGGGCAAGTTGAGCGCTGCTTGACCCGCCCCTGCGGCCCCGTGCTAAACCCGTATCCACGTGCGGGAAATCAAGCCAGAGAGGGATTCATGACGACCATCATCCACCCCGAGGACCGTCCTGCCGGCCGCCGCGGGTTTGAAATCGTCCTGCCGAGCGGTGCCACGGATGGCGCCGCCGCCCTCGTGGAAGGTGAGATAGCCGCCGCCACTCCCGGACCGCCGCTCCACACCCACGCCGAGTCCGACGAGACGTACTTCGTCCTGGAGGGCTCCCTGGTCATGTACATCGACGGCGAGGTGACCACGCTCGGCCCCGGCGGCATGGCGCACATCTCCAAGGGCACCGAGCACACCTGGTCGACCACGGTCGAGGGCGGCTGCCACTTCCTGACGCTGCATCTGCCGGGCGGTTACGAGCTCTACCACCCGACCGCGCTCGCGGCCGAGCACGAGAAGGGCGGCCCGCTGATCCAGTCCGACCTCTTCGAGCTGGCGGCGAAGTTCGACTGGCGGATGGCGGGCAGCGAGCCGATGCGGCTCACGCCCGAGGGCGTCCTCGTCCCGGCGGGCGAGGCGGACGAGGAGGCCCGGCGCCTGCTCGCCGAACACGGCACGGGGCAGCCGGTCGCCTGAGCGCGCCCCCGGGGGGCGTGGCGGCACGGGCCGCGCGGACGGCCCCGGCCGGGCCGCCTCACCGAGCGGGTGGGCGCCCCTTCAGCGGTGATGTCGTCCTGTCATGGACTTGACATCACCTGCGGGAGAGGCGCTCGCCATGCGCTCTCCCCGCTCCTCCGCGCCGCCGCCCCGCGGACTCGCCCACGCGGTCCGCGGGGCCTTTTTCCTGTGCGGCCGTATCAGGGGTGTGCCCCGCGAACCAGGGGTGTGACCTGCGAAAAGTCACACGCCCGGCTCCTATGTCGTCATCTGAGTGAGGAACCTTTTCCTGCCGCGACGGCAAGGAGACCGCACGCATGGCACGAGTCGCACGTCTCTCAGCACGCTCCATCCGTCACGACCGGGCTCGGACGGCCTCGGTCACCACGATCGGCCAGAGGTAGAAACGCCATGACTCACGACACCCACGCCGGAGCCGACCTGCCCGGCGGAAGCCGCGCGGGAGCAGCGCCCGGTGAAGCGCCGGCGCTCGATCCGCGCCGCTGGCTCGCCCTGATCATCGTCCTGGTGGCCGGGTTCATGGACATGCTCGACGTGACGATCGTCAACGTCGTCATCCCGAGCATCCAGAAGGACCTGCACGCCGACTACACCCAGATCGAGTGGGTCGTGGCCGGCTATGTCCTGGGCTTCGCCGCCCTGCTGATCACCGGCGGCCGGCTCGGCGACATCTACGGCCGCAAGAAGATGTTCCTGATCGGCGTGGCGGGCTTCACGGTCGCCTCGGCCCTCTGCGGTGTGGCCAGTGGTCCCGGCATGCTCATCGGCGCGCGCTTCTTCCAGGGCGCCATGGCCGGTCTGATGGTCCCGCAGATCCTGGCGATCATCCATGTCACGTTCCCGTCCGAGGAGCGCGGCAAGGTGCTCGGCATCTGGGGCGGTGTGCTCGGCTCCGCGTCGGTGGCCGGTCTGATCGTCGGCGGCGTGCTGGTCGACGCGAACATCGCGGACCTGGAGTGGCGTCCGATCTTCCTGGTCAACATCCCGGTGGGCATCGGCGCCTTGATCGCCGCCTGGTTCTTCGTCCGCGAATCCAAGTCGCCCGCCGCGCCCAAGCTCGACCCGATCGGCGTGGTCATCGCCGTGACCGGCATCCTGATGCTGGTCTATCCGCTCGCCGAGGGCCGCACGCTCGGCTGGCCGCTGTGGACGTATCTGCTGATGGCGGGCTCGGTCGTGGTCTTCGGCATCCTGGTCGTCTTCGAGCGCCACCGCACCCGGACCGTGGGCTCGCCGCTGGTGGTGCTCAGCCTCTTCAAGGAGCGGGCGTTCACCGCGGGCATGCTGGTGTGGACGCTGTTCTGGATCGCGCTCGGCGGCTTCTTCCTGGTGTGGACGCTGTACATGCAGCTGGGGCTCGGCTGGTCGCCCATGCGCGCCGGTCTGACCGGCGCGGCCTTCGCGGTCGGCGCGGCCGCGGGCTCCGGTCTCGCGGTGGAGGTGTTCACCCCGCGCATCGGCCGCCTCACCCTCATCGGGGGCGCGCTCCTGAACGCGCTGGGCTTCGCCGCGTACATCTTCGTCGCCCACCACTACGGCCCGGACATCCCGTCCTGGCAGATGATCGCGCCGCTGGTCGTCACCGGCTTCGGCTTCGGTCTGGTGGTGGCCCCGATGATCGACGCGATCCTCACCAAGGTGCCCGCCAAGGACGCCGGTTCCGCCTCCGGTCTGCTCGGCACCACCCAGCAGGTCGGCATGGCGCTCGGTGTGGCGCTGGTCGGTGTGCTCTTCTTCGGCCACCTCTCCAGCGACTCCGACCACGGCGTCGACAAGGTCACCCCGGCCCTGCGCCAGGAGCTGGTCGCCGCCGGGGTCCCGGCGAGCGGCGTCGACGGCATCGTCGACGGCTTCCGGGCGTGTGTGCACGACCGGTCGGCCGAGTCGGACCCGACGAAGGTCCCGGCGAGCTGCCGGCCGTCCTCGGTGCCCGGCGCCGACAAGGTCCAGCCGATCCTGACCAAGCACGGCCAGGAGGCCGTCAGCCACAACTTCGTCAAGAGCTTCGACCTCAGCCTCTGGTACGGGGTGGGCATCCTGGTGCTCGTGGCGCTCGGCATGTTCGCGCTGCCCAGGCAGGTGCGGGCGCGTGACCTGGACGCGGAGCTGGAGGCGCTGGGCGAGCCGGTCGCCCGGGGGGTGTGACGCCCCGGCGCTGACGCGCTCCCGTCTCTTGGCTCCCGGCTCCCCGCGGGCGTACGCCGGTCGCTCAGGCCGACGCGCGCTTGCGGGGAGCCGTCTTCTTCGCGGCCGGCTTCCCGGCCGCCGTCGAGGTGGACTTCTTGGCCCCCGCCGAGGAGGACTTGGGGGACTCGGCCGTCTTCTTGGCGGTCTTCGCACTCGACTTGGTGGCCGTCGCCCTGGTGGCCGCCGGCTTCGAGGAGGTGGACTTGGCGGAGGCAGGCTTCGCCGAGGCCGACCTGGTCGAGGCCGCGCCGGCGGTCTTCGCGGTGGCCCGGCCCGTGCTCTTGGCGGTCTTCTTCGCCGCGGCCGTCCCTCGGGCGGCCGTCTTGCGCGGTTTCAGCTCGGTGACCTCGGCCTCGGCCGGCTCCTCGCCTCCGGCGTCCTCACCGCGCGCCTCCTTCGCGGCGCGCACACTGTTCTCCAGCGCCGCCATCAGGTCGATGACCTTGCCGCCGCGCGGGGACTCGGGCGCCTCGGACGGGGGCAGCGCGCCGCCCGCCTTGGAGGCGATCAGCGCTTCCACGGCCTCCCGGTAGTCGTCGTGCAGGGTGTCCACGTCGACCTCGCCGAGGGTGTCCATCAGGGCGTCGGCCAGATCGAGCTCCGCGTCGCGGACCTTGACGTCACTGTCCGGGGCGACGCCCTCGGGGGCGCGGATCTCGTCCGGCCACAGCAGCCCGTGCATGGCGATGACGTCATCCACGACCCGCAGCATCCCCAGCCGCTCGCGGCCGCGCAGCGCGAACTTGGCGATGGCCACCTTGCGGCTGCGCTTGAGCGCCTCCCTGAGCAGGGTGTACGGCTTGGCCGCCGGGACACCGCTGGCGCTCAGGTAGTACGCCGTGTCGATCTGGAGCGGGTCGATGGAGTCGGACGGCACGAACGCGACGATCTCGATGGTCCTGGCGGTCGGCAGCGGCAGCGCGGCGAGGTCGTCGTCGCTGATGGGCACCAACGACCCGTCGGCGTCCTCGTACGCCTTGCCGATCTCCGAGGCGTCCAGCTCCTCGCCGTCCAGCTCGCACACCTTGCGGTAGCGGACCCGTCCGCCGTCCTCCGTGTGGATCTGCCGGAAGGAGATCGAATGGCTCTCGGTGGCGTTGTAGAGCTTGATCGGAATACTGACCAGCCCGAATGAGATCGCACCGTTCCATATGGATCGCACTATTCGTCCTCTTTGCCGGGATTAGTGGGATTCTCATCCTATGACGCCGATCACATGGGTGGAGGGGCGACGGGTCGCGCTCTCCCGCCTGGAGAAGGTGCTGTACCCGGCGACCGGCACCACCAAGGGCGAGGTGCTGCACTACTACGCGTCCGTCGCGGGCGCGCTCCTGGCCCATCTGCACAACCGGCCGGTGTCGTTCCTGCGCTACCCGGACGGCCCCGACGGCCAGCTCTTCTTCACCAAGAATCCCCCGCCCGGCACACCCTCCTGGGTGAAGACCGCGCCGGTCCCGCGCTCCGAGGACAGCGGCGCGCGCCAGGTGACGGTCCCGGACCTGTCGACCCTGATGTGGGCGGCGAACCTGGTGGTGGAGTTCCACACCCCCCAGTGGCAGGCGGACGCGCCCGCGCGGGCCGACCGGATGGTCTTCGACCTGGACCCGGGGGCGCCGGCGACGGTGGTGGAGTGCTGCGCGGTGGCGCGGTGGCTGCGCGAGCGCCTGGCGGCGGACGCCCTGCACGCGTACGCCAAGACCTCCGGCTCCAAGGGCCTGCACCTGCTGGTCCCGCTGGAGCCGACCGCCTCCGAGCACGTCTCGCGGTACGCCAAGGGGCTGGCCCAGGAGGCGGAGGCGGCCCTCCCCGGCCTGGTCACGCACCGGATGGCGAAGGCGCTGCGCCCGGGGAAGGTGTTCGTCGACCACAGCCAGAACGCGGCGGCGAAGACGACGGCGGCGCCCTACACGCTCCGGGCGCGCGAGCGGCCCACGGTGTCGGCGCCGGTGACGTGGGAGGAGGTGGAGTCCTGCCGCGCGCCGCAGGACCTGGTCTTCCTCCTGGGGGACATCGAACCGCGCCTGGCGGCGGACGGAGACCTCCTCGGCCCCCTGATCAACCTCAACCGGGCGGGGCGGGTGCCGTGAGCGCACCGCGGCCGCCGGTACGGGTGGCGCTGGCCCGGTCGGTACGGGAGCTGCCGCGCGGGCCGGGCTGGTGGTACGAGCCCAAGTTCGACGGCCACCGGATGGTGGTGTTCCGGGAGGCGTCCGGGGTGGTGCTCCAGGCCCGGTCGGGCCGGATCGTCACGGCCGCGTTCCCCGATCTGGTGGCGGCGGCGCTCCGGATGCCGGCGGGGTGCGTGCTCGACGGTGAGGTGGTGGTGTGGACGGGGGGCCGGACGGACTTCGCGGCCGTGCAGCGCCGGGCGGCGGCCACGCCCGCGCGCGCCACGCAGCTCGCGGCGCGGCTGCCGGCGTCGTACGCGGCGTTCGACGTCCTCGCCGACGGGGGCGAGGACGTACGCCGTCTGCCGTACGGGGAGCGCCGGGCCCGCCTCGTGGCCCTGCTGGCCCCGCTGGGCCCCCCGCTCCAGCCCGTCCCGGCGACCCCCGACGTGGACACGGCCCTGACCTGGTACGAGACGCTCCCCGCGAGCGGCATCGAGGGCCTGGTGGCCAAACGGGACGACTCCGCGTACCGGGGCGGGACGCGGACGTGGCGGAAGGTGCGGCACACCGAGACGTGGGAGGGGGTGGTGGTCGGGTACGTGGGCCCGGCGCGGCGCCCCAGCGCGCTGGTGCTGGTGCTGCCGGGCGACGACGAGGTCACGGTCTCGACGCCGCTGTCGTCGGCGCTGCGGGCGGAGGCGGGGCGGGCCGCCCTGCCACCGGGCCCGCCGACGCGGACGGCGGTCGCTCCCGGGTGGGGGGAGGTGGGGTACACCGAGGTGGGGGCGGGGGCTTTGCTGGCGGAGGTGGAACGGGGGTCCGCGCGGCTCGGGGTGACGACGGTCCTGCGCCTGCGCCCCTCCCCCGCTCCGCCCGTTGCCTGAGCCGTCGGGGCGGGGTCGGATGCTTATGCCCTCAGCCATGTGCGGCGGTCCCGTGCCCGCCAGTACAGCCCCTCCACATCCGCCGGCTTCAGCACGCCCCCCGCCCGCGCCAGCCCGCCCACCTCCGAGTCCCGCAGGACGCGGACGTCCCGTGGCGGGGCCGCGATGTCGAGCCGGGACGCGTCCGAGACGACCAGGACTCCGCGCACCCCGACCACCAGCCCCAGCGACACCCGCTCCGCGTCCCGCCGGACCCACCGCAGCACCGGCGACGGAGCGGAACGCCCCACCCCCACCAGGGGGTCGGTGATCCGCACCCGGCGCCGGGCCGCCGCGACCGTACGGAACGTCAGCACTCCGGCCGGTCCGATCGCGAGGTGGTCGAGGAGCCCGCCCCCGGGCAGCGGTACCGAGTGCAGCACCCGCCACCCCGCCCCCTCCAGCGCGTCCAGCCCCGCCCCCACCCGCTCCTGGGCCGCGAGCAGCCCCCGCCGGGGGTCCTGGCGGAAGCGGCGCGGCGGGCCGTGGCCCTCGAGTTCGCCCAGGAGCGCCTCGCCGGGGCGGTTGGGCGCCAGGTCGTCGTCGGGGTGCAGGGTCAGCCGGGCCAGGTCGTCCGAGGTGGGCACGGGCGGCGGACCCACCGTCAGCTCGCCCGTCACAAAGGGCGCCAGTGCCGCGAGGACCGCCTCGCGGCACTCCTCCAGAAGGAGGCTGACGCGTCCGCTGTCCCTGTCGTACCAGGCGGCGTTCCTGCCGTCCGGGAGGCTGACGTACAGCCGTGCCCGTCCGTTCCGGTGCACCGGAACCACCCGCAGTGCCGACATCCCGCATCACCCCCACGCCCATGGGAACAGCACCGGCGGCGCAGGGCAATATCGCGGCTCGTATAGTGCGAGCGCCACCGCGCGCGCCGCGCGCCGCTTCACCTCGGGAGGGGACGTCCAATGCTCATTTGGGGCACCAAGGGATATCTGTACCAGCTCGCCATGATGACGCTCGTCTGCGGGAACTGCGGCAATCCGGCCGCCCACGGCCTGCGCAAGCACGTCACCAAGTTCACGTTCTTCTTCATCCCGCTCTTCCCGGTCTCCACCAAGTACCGCACCCAGTGCACCTTCTGCGGAATGGAGCAGCAGATCGCCAAGGAGCAGGCCGAGCAGCTCCTCGCGATGGCCGCCGGGCCGCAGCCGGGCCACCAGCCGCAGCAGCAGGACCAGATGCAGGGACAGGCGCCGGGGGCCGCGGGAACGCCGGGGCAGAACCCGTACCAGCAGTAACCGAAGTCCTGCCCGGTCATGGCGAGTTGTGACAAACCCGGGAAGGCTCCGCGACACGGCCCTCCTACGGTGGTGGCCATGACCACGCCCACACCCTCCCGCCTCCGCCCCCGCCGCACGGCCCGGCTCGTGGCCGCCGCCGCGCTCGCCCTCACCGCGGGCGGCGGGCTCGCGGCCTGCGGCTCGGGCCCGTCCGGGACCGAGGCCACGGCCAAGGCGCCCGACGTCTCCGTGCGCAGCACCGCCACCACCCGGGCCCGCCAGCAGGTCGGCCCGCTGAAGGCGGCCGAGCCGACCCGGGTGGTCATACCGTCGGCCGGGGTCGACGCGAGCCCGGTGCTGCGGCTCGGCCTGGACGAGAAGCAGGAGCTTCAGGTGCCGCCGGTCGACAAGGCGGAGCTGGCGGGCTGGTACACGGGCAGTGTCACCCCCGGCGAGACGGGCGCGTCCGTGATCGTCGCGCACTATGACACGGCGAAGGGGCCCGCGCTCCTGCGTGACGTGAAGAAGATGCACGTCGGGGACGTGATCAGGGTCGGCAGGGCGGACCACTCCACCGCCGTCTTCACGATCCGCGAGACCCAGCAAGTGGACAAAAAAGACTTCCCTACGAATAAGGTCTATGGGAAGACCGACCGTCCGGAACTCCGCCTCATCACCTGCGGCGGCCCGATCAAGAACGGCCACCGCTCGGCCAACATCATCTTCTACGCCGACCTGGTGAAGGTGGAGTAGCCCGGGGCGGTGCCGCTCGCGGTGCCGCCCGCCGCACGACAGGAGCACCTTGACCCGCCACCGCCGCCCCCTCGGCGCAGCGCTCCCGCTGCTCGCCGCCGGCGCCGCAGCCCTGCTGCTCTCCGGCTGCGGCAACGCGGGCAGCCTGGAGGGCGCGGGCGCGACCCCCACGGCGGTCGGCCCGGTCCACCTCTGGCCGGACCTGCCCAAGCCCACGACGACGCCGCAGGACTACGGCGAGGGCCAGACGGAACGGGTGCCCGGCATCAGGGTCCCGGGCGGCGACGTCCGCGCCCTGGACCCGGTCGCGGTCGTCCAGGCGGAGGTGCGCGCCCACCCGGACCAGTACACCGGCGCCGACGGGCTCTACGAAGAAACGGTTCGTCAGCTCAACAGGTGCCGCCAGAAGCCGAAGGCCTGCCCGGTGCTGCGCGCGTACTACCGCGATCTGACCGGCGACGGCAGGGACGAGCTGATCCTCGGCATCAAGATGCCCGAGCAGCAGCTCGCGGTGCGCTGCTACATGCCCGACCGCGGCGCCCTGACCCGGATCATGTCCACCTCGGACCAGCTGATCGGCGTGGAGCTGGCCGGGCGGGACGTCATCCTGCACTCGGTCTCGGCGGGCATCCCTGGGTACGAGTACCGCACCGCGTGGTCGTGGGACGACCACCAGCGCGCGATGCTGCCCACCCGCGACGAGATCATCCGGGTCGAGCCGCAGCACTCCCCGGGGGCCCGCCCCAAGAGCCCGGACCCGTCCGCCGCCCGTTCGCCCCGCGCCACCGCGAGCGAGCGGTGAGGGGACTCCGGCTGCCGGCCTGGACGGCGACGCTCACCTGGAAGGCCGCGGTCTTCATCACCGTGATGTGCTGCGCGCTCGCGGCGCTGCTCGGTGTGCTCGTCCATGTCTCGGTGACCCGGCAGACGGTCGGCCAGGCCCGCGACAAGGCGCTGGACAAGCTGGAGGAGGTCTCGCGCGCGTACGAGGCGGGCGAGCCGCTGCCGCCGGGTTCGGGCCTGGACCCGCAGGACCTGCCCGCCTCCCTGCGCGCCCTCGCCCTCTCCGGCAGGCGCGGCACGGTCGTGGCCGACGACCGGGGCCGGCCCACCATGTGGGCGGCGGGTCCCGCCGACGGCCGGGCGATCGCCGCCTCGATCGACTACAGCCAGAGCGCCCGCACCATCACCGGCCTCGACCAGGCGATCCTCGGATCCTCGATCCTCGCGATCGGCGCCACCCTGCTGGTCGGCGTCTTCGGCGTCACCCGGGTCACCCGCCGGCTGCACCAGACGGCGACGGTGGCGCGCCGGATCGGCGCGGGCGACCTCGACGCCCGGGTCGACGACCCCCGGACGAAGAACCCCTCCCGGCCCCAGGACGAGGTGGCCACGGTGGCCGGGGCGCTGGACACCATGGCCGGGACGCTCCAGAACAAGCTGCTGAGCGAGCAGCGGTTCACCGCGGACGTGGCCCACGAGCTGCGCACCCCGCTGACCGGGCTGCACGCGGCGGCCGAACTGCTGCCCGAGGGGCGCCCCGCCGAGCTGGTACGGGACCGGGTGCGCGCGATGCGCTCGCTCACCGAGGACCTCCTGGAGATCTCCCGTCTGGAGGCGGGCAGCGAGCGCGTCGAGCTCGACCTGGAGCAACTGGGGCCGCTGGTGGAGCGCGTGGTGCGGATGGCGGGGACGGAGACGGACCTCACCGTGGTCCGGGACGCCTTCGTGGAGACCGACAAGCGCCGCCTGGAGCGGGTCCTGGCCAACCTCCTGGGCAACGCCCACAAGCACGGGGCGCCGCCGGTGGAGCTGACGGTGGACGGGCCGGTGGTGACGGTGCGGGACCACGGCGCCGGCTATCCCGCCTACCTCCTCGACCACGGCCCGCAGCGCTTCAGGACCGAGGGCGGCAACAAGGGGCACGGGCTCGGCCTGACCATCGCGGTCGGCCAGGCCGCGGTCCTCGGGGCTCGGCTGCGCTTCGGCAACGCCCCGGACGGCGGCGCGCTGGCGCGGCTGACCCTGCCGGAGTACGTGGACCCGGACGGCGGTCCGCCGGGCCCCGGGCACCCGGACGGGCAGGCGGGGACGGGTGGCGCGGGAGGGCCGCGTACCCCGTCCGGCGGTCCCCGCACCCCTGAGCGCTTTGCGGGCGGCAACGAGCGAACCTAACGTGAGCGGGGCGAGCCAAGGAGCCGCGGTGCGCGGCCCTCCCCTTTCCAGGAGGCACTGTGTCCCCATATAACCCGCTTGCCCTGCTCGGCCTGACCCTCGCCACCGGAGCGGCCGCCGTCCTCGCCGCCGCCGCTCCCGCCGCCGCCGGCGAATCCGCGCCCACCGCAGTCCACAAGGGCCGGGTGACCGCCTCGTCCGGCCTCTACCTGCGGGACAAGCCGACCCGCAGCAGCAGGGTGGTGGCGTTCGCGCCGTACGGGGCGATCGTCCACCTCTTCTGCAAGACCCGCGGCAGCAGCGTCCACGGCAACGGCGTCTGGTACCTGCTCCAGGACGGCACCTGGGCCTGGGGCTCGGCGTACTACATCGCCAACATCGGCTCGGCGCCCCGCTGGTGCTGAGCCCGGCTCACCGTCCGAGCAGGCGTGCCTTCGCGGCCGTGAACTCCTCGGAGGTGAGCACTCCCTGCTGGGCCAGCTCTCCCAGGCGGCTCAGCAGGTCCACCAGGGCGGCGGAATCGGGGGCGGGCGCACCGGGGCCGGGTGCGGACTCCCCCGAGCCGGGGCCGGACTCGCCGGGGTCAGGGGCGGGCGCACCCGAGCCGGGGGTGGCGCGCGCCGGGCGGGGGCCGCCCACCAGGAGTCCGCGCAGCAGCGGGGCGCCCGCCGGGCGCTCGACCGGTCGTACCGCCGCTCGGGCGGGGCGGATGAACATGGCTCAGCCTTCCTCTCGTACGGTCCCCGCCCGCGCGGCCGCGGCCGCCCTGACCTCCTCCAGGCGCTCCGGCGGGATGCGCACCGACCCGGCGACGTACCCGCCCGCGGCCCGCACCCCCCGGGCGGCCTCCTCGGCCCACAGGTGCTCGATCAGGACGACCAGGGCGCAACTGCCCGGGGCGAGCAGGGCCGCGGCCTCCTCGACGTCCTCCGGACCGATCAGCCGCTCCGCCCCCTGCCCGGCCAGCACCCCGGCCAGCTCCTCGAACGCGTCGAGCTCGGCGGCGGACACCTCGCCCGCGGCGGTCCTGGTGACGACCAGCGCGTCGACCATCCGTACCGCACGGGATCTGCGCACCCCCACGAGCGCGTCGACGGCCCGGACCCGCAGCCGCTCCTCGGGGAAGGCGAGGACGATGAACTCCACAGGCCCCATGGCCGTACTCCTCCGTGACGGTCCGTCAAAAGTCCCACTCCTCGGCACACTATGACATAAGGGGACAGAGGGGCCCCGGCTTGCTACGTTGCCCGACATGACCGCACCGACGGCGGCGGACGCGCCCCCGCCCGCCCCGCCCCCCGCCGGACGCCGGGGCGTCGAGCTCTCTCTGCTGGTCTGCGCCGTCCTCACCCCGGTCTACGGATACGCCGGCGTCGGCCTCGCCAGGAGCGGCGCCGTCCCGCCCGACGCGGTCCGCTACGGCGCGGGGCTCGGGCTGCTGGCCCTCCTCGCCCACCTCGCCGTGCGCTGGCGGGCCCCGTACGCCGACCCGCTGCTGCTCCCCATCGCGGTGCTGCTCAACGGGCTCGGGCTGGTCCTGATCTACCGCCTGGACCTGGAGACCCCGCACAGCACGGCCGTGTCCTCCCAGCTCGTCTGGTCGACGGTCGGCGTCGGGCTCTTCACCGCGGTCGTCCTCCTCCTGCGCGACCACCGCGTCCTGACGCGCTACGCCTATCTCTCGGCCGCCTCCGCGCTGGTGCTGATGGTGGCGCCGATCCCGTTCCCGGCGGTCAACGGCGCCAAGATCTGGGTGCGCCTGGGCGGACTCTCCTTCCAGCCGGGCGAGTTCGCCAAGATCCTCTTCGCGGTCTTCTTCGCCGGGTATCTCGCCGCCAACCGCCACGCGCTCGCGTACACCGGCCGCCGCATCCGGCGGCTCCAGCTGCCCACCGGCCGGGTGCTCGGCCCGATCGTGGCGATCTGGCTGCTCAGCGTGGTCGTCCTGGTCCTGGAGCGGGACCTGGGCACCTCGCTGCTCTTCTTCGGCCTCTTCGTGATCATGCTGTACGTGGCGACCGGCCGCACCGGCTGGATCGCGGTCGGGCTGCTGCTGGCGGCCGTCGGCGCGGCGGCCGTCGGCTCCCTGGAACCGCACGTCCACAGCCGGGTGCAGGACTGGCTCCACCCCTTCGCCTCCATCGAGGCCGGACAGGGCCCCGGCCAGCTCGCCCAGTCGCTCTTCGCCTTCGCGGCGGGCGGGATGCTCGGCACGGGCCTGGGCGCCGGGCACTCCGTCCTGATCGGGTTCGCCGCGAAGTCCGACTTCATCCTGGCGACGGCGGGCGAGGAGCTGGGCCTGGCCGGGCTGTCGGCGGTGTTCCTGCTGTACGGGCTGCTCGTCGCCCGGGGCTACCGGGCCGCGCTGACCCTGAGCGACCCGTTCGGGCGGTTGCTCGCGGTCGGGCTCGCCTCGATCCTCGCCCTCCAGGTCTTCGTGATCGCGGGCGGGGTGACGGGGCTGATCCCGCTCACCGGCATGGCGATGCCGTTCCTGGCCCAGGGCGGCTCCTCGGTCGTCACCAACTGGGTGATCGTGGCGCTCCTCATCCGGGTCAGCGACCGCGCCCGCACCCCGCGCCCGGCCGCCGCCGGTGCGCCCGCCCCCGTCCGGACGGGAAGCCGATGACCGGCCACATCCGGCGGGCCGCCGCCTGCTGCCTGGTCCTGCTGGTGGCGCTGCTGGTGAACGCGGCCCGCGTCCAGGTCTTCCAGGCCGATACGCTCGACGCCGATCCCGCCAACCGCCGTGTCCCGATGGCCCGTTACGGCCAGCCGCGCGGGAACGTCCTGGTGGACGGCGACGCGGTCACCGGTTCCAAGGACACCCGCCAGCCGCTGCGCTACGAGCGCACGTACACCGACGGGCCGCTGTACGCGCCGGTCACCGGATACTCCTCGCAGATGTACGGCACGACGCTCGTCGAGGCAGCCGAGGACCCGGTGCTCTCCGGCACCTCCCCGCTGCTCCGGCCGCTGTGGGGCGGCCTCACCCGCAAGCGGCCGGCGGGCGGGCACGCGGTCACCACCATCAGGGCCGCCGTGCAGCGGGCCGCCTTCCAGGGGCTGGCGGGCCGGCGTGGCGCGGTCGCGGCCGTGGAGCCGGCCACCGGCCGGATCCTCGCGCTGGTCAGCAGTCCCAGTTACGACCCGGGGCGGCTGTCGGGGACCGGGCGGGCGGTCAGGAGCGCCTGGGCCGCGCTGAACGCCGACCCCGGCCGGCCGATGCTCAACCGGGCGATCCGGCAGACCTATCCGCCCGGCTCCGCCTTCAAGATCGTGACGGCCGCGGCGGCGCTGGACGCGGGCGCCGTCACCGACGTGGACGCCCCGACCACCACGCCCGACCCCTACGTCCTGCCCGGCACCAGCACCACCCTGCCCAACGAGGCCGAGGGGTGCGGCCGGGCCTCGCTCGCGTACGCCGTGCTGGTCTCCTGCAACACGGTGATGGCGCATCTGGGGGTGAAGGTGGGGCTGGCGGGGATGCTGGAGGCGGTGGGGCGGTTCGGCTTCAACGACACCGGGCTGCGGATCCCCTCGCCGGTGGCCGCGTCCAACTTCGACCGGAAGATGGGCCCGGACCAGCTGGCGCTCTCCTCCATCGGCCAGTTCGACACCACGGCGACACCGCTCCAGATGGCGATGGTCGCGGCGGCGGTGGCCAACGGCGGGGAGCTCCGGCGCCCCTACCTGGTGGAGCGGACGACGACCGCGCGCGGCACCCCGGTCGCCCTGAACGGCCCGCGCGTCCACCGCCAGGCGATGACCCCGGCCACCGCCCTGCGGCTCCAGCAGCTGATGGTGGACGTGGTGGAGAAGGGCACCGGCACCAACGCGGCGATCCCCGGCGCGCGGGTGGGCGGCAAGACCGGCACCGCGCAGAACGGCGTGGGCAACCGGGGCCACCCGTACGCCTGGTTCATCTCCTGGGCGCGGGCCCACGACGCGGCCCAGCCGGCGGTGGCGGTGGCCGTGGTGGTCGAGGACGCGGAGGCCGACCGCGCGGACATCAGCGGCGGCGGGGACGCGGCGCCGGTCGCGAAGGCGGTGATGGAGGCGGCGCTGACCGGATGAGCGCCGCCTCCCCCGAAGCGTCCACCCGGGGTCCGCCAAGACGTCCACCGCTCCCGCGAGGCGTCCGCCGGGTCCCCGCCAGGGGCGGGCGCGGGTCAGCCCGTGGCGCCGCCCTGGGCGATCGCCTCCTCGACCTCGGCGACCCGCGCCATCTCCTCCCGGCCGAACCGCTCGGCGTCCAGGCGTTCGGCGATCTCCTCGTCCTCGGCCATCAGCAGGTCGAGGTTGGAGTCGCCCATCTCCAGCACGCCCATGTCCACGTACGCCTGCTGGAGGCGCTTGCCCCACAGGCCGATGTCCTTGACGCAGGGGACGATGCGGCTGAAGAGAAGCCTGCGGAACAGGTGCAGGAACTCGTTCTGCTCCGAGA
This sequence comes from Streptomyces sp. NPDC026377, assembly GCF_055567715.1. Lineage (NCBI taxonomy): Bacteria > Bacillati > Actinomycetota > Actinomycetes > Kitasatosporales > Streptomycetaceae > Streptomyces > Streptomyces sp. NPDC026377. The sequence continues at coordinate 224,563 of NZ_JBVHPV010000002.1, forward strand.
ACCGCTCGGCCTCCGCCTTGGGGATGCCGAAGTTCTCCAGGACCTCGACCCCGCGCAGCCGGTCGCGCATCAGATAGCAGCCCTCGATGACGAACTCCTCGCGCTCGCGCAGCTCCGCGTCGCCGAGCTGCCGGTAGTAGTCGCGCAGGGCCATCCGTCCGAACGCCACGTGGCGGGCCTCGTCCTGCATCACGTACGCCAGGATCTGCTTGGGCAGCGGCTTGTCGGTGGTGTCGCGGAGCATGCCGAACGCGGCGAGCGCGAGGCCCTCGATCAGGACCTGCATCCCGAGGTAGGGCATGTCCCAGCGGGAGTCGCGCAAGGTGTCGCCGAGCAGGCCCTGGAGGTTGTCGTTGACCGGGTAGAGCATCCCGATCTTCTCGTGCAGGAACCGGCCGTAGATCTCGGCGTGCCGGGCCTCGTCCATGGTCTGGGTGGCGGAGTAGAACTTGGCGTCCAGATCCGGTACCGACTCCACGATCCTGGCCGCGCACACCATCGCGCCCTGCTCGCCGTGGAGGAACTGGCTGAACTGCCAGGAGGTGTAGTGCCGGCGCAGCTCGCCCTTGTCCTTGTCGGTCAGCTTGGACCAGTAGCGGGTGCCGTAGAGGGTCATCGCCTCGTCGGGGGTGCCCAGCGGGTCGTACGGATCGACCTCGATGTCCCAGTCGATGCGCTTGGCGCCGTCCCACTGCTTGTCCTTGCCCTTCTGGTACAGGGCGAGGAGGCGCTCGCGGCCGGCGCCGTTTTCCTGGCCGGGGTACATGGCCTCCCAGCTGAAGCGGGCCGCCCCCGAGGCGGGGACCTCCCAGAGGGGGTCCTGCGGGCCGTTCACATACAGGTCGTGCGTCGACACGTGCGGCTCCTTCGCGTCGCGGGTTTCCCTGACCGACCGTTACACGCGGGTCCACGGGCAGGCTCACACGGTGGTAGACGCCGGGTCAACAAGTCGGCCCCAAGGGATTGACGAGCTTGCTGACAGGCAGTCTCATAAGAGTTGACCGCCGGTAACCCCCTTCGAGGCCGACTCACCGAGGTGCCCCAGCCATGACGACCGTGACGACAAGCGAAGTGCTCCGCGACGCGCTCGGACTGCTCCGGGACCGCGAGGAGGTCGCCGAGCGGCTCCTCGCCTCGTCCGCCAAGCACTCCTTCGACCCCGACAAGGAACTCGACTGGAGTGCGCCGTTCGAGGACGGCAAGTGGTTCTGGCCGCCGGAGCTGCTCTCCCTCTACGACACCCCGATCTGGCGGAAGATGTCCGAGGAGCAGCGCCAGGAGCTCTCCCGCCACGAGGCCGCCTCGCTCGGCTCGCTCGGCATCTGGTTCGAGATCATCCTGATGCAGCTCCTGGTGCGCCACATCTACGACAAGCCGGTGACCAGCAACCACGTCCGCTACGCCCTCACCGAGATAGCCGACGAGTGCCGGCACTCGATGATGTTCGCGCGCATGATCCAGAAGAGCGGGTCGCCCACCTACCCGGTCCCCCGGCTCTACCACAACCTCGCGCGCGTCCTGAAGACCGTCTCCACCACCCCCGGCTCCTTCGCGGCCACCCTGCTCGGCGAGGAGATCCTCGACTGGATGCAGCGGCTGACCTTCCCGGACGAGCGGGTGCAGAGCCTGATGCGCGGGGTGACCCGGATCCACGTGGTGGAGGAGGCCCGCCATGTCCGGTACGCCCGCGAGGAGCTGCGGCGCCAGATGGTCACCGCGCCCGCCTGGGAGCGGGAGCTGACCCGGGTGAGCTGCGGCGAGGCGGCCCGCGTCTTCTCCACCTGCTTCGTCAACCCCCAGGTGTACGAGAACGTCGGCCTGGACCGCCGCGAGGCCGTCGCCCAGGTGAGGGCGAGCGGGCACCGGCGCGAGGTCATGCAGAACGGCGCCAGGCGGCTCACCGACTTCCTCGACGACATCGGTGTGCTGCGCGGGGTCGGCCGCCGGCTGTGGCAGAGCTCGGGCCTGCTGGCCTGAGCGGCCCGGATGCCCTTCGCTCCCGGCCAACCGCGCGCGAGCACCGGCGTCAAGCCGGGACACGGGGATTACGCTGCCCGTATGACCTCACCGGCCGCCACCCCCGCGTACCGCAGGCTCAGCGTCGAGGAGCGCCGTACCCAGCTCCTCGGCGCCGCGCTCACGCTCTTCGCGCACCGGGCCCCGGAGGACGTCTCGCTCGACGACGTCGCCGAGGCCGCCGGGGTCTCGCGCCCGCTGGTCTACCGGTACTTCCCCGGTGGCAAGCAGCAGCTGTACGAGGCGGCGCTGCGCTCGGCCGCCGACGAGCTCGAACTCTGCTTCGCCCAGGCCCAGAGCGGCCCGCTCACCCGGCGCCTGGCCCACGCCCTCGACCGCTATCTGGCCTTCGTCGACGAGCACGACGCCGGGTTCTCCGCGCTGCTCCAGGGCGGCAGCGTCGCCGAGACCTCACGGACCACCGCGATCGTGGACGAGGTGCGCCGGGCCGCCGCCGAGCAGATCCTCCTCCACCTGGGGGTGGAGAATCCGGGTGCGCGGCTGCGGATGATGGTGCGCACCTGGATAGCGGCGGTCGAGGCCGCCTCCCTCATCTGGCTCGACGAGGAGAAGCAGCCGCCGCTCGTGGAGCTGCGCGACTGGCTGGTGGACCATCTGGTGGCCCTGCTCACCGTGACCGCCGCCACCGACCCCCAGGCCGCCACCGTCGTCCGGGCGGCCCTCGCCCTGGAGTCGGGCGACGGCGCGGCCGGAGTGCTGGCCCGCCGGGTGATCCCCGTCCTCTCCGACGCCACCCACCTGCTCTGACGCGCGCGGCGCGGGCCGTGCGGGTGTGACACTTGAGGCGTGCAGAGCGAGAACACCCTCTTTGTGGGCGGCCCCCTGGACGGGCGCGTGCTGCCCGTCCTGCTCGGCCCCACCGGCAAGCCGCCCCAGTGGTACGAGATCCCGGTCCCGGACGGCGGCGACGGACCGCCGGCCGTCCACGCGTACCGGCTCGAACCCGCCGGGCACAGCCGGCGGCTCGGGCTGCCGCGCGGCTGGAAGTACACCTACGTTCCCGAGGGGCGCGAGCCGCGCCGCTGGCCCTGGAGCAGGCCCAAGCCCCGCGCCTAGGGCGTGCTCACGGTGTCCGTGGGGCGCGATAGGCTCGCTGGTCCACGCCGTGCCGCAGGGGGAGTTGAACCATGGAGGCGCTGACCGCCGAGGAACCGCGCGAGCTCGGTCCGTACCGGATGCGGGCCAGACTGCGCGAGACCGGCACCGCCCGGGTCTACCTCGCCCACGGGGCGGACGGACGCGGGGTCTGCGTCACCGCCGCCCGCCCGGACCTGGCCGCGCTGCCCGCCTTCCGCAGCCGCTTCCGCGCCGAGGCGCGGGCCGCCGAACGGCTCGCCGGACCCTGGGTGCCGCCGGTCCTCGCGACCGGCCCCGAGGAGTGGCTGCCGTGGCTGGCCACCCCGTTCACCGCCGCGCTCACCCTCGCGGAGGCGGTGGCGCTCGCCGGACCGCTGCCCGAACCGGCCGTGCGCACCCTGGGCGCGGCGCTGGCCGCCACCCTGGAGCGGGCGCACGCGGTGACCGGCGAGGCCTTCCAGGGCCTGGGCCCGGACGTCGTGCTGCTCACCGCCGAGGGACCGCTGGTCACCGCCTTCGGCGTGCTCGGCGGCGCCAGTGCGGCGAGCGCCGGGGAGGGCGGCAGGCTCGGGGTCACGGTCGGCTATCTGACGCCGGAGCAGGTTGCCGGGGAGCAGCCGGGCCCGGCGGCCGACGTCTTCATGCTGGGCATGCTTCTCGCGTACGCGGCGGGGGGCGCGGGGCCGTTCGACTCCGGCCCCGCCGACGCGGCCGCCCACCGCATCGCACACGCCGTCCCCGACCTCACGCCGGTCCCGGCCGCCCTGCGCCCGCTGCTCGGGCGCTGTCTGGCCAAGGCGCCCGGGGCGCGTCCGGCCCCGGCCGAGGTGGCCGCCGAGCTCGCCCCCGGCGGGGCCGCCCCGCTGCCGGGCGCCGGGTGGCTGCCCCCGCGTCTGACCGCCGCGATCGCCGAACGGGCCGCGCAGGCCGGCGAGTTGCCCGGTCCGGTGGTCGCGGACCGGGTGCCGCCCGCCGTCGTACCGCCGCTGCCCGCCCCCGGGGCCGACGGCCACCCGGCCGCTCCCCCGCAGCCGCCCGCCCGGGCCCCGCAGCCCCTGCCCGCGCCCGCACCGCCGGAGCGGGCCACGGCGGCGGCCGGGACCGCCGGGGGCGTCCTGTCCCGGCTCACCGGCGACCGGCGCTCGCTGCTGACGGCCGGGCTCGCGGCGGCGGCCGGCCTCGCGGTCGGCGCGGCCGGGGTGCTGGCCTTCGACGGCGACGGCACGGACACCGAGGTCCCCGCCGCCGACAGCAAGCCCGCCGCCCTCCCGAAGCCGGTGCCCGGGGCTCCCCCGGCCGCCCGCTGGGGATACGCGGTGCCGGGCGGCAAGCTCCTGGGCACCCCGCTCGTGCAGGGCGCGGTCCTGGTCGTGCCGGGTACCGCGCTCACCGGCGTCGACCTGCGCACCGGCCGCCAGCTGTGGCACCGCCCCGAACTGGCCGGTGTCGCCCAGCTCCAGCCGGCGGGCGCGGACCCGGCGGTGGCGTTCGGCGTCGGCCCCACCGAGTTCACCTGGTTCGCGGTGGCGGACGGCGCGGTCCGCCAGAAGGTGGCGTACGCCCGGCTCGCGCCCGGCATGGGCACCCCCGAGGTGCGCGCGCACGACGGCACGACGCTCTGGTTCACCGCCACGGCCGGCAGGGACACCGCGCTCTACGCGTACGACATCGCCACCCGCACCACGCTGTGGCGGCGCCCGCTGGGCCGGGGCGAGACGTTCGCGTGGGCGGAGGTGGTCGGCGGCCGGCTGATCGCGCGACGCCCGGCGGCGAGCCCGCCCAAGGGTGCCAAGCAGGTGCTCGCGGAGTTCTTCGCGGTCGACCCGAAGACGGGCAAGGACCTGTGGTCGCGGTCGTACGGCACGGTGCTGCCCACCGACACGGCGGTGCTCTCGCCCGACGGCGTACTGCTCACCACGGCCGGCGGCGGCCTCCAGGCGTTCGACCTGGAGACGGGGAAGCAGCGCTGGCAGCGTGCCAGGGGCACGACGCTCTACGGAACGCCCCTGCTGGACAAGGGAGTCGTCTACGCGCCCGACAACGGCACGAGGGTCGCCGCCGTCGCGGCGGCGGACGGCCGGGAGGTGTGGGTCGGGTCCACGGACCTGGCACCCGCCGGTGCGGTGGAGACCCGCGCGGTGGCGAGCGCCTCCGGCCGTACGGTCCTGGCACTCGACCCGTTCCAGGTGACCGCGCTGGACGCGGCGAGCGGCGAACGGCTGTGGAAGTTCCAGGACGCGGGCACCAGGGAGCAGTCGGCGGACCGGGGAGGCTACCGGGCGGTGGCGGCGGGCGCGGACACGGCGGTGGTGTGGCACGGGGCGACGCTGTACGCGCTGCCGGTGCGGTAGCCGTCTGCCACAGCCGTATCCGTCGACCGCCGCTGTCGGCAAGTGTCCGCGCCGGGGTACGGCCGGACGGGGGAGTTATTCGCATCATTCGCCCGGCTCGACGCGCACCGCCCCGGATCAACGTGCCACCATCCGACCGGAGGTGAGCACGTGTCAATGAGATCCCTGCGTACGGTGTGCACGGCGGCGGCCGTCACGGCGGCGCTCGTGTCCGCGGTCCCCACGGCGCAGGCCGCACCCACGCCGCCCCGGAGCCCGGTGGCCGGTCTGCTGACGCAGTTGCAGACGCTGTACCGGCAGGCCGAGGAGGCGTCCGAGACGTACAACGCGGCCGAGGAGCGGCTCAGACTGCGCGCGGCGGACGAGAAGAAGGTGGCGGCCGGGCTGACGCGGGCGCGGACCGCCCTGGCCCACGCCCGCGAGGCGGCGGGGCGGCTGGCCCGGGAGCAGTACCAGGGCCGCAGCGACCTCTCCACGTACATGCGGCTGCTGCTGGCGCGCGATCCGCAGGGGGCCCTCGACCAGGGCCATCTGATGCGGCGCGCCACGGACGAGCACCGTGTCTCGCTGGCGCGGCTGGCGCGCACGGAGAAGCAGGCGGACGCGCTGGCCCGCGAGGCGCGCAAGGCGCTGGACGAGCAGGCGGCGCTGGCCGCGCGCCAGCGGCAGGCGCGGGACGAGGTGCGGGCGCGGCTGAAGGACGTGGAGGGCCTGCTGGCGTCGCTGAGCGAGGAGGAGCTGGCCGAGCTCGCCGCGCTGGAGCGGGAGGGCACGGCGAAGGCGCAGCGGGACCTGCTGCCGACGGGGGCGCTGAGCGGGGTGCGGGCGCCGTCTCCGGAGGGGGAGGAGGCGGTGCGGTACGCGGTGGGGCAGGTGGGCAAGCCGTATGTGTGGGGGGCGGAGGGGCCGTCCTCGTACGACTGCTCCGGTCTGACCTCGCAGGCGTGGGCGCACGCGGGGCGTGCGATCCCGCGCACCTCGCAGGAGCAGTGGGCGTCGCTGCGGCGGGTGCCGCTGCGGGCGCTGCGGCCCGGGGACCTGGTGGTGTACTACCCCGGGGCGACGCATGTGGCGCTGTACGTGGGGGACGGGATGGTGGTGCAGGCGCCTCGGCCCGGGGCGCGGGTGAAGGTGTCGCCGATCGCGTCGAACCCTCTGCTGGGGGCGGTGCGGCCGGATCCTGGGGTGGGGGGTGTGCGGGGGTACCGGCCCCTGCGGGTGTCTTTGGGGGAGGGGACGGACGAGGGGTACGGGGAGGACACTCCTCCGGAGGAGTAGCCCCCACCCCGCCCCTTCCCCAAACCCTCCGGGGGTGGGGGCCGGGGGGCAGGTGTTTCCTCCGCGGGCCGGTGGTGGGGGCTGGACGGGACCGGTTCTTCCTCCGCGGGCCGGTGGTGGGCTGGTCGCGCAGTTCCCCGCGCCCCTGAAAACCTCGGCTACGCCCTCGCGTTCCCCCGCAGCCCACAAGGGGCGCGGGGAACTGCGCGACCGGCCACAGACAACCCGCAGACACACACCGGCCCGACAAGGGGCGCGGGGAACTGCGCGACCAGCCCACCGCCGGGCCGCAGACAAACACCGACCCCACAAGGGGCGCGGGGAACTGCGCGACCAGCCCACCGCCGGGCCGCAGACAAACACCGACCCCACAAGGGGCGCGGGGAACTGCGCGAGCGACCCACCGCCGGGCCGCAGACACACACCAGGCCCGGTAGGGGCGCGGGCAACACCATCCACCCGCACCCACCCCCGGGCAGCACCCCTACGCCCCCGACACCTCCGCCAGGTACGCCCCCGCCTTCCCCTCCTCGAAGAAGAAGTTCTCGAAGTCCGACGGGTCGTCGAAGCCGTTCGCGAAGCGGTCGGCCACGGGCTGGAGTTCGGACGCCGCGCCGATGAGCTGGAGGACGTGCTCCGGCGGCACCCCCAGCATCGCGTTCGTCCACTTCACCACATGCCGAGCGGTCGCCCAGTACCGCTCGAACGTCTCCCGCATCCACGCCTCGTCGAACGCCTCCTCCCCCCGCTCCACGATGGACGCGAGGTAGGACGCGGCGCACTTGGACGCCGAGTTGGAGCCCTGACCGGTGATGGGGTCGTTGGCGACGACCACGTCGGCCACGCCCAGGACCAGGCCGCCGCCGGGCAGCCTGCCGACGGGGTTGCGCACGGTCGGGGCGTACCGTCCCGCCAGCGTGCCCCCGGCGTCGGTCAGTTCGACCTTCGTCGCCCGCGCGTACTCCCACGGGGTGAAGCGTTCCATCAGCTCCAGCGTCAGCGAGAGGTGCTCACCCGGGTCCGTGACCCCCTGGAAGACGTCCAGCGGACCGCCGGGGATGCCCTCCCAGAAGAGGATGTCGGCGCGGCCGGACGTGGTCAGCGTCGGCATCACGAAGAGCTCGCCCACCCCGGGCACCAGGTTGCACCGGACCGCGTCGAAGTCGGGGTGCTCGGGGCGCGGGCCGAGCCCGTGCACATAGCTGACCGCCAGCGCCCGCTGCGGCTCGGTGAACGGCGAGCGCGAGGCGTCGCGGCCGAACATCGACACCAGCTCGCCCTTGCCCGCCGACACCAGCACCAGGTCATAGGTACGGGCGAAGAAGTCCAGGTCGGAGACGGCCGCTCCGTGGATCACCAGCTGGCCGCCGCGCTGCGCGAACGTCTCCATCCAGCCCGCCATCTTGACCCGCTGATCGACCGACTGCGCGTAGCCGTCGAGGCGGCCGACCCAGTCGATCGGCCGGGAGGCGTCGGGGGCGGCCACCGAGACGCCGAGGCCCTCGATGCGCGGGGCCTGGGACTCCCAGAAGTTCAGGCCGAGGTCCCGCTCGTGCTGGAGCGCCGTGTGGAACATGCACTGCGTCGACATGACCCGCCCGGAACGGATCTCGTCGGCCGTGCGGTTGGACATCAGGGTGACCTCGTACCCCTTCGACTGGAGTCCGAGGGCCAGCTGGAGTCCGGACTGGCCGGCCCCGACTATCAGGATTCTCCGCATGCGAATGTGCTCCGATACTCAGCAGATAGAGAAGCAGATACAGGAAAGGGGGAGGGGAGGGAGGCCGCGCCCCGGACGAGCCGCGCCCCGGACGGACCGCGCCCCGAGGACACCGCCCCCCCACGGGACCGCGTCCCGCTACTCCGGCAGCTCGTCCAGCGCGTGCGCCACCAGCCCCAGCAGTGACTCGATCACCGTGACCCGGTCGCGCGCGTCCATGATCACGACGGGAATGTGCGGCGGCACCGTCAGCGCCTCCCGGACGTCCTCCGGCTCGAAGGACTCCGTGCCCTCGAAGTGGTTGACCGCCACGATGTACGGCAGGCCGCAGCTCTCGAAGTAGTCCAGCGCCGGGAAGCAGTCGGAGAGCCGGCGGGTGTCGGCGAGCACCACCGCCCCGATCGCCCCGCGCACGATGTCGTCCCACATGAACCAGAAGCGCTGCTGCCCCGGGGTGCCGAACACGTACAGGACGAGGTCGTCGTCGAGCGTGACCCGGCCGAAGTCCATGGCCACCGTCGTGGTGGTCTTCTCCGGGGTCGACGACAGGTCGTCCGTGTCCTCGCTCGCCCGGGTCATCACCGCCTCCGTCTGGAGCGGGGTGATCTCCGAGACGGACGACACGAACGTCGTCTTGCCCACGCCGAAGCCGCCCGCCACGACCACCTTGGTGGCGATGGGCGCCCGGGTGCGGTCCTGCTGCCAGGGCCGCAGCTCCTCCTCGGCGGGCGGCGCGGGCGCCGGGGGCGCGTCCGGCACCAGGAGTTCAGAGGCGGCGGAGTCCACTCATGACCCTTTCGAGCAGCGCGCGGTCGGGCCGCCCGGAGCCGTGCCCGGTCCCGTACACACGAATTCTTCCCTGGTCGGCCAGGTCGCTCAGCAGCACCCGGACGACACCCAGCGGCATGCGCAGCAGTGCCGAGATCTCCGCGACCGTACGCATCGCACGGCAGATCTCCACGATCGCCCGCATCTCCGGCATCATCCGCAGCGGCGAGCCGCCCAGCGCCCTGCGCTCCTCGGGCGCCTCGATGGCCGCCACGAACGTCTCCACGAGCAGGACGTGACCGAAGCGGGTACGGCCGCCGGTCAGGCTGTACGGGCGGACCCGCGCCGGTTTGCGGCCGGCGCCTCGTATCGGCAGTTTGGGGGCGGACGAGGTCACTGGACGGCCTCCATCGACTGGCGCAGCTCGCTGCGGAGTTCGGGGGTGAGCACATGTCCGGCGCGGCCGACGAAGAGGGCCATGTGGTACGCGACGACGCTCACGTCGCAGTCCGGGGTGGCGTGCACCCCCAGCAGCGAGCCGTCGCTGATCGACATGACGAAGACGCTGCCCTCCTCCATCGCGACCACGGTCTGCTTGACGCCGCCGCCGTCCATGAGCCGCGCGGCCCCGTGGGTGAGGCTGCCGATGCCGGAGACGATGGTGGCGAGGTCGGCGCTGGAGCCGCGCGGGCCCTCGGGGCGGGGCTCGGTGCGGGGCTGCCGCTGGTCCGGGTCGGACGAGAGCAGGAGCAGGCCGTCGGAGGAGACGACCGCCACCGACAGCAGGCCCGGCACCTCCTCGACCAGGTTCCGCAGCAGCCAGTGCAGATTGCGGGCCTCGCTGCTCAGTCCGAACGTGCCGGTGCCGGTCGCGGTCAACTGCGTGCCTCCTCGACTGTCTCCCCCGTCTGTGGCCTCTGGTTCTTCTGCTCTTCTTCGCTCGGTGTACGCGGGACTTCCTGGATCTCGGTCTCGGCGTGCCGGCGGCCCTCCAGGGCGCCCTGCTGGAATCCGCCGAGCCGCCGCCGCAGCGCGTCGGCCATCTCCGCGCCGCCCTTGCGCGGGGCGGGGGCGGCGGGACCGGACTTGACCACCTTCGGGGTGCGCTTGGGCAGCCCCTTGTCGGTGACGCGCTGGGCCGGGACGGTGGAGGCGGGCCCGGCCTCGGGCTCCGGTGCCGTTCCCGGGGCAGCGTTCGTTGCCGGTTCCGGGGCCGCCTGCGGTTCCGGTGCCCTCTCCTCGGGTGACGGTGCCGGAAGCCGCATCTCGAACGTCGGCTCGTCGACCCGCTGGTGCGCTTCCGCCCCCGCTTCCGCTTCCGCTTCCGTTGCCGCGTCGGCCGGGGCCGGGGCCTGCGCCGGTGCGGGAGTCTGCTGCGGAAGCGGGATCCGCGCGGTGCGCTCGGCCCGCTCGGGCAGCACGTTGGAGTTGGCCTCCGCCAGCGCGCCGGGCAGCGTGAAGCGCGGGGCGTCGTCCTGCGCCGGGACCACGTGCGGCGCCGCCGGGGGTGTCTTAGGCAGGATCGCCTCGGGCAGCACGACCACCGCCGCGAGCCCGCCCTGCTTCTGCTCGCGCAGCTCGATCCGCACGCCGTGGCGCCGGGCGAGGAGCGCGGCGACGTGCAGTCCGAGCCCACCGCTCTCGGTGCCGGGTTCGCCCGGCTCGTGCGAGGAGGGGTCCGCCAGGCGCATGTTCAGCTCGGTGCGGCGGGCGGGGCTCACGCCGATGCCCTCGTCCTGGACCGAGAGCATGACCTCGCCGCTCTCCAGCTGCCAGCCCGAGAGCTGGACCTGCGCGTCCGGCGGGGAGAAGGAGGTGGCGTTCTCCAGGAGCTCGGCGACCAGGTGGCTGAGGTCGTCGGCGGCGAACCCGGCCACCTGGGCGTGCGGGGGCAGGGCCTGGATGACGACCCGCTCGTACCGCTCGATCTCGCTGACGGCGGCCCGCAGCACGTCGACGAGCGGGACCGGGCCCGGATGGTTGTGGTGGTGCTCGGCGCCCGCGAGGACCAGCAGGTTCTCGCCGTGGCGGCGGATGACCGTGGCCATGTGGTCGAGCTTGAAGAGCGTGGCGAGCTGGTCCGGGTCCTGCTCGCGCTCCTCCAGGCCCTCGATGATGCCGAGTTGGCGCTCGACCAGGCCGAGGCTGCGCAGGCCCAGGTTGACGAAGGTGTGCTGCACGGTCCCGCGTGCCCGCTCGACCTGGGCGGTCAGCTCCCGTACGGACTCGGCCAGTTCGGCGCGTTCGGCGGCCAGGGCCGTGCGGTCCTCGCGGGCCTCGTCCAGCTGCGCGGCGAGGGTGTCGGCGCGGCCCGCGTGCTCGCGCAGCCGGTCGTGGAGGGTGTTGAGGGAGCGGACGACCTGGGCGAACTCGTCGTTGCGGCCGGTGAAGCGGACCGGCTCCTCCGTCTCGGGGGCGCTCGCGAGCCGCGCCGCGCCGCGCCGGAGCACCGCGAGCGGCCGGGTCAGGCCGCGGGCACTGGCGGAGGAGATGCCGACGGCGAGCAGCAGCAGCGCGCCGACCAGCGCGACCCGCAGCTCCAGGCCGGTCACGTCGTCGTCGCGCAGCGACGCGAACCGCTTCACCTCGGCGGCGGCCAGCGCCGACTCGGTACCGCGCATCCGGTCGATCCGCGCGGTGAGCGCGGCGGCCACCTTGTCGGCGCCCAGCCTGCGGTCGGCGGAGCCGAGTTGGGGCTGGTCGGTGAGGCGGGCGAGATAGCGCTCGGCCGCGTCCACGTCGGGGCCGGTGACGGTGGTGGAGAGCTTTTCGCGGGCGGCGGCGGGGGCGGCCTGGTCGAAATCGGCGAGCGCGGACTGCTCGCGCACCCGTGCCTGCTGCCCGGCGGCGCTCAGGGCGTCCCGGGTGCGCCCCTCCTCGCCGTCGCCCGTGTCCTTCTGGACGTACCGCCCGGTGATCGGGTCGTAGACCGGGATGGTGGGCTTCTGCGGCACCGAGAGCGCGGCGACCAGCAGGCCCCGGGCGGCGGAGGCCTGTTCGACGGCGCGGCCGAGGTCGGCCGGGGCGCGGGAGGCCCCGGCGGCGCGCGGGGGCGTGCGGGCCGCCAGCTCGTCGGCGAGGCCGAGCAGCTTGCCGATCACGTCGGAGTAGGTGCGGTGCGCCTCCAGGGCCGTGCCCTTGCCGGTCAGCGCGGTGCGGCGCAGCGAGGGCACGGTGGCCAGGTCGCGGCCGAGGGCGGCGGGGGCGGTGGCGCGGATCTCGTCGACGCGCCGGTCGACGCGAGTGGCGCGGTCCTTGAGGGCGGCGTCCTTGCGCGGGTCGCGGCCGCCCGCGATGTACGCGGTGAGGTCGTCGCGTTCGTCGGCGAGGGCGTGGGCCAGGGTGACGGCCTGCTGGTTGAGCTCGGCCAGGGTGACCAGGCGCTGGGACTCGTTGAGGTCCGAGGAGGCGGTGAGCAGCGCGGGGGTGCCCGCGCCCAGGACGGTGAGGGAGACCAGGGCGACCGAGGTGACCAGCCGGGTCCGTACGCGCACGGGACGCGTGGCGCCCGCGGCGCCCTTGACGGTCTCGCCGTCCTTGCCCCGAGGCCGCTTGTTCTGCACCGGTGCTCTCAATCTTGACTCGTCCACCATGAAGCCGAGGTGACGACCGGTCACGCGTCTCTTGCGTCGTGTGCGACGCGTTCCCACCCCTGCACGGCTTCCGACCATTCCAGTGGTTTTGGGAAGGAGGCATGCAACATCCACTCCGCCACCCGAACGAGTGAACAACACTCGGGAGTTGGCGTTCAACTCCCGCGGAATGGCCGCCCCCGCTCTTGTGGGAGGCCGGTTGGAACTTCCGCGCGGGCTTTGGCAGGATGCCCGCCCACAGCTTTCCGGAGGGCCGCCGGCCAGGGCCGCGGCGCCCGGCCCGCCCAACTGGTCCAGGCCAATTGGGTGTCCAGGGGGCGGGCCGGAGCCGTCGTGCAGACTGGCCGCATGCGCATCGAGCTCGCCACGGCCCCCGGAGACCCCGCACGCCCCAACGAGGACTGGGCCGCCACCGCGCTGCCCGCCGCCGGGCGGGGCGGGGTGCTGGTGGTGCTCGACGGGGTGACCCCGCCCCCGGACAACGGCGGCTGCGTGCACGACGTGCCCTGGTTCACCGCCCGGCTCGGCGGCGCGCTGACCGAACTGTCCGGTTCGCGGCGCGACATGCCGCTGGCCGGGATCCTCGCGGAGTCCATCGGGCGCACCGCCGACGCCCACCGGGGCACCTGTGACCTTTCTCACCCGCGTACTCCTCAGGCAACCGTCGTCCTGGCGCGTTGGGACGAGGAGGCGGTGGAGCATCTGGTGCTCTCCGACTCCGCGCTGCTCCTGGAGTCCCCGGACGGCGTGGTCCGGGCGGTCCTGGACGACCGGCTGGAGCGGCTGCCGGGCGATCTGCTCATCTCGGACGAGGTGGCCGACGCCCGCGCCCGCAACAAGGAGGGAGGCTTCTTCACCGCCGCCGCGGACCCCTCGGTGGCCGACCGCGCGGTCACGGGGCGCACCCCGGTACGGGACGTACGCGCGCTGGCCGCGCTGACCGACGGCGCGACGCGGTGGGTGGAGACCTTCCGCGAGGGCGACTGGGCGGGGTGCCTGGCACTGGTGGCCAAGGCGGGCCCGCGGGGGCTGATCGACCGGGTGCGGGAGCTGGAGCGCGCGGACGCCGGCGCGGGCCGTACGTATCTGCGCGGCGGCAAGACGCACGACGACGCCACCGCCGTGTACGTGGAGCTGTGAGGCCGGACCGCCGGGCCGCCGACGGGGTCCGTCGCGCCCACGGGCGCGGCCGCGCGGGGGGCGGCTGCGCGCCGCTGGGACCCGTCGGACAGGCCCTAGGGACGCGGGGCGCCCGGCTCCTGCATGTCCGCCCTGGCGTTCAGCTGGTGCAGCAGCCGCGCCAGCTCCGCGATCTCCCCTCGGTCCCAGTCGGCCAGCTTGGTGACGTACTGGGCGCGGCGGGCGTCGCGGACCCGGCGGAAGCGGTCCAGGCCCTCCTCCGTGAGGCGCACCAGCGAGGCGCGCCCGTCGGCCGGGTCCGGCTCGCGCGCCACCAGGCCCAGGTCCTCCAGGGCGCGCAGCTGGCGGCTCATGGTCGCCTTGCCCACACCGAAGTACGCGGCGAGTTCGGTGGCCCGCTGCGGGCCGCCCTCCTCCAGGCGCACGAAGAGCCCGTAGGCCGCGGCCTCCAGTTCGGGATGGACCGCGCGGGCCATCTCGCCGGAGGATGCCCTGGCACGCCTGAGGAACACCGCCAGCTCGCGTTCGAGTGCGAGAAACTCCTGGTCCGGACCGTGCACATCAGCTCCCATCCCATGCTGCCTGGACGGCACAGTATTTCCCAGTCCCCCGGGGCCGGGGCCCCCGGCGTCGAGCGCCGGGGGCCCTTTGGCTCAATCACGTGTCACGCGTCACGCGCGGAGCGCGTTCAGCAGGTGCCGGCCGGGCGTTCCCGGGTGACCAGGTCCGTCCAGCCGGTGGTGCCGTCCAGCCACACGACCCGGCGGCCGCCCGCGGCGGACGGGTAGAGCTGCTCGCCGCGGTTGCAGGACAGGCGCTCCTTGCGGGTGCCGTCGGCGCTGAACTGCCAGAGCTTGGGCAGCGTCTCGTTGCGGTACTGGGTGTCCGGCAGCGTGGTGTTCACCGTGACCGCCTCGTCCGAGGCCGTCAGGTCGAACGGGATCAGCGCACCGGGCCCGGCCTCGGGGCTGAGGTCCACCGCGCCGGAGCCGTCGAGCTGCGAGCGGCGCACCGCCAGCTGCCCCTGGTCGGCGATGTTCTCGTCGACCAGCCAGAACACGTTCCTGCCGGTGATGCCGGTCTGGCCGATCCCCTGCGGCTCACCGAGCTGCTGGACGAGCCTGGTGGCGCCGGTGGCGAGTTCGTACGTCTCCACGCCCAGCTTGTGGTCGTCGCCGCTGCGGTAGAGCTTGGCGTACGCGATCCTGCCGTCGCGCAGCGAGGGCAGCGCGCTGCCGGTTTCGTACCCGCCGCCGTCCACGAGGGTGGGCTCGCGGTCACCGGGCCTGAGGAAGCCGACGTGCCGCCCGCCGAAGGTGTCGAACATCTCGAAGACCACCGTGCCGTGCTCCACGCGCAGGTTCTGGACGGTGGTGGAGGAGGTGTAGAGCGTCTTGACGGGGCCGCCGGTGAGCGGCCGGGAGAGGATGTCGACGCCGGTGGCGCCGAACGCGGCCCACACCACCGTGCTGCCGTCGGTGGCCGGATACACGTGGTAGCGCCCGTCGTTGGGGCTGATCAGCTTGGGCGTGCCCCTGCCGTCGACGCGTCCGGCGTAGACCGAGTAGGCCTCGGTGCCGTCGTCGTTGGACTGGGAGGTGGCCCACCGGCCGCCGCCCGCGGCCGTGCCCGTCCCGGTGGTGTTGACCTTGCCGAAGAGGCGGTCGGAGTCGATGCCGAGGGCGTTCTCCCAGCCGGGCACGACGCCGTGGGCGCTGAACGACCGCTTGACCGTGTTCTGCTGCCGGGCGGAGAGCCCCATGTCCTTGGCGGCCGCGACCACGGCGTCGCGGGCCTCGGTGTAGCCGTCCAGCGGGGTCAGGTACGTGGAGAGCGCCTTGTAGACGAGCCGGTCCGCGAGGAAGGGGTCCTTCGGGTCGAGGTCCTGGCGGATGTCCCACAGGGCGCCGGAGAAGATCGTCGAGTTGAGGTGGACGCCGCCGTTGTCGGTGGAGAAGGTGACGCCGAGGTAGTCCTTGGACGTGGTGCGGCCGTCGTTGAGGTCCCGGAAGGCGCAGTCGCGGGGCTTGGCGGTGCGGCACAGGTCCTCGCCGAGGAGCCCGGAGTCCGGGTCGTCCATCCCCGTACCGCTCGCGGTGGTGTCGATGGCGTTGCCGAAGTAGTCCGCGAGCGCCTCGTTGAGGGCGCCGGACTGGCCCGCGTAGACGAGGTTCGCGGTGTTCTCGACCACCCCGTGGGTCATCTCGTGGCCGACGACGTCGAGGTCGGCGGAGAGCGTCCGGTACTGCTCGTCGCCCGCGCCGTACACCATCTTGCGGCCGTCCCAGAAGGCGTTGACGAACGGGCCGCCCGCGTAGGTGACGCCCACCAGCGAGTCGATGGCCATGCCGCGCCCGTCGAGGCTGTCGCGGCCGTGCACCTTCTTGTAGTAGTCGTAGACCTGCCCGGCCGCCCAGTGGGCGTCGACCGCGCCCGACTCGGTCGCGTCGCCGCTGTAGTGGGGGGACGGGTTGGTGAAGTCCTTGAGCCCGTCCGGCCAGCGGCCCGAGGCGTCGTCGACGTCGACCGCGCGGGCGTCCCAGGTGTGCAGGGTGTTCTTGCTGGTGGCCGCCATGCGCGCGCGGTCGACGAGGCTGTACTGCCGGGCCGCCCCGTCGTAGGCCACCTCCAGCGGGACGTGGTCGCCGTTGGAGCGGACGCCGCTGCCGCTGCCGCCGGGGCCGGGCTTGCCGGTGGACGCCCGCGGTACGGCGTTCGCCCCCGCCGCCGGGGGCTTGGCCGAGGGCCGGTCCGCGGTGAGGGTCCTGATCAGGCTGTACTGGAGCACCGGGAAGCCCGCGCGGGCGTCGACGTACACGTCCTTCAGGACCGGCCCTCCGGTGGCGGGGTCGGTGCCGCGCACGGTGACGCGGTAGGTGAGGACGCCGGCGCCCCTGGGGACGACGACCAGGCCCTGGGCCCGTCCGGTGAGCGCGGCCGCCGCGGCGGTCTTCGCGCCCTCGGAGGACCGGACGTCCTTCTTGCCGAGGGTGGCGCCGCCGAGGCGGGCGGCGACCGAGGAGACGGCCCGGCGCACCGCGAGGTCCTCGGTGACCGTCGCCGTCGTGGCGGCGGTCAGCCCGGTGAAGTACTTGCCGGAGGTGCCGGTGACGACGCGTCTGCCGTCCTTCTTCTCCATCCGCACCACGTACTGGCCGCCGAGCACCTCCACACCGTGGTGCTTCTGCTGGAGCCGTACGGTCTCGTCCGCGCCCTGGCGCAGGGTCTGGACGGGGGTGAGGTCGCGGCCGGGGTCGGCTATCCGGTAGCGGCTCTCCTCGGCGGCGAGGTGGCCGCGGGCCGCGTCGGCGGGCGCCGCCTTCGCGTCGGCGCTCTCGTGGAGCCCGTCCACGAGAGCGGGCGTCGCGGTGCCGGTGCCGGGCACCACGTCGGCGGCCTGCGCCCGCGGCGCGGGGGCGGCATGGGCCGCCGGTACGGCGGTGGCGAGGAGGGCGGCGGCGCCGAGGAGGGCGGCGGCCCCCGCGCCCCGGGCCGGTGAGCCGGCCGTCCTGTTCCCCCGGTCGGTGCCTGCTCCGGCTCTGCCTGCTCTGGGCTTGTGCAAGGTCGTTCCTCCACGGGCCGTTGCGGGGTGCCCCCCGCGGACGGCGTCGGCCGCGCGGGAGGCCGGTGGCGCCGGTGGGCGCCGACTGGTCATGGTCATGCAAGCCCGTGGGGCCCGGACTCCTCAATGGGGCCTCGGGGCCGGCAGGGGCGCTTTGGCGTGAACGCGACCCGGGCCATCCGCCGGGAGCCGGGCGGCACGGCCGGGCGCGCGGCCGGGCGGCACCGCCCGGCGGTCAACCGCCCACGGCTGAAAGTTGGTTGCGGCCGCGGGCGGTCGGCCCAGCTCGCACCCGCCCCGGCCACCCCGCCACAGGCCTGGGCCAATGACAGTCCGGCAAGCTCTTTCGCGTCACGGTCTACGTGCGTAGCTTTTTCCGTATGACATGTCCACAACGACATGTCGATCCCCCCGCACGTCCCCCCACCCTCGCCTTTCGGAGGCACGCAATGCCCGTGCACAGACCCGGAACGGCCCGTCGCGGCCCCCTCGCCGCGGCCGGAATCCTCCTCCTCTCCCTCGCCCTCCTCCTGACCGCGCCCGGCACCTCGAACGCGGCCCGGACCCCCGCCCGCGGCTCCGCCACCATGGGCATGGGCGTCGCCGCCCACGACGGCACCGGCGGCCTCCCGCGCGACACCCGGACCGTCCAGACGGAGGGCGTCGACACCAGCAGCCACAACGGGAACGTGGCCTGGAGCACCCTGTGGAACAGCGGGGTGAAGTGGGCCTACGTCAAGGCCACCGAGGGCACGTACTACACCAACCCGTACTTCGCCCAGCAGTACAACGGCTCGTACAACGTCGGCATGATCCGGGGCGCGTACCACTTCGCCACGCCCGACACCACGAGCGGCGCCGCCCAGGCCGACTACTTCGTGGACCACGGCGGCGGCTGGTCGCGCGACGGCCGGACGCTGCCCGGCGCGCTCGACATCGAGTGGAACCCCTACGGCGCCGCCTGCTACGGCAAGTCCGCCGCCGGGATGGTCAGCTGGATCCGCGACTTCGTCGACCGGTACCGAGCCCGCACCGGCCGTGACGCGGTCATCTACACCGCCACCAGCTGGTGGACCCAGTGCACCGGCAACTCCGGCGCCTTCGGCTCCACCAACCCGCTGTGGATCGCCCGCTACAACACCGACCCGGGCGCCCTGCCGGCCGGCTGGGGCTACTACACGATGTGGCAGTACACCTCGTCGGGCCCGACGGTGGGCGACCACTCCCGGTTCAACGGGGCGTACGACCGGCTCCAGGCCCTGGCCAACGGCTAGCGCGGGACTGGCCCGTGGCCCCCGGTGCGCTCGACGCGCGCCGGGGGCCTGCCCCTGCCGCGTCCCGTCATACGACAAGATGGTCACCATGCGCGTGCTGCGAACGGTCGGGCGGGTGTCGGCTGCCGGGGTCCTCGCCCTGGTCACGGGGTGCGGCGGGCCGGCCGCTTCGGCGCCCCAGCAGGACCGGCCCGACGAGGTGCCGCCCGCGCCCGCCCCGCAGTCCTCCGCCGCCGCCACCGCCGGACTGCCGTCCGTGGGCGTCCTGGTCGACGGCGACAAGCACTGGTGCACCGCCAGCGTCGTCGCCAGCCCCAGGGGCAACGTCGTCGCCACCGCCGCGCACTGCGCGGACGCCGGCTCGGCGGGCTCGATGGAGTTCGCGCCCGGCTTCTCCGGCGCGGCCGAGAACTCCTTCCCGTACGGGACCTGGAAGGTCAGGGCCGTGCGGACCGACGAGCGCTGGTCCGACCACGGCGACGACTCCTTCGACTACGCCTTCCTGACCGTGGAGCCGGACGCCCGGGGCCGCAGCGTCCAGAGCGTGGTGGGGGCCGCCCAGCCCGACTGGGGCTCGGGGCCTCGGCGCCGGGTCACCGTCTTCGGTTATCCGGACGAGGACCACAACCCGGAGAACCGGCCCATCGCCTGCACCACCGACACCCGCCCGGACCCCGAACTGCCGAGCGACGTACGGATCGACTGCGCCGGGTTCTGGACGGGCACCAGCGGCAGTCCGTGGCTGGCGGACCACCGGGGGCCGGACCACCTGGGCCGTCTCATCGGCGTGCTGAGCGGCGGCGACACCGATGTGGCCTCCACGGCCGTGCTCTTCGACGCGAACGCCCGGCGGCTGTACGAGAAGGCCGCGCGGGCGTAGCGCCCGCGCGGCCTTCTCACACCCCCCCGCTCACACCGCGACCGGCACCGGCACCCGCGCCGGGGACAGCGCGATCCGAAGGACCTGGCGGACGTCGCTGACCGGGTGGACCTCCAGCTTCTCCAGGACCTCCGCCGGGACGTCGTCCAGATCCGGCTCGTTGCGCTTGGGGATCACCACCGTGGTGATTCCCGCGCGGTGCGCGGCGAGCAGCTTCTGCTTCAGGCCGCCGATCGGCAGCACCCGGCCGGTGAGCGAGACCTCACCGGTCATCGCCACGTCGGTGCGCACCAGCCGTCCGCTGAGCAGCGAGGAAAGGGCGGTGACCAGGGTGATGCCCGCGCTCGGGCCGTCCTTGGGGACCGCGCCCGCAGGGAAGTGGACGTGCACACCCCGGTCCTTGAGGTCGGCCACCGGCAGCTCCAGCTCGGCGCCGTGCGAGCGCAGGAAGCTCAGCGCGATCTGCGCCGACTCCTTCATCACGTCGCCCAGCTGGCCGGTGAGGGTCAGGCCCGCCGCCCCCGTCTCGGGGTCGGCCAGCGACGCCTCGACGAACAGGACGTCGCCGCCCGCGCCGGTGACGGCGAGGCCGGTGGCCACCCCGGGCACCGAGGTGCGCCGCTCCGACGGGTCCTGGGCGGACTCCGGGACGTGGTGCGGGCGGCCGATCAGCGCGCGCAGGTCCTCGGGCGTGACCGTGAAGGGCAGGTCGCGCTCGCCGGTCTCGTGCTGGGCGGCGACCTTGCGCAGCAGCCGGGCGAGCGAGCGCTCCAGGTTCCGCACGCCCGCCTCGCGGGTGTACTCCCCGGCGAGCTTGCGCAGCGCGCTCTCCTCCAGGACGACCTCGCCGCCGTCGAGCCCGGCCCGCTCCAACTGGCGCGGGAGCAGGTGGTCGCGGGCGATGACGACCTTCTCGTCCTCGGTGTAGCCGTCGAGGCGGACGAGCTCCATCCGGTCGAGCAGCGCCTCCGGGATGGCCTCCAGGACGTTGGCCGTGGCCAGGAAGACGACGTCGCTCAGGTCGAGCTCGACCTCCAGGTAGTGGTCGCGGAAGGTGTGGTTCTGCGCCGGGTCGAGGACTTCCAGCAGGGCCGCGGCCGGGTCGCCGCGGAAGTCGGAGCCGAGCTTGTCGACCTCGTCGAGCAGCACCACCGGGTTCATCGACCCGGCCTCCTTGACCGCCCGCACGATCCGGCCGGGCAGGGCGCCCACGTACGTACGCCGGTGGCCGCGGATCTCGGCCTCGTCGCGGACGCCGCCGAGGGCGACGCGGACGAACTTGCGGCCCATGGCGTGGGCCACGCTCTCCGCGACACTCGTCTTTCCGACACCGGGCGGGCCCACGAGCGCGAGGACCGCGCCCCCGCGCCGGCCGCCGACCACGCCCAGGCCCCGGTCGGCACGGCGCTTGCGGACCGCCAGGTACTCGGTGATGCGCTCCTTCACGTCCTCCAGGCCCGCGTGCTCGGCGTCCAGGACCGCGCGGGCGCCGCTGATGTCGTAGACGTCCTCCGTCCGCTCCTGCCAGGGCAGTTCCAGGACGGTGTCCAGCCAGGTGCGGATCCAGGAGCCCTCGGGGGACTGGTCGCTGGAGCGCTCCAGCTTCTCGACCTCCTTGAGGGCCGCCTCGCGGACCTTCCCGGGCAGGTCGGCGGCCTCCACCCGGGCCCGGTAGTCGTCGGACTCCTCGCCCTCGGACTCGCCGTTGAGCTCGCGCAGCTCCTTGCGGACGGCGTCGAGCTGGCGGCGCAGCAGGAACTCGCGCTGCTGCTTGTCGACGCCCTCCTGGACGTCCTTGGCGATGGCCTCGGCCACGTCCTGCTCGGCGAGGTGCTCGCGCAGGTGCTCGGTGGCGAGCCTGAGCCGGGCGACCGGGTCGGCGGTCTCCAGGAGCTCGACCTTCTGGGCGGTGGTGAGGAACGGCGAGTAGCCGGAGTTGTCGGCGAGGGCCGAGACGCCCTCGATCTGCTGGACGCGGTCGACGACCTGCCAGGCACCGCGCTTCTTCAGCCACTCGGTGGCGAGCGCCTTGTACTCCTTGACCAGTTCGTTGACCTGGCCGGGCAGGGGGTCGGGGACGGTCTCCTCGACCTGGGCGCCCTCGACCCACAGGGCGCCGCCCGGGCCGGTGGTCCCGGCGCCGATGCGGACCCGGGCCACGCCGCGGATGAGCGCCCCGGGGTCGCCGTCGGAGAGCCGGCCGACCTGCTCCACGGTGCCGAGCACGCCGGTCGCGGCGTAGGCCCCGTCGATACGCGGGACGAGCAGCACCCGGGGCTTGCCCGCCGAGGGGGCGTCGGCCCGGACCGCCGCCTGGGCGGCTTCCACGGCGGCGCGCACCTCGGTGTCGGACAGGTCCAGCGGCACGACCATCCCGGGCAGCACGACCTCGTCGTCGAGCGGCAGCACAGGCAGGGTGAGCGGTGCGGACGAGTGAGCCATGATCTCCCCTTCGGCAGTCAAGTTGAGCTATGCCGACTCAATGCAGGTGAGCCCGGGAATGTTCCCCCCGGCCTGTTCGCTCTGAGCGATCATCTCTTGTAAGAGTCACATAACAGAAAGGACTATTACCACCTCGTACGTTCGCAAGGGGGCGGTCATGGAGTCGGTACCGGAACTCGTCGAGGCCTGGACCAAGGGGTGGGCCGTCTCACGCGGCGCGGCGGCGCCGGTCGCCGGGCCCTGGGGCTGGAGCATCGACGTCGGCCAGGTCACGCAGGTCTGCCGGTACGTCCTGCCCGAGCCCGACGAGGCCTCGGTGCGCAAGCTGGCGGACACGGCGGCCGCGCCCGGCACCTGGCTGAAGCTCTTCGCGGACGACGACACGGTCCGGCCGTGGCTCGGCCCCGGCTGGGAGTACGACCGGCCCGGCTTCCTGATGACGGTGCCCCTGGCCCCCGGCGAGGCGCCGGTCCCGGCCGGCTACACGCTCACCCGCTGGACCACCGGCGGCGTCCTGCGCGTCCTGGTACGCACCGAGGACGGCCACTTCGCCGCCCGCGGCCAGATCGCCCCCACCGGCGCGACCGCCGTCGCCGACCAGATCGAGACGGCACCCGCCCACCGGCGCCGGGGCCTGGGCAGCGTCGTCATGCGCACACTCCAGAGCGGCGCGTACGCGGCGGGGGCCACCACCGGCGTCCTGGTCGGCACCCCCGAGGGCCGGGACCTGTACGGATCGCTCGGCTGGACGACGCGCTCGCCCATGGCCGGCCTGTACTTCGCTCCCACCGATCCGGCATCCTCGGCTGCATGAGCCTCATGGGCAGGACCACCACCACCGCAGCGCTGCTGCTCGCCACCCTGCTCGCGGCGACGGCCTGCGACTCCGCCGACTCGACGGCGGACGGCGCCTCCAAGTCGCCCAGCCCGGCGCCGAGCACGACCCTGAGCGCCCAGCCGCCGACGACCGCGCCGACGCCGGGCACCTCCCCGACGGGCACCTCCCCGGCGGGCACGGCCACGCCGCCCGCCCGCCAGGGACAGTTGCTCCGCCTCGTGGTGAGCGGCGGGTTCGCGGGGGTGCACAACGAGCTGGTGGTCAAGGAGGACGGCTCGTACACCTCCACGCGCCGGGACGGCCAGAAGACTTCGGGCACCCTGGCGCCGGAGGCCCTGGCCAAGCTGCGCACGGCCCTCGCGGACGCGGACTTCGCGCATCTGCCGCCGCGCCCGACCGGGCGCCCCATCGCCGACGCGCTGATGTACCAGTTCACGTACGAGGGACACGTCGTCCTCACCGACGACGTGCACCAGACCCCGGCGCTACGGGCCGTGCGGGCCCAGCTTCCCGTCGGCTACCGCTGAGGGCCCGCCGCCGGTCCGGGCGGCCCGGCGCAGCACCGGCCAGCAGGCGACGCCGACGAGCAGCGCGGTCGGATGGCCCCAGCTGGCCAGCGGGTCGGCCATGTCCAGCAGGTCCTGGGTCAGGAGCACGGCCATCACCCCGAGCACCGGCCACCTCAGCAGCGGGGGCAGCAGCCCGGCGAGCGCGCCCACGCTCGCCATCAGCCCGAAGCTGATGCCGTAGTCCAGGCGGTGCAACGAGGAGTCCGGCAGTTGTCCCGCCGCGACAGAGACGCCCACCGGCACCTCGGTGACCAGCGTCGCCACCACATGGCCGAGCAGGAACACCCCGGCCGTGCGCAGCCCGCCGACGCGCCGCTCCAGGGCGGTGAGGATGAAGACGAAGCCGACGGCCCACGGCGAGGAGATGCCACCCGCGATCCACAGCGCGCTGGCCACCAGCACGAGCACCGGGGTACGCGTGAGGTGCTGCACATCGGTGCTGGAGCTCTCCAGCAGCGTACGGACCGTGTCCGGGTCGCCGAACTCCATGTAGAGCGAGGTCAGGAGCAGCAGCGCGGTGTACACGAAGGTGAAGGGCGTACCGGCCGGGGTCGGTACGAGACGGGCCGCCCGGCGCGGCCAGGCGCGCGCCCCGGGGCCGGCGGGCGCCCCGCGGTCCTCGGCGGCCGCCACCGGGGTCCGTGGGGCGTCGCCGCCCTCCGGTGCCGCGCCGGCCGTCTTCTCCACGTCCGTGGGCCGCTGCCGCGGGATGCCGTCGAGCAGGTCCGTCTGTTCGCGCGTTCTCTCGGGGTGCACCGGTGAGGCCCCTTCCACCGGGTGTCCCGCTCGCACCCGGAACCACAAGCCACGCCGGTGATCGTCCGGCCTTGCCGCCTACGCTTGTACAACGCTCACCCTCTGCGAACGCTCCCGTCCGCGTCTATGACTTGTGCCACACCGGACAACCTTCGACGCAGGCCGTGCGTCGGCCCGTGAGCCGTTCGCTCCGCATTCGAGGAGGTTCTCCGATGTCCATCGCCGACCCGATCGCCGCCCCGGTCGTCCTCGACCGGCGCGAGGGGCCGTACGGGGAGGTGGTCCTGCGCCGGCGCGGCCCGCACTTCGAGATCATCGCCAACGGCACCTTCCTGATGGACACCTCCGACGGGCGCTCCGAGCGGCTGCTGGTGGACGCCGCGTACGAGGCGCTGGCGGACCGCCGCGAGCGGCCCTCGGTGCTCATCGGCGGGCTCGGCGTCGGCTTCTCGCTGGCGCACGCCGCCGCGAGCCGGCGGTGGGGCCGGATCGCCGTGGTGGAGCGCGAGTTGGCCGTCATCGACTGGCACCGCTCGGGCCCCCTCGCACCCCTCTCCGAAGCCGCCCTCACCGACCCGCGCACCGAGGTCCTGCACACCGATCTGGTCGCCTATGTGAGAAGCGCTCCGGACACCTTCGACGCGCTCTGCCTGGACATCGACAACGGGCCCGACTGGACCGTGACCGAGGGCAACGACAGCCTCTACTCCCCCGCCGGCCTCGCGGCCTGCCGGGACCGACTCACCCCCGGCGGAGTGCTCGCCGTCTGGTCGGCGCAGCCCTCGCCCGCCTTCGAGGAAGCTCTCCGTAATGCCGGATTCCACGGGGTTAGGACCGAAGAGATCACAGTTGCCCGGGGCGTCCCTGACGTGGTCCATCTCGCCGTTCGCCCTGCGTAGCCGGGACGCGGCCGGTGCCTCTAGTCTCTGACCGACACAGGGGATCACCCCACGGATCCCCGGAAGCAATATCAGGGCGGGGCGATGGAGCAGGCACACACCACCCACAACGGCGTAGCGGCCACCCCCGGCGCCCAGCGCCGGGTGCTGGTCGTCGAGGACGACACGACGATCGTCGACGCCATCGCGGCACGGCTGAGGGCCGAGGGCTTCCAGGTCCAGACCGCCCTCGACGGCCCCGCGGCCGTCGACACCGCCGAGGCGTGGCAGCCGGACCTGATGGTCCTGGACATCATGCTGCCGGGCTTCGACGGCCTGGAGGTGTGCCGCCGGGTGCAGGCCCGCCGGCCGGTCCCGGTGCTCATGCTGACGGCCCGCGACGACGAGACGGACATGCTGGTCGGGCTCGGTGTCGGCGCGGACGACTACATGACCAAGCCGTTCTCGATGCGGGAGCTGGCGGCCCGGGTGCACGTGCTGCTGCGACGGGTCGAGCGGGCCACGCTGGCCGCGGCCACCCCGCGCACCGGCATCCTGCGCCTGGGCGAGCTGGAGATCGACCACGCGCAGCGCCGGGTCCGGGTGCGCGGCGAGGACGTCCACCTCACGCCGACCGAGTTCGACCTGCTGAGCTGTCTGGCGAACACCCCGCGCGCGGTGCTCTCGCGCGAGCAGCTGCTCGCCGAGGTCTGGGACTGGGCGGACGCCTCCGGCACCCGGACCGTGGACAGCCACATCAAGGCGCTGCGCCGGAAGATCGGGGCCGAGCGCATCCGCACGGTCCACGGCGTGGGGTACGCGCTGGAGACCCCGGCGCCATGAGCCGGGCGGCGGCCGGGGCGGTGCGGGCCCGGCGGGACGGGCCCCGCGCCCGGGCCCGCGACCGGGTGCGCGAGCGGCTGAAGGGCGGGCTGCGGGAGGTCTCCATCTCCATCAAGACCAAGCTCGGCTCGCTCGTCGTGGTCTCGGTCTTCATCACCACCGGGCTGCTGATGGTGGCCGTGCAGACCCGTACCGAGCTGCGGTTCATCACCGTCTTCTCGGTGATCGCCACCCTGCTGATCACGCAGTTCGTGGCGCACGGCCTGACCGCGCCGCTGGACGAGATGAACACGGTCGCCCGGGCGATCTCGCACGGCGACTACACCCGGCGGGTGCGCGGCGCCGACCGCCGCGACGAGCTCGGCGACCTCGCCTCCACGATCAACCGCATGGCGGACGACCTGGAGGCCGTGGACCGCCACCGCAAGGAGCTCGTGGCGAACGTCTCCCACGAGCTGCGCACCCCGATCGCGGCGCTGCGGGCGGTCCTGGAGAACGTGGTGGACGGCGTCTCGGCCGCCGACCCCGAGACGATGCGCACGGCCCTGAAGCAGACCGAACGCCTGGGGCGCCTGGTGGAGACCCTGCTGGACCTCTCCCGCCTGGACAACGGCGTCGTGCCGCTGCGGGCGCACCGCTTCGAGGTCTGGCCCTATCTGTCGGGGGTGCTCAAGGAGGCCAACCTGGCCGCCTCCCGGCGCGGGCTCTCCTCCGGCTCCGGCAACCACACCCGTACCGACGTCCATCTGCACCTGGACGTCTCACCGCCCGAGCTGACCGCGTACGCGGACCGGGAGCGGCTGCACCAGGTGGTGGCCAACCTCATCGACAACGCGGTCAAGCACTCGCCGCCGCACGGCCGCGTCACCGTACGGGCCCGGCGCGGCCCGCAGCCGGAGTCGCTGGACCTGGAGGTCCTGGACGAGGGCCCGGGCATCCCGAAGTCCGAGTGGCACCGGGTCTTCGAGCGGTTCAACCGGGGCGACGCCTCGGCGCCGCACGGGCCGGGCAGCGACGGCGGCACGGGTCTGGGGCTGGCGATCGCCCGCTGGGCGGTGGATCTGCACGGCGGCCGGATCGGCGTGGCCGAATCGGCGCGCGGATGCCGCATCCAGGTCACCCTTCCGGGAGCACCCCGGGCGACGAATTGACGTAGGGTTCGAACCGGAAGCACACGTTCTGCGTGTGGGTGGGTACGAGCACATGGTCTTCGGGCCGCGGGGCACACGGTCCTCGGGGTCGTGGCCGCTGCGAGGCGTACCCATAGGAAGCAGAACCTGATCTGTTTCCCGCCAAATCCTGCCCTGAAACTCGCTTTCCGGTGTGACTTACGCGACTGTGGCACGCCCGGTCTGCACCTCCAGGCCAGGGAGGCGTAGCCTTGATTCCCGCTGTCCATCACCTTGTGAAGCGGAAGAGGGCGGTTGCCGCCGTGTCGTCTCAGTCCCCCAGTAATTCGAGCGTCTCGACCGACCAAGACGGGCAGGGCAAGAACCCTGCAGCCGGTTTTGGTGCCAATGAGTGGCTCGTCGACGAGATCTACCAGCAGTACCTCCAGGACCCCAATTCGGTCGACCGTGCCTGGTGGGACTTCTTCGCCGACTACAAGCCGGGTACCTCCGGCGCGGCGGACAAGCCTGTCGAGGGCGCTCCCGCCGCAGCCGCGGGGGCTGCGGTGAACGCCCCCGCCGCGCAGGCTCCGGCCGCCCCGGCCCCGGCCCCCGCCACCCAGGCTCCGGCCGCGCCCGCGCAGCCCGCGCCCGCCGCCCCGGCCCAGGCTCAGGCGCAGACCCCGGCTCCGGCGCAGACCCCGGCTCCCGCGAAGGCCGCTCCGGCGCCCGCCGCGAAGCCCGCCGCCGCTGCCGCCAAGGCGGCCCCGGCGACCGAGGCCCCGGCCGGCCCGGAGTACGTCACCCTGCGCGGCCCCGCCGCCGCCGTGGCGAAGAACATGCACGCCTCCATCGACGTCCCGACCGCCACCTCGGTGCGCGCGGTGCCGGTGAAGCTGCTGTTCGACAACCGGATCGTCATCAACAACCACCTCAAGCGCGCCCGGGGCGGGAAGATCTCCTTCACCCACCTCATCGGGTACGCGATGGTGCAGGCCATCAAGGCCATGCCGTCGATGAACCACTCCTTCACGGAGAAGGACGGCAAGCCCACCCTGGTCAAGCCGGAGCACATCAACTTCGGTCTCGCCATCGACCTGGTGAAGCCCAACGGCGACCGCCAGCTGGTCGTCGCGGGCATCAAGAAGGCCGAGACGCTCAACTTCTTCGAGTTCTGGCAGGCGTACGAGGACATCGTCAAGCGCGCCCGCCAGGGCAAGCTCACGATGGACGACTTCTCGGGCGTGACGGTTTCCCTCACCAACCCGGGCGGCCTCGGCACCGTCCACTCCGTGCCGCGTCTGATGCCCGGTCAGTCGGTCATCATGGGCGTCGGCTCGATGGACTACCCGGCCGAGTTCCAGGGCACCTCCCAGGACACCCTGAACAAGCTGGGCATCTCCAAGGTGATGACCCTCACCTCGACCTACGACCACCGGGTCATCCAGGGCGCCGCCTCGGGTGAGTTCCTGCGGATCGTCGCCAACCTCCTCCTCGGCGAGGACGGCTTCTACGACGGCATCTTCGAGTCGCTGCGCATCCCCTACGAGCCGGTCCGCTGGCTCAAGGACATCGACGCCAGCCACGACGACGACGTCACCAAGGCCGCGCGCGTCTTCGAGCTGATCCACTCCTACCGGGTCCGCGGCCACGTCATGGCCGACACCGACCCGCTGGAGTACCGCCAGCGCAAGCACCCCGACCTGGACATCACCGAGCACGGGCTCACCCTGTGGGACCTGGAGCGCGAGTTCGCGGTCGGCGGTTTCGCGGGCAAGTCCCTGATGAAGCTGCGCGACGTCCTCGGCGTGCTGCGCGACTCGTACTGCCGCACCACCGGCATCGAGTTCATGCACATCCAGGACCCCAAGCAGCGCAAGTGGATCCAGGACCGGGTGGAGCGCTCGCACTCCAAGCCGGAGCGCGAGGAGCAGCTGCGCATCCTGCGCCGTCTGAACGCGGCCGAGGCGTTCGAGACGTTCCTCCAGACCAAGTACGTCGGCCAGAAGCGCTTCTCGCTGGAAGGCGGCGAGTCGGTCATCCCGCTGCTCGACGCGGTCATCGACAGCGCGGCCGAGTCGCGTCTGGACGAGGTCGTCATCGGCATGGCCCACCGCGGCCGGCTGAACGTCCTGGCCAACATCGTCGGCAAGTCGTACGCGCAGATCTTCCGGGAGTTCGAGGGCAACCTCGACCCGAAGTCGATGCACGGCTCCGGCGACGTCAAGTACCACCTGGGCGCCGAGGGCACCTTCACCGGCCTGGACGGCGAGCAGATCAAGGTCTCGCTGGTCGCCAACCCCTCGCACCTGGAGGCGGTGGACCCGGTCCTGGAGGGCGTCGTCCGCGCCAAGCAGGACGTCATCAACAAGGGCGGCACGGACTTCACCGTCCTGCCCGTCGCCCTGCACGGCGACGCGGCCTTCGCGGGCCAGGGCGTGGTGGCCGAGACGCTCAACATGTCGCAGCTGCGCGGCTACCGCACCGGCGGCACGGTCCACATCGTCATCAACAACCAGGTCGGCTTCACCGCCGCCCCGGAGTCGTCGCGCTCCTCCATGTACGCCACGGACGTGGCCCGCATGATCGAGGCGCCGATCATCCACGTGAACGGCGACGACCCGGAGGCCGTGGTCCGCGTCGCGCGGCTGGCCTTCGAGTTCCGCCAGACGTTCAACAAGGACGTCGTGATCGACCTCATCTGCTACCGCCGCCGCGGTCACAACGAGGGCGACAACCCGCAGTTCACCAACCCGCAGATGTACAACCTGATCGACAAGAAGCGCTCGGTGCGCAAGCTGTACACCGAGTCGCTGATCGGTCGCGGCGACATCACCCTGGAAGAGGCGGAGCAGGCGCTCCAGGACTTCCAGGGCCAGCTGGAGAAGGTCTTCGCCGAGGTCCGCGAGGCCACCTCGCAGGCGGGCGAGATCCAGTCCCCGGAGCCGCAGGCCGAGTTCCCGGCGGCGGTGAGCACCGCGGTCTCCCAGGAGGTCGTCAAGCGCATCGCCGAGTCGCAGGTGAACATCCCCGACCGGATCAAGGTCCACCCGCGGCTGATGCCGCAGCTCCAGCGCCGCGCCGCCTCGGTCGAGGACGGCACGATCGACTGGGGCATGGGCGAGACCCTGGCCATCGGCTCGCTCCTCATGGAGGGCACTCCGGTGCGCCTCTCCGGCCAGGACACCCGCCGCGGCACCTTCGGCCAGCGCCACGCGGTCCTGGTCGACCAGGAGACCGGCGAGGACTACACCCCGCTGATGTACCTCACCGAGGAGCAGGCGCGGTACAACGTCTACGACTCGCTGCTCTCCGAGTACGCGGCGATGGGCTTCGAGTACGGCTACTCGCTGGCCCGTCCCGAGTCCCTGGTGATGTGGGAGGCGCAGTTCGGCGACTTCGTCAACGGCGCGCAGACGGTCGTCGACGAGTTCATCTCTTCGGCCGAGCAGAAGTGGAACCAGACGTCCGGCGTCACGCTGCTGCTGCCGCACGGCTACGAGGGCCAGGGCCCGGACCACTCGTCCGCCCGCCCCGAGCGCTTCCTCCAGATGTGCGCGCAGAACAACATGACGGTCGCGATGCCGACGCTCCCGTCGAACTACTTCCACCTCCTGCGCTGGCAGGTGCACAACCCGCACCACAAGCCGCTCATCGTCTTCACCCCGAAGTCGATGCTGCGTCTGAAGGCGGCGGCCTCCAAGGTGGAGGAGTTCACCACGGGCGGCTTCCGGCCGGTGATCGGTGACGAGTTCGTCGACGCCAACGCGGTCCGCAAGGTCGTCTTCTGCGCGGGCAAGGTCTACTACGACCTGAAGGCCGAGCGCGAGAAGCGCGGCGCGACGGACACGGCGCTGATCCGTCTGGAGCGCCTGTACCCCCTGCCGGGTGCGGAGCTCCAGGCCGAGATCGCCAAGTACCCGAACGCCGAGAAGTACCTGTGGGCGCAGGAGGAGCCGGCGAACCAGGGTGCCTGGCCGTTCATCGCGCTCAACCTGATCGACCACCTGGACCTGGCGGTCGGCGCGGACGTCCCGCACGGCGAGCGCCTGCGCCGCATCTCGCGCCCGCACTCCTCGTCGCCCGCGGTGGGCTCGAAGAAGCGGCACGAGCAGGAGCAGGAGCAGCTCTGCGCGGAGGTCTTCGACGCGTAGCCGTCGCCCGCCGCCGAGCCGGGCGGCTGTGCGCCGAGGCTGTACGCAGGGCCCGGCACCCCGGGGAACCGGGGTGCCGGGCCCTGCGGCGTACGCGCGTCCGCCGGGGCGTGCCGGTCAGCGCCCCTCCTGGCGCAGGGGGGCGGGTGACATGACCCGGCGGCTCGACCCTCGGCGTGGTGACCCCGGCGGGGACCATGGGGCCCGCCCTGGGGGGCCCGCCTAGGCGCCGCCGCCCCGCCCTTCGGCCTCGGTCTCGCCGTCGCCCCCGGTCTCTTCGGGCCTGCCCGGCAGCCGTATGGTGACGGCCCCGCTGGCCAGGTCTATGGGGCCCCGCCCGGGGTCGGCGTCCCCGACCTCGTCGAGCGTGATCTCCAGACGCCGCCGCTCCTCCTCCTCGTGCCGCTTGCCAGGCGCGAAGAGCTCGTTCATGGCCGATCCGAACACGAGCGGTCACCTCCGGTATGTGGTCCCGTACCCACATAACGCCGTGCGGGGGCTGTCAGATCCCGATCATGGCGGGCAATACCGTCCGCCTCACCGTCTCCACCGCGTGCACGGCCGGGCCCCGGGCGCGCCCCCGTCTACAGCAGCCCCAGCGCCTTCTTGCTCTCCACGTACATCTGCACCAGCTGCGGCCGGTGGGAGCGGAACGGGAGCGGGAAGCTCGCGAGGATCTCGTCGTAGCCCTCGGCCTCCCGCGGGTCCTCCAGGAGGCCGAAGACCAGGTGGCCGCCGGACTTGGGGCTGCCCTCGGTGATCGCCGTGCGGAGGCGGTCGACCTCGTCGGCGGGGACGCCGGGGAAGAGGTCGCGGACGACCGGCTCCTCGGTCTCCAGGTGCCCGGCCAGGATGTCGCGGACCTTGCGGGCCGCCGCCGTGCCCGCCTCGGCCGCCCGCGTCACCGCGGCCGACCCCGCCTCCTCGCCCGCCTCGTTGGCCGCCGACAGCAGCTCCACCGCCCGGCTCAGACCGCCCAGCTCCCGGTCCAGCTCCGCGTGCTCGTCGTTGAGGGTGTCGAACGCCGCCACCGACTCGGGGTGGAGCCGGTGCAGGACGGGCCAGAACAGCTCGTCCTCCGACTCGTGGTGGTGGTGGGTGAAGTCGATGAGCCACTGCGTCGTGTCGATCAGTTCCTTGACGCTGACCTGGTCGCCCTCGCCCAGGCGCTCGAACGCGTTCGCCACCAGTTCCGTTCCCCGCCGCAGGATCGCGTGCACGGCGAGGAACTCCTGATACATACGGGCGCCGGGGTTGTCTGTCGCGGCGGTCATGTCGGGTGTCCCCCAGTTATTGGACGCTAATGGACCGATCACTGCCGCGAGGGTACGCAAAGGCGCCGCGCGCCCCATAGGGGTGTTCGACTGCGATCACCCCGCAGTTGAACGCACGCGGTCTCCGTCGCTTTCTTCCGAAAGACGACCGTGTTTCCACCGTACCTATTTTTCCATTTCTTCCACAGAGCCGGGCTCTGTGCAATTCTTGATCCAAGCCGGGAGAAAGTCCGGTGCATTCGAGACGCGCACAAGTGACGCTCTAGTGAAACTCCATTTCGCTGGAATTGGGAAGGACGACATTCGATGACTCGGCCCGTCGTGGCGGTGACCGCCGACCTGACAACGGTGAATTGGAACATCTGGGGAGAGGTACGGGTGGCCCTTCTCCCCTGGGAGTACATGGAGAAGGTGCACGAGGCCGGCGGAGCCCCGGTCCTGGTGCCGCCGATTCCGGACGCGGTCGACGAGGTGATGGCGCGCGCCGACGCCCTGCTGATGAGCGGCGGGGCCGACATCGATCCGGCTCTGTACGGTGCCGAGCGCGAGAAGTTCACGTTCCCGCCGCACGAGGCCCGGGACACCGCCGAACTCGCGGCGCTCGCGGTCGCCGAGCGGCGCGGGATTCCGGTGCTCGGGGTCTGCCGCGGTCTGCAGCTGATCTCCATCATCCGGGGCGGCACCCTCGACCAGCACCTGCCCGAGCATTCTCCGGCCGTGCCCGGGAAGTACGAGCCGCGGGAGATCCAGGTGAAGCCGGACTCCCTGCTCGGCAGCGCCCTCGGGCCGACCGCCACCGTCTACTGCCACCACCACCAGGGCATCGACAAGCTCGGCGCCGGCCTGGTCGCCACCGCCTGGTCGGACGACGGGGTCATCGAGGGCGCCGAGGCCGAGGACCCCTCCGCCCCGTTCCTCGCCGGGCTCCAGGCCCACGGCGAGCTCGGCAGCGACACCCTCCCCCTCTTCGAAGCCTTCGTCGAGGCCGCGAGGAAGCGGCAGAGGTAGGGCGGACAGGGGGAGGGTCCCGCGGCTTCAGCCCCGGGACCCTCCCCCTCTCCCGCGCGCAGGCGGCTCCCCACAGAGGCGCCGCACACACAAAAACGGCCCGTTCACCGCAACGTCCTTGCGGTGAACGGGCCGTCCGCCGTCGAGCCGTCCGCCCGACCGCCGGCCGTCGGGGGTGTCGGCCGGCACCAGCAGCTGTACGGGGGTGATCAGCTGTTGGGGTCGGCAACCTGGCCGATGGCCACGTGCAGACGGTTCCACAGGTTCGCGGTGGCGACCGAGAGGACGATCGCCGCGAGCTGCTGCTCGTTGAAGTGCTTCGCCGCGTCGTTCCACACCTCGTCCGAGACCGCGTCCTCACGGTCCGCGAGGCGGGTCACGGCCTCGGCGAGCGCCAGGGCCGCGCGCTCGGCGTCCGTGAAGTAGGGGGTGTTGCGCCAGGCGGCCACGGCGAACAGGCGCTCGTCCGAGGTCTCCCCCGCCGCCTTCGCCAGACGCGGGTGACGGTCCGCGTTGGCGCCGTCGCCGTTGATCTGGCTCGCCCGCAGATGCAGCAGCTCAAGCAGCTTCACATCGACGCCGGGAACTTCCTTGCTGGCCTTTCCGAGCGCCACCAGAGCGTCAATGGCACCGGGAACGACAAAAGCAGGGTGCTTGGCCCGAGCGGTCATGGTTTGCTCTCCTCAAAAAGATTCACGTAAACGCCGAACACTTCGTACGGGAAACCGCGACGCCGGACGCCGACCGGCCCTGCCAGAACATCCACACCGGTCGGCTTCCTCCGTCACACCTATGACGAAACGTGGCTCGTGAATGTGACGGGAGTCAGGTGTGACCCACGCCACATCCGCACGGCGCGGGCGTCTGTGCGCTGGGCGCTTGCCTAAAGGCGGCGTAAGATCGGGATGCCGGGGCACCAGAGGTACGGGGTGGACACGGGAGCGGGAGCAGGGCGGGGGCGGGGCGCAGAGCCCGGAAAATCCGCCACATCCGGCGGTTCTTTACCCAGAGTCGAGCGGCTTCAATCCGAGCAGAATTCGCTATTGCTACAGGATTTTGACACCGCGGTCAGTTCTTTGACAGGTACGTCAGAGCAGCCACAGACGGGCTTGCCGCGACGGGTGGGTTCGAGCACATGATCAAGCGGGTTGCCGCCGAGGGCCTGCCAGCCGTGCGGACACTTCCGACCCCAATACCCTGACCCCCCGTATTTCCCGACTCTGGGGAGAAACATGGACATCGAAGTGCTGGGTGCACTGTCGGTGCGGAAGAACGGGTTGTCGATCGCGCCCACTGCCCCGAAGCCGCGGCAGGTGCTGGCCCTCCTCGCGCTCCACTGTGACCAGGTGGTGCCGCTGGCGACGCTGGCAGAAGAGCTCTGGGACGACACCCCGCCGCGCAGTGCCCGTACCACCGTGCAGACGTATGTGATGCAGCTCCGCGAGCTCATCGGCGAGGCGCTGGCCCGCCGGGAGGGCGAGCCCCGTACCGCCAAGGACGTCCTGGTCACCCTGCCCGGCGGTTACCGCCTGGAGACCGAGGACGGCGAAGGCACCGTGGACTTCCGCGAGTTCGAGCGGCGCGCCACGGCCGGCCACCGCGCCATGGATGTCGGCGACCACGAGGGCGCCGCCCGGCTGCTGCGCGAGGCGCTCGCCCTGTGGACCGGGCCGGCCCTGACCGGTGTCCACCAGGGCAGCCGGCTCCGCACCGAGGCCGAGCGGCTCGAAGAGGCCCGGCTCGCCGCCCTCGACCGGCGCATCGAGGCCGATCTGCGCCTGGGCCGCCACCGCGAACTGCTCTCCGAGCTGACCGTCCTGGTCAGCCGCTATCCGATGCACGAGGCGCTGCACGGCCAGTACATGCTGGCGCTGCACCGCTCCGGGCGGCGCAGCGAGGCGCTGGGCGCCTACCAGCGGCTGCGCGCGACCCTGGTCGCCCGGGCGGGGATCGAGCCCTCGGCCGCCATCGGCCGGCTCCAGATGGCCATCCTCGCCGCCCGGCCCGGCTCCCCCGTGCCCGGCGGCGCCCCCGCCGCGGAACGGCTCGCCGCCCGCGCGAGCTGACCCCCGCACGCACCCCTCCCCCGGCGGCCCGGCCCCGGGGGGAGACAACGATGTCCCGGCGCACCCCCGCCTTTTACCCGAGAGGAAGCCGTGAAGATCCAGGTCCTGGGCCCCTTGAGTGCCGAAGTGAACAGAGTCTCCGTCGTCCCCACGGCGGGCAAGCCCCGTCAGATCCTCGCGCTGCTCGCCCTGTACCCCGGGCGCGTCATCCCCGTACCGACGCTGATGGAGGAGATCTGGGGCACCGAGCTGCCGCAGAGCGCGCTCACCACCCTCCAGACGTACATCCTCCAGCTGCGACGGCGGCTGGCCGGGGCCATGGGGCCCGATGCGCAACTTTCGGCCAAGGATGTTCTGGCCACCCGCTACGGCGGCTATCTGCTCCAGATCCCCTCCGAGGCGGTCGACGTGCACGCCTACGAGCAGTTGGCGGCACAGGGCCAGCTCGCCTTCGACGAGGGCCACAACGAGCGGGCGGCGGACTGCTTCCGGCGCGCGCTCGACCTGTGGGAGGGCCCCGCGCTGGTGGACGTGCGGGTGGGCCCGATCCTCGACATCGAGGTGATGCGCCTGGAGGAGAGCAGGCTGGTGGTGCGCGAACGCCGGATCGACGCCGACTTACGCCTCGGCCGGCACGCCGAACTCACCGCCGAGCTGACCGACCTGATTGCCCGTCACCCCCAGCACGAGGG
The DNA here is from genome assembly GCF_055567715.1 of Streptomyces sp. NPDC026377. NCBI lineage: Bacteria > Bacillati > Actinomycetota > Actinomycetes > Kitasatosporales > Streptomycetaceae > Streptomyces > Streptomyces sp. NPDC026377. Next base: position 260,872 of record NZ_JBVHPV010000002.1, read on the forward strand.
GCTGCACTCGCAGGCCATGGTGGCCCTCTACCGCTCCGGACGCCAGGCCACCGCACTCGATGTCTACCGCAAGCTGCGCGGGCGGCTCATCGAGGACCTCGGTGTGGAGCCCTCGCCGCAGCTCCAGCGGCTGCACCAGGCGATCCTCGCCGTCGACCCCCAGCTCGACGTCGTCGCGGGTCCGCGCCGTACCTCCACCTTCGATCTGTACGCGGCCTGAACCCGGCCGTGTGCAACCCGGGCGGCTCGCCGTGCCGCCCCCGCACGGCCATGCTCGAACAGCCCGTGCTCGTATCCATGCGAAGGGGGAGCAGATGTACGAGAACAGGGAAGACCGGGAAGATCACGAGTTTCGGCCGGGTGACCTCGCCGCCGTCGCTCCTCCGCTCCGGCTCGCCGGGGCGGAGGAGGACGGTGACGAGCTGAACATCATCCGGGGGATCGACTGACCGCCCCGTCCGCGACGGGCACGGCCGCCCGCTCATCGGGCGCGACGGCCGTCCCGTACGGCACCACCGGCCGCGAGTGCCGCGGCGAACGACGCCCCCCGCCGACAGGGGGCGCCTTCGTCCGTCCGGCCGCGGGGGCGCTCCGGCCCCCGGGCGGCCCCGGCTAGTTCTCCGTGCCGAACCAGCGCTCCAGCGCCTCGCGGAGCTTGCCGCCGTCGGGCGCGGTCCAGGCCACGTGCCCGTCCGGGCGCAGCAGGACGGCCTCGGGGTCGCCGTCCGCGGCCTTCTCCGCCGGGACCCAGCTGCCGGTGACCACGTCGACCCGGTCCGCCCAGCCCTCGGCCAGTTCGGCGGCCTCGCGGGAGTCGCCGGTGGTGATGAGGACACCGCGCGCGCCGTGCAGCAGCTCCGCGATCCGGACCCGGCCGCCTCCGGCGAGCTCGACCTCGCGGTCCGGCGAGAAGCGCAGGCCCAGCAGGGGGTGGCCGGTGGCGCCCATGTCGTACCGCACGTCCAGGCCGCTGACCTGCCCGGCCAGATGGCGGGCGACGTCCGGGGACTGCACCAGCTCGCGCATCACCGCGCGCAGCGGCTCCATCTCGTCGCCGGTGAGGTAGAGGCGGGTCTGCGCCCGGGTGTTGCGCATCAGCTTCTCGCCGACCGGGTGGCGCTCGGACTCGAAGGTGTCGAGCAGGCCCTCCGGTGCCCAGCCGTTGATGGCCGCGGCCAGCTTCCAGCCCAGGTTCACCGCGTCCTGGACGCCGACGCTCATGCCCTGCGCACCGGCCGGCATATGGATGTGGGTGGCGTCGCCGACCAGGAAGACGCGGCCCTTGCGGTACTGGGAGGCCTGACGGGTGGTGTCGGTGAAGGCGCTGATCCAGCGGACCTCGGCATGGTGCAGGGACTCCCCCGTCATCCGCTGCCAGGCGTCGGCGACGACCTCGAAGGTGAGCTGGCTCTTGTCCTCGTGCGGGCGGAGCTTCTCGTCGTGGATGACGATCCGGTCGACGCCGTTCTCCAGGTTGAACGCCATCACCATGCCGCCGGGCACCTGCTCCCCGATGGGCCGCTGGCGCACCCCGGCGCCGACCAGGTCGGCCATGTACATGCCCCGGGTGGCCTCCCAGCCGGGGAAGTCGATGCCCGCGGTCTTGCGGATCACCGAGCGCGCCCCGTCGCAGCCGACGAGGTACCGGGCCTCCTCCTCGCCCGGCCCGTCGGGGCCCTCGAAGGAGACGACGACACCGTCCTCGGTCTCCCGGAACCCCGTCACCTCGTGGTTGCGGTGGACGGTGACCCCGAGCTCCCCCAGCCACGCCTCCAAAATCTCCTCGGTACGGAACTGGGGGACGCCCCGGACGCTGAAGTGGTTGTCCTCCAGCTGGGAGAAGTCGATGCGCACCCCGCCGAAGTGACCCTGGGCCCACTCGACGTCCCCGAAGCGGGCGAGCAGACCGCGCTGGTCGAAGACCTCCGCGGCGCGGCGGGTGAAGCCGACGCCCCGGGACTCGCCGCTCGGCGCGGGCAGCCGGTCGTACACGGCCACGTCCACGCCGCCGAGCCTGAGTTCACCGGCGAGCATCAAACCGACCGGTCCGGCCCCGACGATGATTGCGCCCTGAGTCATGTCACTCTCCTCGTACACATGTTGAACAGGCCATGGGATAGGTGCCGTTGACCGGTCCGCCCCGGATCGGGCCGGTCAGGCGAGGAACGTGAGCAGCTCGCGGGTGAGCAGCTCGGGCTGCTCCTCGGGGATGTAGTGGATGGACCGGTCCGCGTGGACCACGCGGACGTCCGGCGCCAGCGTCGGCAGGACCTGCCGGAACTGGCCGTAGGTGAGCTGGGAGCCGATGCCGAGCACGGGCGCGGTGACCTTGCCGTAGGTCTTCAGATCCGCGATGTCCTGGTGGGCGGCCTTGTACCAGGCGGTCCCGGCCCGTACGGCGTCGGGCGCGTCGTAGCGCTGGGCGTAGACGGCGCGGTCGAAGTCGGGGACGAGGCTCTGGTCGGCGAGGGAGTGGGCGAAGAGCCAGTCGACGATGTGCCGCATCCGGCCGGCGGCCAGCTGCTCGGGCAGCCCCTGCACCTGGTTGAACGCCCACCACCAGAGGTTGAAGCCCTGGCCGGGGCGGGGCAGCAGCGGGATGTCGTACTGGGTCTCGTCGACGTGCAGGGTGTCGACGAGCGCGAGCCTGCGGGTGGCCGCCGGGTGGTTGGCGGCGAAGCTGTACGCCACCATCGCGCCCATGTCGTGGCCGACGACGTTCACCCGGCTGTGGCCGAGCGAGCGCACCAGCTCGTACACGTCGCGGGCCATCGTCTTCTTGTCGTAGCCGCCCTGCGGCTTGTCGGAGCCGCCCATGCCGCGGATGTCGACCGCGATCACGCGGTGGCCGGCGCGGGCCAGCTCCGGCATGACGTGCCGCCAGGCCCACCAGGTCTGGGGCCAGCCCGCGAGCAGGACCACCGGTTCGCCCGAACCTCCGGCGACGTAGTGCAGCCGTACGCCGCCCCCGTACCCGTGGTGGCTGCGGAAACCGCCGGGCAGGGACCTGGCCAGGGCGGCGTCCGTGGGGACGCGGTGCCTCGGGGCGGCCCCGGCGGGTTCGGCGGCGGCGACCCCGCCGGCCATCGCGAGGGCGGCGGACCCGGCGCCCAGGCTGATCATCTTTCTGCGGTCCAGCGACATGCTGCGTCCTACCTGTCCTACGTGTGCCTGCATGGGGGGACTTGCCGTTGCCTGTGGGGGGTGGCAGGTGCGGGGGCCCGGGGGCCGTCAGCCGCGGAAGGGGCCCGCGTACTCCTCGGCCCACTCGGAGAAGGGCCGCGCGGGGTGGCCGGTCAGCTTCTCGACGTCATCGGTGAGCGGGACGGGAGAGGAGCTGGCCGCCCACAGGTCGAGCAGCGCGTCCGCGATGTCGCCCGGCATGAAGTCGGGCTTGTTCGCGCGCCACACCGCCGGGGGGACCTCGGCGACCGGGATGGACCGGCCCGCGGCGGCCTCGATGGCCGCGATGTGCTGGGTGAAGGTGAGCGCCTCGGGGCCGGTGAGGTGGTACGAACGGCCGCGCAGCGAGGGGTCGGTGAGCACGGCGAGCGCCGCCTCGGCGACGTCCCGCTCGTTGACCGGGTCGGCGTAGCTGTTGGGGTAGGGCAGGCCGACCGTGCCGCGCGCCTTGAGCTGCCAGGCCCACGGCATGGCGTTGCTGGCGAGGGCGCCGCAGTTCAGCGGGGTCGAGGTGATCGAGGAAGCGGCGAGCGCCTGCTCGACGGCGAGGTGGGGCGCGGCGATCGGGTTGACGGCGGCGTCGGGGCGCAGCACCGCGTCGGCGGACATGATGACGACGTGCTCGACACCCGCCTGTTCGGCCCGCTCGACGAACTCGCCGATCGCGGCGGCCTCGCAGTACAGGAACACCGAGGTGACCCCGGCGAGGGCTGCGGGGAAGTCGGCGGGCTCGTCGAGCGCCAGCTTCACGGCCTCGACGCCCTCGGGCAGCGTGAGCTTCTCGGGGCTGCGCGAGCCGGCGCGTACGGCGACGCCCCGCGCGGCCAGCAGCCTCACGAGATGCGAGCCGACTTTGCCGCTGCTGCCGGTGACGAGGACGGTCATGGTGGGGTTCCCTTTCGGACGGTGCTGGGGGTGGGCGTGCGGCCAGGGCCTGTCCGGCGGGTAGGCGCCGGACAGGCCCTCGGCAGGGTGGCGGCCGGTGATGCGCCTTCAGCTTCTATCCGGCCACTTGAGCCGCGCCGAACCACCGCTCAAGCGCGTCCCGGAGCTTGCCGCCGTCGGGCGCGGCCCAGACGATGTGTCCGTCGGGGCGGACGAGCACGGCCTCGGGGTCCTGGTCGGCGGCGGCCGCGGAGGGCACCCAGGCGCCGGTGACCACATCGACGCGGTCCGCCCAGCCCGCGGCGAGCTCGGCGGCCTCGTACGAGTCACCGGTGGTGATCAGGACACCGCGCGCGCTGTGCAGCAGCTCGGCGACCCGGACCCGGCCTCCCTCGGCGAGCTCGACCTCGCGGCCCGGGGCCAGGCGCAGCCCGAGGAGCGGGTGGCCGGTGCCGTCGGTGTCGACGTCGTACCGGACGTCCAGGCCGCTGACCAGTCCGGCCAGATGGCGGGCGGCGTCCGGGATCTGCACCAGCTCGCGCAGCACGGCGCGCAGCGGCTCCATCTCCTCGCCGCTGAGGTAGATCAGGGACTGGGCGAGCGTGTTGCGCAGCAGTTGCTCGCCGACCGGGTGCCGCTCGGAGTGGTAGGTGTCGAGCAGGTCGTCGGGGGCCTGGCCCTTGATGGCCGCGGCCAGCTTCCAGCCGAGGTTGACGGCGTCCTGGAGGCCGACGCTGACGCCCTGGGCGCCCAGCGGCGCGTGGTCGTGGGCGGCGTCACCGGCGAGGAAGACCCGGCCCTTGCGGTAGTCGGTGGCCTGGCCGGTGGCGTTGGTCAGCGCGCACATCCAGCGGGCGCTCGCGCCGTGGATGTCCTCGCCGGTCATGCGCTCCCAGGCGTCCGCGAGCTCGGAGAACTTCAGCTCGCCCTCGCCGTGGTGCGGGCGCACCCCGGGCTCGTGGATGACGATGCGGTCGACGCCCGGCTCCAGGGTGACCGAGAGGACCATGCCGCCGCCCTCGATGCGCTCGCCGATGGGACGCATCCGCAGCCCGGCGCCGACCACGTCGGCCAGGTACATCCCGCGGGTGGCGGGCTCACCGGGGAAGTCGATGCCGGCGAGGCGGCGTATCGTGGAGCGGCCGCCGTCGGTGCCGACGAGGTACTGGGCCGCCTCCTCGCCGGGCCCGTCGGGGCCCTCGTACACGACGACGACGCCGTCCTCGGTCTCCCGGTAGCCGGTGACCTCGTATCCGCGCCGGACGGTGACGCCCAGCTCCTCGACCCAGGCGCCGAGGGTCTCCTCGGTGCGGGACTGGGCCAGGCCCATGATGCCGTAGTGGCTCTCGTCCAGCTCATCGAAGTTGATGCGGACGCCGCCGAAGTGGCCCTGCTTGCCCCAGCGGATGTCGCCGAGCTTCGTCAGCAGGCCGCGCTGGTCGAGGACTTCGGCCGTACGGCCGGTGAATCCGAGTCCGCGCGATTCTCCGCTGGGGGCCGGAAGCTTGTCGTAGAGGGCGACCTCCACACCGGCAAGGCGGAGTTCTCCGGCGAGCATGAGTCCTACCGGACCGGCCCCGACAACAATTGCGCCCTGGGTCATGTGCGCACTCCTCGTGCAGTGGATGACATGGTTCAGCCGATATGGCCGATGCTGGCAGCCACTACCTGAGTACGACTCAAGTCGCTTATGGGGCGCGGGGGTTGTTCCGTAAAAAGGGGAGACGAACAGAAAACGCGGCACCACCGGATTCATCGTCCGGGGGTGCCGCGTTCGCGGAACGTGCGGGGAATTACGGGAGGGGCCTCATGTATTGAGGTTCATGACCCGGTCGACGGCGATCTCCAGAACCACCCGGCCGGGCGGATTCGGCGGCGCCGACCAATAGCGTCTGGCATAGCGCTTCACTCCCTCGGCCACCCGCTCCGGGTCGTCCGAGACCGTGGCCGTGCCCTCCAGGGCGACCCAGGCGAACCCCTCCACCTGGCACAGGACGGCCCGGCCGCCCGGGGCGGCCAGCACGTTGCGGGCCTTGCGCGAGGTGGCCACCGTCATGACCCGCGCGAGCCCCGACGCCGCGTCCCAGGTGAACCGGACGGGCGCCACGTGCGGCGAGCCGTCGGGCCGCAGGGTGGTCAGCGTGGCGACGAGCGGTTCGGCGAGGAACGCCTCCACCGAGGCGGAGACCTTCACAGCGCTCGTGCGCCCCGGGGGCAGCGACATCGCGGACACGTCCTTCCAGGCGTTCCTCGCCGGGCGCGGCCCCGGACGGACCGGCCCCTCAACCGACCGACGGCGCTCCCCCGCGGACAGCGGAGGAGCGCCACGGCCTGCCCGGCCCTATGCGGCGAGCGGGCGGTTCACAGGGGTCATCACTTCTCGACGCCAGCGGCCTCGGGCGTGCCCGCGGCCTCCGGGTCGCCGGTGCCGTGCGCGTGCGCCGAGCTCATCGACTGGGCGCCCTTCGGCATGAAGAACAGCGCGACCAGCAGGGCGCTGAAGCAGAGGATCGCGGCGGCCAGGAAGGCGTGGTGGTTGGCCGTCGCCTGGATGTCGTGGATCTTGCCGGCGTCACCGCCGGTCTTGGCGAGCTTGTCCTCCAGGCCGTTGTACGCGATGGTCGCGATCACGGCGAGACCGAGGGCGCCACCGGCCTCCTGGCTGGTGTTGATGAGACCGGCGCCGACACCCGCCTCCTCGTCCGGGATACCGACGAAGGCGGCGATCTGCAGGGTCACGAAGACCATGCCGCAGCCGAGGCCGAGCAGGATGAACGCGGGGAGCAGGTCGACCACGTAGGAGCCGTCGGCCGGGGCGCGCCACAGCAGGAGCAGACCGCTGGTGGTGAGGGTCAGACCGACGGCGAGCACCGGGCGGGCCGCCACCTTGGCGATGATGCCGGAGGCGGCACCGGCGCCGAAGGCCACCGAGACGGCGAGCGGCACATAGGCGAAGCCGGCCTTCATCGGGGAGTACCCGAACGCCTGCTGCATGAAGAGGCTGGCGAAGAAGAACAGCGCGCCGAACGTACCGAAGACGAGGATCGCGGAGATGTTGGCGACGCGCATCGTCTTGAGGCGGAAGATGCGCAGCGGCATCATCGGCGCCTCGACCTTGGTCTCGATGACGATGAAGGCGGCGAGCAGGACGGCGACGCCGACCAGGCTGCCGATCGTGCGGGTGGTGCCCCAGCCGACGTTGATGGCCTCACCGAGGGTGAAGATCAGGAGCAGCAGACCGGCGGTGAGCGTCCCGGCGCCCGCGAAGTCGAAGCGCTGGCGCGGGGCGTCGGACTTCGACTCGGGGACGATCTTCGGGGCGAGGATGGCCAGCACCACGCCGATCGGCACGTTGATCCAGAAGATCCACTCCCAGCCGGGGCCGTCGGCGAGGACGCCGCCGAGGATCACACCGAGGATGGAGGCGATACCGGCGAGCGAACCCCACACACCGAGCGCCTTGTTGCGCTCGGCGCCCTCGGGGAAGGTGTTGGTCAGGATCGACAGCGCCGCGGGGGCGATCATCGCGGAGCCCAGGCCCTGGAAGCCGCGGGAGGTGATCAGCATGGCGGCGTTCTGCGCCAGACCCGAGGTGAGCGAGGCGAGGGCGAAGATCAGGAAGCCGCTCATGAGGAACTTGCGCCGGCCGAAGGTGTCGGCGAGCCGTCCGCCGAGCAGCAGGAAGCCGCCGAGCACGGTCGAGTAGGCGGTGACGATGTAGTTCAGACTGACATCGGACATGTCGAGGCCGTCCTGGATGGACGGCAGGGCGAGGTTCACGATCGACACGTCGATGAAGACCATGAACTGGCCCAGGCACACAAACGCCAGGATCGCACCGGGCTTGAAACCAGCCCCGGGTCCCGACCGCGCGAGTGAGTCGGCGGCAGCCATTACGAGACTCCTAAACTATGCAGGATCGAGTAGGTGAGAGCGCCCCCGGCGATGCCGGGTGGCTGCCGGACACAACCGCGGTCGGGTACCGAACGCCGCCCGAGAGTTCTGTTCCGGACGCGGGACGAACGTGTCAAAGGCCGCTCTCCATCGGGGGCTTGTCGTACGGGCGCCCCCGAACGAGGGCGACGGAGGCCCCGCCGGCGCTGCCCCCCTCGGCTCACCGGCCCGGACTCGTCCGTCACTGATATGACGGATCGCGCACGACGAATGTGACCGCTGGACGAAAAATAGTTTTAGAACAGCATCTGACCTGCGGCGATGCCTCCCTGGACGGACGAAGGCCCGGGTCCGCCGCAGCGGTCCCGGGCCGTTCCCGCCCGCGTACGCCCTCAGGGGGCGCGGGCTCAGGACTCCAGCAGGACCAGGTCCAGCGCGTCCAGGCGCGCCGGGTCGGTGATGACCTCGATCTCGGTGATCACCGAGTCGGCGAAGCAGAAGCCCATCACCCGGAAGGTCGGCTTGCCGCGGTCGGCCACCACGCCCGGCGAGCCGTCCACCAGGGCGGGCTCGGCGGACTTGGCGAACTGGGCGAAGGTGAGGGCCTGCCGGGCCACCGAGGCGGCGCCGCGCAGCACCGTGCCGCCGGGGCGGTCCGCCGCGTACGAACGGGCCACGACATCGGGGTCGAGCACGGCGACCAGAGCATCGAAGTCGCCGCCGCGGGCGGCGGTGAGGAACGCCTCGACGACCTCGCGCTGGCGGGTGAGGTCGGGGGCGGGCGGGGTGTTCACGCCCTGGACGCGGCGGCGGGCCCGGCTGGCCAGCTGCCGGGCGGCCGCGGGGCTGCGGTCCACGATGGGCGCGATCTCCTCGAAGGGCACCGCGAACATGTCGTGCAGGACGAACGCGAGGCGCTCGGCGGGGTCGAGCGTCTCCAGGACGACCAGCAGGGCCAGGCCCACCGAGTCGGCCAGGAGCGCCTGGTGCTCGGGGTCGGCGCCGTCCTCCGGATCCAGGGCGGGCTCGGTGACCTGTGCCTCCAGCGGGTCCTCGCGCCGGGCCCGGCGCGAGCGCAGCATGTCCAGGCAGACCCGGCCCACGATCGTGGTCAGCCAGCCGACCAGGTTCTCGATGTCGTCCGTCTCGGCGCGGCTGAGCCTCAGCCACGCCTCCTGAACGGCGTCGTCGGCCTCGCTCAGCGAGCCGAGCATCCGGTAGGCCACCGCTCTCAGATGGCTCCGGTTCTCCTCGAATCGCTGCGCCAGCCACTCGCGCTCGTCCATCGGTCACATCCTTCTGGTTCGCGTTCCGTCAATCCCCTGACGAACCGACCCCGGCAAATGTGACAACGTCCGCCGCCGGCGGGCTCGTTCGCCGGTCCCTGCGCCGGCCAACTCCCGCACACCGCCGGGGACATGGACCCCGGCGGTGTGCGCGGCCGCTACCAGGCCTGGCCCGCCTGCTGGTGGGTGGCGGCGTTGAGGCGGTTGAAGAGGTTGACCACACCGATCTGGAGGACCAGGGCGGCCAGCTGCTGCTCGTCGTAGTGCGCCGCGGCCTCGTTCCACACGGCGTCCGGCACGGCGTCCTCGCGGTCGGCGAGCCGGGTGACGTGCTCGGTGAGCGCCAGCGCCGCACGCTCGGCGTCGCTGTAGAACGGCGTCTCGCGCCAGGCGCCCACCGAGAAGATGCGCTCCTCGGAGACGCCCGCCTTCTGCGCGGCCTTCGCCGACGCGTCCAGGCAGGGGCCGCAGCCGTTGATCTGGCTGGCGCGCAGGTGGACCAGTTCGAGGGTGGCGTCCTCGACACCGGCCTTACGGATCGACTTGATCAGGCCCAGGATGGCCGTCATCGCGTCGGGCAGCACCTGCGCCGGGTTCTTCATCCGGGGAGTGGACATCGTTGGTCTTCCTTCAGCAGTACGGGTGGGGAGAAGTGGGGGGAGTCGGGGGGAAAGCCCCTACCAGGGCAGGGCGCCCTGGTCCTGGACGAACGTGGCGGTGGGGCCGTCCGCGTCCAGGGTGGCGAGCTTCACGGCGATCGCCGCGCCCTGTTCGGCCGACTTGTAGCCCTCGCCGCCGGTGATGTCGGTGCGGCACCAGCCCGGGTCGACCGCGTTGACCTTGATCGGGGTGTCCCACAGCTCCTTGGCGTAGGACACCGTGATCATGTTCAGCGCGGTCTTGGAGGAGTTGTACGGCAGGTTGTTCACGTGCCAGATCGGGTGGTCCTGGTCGAGCACGTTGGTGAGCGAGCCCATCTCGCTGGACTGGTTGACGATCCGGCCCGCCGGCGACTTGCGCAGCAGCGGCAGGAAGGCGTTGGTCACCGCGACCACACCGAAGACGTTCGTCTCGTAGACCGAGCGCATCGTCTCCAGCGAGGTGACGCTGGGCTTTCCGTCCTCGTGGGAGACGGTGATGCCGGCGTTGTTCACCAGGATGTCGAGCTTGCCGTAGGCCAGGTCGATATAGGTGGCGGCCTTCTTGATGCTCTCCGGGTCGGTCACATCGATGCGCACGAACGGCTGACCGAGCTCCTCGGCGGCGGCCCTGCCCAGCTTTTCGTCGCGTGCGCCCACGATCGCGGTGATTCCCAGCTCGCCGAGCTGGCGCGCGATCTCGAATCCGATTCCTTTGTTGGCACCTGTGATGAGCGCGATGGTCTTCATGGGGGGAATCCTTACAGTCGAATCTTGAACTCCACTTGAATGCAAGTGGTTCGGAGCGGGTCAGCTCGCCGCGGCCTTGGGGTGCCGGGGCTTTGACCAGTTACGGGTGATGGGGCGCTCGACGAGTGCGTACAGCGCCCAGGAGGCGAGCAGGGCGATCGTGAATTCCACGAGGACGATGCCGATGGTCTGCGGCACCGAGTACAGGTCGTGACCGAGCCACTTGCGCACATAGGCGAGGACGACGAAGTGGACGAGGTAGAAGGCGAACGACACTTCTCCCAGCCAGATCATCACGCGATTGCGGAAGGGTGTGAATTGTTCCCTGGAGTCGGCGATGGCGGCGGCGGCGATCAGGAAGATGATCGGGATGATGGTCATGGACCGCTGCGAGTACAGGAACGGCACATGGGAGCACCACACATAGCTGCCGGCCAGCAGCACGGTCGACCAGGTCATGCCGATGTTCCACCAGCGGCCGTTGAGGACCGCCTGAGCGACGAGCATGCCCAGCGCGAAGTCGAGCAGGCGCACGGGCGGGAAGTTGTAGGCGAACCAGTACTGGTCGGTGGAGGCGCGGGCGCCGAGCGCGAGACCGCCGGGGAAGTTCGGGTCGTCGGGCAGCAGGAGGTAGGTGAAGAACGGCGTCGCGATGATGGCCGCCGTGACCCCGGATATCCAGTACTTGAGGTGCCCGGCCCGGATGCGGCGGAATACCTTGTGCAGCAGCGGGAAGGAGAGATAGAAGAGCAATTCGCATCCCAGCGACCAGCTCGGCTGGTTCACACTGGAGATCACGTCGAATTTAGGGACCCAGACGTGGACCATGAGCAGGTTCAGGATCGCGGTGCGCGTCGGCGTATAGGCGGAGGCGAAGAGGACCATCGCCAGCAGCCAGGTGATCGCGTAGTTCGGGTAGATCTTCACGAGTCGGCGGCGCCAGAAGGCGCGGGTGGTGTCCGTTTCCCGGACGGCCCAGGTGAGCACGAATCCGCTGAGGACGAAGAAGAACGTGACGCCGAGGGCGCCCGCGTTGCGGGTGACGTCGAACCAGTCCATCGCCGCGTCGTCGTCCTTGACCAGGCGCAGGAACGGGAACGGCAGTCCGGTGTGGTTGAGGAAGACCAGGAGGGCCGCGGGGAAGCGCAGTCCCGTCAGGGAGGGCAGCCGGCTCGCCTCGGGGCGCAGCCAGCCGTCGCGGGTGGCGACCGTGCGTAACCCGGTCGCCTTCCCCAGGCGTCCGGTCCGCGCCCGGCTGGGCGCTCCCGCCGCCGCGGCCGGCGGCCCGGCGCCGATCGTGTCGCCTTGAGTCATGGCAAACCCTCCTGGAGGCATGAGGAGTTGGCCTCTCGCCCCGGCAGGAGAGAGGTCCGGCACGTCGAATCGTCGCCCACCGCAAGGGAGCGGCCCTTGAGCGGTGTCCCGGGCCTCATCAAGGATCTTGATGATCGTGCTCCGCTTCAAGACGGGGCCGTGCGCGGCAGCGCGGAGTTCGGCCACGAAGCACAGGAACTGCCCGTCCAGGTACAGGAATCGGCAGCTCCACGTCAGCGGAGTGTCAGAGAAACGTCAAATCCCGGCCAAGGGTGGCCTTGCTCACACTCAGGACGCCCCCGACGGACGGCCGCCCGGCGCCGCCGCCCGGCGCCGGTCACCTCACACCGGCATCGGCTCGAAGTCCCAGTACGGCCGGGCCCCGCTCCTCATGTACGCGCTCTGGCGGTGGTTCTCCCCCAGAGCCGCCGTCAGGGTCGTCACCGCGTCCCGGAGCAGCTCGGCGGCCTGGGCCCGGCGGCCGAGCGCCCGCAGGTCCTGGGCGAGGCCCGCCTGGAGGTTGACCGCGAGGACATGTGTCTGGCCGACCGAGGTGACCGCCCGCACCAGCGCGGAGCGCCCGAGGTCGGCCGCGCCCGGCAGGTCGCCGTCGGCGGCCCGCGCGGACGCGGTGTTCAGGGCGCACCCCAGCGTCCAGGGGTGGACATGGCCCAGGGCCCGGGTGAAGGCCCGCAGATTCCGCTCGGCCAGTTCGCGCGCCGGGCCGTGCTCGCCCATCTCGCGCAGCACCAGGGCCACGTTGTCGTACGCGCCGATCGTGTACGGGTGTTCCGGGCCCAGCAGCCGTTCGTACCCGGCGGCCGCCTCCGAGGCAAGCCGGTGCGCCTCGTCGTGGCGGCCGAGCTCGCGCAGGAGCATGGCGTAGTCGCAGGTGTACGCGGTCGCCTCGGCCCGCCGCAGCATCGCCTCGCGGGCCTCCTGGAGCAGCCCCCTGGCCCGCTCGGGCTCACCGTCGCGGCGCAGGCACAGGGCCAGGTTGTGCTGGGCCATCAGGGTCTGCGGATGGTCGGCGCCCAGCACCTGGCGGTGCAGGCGGTGGTTGTACTCCTGGATGGTCAGCGCCTCCCCGTACCGCCCCATCAGGCGGAGCATCTGGGCGGTGAAGGAGCCGCACTGGAGGGTGAGGTGGTCCTTGCCGCCCAGGACGGAGATGCACTCCTCCAGGACCTCCTCGTGGCGCGAGAGCGACTTGGCGTAGTGCCCCTGGAGGGCCAGGGTGACCGCAAGGTTGTGGCGGATCGCCAGGAGCCGGGGCACCTTCCAGTCGCCCAGCAGGGCCGCGGTCTCCCCCGCCGCCTCCTCGAACAGGGCGCGCGCCTCGGCGTACTTGCCGAGCACCATCAGCGTGCCGCCCAGGCCGTTCTTGGCGCGGACCACCTCGATGCCGCCGCGGCCCTCGGCCATCAGCCGCCGGAGCGTGTCGCGGCCCAGCTCCTCGGCGCGCCCGTACTCGCCCAGCTGGCGGTAGTTGTGCGCGAGCTGGTGGGTGGCGACCAGGACCAGACCGTCGGTGGGGCCCGACACGGGCCGCCAGGACTCCACCGCGAGGCCGCTGAGCCGGCGCCCCTCGCGGAACTCGCCGCGCACCCGCAGGTACTCGACGCAGTTCAGAACCAGGCGGCGCACGTCCGGGTCGGTGGAGGTAAGCGCGCCGGAGGGCTCCAGGTGCGGGATGAGCTCGGCGTAGCGCGGCCAGTTGTGCGAGCCCGCCGGGTCGCGCGGATCGGCGGCGACCAGCACCCGGCAGGCGGTGGCGGTGGCCCGCTCGTGCTCCTGCTCGGGCAGGCTGGCCCGTACGAAGCGGTGCAGCAGCCGGTGGATGCGCAGGGAGCCGACGGTACGGGTGCCGAGCCGGCCGGGGTCGTCGTACTCCAGCGGTGTGGAGGTGACCCGGGAGAGCGTGCGCAGCGCCGAGTTCCAGCTGCTGGGGTCGGTGACCAGGGCGGCGAGGTGCTGGGGCAGATCGCTGACCCGGGCGTTCTGGAGCAGGCGCAGGGGGACGGAGTCCGGGGAGAAGTGGGCGAGGAGCTTGAGCAGCTCCCACGCCTCCGCGGAGGTCTCGTTGAGGCTGTTGAGCGTCCTGGACCAGGCGGCCTGGAAGCTCGCCGGATACTCGCGCGAGGGCATGGTGGAGACGGTGTGCGGGTCGTCCTGGCTGATCCCGCGCACATAGTCGTCGATGGAGGCCGCCGGGTTGTTGGCGATCCAGGTGGCGGTCTGATCGAGCAGCAGCGGCAGGTCCTGGACGGCCTCCGCGAGCCGGTCCGCCTCCTGCTCGCCCAGCCGCTCGGCGCGCCGCCGGGCGAAGGCGACGCTCTCCTCCCGGTCGAAGGGCGGCAGCTGCACCAGCTGGGCGCCCAGGCCCGGCCACTCCGGCGAGTTGGCGGTGACCAGGACGTGCCCGGGGCCCTCGGGGACCAGCTCCGCGACCGCCTCCGGGCTCTCGACGCCGTCGAAGACCACCAGCCAGCGGCGGCAGGACGCCTCCAGCGCGCCGCGCACGGCCGTGATGACCTCGCCCAGCCGGCTGCCCTGGGACAGGCCGAGGGCCGGGGCGAGCGCCGCGAAGCCCTCGCGGGCGCCGGCCTTGGCGGCGGCGCCGACCCACCAGACGATGTCGTACTCGCCGGCGAACCGGTGCACGTACTCCATCGCCGTCTGTGTCTTGCCGACCCCGCTCAGCCCGTGCACCACCACCCGGCCGCCGTCCTCGCCGGCGGCGGCCAGGATGTCGTGGATGCGCTCGAAGGCGTCCTCGCGGCCGGTGAACTGGCGGTTGCGACGCGGCGCGTTCCAGATCGCCGGGCGGTCGTCGGGGAAGCGGATGGGCCGCTCCAGGACCACTCCGTCGGGGCGGGCGGCCGGACCCGCGCACTCCAGGACCCGGCGGCGCGCCTCGTCGGGGCCGACCCCGCGCAGCGCCGTCGGGCGCAGGGTGGCGGCGGCGGGCGGCAGCGGTCTGGCGGTGACGCTGACGGCGGCGACGCGGTCGCGGTGCCGGGGCAGGGTGTCGCGCAGCAGCCGGGCCCAGCCCTGGTACTTCTCCGAGTCGAACCGCAGGTACCAGTCGTCCAGGACGACCAGGATGCGGCCGGGCGGCTCCAGCAGGTCGGCCAGGGCGGAGTCGGCGGGCTTGAGGTGCAGCGGATCCCATCTGATGAGCACGGCGGGGTGCCCCGCCCGCTCCAGCTGCTGGCCGATCCAGTCGGCCCAGGCCTGGCTCTGCCCGGCGAAGAGCACCGTGACGCGGGGTGATTCCTCGGCCGGCTCGGGCGGCGTGGGCTCCACGGCACCCTCGTGGTCGGACATGCGGCGGACTCCCTCGGCTCGGGCCGGAAGCTGCTGGATGTGCGCGCACCTTCAATTGTGCGTCACGCTGCGTCCTCCCGGGGGACAACCCCCGGACCCCCAGCCGGACAAGCGGGAGGGCCGGGCGCCCGGTAGGGCTCTGCCGGGCACATCGGGGTAAGGACGGCTGAGTCGCGTATCACGTGTCGGTGAGCGGGAGTTGACGGTCACGGGCCTCCCCGCCGGGGTCCGTCGGCTTCCGCGAGCCGGGCCGCGATGTGACGGATGAGGCGCTCCAGGTCGGCGCAGTAGACGCTGGGGTGGAGGAATCCGCTGTACGGGGCGTATCGGTGCGCGTAGTTGCCGCCCCCGCACACCTCCCGTACCGGGCACACCGCGCAGTCTTGGGAGAGCCCGGCGGTCCCCGACTGGCGGGCGGCGAGGCCGGGGTGGCGCAGTGCCCGGTCGAAGGAGTGACGGAAGACGTCGAGTCCGGTCGCGGAGGCGCCCTCGTACGCGGAGCGCAGCGCGCCCGTCTGCTCGATCGCGCCGTCGGTCTCCACCACCACCGCCACCATCGGGGAGAGCCCCACCGACTCGACCGTGCTCGCCGCGCCGAGGAGCAGCGCCACGACCTCCTGGAAGAGGCGCACCCCGGTCCGCATCCGGTCGTCGTCCCACCACAGGTCGAAGACCCGCACCAGCCAGTCCCCGTACGGGGTGGGGCGCTGGCGCCGCCCGGGCACCGGGGCCGGGTCGATTCCCGGGGGCGGGGCGGCCCAGTTGCCGTGCGGCAGGAGCAGGTCGATGCCGGGCGGGCGCAGCGCCAGCAGCGAGCGGTAGACGTCCCCCGGGTCGGCGGCGAGGTCGACGGTGCACAGGATGCCCGCGTACGCGCCGGGGCGCCGGGCCAGCAGCCGGGCCGCCTCGGCGACGGCGGGCCAGGAGGGGCGGCCGCGGCGGTCGGTGCGGCGGGTGTTGAGCCGGGCCGCTCCCCCGTCCAGGCTCAGCCCGACCCGGACGCGGGCGGCGGTGAGGCGGTCCAGGGTGCGGGGGGTGAGCAGGGTGCCGTTGGTCTGCACGGTCGCGGTGACCTCGCAGCCGCCGGGCACGACGCCCCGGACCGCCTCGCGCACGGCCCGGCGCACCTCCGCCGTGTACGCCAGGACGGGTCCGGCGCCGCCGAGCAGCGGCTCGCCGCCGTGCAGGTCGATACGGAGCGCGGTGAGGCGGTGGGCGGCGGCGTGCTCGGCGATGCGCCGGGCGGTGCGGCGCACGGTCGCCTCCGGGACCCGGGCCGGGCGCTCGCGCCAGCTCGCGTCCTGGCCGCGGTAGATGTAGCAGTAGTCGCAGGCGAGGTTGCACCGGCTGTGGACCTTCAGGACGAACTGGCGCAGCGGGACGGGCCGCACGGTCTCCGGGTCGAGTTCGCGGTGCGGCCAGCGGGGCTCCCCGGCGGTGGTCACGGCGCCCTCCCGGAACCGTCGCCGGGGCCGTCGACGGGGCGGGCCGAGGGCGTGTCCGCGAAGTACGCCCCCGCCTCGTTGGGGGACGCCCCGGCCGCCGGGGCGTCGCTGAAGTAGGCCCCGGCGCGCCCGCCGGGTGCGGGCCGCCCCCGCAGACCGGCGAGGACGGCGGCCAGGACGGGGTGGGCGCACTCGTCCGGGGCGCGGGCCGCCAGGGGGCGCAGGGCCGGCAGCGCCGCGGGGTCCGGCCGCGCCCTTCCCCCGCCGGTCGCGGTCGCCGTCACGACGCTCCCAGCTCGCCGTCGAGCCGGTCGGTCTCCGCCCGGCTCAACGCCTCGGCCTTGTCGCGCGCCGCCCCCGGGGGCGCGGCGGACAGGACGCGCAGAACCTCGCGGTACTCCTCCCGTGCCCGGGCCGGGCCCGCCGTGCGCTCCAGGAGCAGCGCCCGCGTCCGGCGCGCCTCGGCCTCGGTCAGGGGCTCCCCGGCCGCGTGGCTCTCCTGGGCGGCGCGCAGCGCGTGGTCGGCCGCCTCGCCGAGCCGGGCGGGCGAGCCGGTCCGCTCGGACAGCAGCCGCAGCACCTCGGCGCGCAGCAGCCAGATCCGGGCGAGGACCGCGGGGCGGTCGGTCGCCCGGGCCGCGGCGCCCAGGATCCAGTGGGCCTCGTGCAGATCGGAGAGGACCTCCTCGGCGTGGAAGCGCCCGACGTGGGCCGCGCCCAGCAGATAGCGGCGGCGGGCCAGTTCGGGGTCGGACTCGGAGGTCTCGTCGAGCGCCCGGCGCAGCGCGCGCACCGCGCCCCGGGCGTCCTCGACGGAGTCCGTGTCGCGGGCGCGGGCGGTGAGCGCGTCGCCGAGCTCGGCGCAGGCGGCGGCGCGGCGCGGGTCGTCCGGGCCCATCAGCTCCAGCGCCTCCGACCAGGCCACCACGGCCGAGTCGAGGTGGACGCGGCTGCGGGTCGTCCCGTACCGCTCGCGCAGTACCTTCGCCATCCGCAGCAGGCACACGGTCTGGGCCTCGCGGTCGGGGCCCGCGTAGCGGCGGGCCTGGTCGAGGGCTTCGAGGACGGTGAGCCGGGCGGCGTCGTCGGAGTCGGTCCGGGAGAGCTCCACGGCGTCGGCGACGTCCAGCCAGGCGCGGCTGACCTCGGCGTCGCCCACCGAGCCCGGCGCCAGGGTCTCGAACCCGGCGTAGAGGTCGGCGGCGGCGCGCTCGGCGTACGCGCGGGCGGTGAGCGCGGCTCCCTCGCCCCCGCCCGCGGCGGCGCGGCGGGCGAGGGCGAGCAGCAGCGCCCCGCGCAGCAGCAGGACGTCGGCGGTGCGGCCCTCCTCCAGGAGCGCGTCGGTCACCTGGACCGCGTTGTCCAGGCAGCCGCCCGCCCACGCCGGCTCCAGCTCCGCGAGGCGGCGCAGCACCCGCACCCGGGCCAGCGAGGCGGCCCGCCAGTCGGCACGCTGGGCGGCGGAGGCCGGGGGGATGCCGCTGACGATCGCGAGACTGCTGTGGGCGCGGTTGAGCAGATGCACGGCGACCTCGTGGGGCGAGCGCGCCTGCCGGGGCCGCGGTTCGGCGGCGGTCGCCGCGACGGTCGTGGGCGTCTCGGGGGCCGTGGGCGTCTCGGGGGCCGTGGGGGCCGTGGGGGCCGTGGGCAGCCGCCAGGTCTCGCCCGGCCGTCCCGGCGGCCCCTGGGGCCCGGTCAGCGCCCGTAGCCACCAGGCCTCGTCCGCCCTCGCCCGGCCCGACTCCGCCTCGTCCGCCATCGCCTCCAGGACGCGGGCGAGGGTGAGGTGGGCGCGACGCTCGTAGGGCAGGGCGTTCTCCACCGCCGACAGGGCCTCGCCCAGGTCCTCGCCCAGGCGCCGCAGCTCCCAGCGCAGCAGCAGGGCCCGCGCCAACTCGCCGTACAGGTAGGCCCGTTCGGCGACGCGCTCCTCGGCGCGCACGGCGGCGCTCAGCAGTTGGACGCCCATGTCGAGGTCGCGGACCGTGCCGTACGCGCGGAAGCGGTCGAGGCAGTCGCGGGCCCGGTCGGACAGCTCGCGCGGCCCGGCACCGCCGCCGCCCGGCTGAACGAACTGGTCGGGCCGGCCGAAGCGGCGCAGCACCTGCGCCGAGACCCGGGCGAAGACCCGCAGCCGGGAGTCGTCGGCGGGGCCGGCGGGCGCGCTGCCGCCGGGGTCGACCGAGCCGGCGAGGACGGCCGCGGCCAGGGCGGGGAAGTTGCGCACGGTCCGCCCGTAGCGCCGCTCCACGTACTCCGAGCAGTGCTTGAGGACGAGGATCGCGCTTCCGGCGCCGAGCAGTTCCAGCAGCTCCTCGCGCACCCCTTCCAGGAAGGCGTAGCCGGGCAGGCCCGGCCCGCTCTCCTCCTCGTCGGTCCGCAGCAGCCCGCTGAGCAGCACCTCCGCCAGCACCTCGGGGCCGCTGTCGACCAGCATCGCCCGCTGGACCAGCTGCATCACCGGCAGCACCAGCGGCGCCGCCGACAGGCACGCGGCGAGCTGGGCGGCGTCGGGCGAGGCGGTGGCGCAGAACGCGGCGACCCGCTCGCCGGGCGTGAGGTCCTGCTCGGCGCGGGCGCTCCCGGCGGCGGGGGCGTGGTCGGCGCGGACCCGGCCGACGGCCGCCTCCATGGTCTGCTCGGCGGAGCCGCTCACCAGCCGCGCCCAGGCGCCGAACGACGACTGGCGCAGGGCGAGCACCGGGACCGGCAGCCCGCGGGCGTCACGGCCCCGCTCGGGCCTGCGCGCCTGGAACTCCAGCCGCCCGGCCGGGCCCTCGCGGCGCCGCAGCACCCCTTGCCGGGTGGGCAGATGGGTGGAGCGCCACATCCGCTGCGGCAGGGGCTGGACCACCGCGAGCGGGGCCGTGTGCGCCCAGCCGTACAGCAGCCGCTGGAGCCGGCCGCTGCGCCACATCGGGCCCGCGCAGTCGCTGAGCAGCAGCGTGAGCCGGCGTCCGCCCGGGTCCCAGAACTGGGAGGGGTCCACGAGGTGGCCCCCGTCGACGACGCCGGTGCCCACGCGCGGCCCCCCGTCCTCACCCTGGTGCAGAAAGTGCGTGCGCACCTCGCGGAAGGCCCCGGCCCGTTCGCACACCTGGCGCAGCTCGTCGAGGGTCTGCTCCCACACCACGGTCGAGGAGGAGACGTCCATCACCAGGGCGAGCCGTGCCTGGCGGCGGCGGTCGGGCCGCAGCACCGGCAGGATCAGCCCGGTCTCCGCCGCCCGGTCGGCGGTGGCCTGCTCGTCCAGACGGCGGCCGGTGGTGCGGGCGGGCGGGCGGTAGTGCTGGAGGGGACGTAACGCCCGTTGCAGGGCGAGCGGTTCGGGCAGGGTGGCCGCGGCGGGGGCCGCCACCCGCACCCCGCCCGGGCCGGCCGCCGGGTGCGCGCCCCCGGCGCCCCGGCCGGGGCCGGTGCCGGTGCCGGGCCCGGGAGTGAACAGCTCGGCCTGGCCCCCGTGTCCGGGTGTCGTGGAGCGGCCGGGAACGCCCTGGTCGGGGAGGTGTTCGGCGGGAGCGGGGTCCGCCCCGTCGAGGGGGTCGGGCGGTTTGACGCCGGGGCCGCCCGCGACCGGCGGCACCGACTCGGTCGCCTGGGGCCGGGGCCGGGCGAGCGGCCCGGCGAACTCCGCCAGCCACAGCGCGTCCGCCAGCTCCTGGGCCGTCGGCTGGATCTCCGCCTCCCGAAGGCGCGCCACCAGGGCCGTGAGGGTGGAGCTCACGGCGCTCTGGGGAGGGCGCGGGTCCCGGGCGGCGGTCATCGGGGTCACCGCTGCCTGGTGTCCAGCGGGCGCAGCAGCAGCTCGGCCATCTCCTCGCGCCGCTCCGGCCCCTCCTCGCCCACCTGCTGGGTGAGGAAGATGGCGTTCAGGAGCTGGTCGGTGGGGCGCAGCTCGCCGTCGCCGTCATCGCGGGTGAAGCGGCTGACCAGATCGACGTTGCGCTCGTCGGCGCCGGCCCCGAAGTGGGCCTGGACGAAGGCCGCGAGGCGCTCCTCGCGGGGCGGGTCGAGGTGCAGATGGATGCAGCGGCGCAGCAGCGGCGCCGGGAAGTCGCGCTCGCCGTTGCTGGTCAGGACGGCGACGGGAAAGGCCCGGCAGCGGATCCGGCCGCCCGCCACCGCCACCCGCAGACCGTCGTCGGTGAGGACCTCCACCACGTCGCGGCCGGGCCGGTCGGCGATCCGCTCCAGCTCGGGGACGGGGAACTCGCCCTCCTCCAGCACGTTCAGCAGGTCGTTGGGCAGGTCGATGTCGCTCTTGTCGAGCTCGTCGATGAGCAGGACGCGCGGGCGCGCGGCGGGCAGCAGCGCGGTGCCGAGCGGGCCGAGGCGGACGTAGCGGCCGATGTCGTCGGCCTGGCCGTCGGCGAGCTGCGCGTCGTGCAGCCGCCCGATGGCGTCGTAGGTGTAGAGCCCGTCCTTGAGCTCGGCGCGGCTGGTGATGGGCCATTGCAGGACGCGGCCGAGCCCCAGTTCGTACGCGATCGAGTGCGCCAGTGTCGACTTGCCCGAGCCCGGCTCCCCGGTGATCAGCAGCGGGCGGCGCAGATAGAGCGCCGCGTTGATCAGCTGGAGGGTCTCGGTGTCGTGCGCGGACAGCTCCGAGACGCGGTCGCCGAGCCTGCGCCGGGAGGCGATGTCGATGTCCGGCACCGTGTACGGGCGCGGCTCGCCGTCGAAGGTGCGCCAGCGGGGCGGCGGGGGCAGGGCGCGGATCCGCTCGGGATCCGGTGCCCCGCACCCTCGGTAGATCAGCCAGTCGTCCATCGCTCGCTCCTCGTCGACGGTCGGCGGGGCACCACTTCTTGGCCACGTGTCGTTGCGGGTCGAAGTCTCGTTGCGAGTCGAGGTCCAGTCGGAACGTACCCACTCACGGGCCGCCGAAAGGCGTTCGCCGCTCCCGGTCCGGGCGGGCGGACGCACAGGCGGTCACAGCGGCGCTTGGCCGGGCGCACGGCGGCGCGCGGCGTGCCCGTCGCGGGCACGCCGTCACGGCGTATCACGGCGCGTCCAGCCGCTGGAGGTCCGGCAGCGGCCGGTCCGGGTCGTCGTAGAGCATCGCCACACCCTCCGCCCAGTGCTGGGCATCCTTGGAATCGCTGATCTCCTCCCTGATACGGCGCAGCCGGTCCGGGAGCTCAGTGGGGTCCTTCGCCTGGCCGAGCAGGTCGGCCGCCCCGGCCCGCACGGCCACGCACAGGTCGTGGCAGCCCTGTTCGGGGTGGGCGTCGCTGTGCCAGAGCGCCACCCCGTGGCCGGCCTCCAGCGCCATCCGCATGGCCGCGCCGCCGACCCCGCGCCCGGCGGGCCGGCACAGCACCGGCACCGCGCCCGGCTCCATCTCGGCGAAGTGGTGCGGCCGGGGCGCCCTGCCCGGCTGCGGCGCGGCCACCGCGGTCAGCTCCTCGGCGGCCATCAGCGCGTCCCAGCGCATCCGCCACTCCGGGTCGGGCCCGCCGCGCCGGTCGAGGTCGCGCAGCACCACCCGCCGCTGCACCCCGAGGTAGGGCGGCCGGTACAGGCGTCCGATCTCGGTGAGCTGCCAGCGGTGCACGGCGGTGTCGAAGTGGTCGGCGGGCAGGGCGACTTCGAGGGGGGCCGGGCAGTCGTCGGTGTCGACGCTCTGGAACGCGGTGACCAGCGGCCGGCGCAGCCGCCGGATGAGCTCGCCGGGGGCCACCCCGTCGCCGCGGCACTCCTCGGCCACGGGTCTGGAGCCCTCCCGGTCGCCGTCGTGCACCCGGATGCGCCAGTAGAACCGGTCGGGCGCGTCGGAGAGCGGCTCCAGCTCGACGGTGACGACGGCGCCGCCGCGCTCGCGTGTGGGGTACGGCAGGACGGTCAGGATCTCCTCGGGCGCCCCGGGCCCGAGCACCGGCAGCAGCCCCTCGGGCAGCCGCGCCTCGGTGACCACGGTGTGCACCACCGGCGGGATGCCGCGCAGCCGCTCGTTCACCCAGGCGGCGAGCTGCGCCGGGTCGCCGCCGCGCCCGCGCTCGTACTCCACGACGAGCTTGAGGTAGTGCAGGAAGGCGATGGCGGGCATCGGGCGGTGCGCCTCGTAGAGCAGGCCGTGGCCGTCGCGCCAGGTGCGCGGGTCGGGCAGGCTCGCGGGCGGCGCGATCCCACCGCGGGCCTTGCGGGCCAGCTTCGCGACCGGCGGCACCCCGCCGGGCCCCGGCACGGAGGCGAGCAGGCGCAGGGCCGCGCGCCGGTCGTACGGACTCCACTGCTCGGGGGTGCGGTGCAGCCCGGCGGCGGGCAACTGCTGCTGCCGGTCGACCCAGGTGTTGTAGCCGCTGAGCCGGGGCTCGCCGCCGTGCCAGCGGTCGTGCTCGGCGAGCACCGTGCGGTAGAGGTCGCCGAAACGGCGCAGCGCGGGGAGCGCGATGGCCCGTCCGCCGCCGCGTTCGACCTGGCGCGACTTCATCACGGCGACGACGGCGCCGGTGTGGGGATCGACCACGGGCCCGCCGGAGACCCCTTTGGGGAACTCGGTGGTGTGGAAGCGGAACCCGTAACTGCCGTCGTACGTACGGATGTCGATGGCGGTCTGCCAGCGCTGCGGGCCCTGCTCGGGCCGGAAGGCGTAGACCACGGCGCCGGTGGCGCCGGGCGGGTCGGCGCAGTCGCTGAGCCAGACGCACTCGTGCTCCACGTCCTCCTCGACGAGGCGGACCAGCGCCAGGTCCTGCTCGACGGGCACGGTGTCGCCGCGCAGGTCGTCGTCGACCAGCCAGGCCGCGAGCCGGGCGGGCAGCGGGTCCTCGCCGAGCCGGTCGCCGCCGACGTAGAAGAGGCGCTCGCGGTCCCCGGCCAGATGCGGGCGCAGAACGTGCGCGCAGGTCAGCACCCAGCCGGGGGCGACGAAGAAGCCGCTGCCCCACATCGTGCCGCCGGCGCCCGGGAGCAGGTGAACGGTGGCCGAGCGCGCCAGGTCGTCGATGAAGGGGTCGTGCGCGTGCTCAGGCATCGGCCGGGCCGCCGGGGGCCGGGGGCACGTGCGGCGGGCCGGGCGGCGGTGGGGGGACCGGGGGCGCCGGCTGGTCCTCCCGCCGCCACACCAGCGTGACCTGAAGGGACGTCGTGGCCTCCCCGTCGGCGAGGATGGCGACGGCCGCCCCCGCCCGGACGGCCAGCTCGACGCCGAAGCTGACGCTCGCCTCGTCGGGCCGCGCGGCGGCGGCCGCGTCCAGCACGGACCGCCCGACCCCGGCGATCAGCTCGCCCAGCCGCTCCACGCGGGCCACGGCGTTCTCGATCACGCCGACGTCGTCGTCGTCCGCCGCGTACCCCCCGGCGGCGGAGACCCGGGCGAGCACCACGGCCCCGCCCGGCAGCTCGATCTCCCGTACATGCGCCATGGCCGCCCCCTGAACCAGTCGCAAGCTCCCCTGACTTGAGATGACGAGGGTAATCGGCCCGACGGTTGCAGGGGACCCCTTCGAAAGCGGCGGATACCCTGGAGGGGAACATTCCCGTACGTTCAGGAGCACGTTGTGTACTTCACCGACCGCGGCATCGAGGAGCTGGCGAAGCGGCGCGGCGAGGAGGAGGTCACCTTCGAGTGGCTTGCCGACCAGCTGCGCACGTTCGTCGACCTGAACCCCGATTTCGAGGTCCCGGTCGAGCGCCTCGCCACGTGGCTGGCGCGCCTCGACGACGAGGACGAGTAGCCCGACCCCCTCGGCCGCGCCCTCCCTCGGACCCCGGCCCCCCACGGGCCCGCGGCGCCACCCCGGCGGCGGCCCCGCCGGACCCGTCCGGTGGGCGCGCTCGTCCGCACGTTCTGCGGGGCCGTGGCTGGGGGCTTACGCAGTTCCCCGCGCCCCTGGGGGGTTGCCTTATCTGCGGACCGTGGTGGGTTGCTCGCGCGGTTCCCCCCACCCCTGGGGGGTTGCCCGTTCTGCGGGGCCGTGGCCGGGGGCTTGCGCAGTTCCCCGCCCCCCTAGGAGGTCGCCTGTCTGCGGACCGTAGGGGGATGCTCGCGCGGTTCCCCGCACCCCTGGGGGGGGTTGCCTTATCTGCGGACCGTCTTGGGTTGCGCCCCTTGCGGGGTCGCCGCGACCGGACTGGTTGGCTCAGCCACCGGCTTTTAGGGGCGCGGGGAACTGCGCGACCAGCCACCCACCACCCGCACCCGCAAACCGACCGGCGAAGCCGGAACCAAGGGGGGCGCAGCCCCGTAGGGGTGCGGGGAACTGCGCGAGCAACCCCCCACCCACCGCCCGCAGCCCGCCCCGCGAGGTTGACTTCCCCCACCCGCGATATATCGTGTCTCCCCAGCAGACGCGATATGTTGCGTATGACCGCGCCCAGGGAGGGCAGAGCCATGGCCGAGTCGACGTGGACCGTTTCCGAGCCGCGCACACTCACCTTCGACGCCCCGGTGACCACGCTCAGCGTGCGGGTCGTCAACGGAACCGTGAACGTCGTGGGGACCGAGGAAGGTTCCGCGCGCCTGGAGGTGTCGGCCCTCGACGGTCCGCCGCTGATCGTCACCCAGGACGGCCCGACCCTCACGGTCGCCTACGAGGACCTGCCCTGGAAGGGCTTCCTGAAGTGGTTCGACCGCAAGGGCTGGCGGCGCAGCGCCGTCGTCTCGCTCGCGGTGCCGTCCGGCTGCGGGGTCGAGGTCGGCGTGGTCGGCGCGGGCGCGGTGGTCTCCGGGATCCGCGGCCGCACCGAGGTACGCGGCGTCACCGGCGACACCACGCTGGTCGGCCTCTCCGGAGAGGTCCGCGCCGAGACCGTGTCCGGGAACGTGGAGGCGCAGGCCGTCACTGGCGACCTCCGCTTCCAGTCGGTCTCCGGGGACCTCACGGTGATCGAGGGCGCGGCCGCCTCCGTCAAGGCGGAGTCGGTCAGCGGCGACATGGTGCTCGACCTGGACCCCTCGGGGAAGCCCGCCGACGTCCGGCTGACCACGGTGTCCGGTGAGATCGCCATCCGTCTGGAGCACCCGGCCGCGGACGCCAGGGTCGAGGCGAACACCACCAGCGGCACGGTCTCCAACGCCTTCGACGACCTTCGGGTCACCGGGCAGTGGGGCGCCAAGAAGATCACCGGCACGCTCGGGGCGGGCACCGGCACCCTGCGGGCCACCACCGTCTCGGGCTCGATCGCCCTGCTGCGCCGCCCCGAGCCGCACGACCTGGCGGGCCCGGCCGCCCCGACCCCCGAGAAGGTGCTCTGACATGCCCCCCGTCTTCGCCCACGGCCGCCTGCGCCTCTACCTCCTCAAGCTGCTCGACGAGGCCCCGCGCCACGGGTACGAGGTGATCCGCCTGCTGGAGGAGCGCTTCCAGGGCCTGTACGCCCCGAGCGCCGGCACGGTCTACCCGCGGCTGGCCAAGCTGGAGGCGGAAGGCCTGGTCACCCACACCACCGAGGGCGGCCGCAAGGTGTACTCGATCACCGACGCGGGCCGCGCCGAGCTGGCGGGCCGCAGCGGTGAACTGGCCGACCTGGAGCTGGAGATCCGCGACTCGGTCTCCGAACTCGCCGCCGAGATCCGCGCCGACGTCCGGGGCGCCGCGGGCGACCTGCGCGACGACGTGCGCCGCCAGGCGCGCGAGGCGCGCGCGTCCGGCCCGGCGGAGAGCGATTCCTGGCTCCAGACCAAGGAGGAGTTCAAGCGGGCCAAGCAGGAGTGGAAGGAGCAGGCCCGCCGCGCCAAGGACGAGTCGCGCCGCGCCCGCGAGGACGCCCAGCAGGCGCGCCGCCAGGCCACGGAGGCCCAGGAGAAGGCGCGCGAGCAGATGCAGCGGGTGGCGGAGCAGGTGCAGGACCACTTCGCGCGCGGTGACTGGCCGACGGGCCTACGGGAGGGCCTGGCCGAGATCACCAAGGAGCTCGGCCGCTTCACCCGCCCCCAGCCGAAGGAGCCCGCCGACCCCGCCCGGACCGCCGACCCCGAGCCCGCGCCCCCGGCCTGGGCCGACGCCCCGGCGACGGGCAACCCGGCCCGCGACCTCGACCGCCTCCTGGACCGCTTCCGCGACGACATCCGCGACGCGGCCCGCGACCACGGCGTCACCGAGACCCAGCTCCGCGAGACCAGGCGCCACCTGTCGACGGCGGCGGCCCACATCGGAGCGATCCTGCGGGGCGGGACGGGATAGGGGGCCCGGTGTCCGCCCACGGCCGGTGGGGGCTGGCCACGCAGTCCTGCGCACCCCTGAAGGTCCCGGGGCCGAGCCGGGCACTCCGGCCGCGACCAACCGCCTGAGGGGCGCGGGGAACTGCGCGCCCAGCTCCCACCGGAGCGGCAGACAAACCAAGGGGGGTCCGGGGACACCCCCCCCGCAGCGCCCTCAACTGGCCGCCCGCCAGAGGGGCTTTCGGGAAGGGGCGGGGAGGGGGCCTCCCAGGCGGCCGGCCATCCACCCGCAGACGTACACCCGCCCCCCTCACACAGGCACACTGAAGCCGTGATCGACTTCCTCGGCACCTCCCCCGCCCCCGGCACCCTGCCCGCCCACTGGCACGCCGGCTGGCCCTCCCCCAAGCACGACCCCGCCCCCGAGATCCAGATCCACGCGTACACCGAGCACACCGTGCTCCTGCGGCAGAACATGTCCGTCCACTTCGAGGCGCCCTTCCTCTTCCTCCTCTTCGGCAACGAGCGCGCCCTGCTCCTCGACACCGGGGCCAGCCCCGACCCGGCCCACTTACCGTTGCGCGCCACCGTGGACGCCCTGATCGAGGAGTGGCTGGGCCGCCACCCCCGTACCGGGTACGAGCTGCTGGTCGCCCACACCCACGGCCACGGTGACCACATCGCCGCCGACGCGCAGTTCGCGGACCGGTCCGGCACCACCGTCGTCCCGCCCGGACTCGACGACGTGACCGGCCACTTCGGGTTCACCGACTGGCCGCACCGCGCCACCTCGCTCGACCTCGGCGGGAGAGTGCTCGACCTGGTGCCGGGCCCGGGCCACCACCCGGCCGCCGTCGTCTTCTACGACCGGCACACCGGGCTCCTGCTGACCGGTGACTCGCTCTACCCGGGGCGGCTGTACGTCGACGACGCCGCCGCGTACGCCGAGACCGCCGACCGGCTGATCGACTTCTGCGCCCCCCGGCCGGTCAGCCATGTCCTGGGCTGCCACATCGAGATGACCACCACCCCGGACGAGGACTACCCGCGCGGCACCACCCACCAGCCGGACGAGCCGCCGCTCCAGCTCACCGTCGCGCATCTGCACACCCTGCGCCGTGCGCTCGCCGAGACCGGTGGTCGTCCCGGGGCGCACCCGTACGGGGACTTCGTCCTCGTCCACCGGGGGTAGCGGCCGTCAGGGGCGGGGCGCGACCGTCACGGTCACGGCCGCGCCCGCCCCCGCCCGCACGTCGAGGCCCCGCGCCCGCGCTCCGGTGGCGGTGATCCGCCACCGCCGCGCGTCCGTCGGCAGCGACAGCCGGGTGACGCCGCCGTCGGCGACGTAGCGGAGCCGGTACGTCCGCGTCGCCGGGTCGTACGTCTCGGTGCGCACCCGCCCCGCGACCGCGCGCGCGTACGGCGTGGCCATGAGCCTCTTGTTGCCCCGCAGGCCGCCGCGCTCGTCGGCCGCGCAGTAGCCGCCGCCATAGCACCACACATAGCCCGCCCACCCCGAGGTGTAGCGGGCCAGCGAGGCCAGCGCGTCGGTGTAGAACCGCGCCATGTTCGGCAGTTCGCCGTTGAGCGGCCCCCACTCCCCGACCACCACCGGCACCCGGTACCTCTTCGGATACGCGGTCACGGCCGCCTCGTACGCCTCGATCCACCCCGCCGACGGGTCGTAGTCCGCGCCCGCCTCCATGGCGGTGTTGTAGAAGTGCGGCGCGTACACCGTCCGGGGGTCCTTGATCCGGCCCAGGCCCGTCGGGACACCCTCCCCCACCGCCGGGGTCGGCTCCACGAAGAGCCAGTGCCGCCGGTCCGCCGCGCGCACCGCCCGTGCGAGGCGGTTGTACATCGGGGTGAGCTGCTCGGCCTCGATCCGGCGTGCCGCCGTCGGCGGGTCCTCGCCCGCCCGGAACTCACCCATCGGCTCGTTGATCAGGTCGTAGCCCAGGACCGCCGGGTGGTGGGCGAACCGCCCGGCGAGCACCCGCCACATCCCCGCCTGCGCCCGCCGCAGGTCCTCGTCCTCGTACAGATGGGTGAAGGCCCGCTGCACGGCGGGCTCGTAGTACTCGGAGAACCAGTCGTCCGGGTGCGGGGTGAAGGGCAGTCCGTCCGTCCGCGTCGCCCACGCGGGGATGCCCCGGTGCCCGAACGCGGGGCCGAAGACGTCCTGGTGGGCGTCGATCAGCACCCGGACGTCGTAGCGGTGCGCCCAGTCCAGGACCCGTTCGATCTTGCGGAGGTACGCCCGGCTGTACTGCCCGCGCACCGGCTCCAGGTCGTCCCAGAAGACCAGCAGCCGGGCGAAGCCGAAGCCGTGGGCGCGCAGGTCGCGGAAGGTCCGCTCGGTGATCGCGGAGAGCGCCTGGTCGCCCCGGTGCGTCTTGTCCTCCACATTCCAGCCGCGCAGGGTGAGCGTGCGTCCCTGCTCGTCGGTGAGCCGGGGAACGGGCGGCGTGGCGGGCGCGTCATGGGCGCGGGCGGCGGGGGCGACGGTCGCCCCGGCCGCGAGGACCGCGCAACACCCCGCCGTCACCAGGAACTTGGCCGTACGCATGGGACACCTCCGGCATGTCGTCGGTGAGCATGCCGGATATCGGATCACCAGGACTGACGAACCATCAAGGGGCAGTCGCGAGGTCGTGGCCGGCCCATCGACGGTCCATGACCGGCGGACGCCTAACGGGTCGTCAGGACGATCTTCCCGAAGACGTCCCCCGAAGCGATCTTCTCGAAGCCCTCGCGCGCCCGGTCCAGCGGCAGCACCTCGTCGATCACCGGCCGCACCCCGGTGGCCGCGCAGAACGCGAGCAGGTCCTCCAGCTCCTCCTTGGTGCCCATGGTCGAGCCGACCACCTTCAGCTCCAGGAAGAAGATCCGGGTCAGCTCGGCGTGCGCGGGCCGGTCGCCGCTGGTGGCGCCCGAGATCACCAGCGTGCCGCCGGGCCTGAGCGACTTGACCGAGTGCGACCAGGTGGCGGCGCCGACGGTCTCGATCACCGCGTCCACCCGCTGCGGCAGCCGCGCGCCCGGCTCGTACGCCTCCAGGGCGCCCAGCTCGATGGCCCGCTTGCGCTTGGCCTCGTCCCGGCTGGTCGCGAAGACCCGCAGCCCGGCAGCCTTGCCGAGCACGATCGCGGCGGTCGCGACGCCGCCGCCCGCGCCCTGCACGAGGACGGAGTCGCCGGGCCGCACGCCCGCGTTGGTGAAGAGCATCCGGTACGCCGTGAGCCAGGCGGTCGGCAGGCAGGCGGCCTCGGCGAAGCTGAGCTCCTTGGGCTTGGGCAGCACGTTCCAGGTCGGCACGGCGACCTGCTCGGCGAAGGTGCCCTGGTACTTCTCCGTGAGGATGGAGCGGCCCTCGGCGGGCCCCACGCCGTGGCCGGTCTGACCGATGACGGAGTGCAGGACGACCTCGTTGCCGTCCCTGTCGACGCCGGCCGCGTCGCAGCCCAGGATCATCGGCAGCTTGTCCTCACCGAGACCGACCCCGCGCAGCGACCACAGGTCGTGGTGGTTGAGCGAGGCGGCCCGTACGTCGATGAGGGACCAGCCCGGACGTACCTCGGGGGCGGGCCGCTCCCCCAACTCCAGACCGGAGAGCGGCTGGTCACGGTCGATGCGTGCGGCATAGGCGGCGAACATGCCCCGACGATAGGGGCGCCCGCGCCCCGCCCGGAACCGCCACCGGGTGTGACACGCCGCACCTTGCCCAGCGGGCGGCGGATCACTCGGAGGCTGCCCGCGCCCCTGGGGGCTGTGCGACTGCGGACCGGGGAGCGTACTCGTCTGCGGACCGTGGTGGGTCGCTCGCGCAGTTCCCCGCGCCCCCTGGGCAGACCGTCCGGCTCCCGGAGTGCGGCTCGGCCCGGGGCCTGTCTTAGTCTGCAAACCGTGGTGGGTTGCTCGCGCAGTTCCCCGCGCCCCTTAAGTAGTCCGCCCGCCTCCAAAAAGCCCTGCTCAGCCCCCACCCGCTTGCAGATCACGCGAAGCGCAGTACACGGGCCGCAGGCCGCTTCCCGGGCACCGCGAGTTGCCTACAGGGGCGCGGGGAACTGCGCGACCAGCCACCCACGGTCCGCAGACGCAGGCCGACCGGCAGGGCCGGGGCCGAAGGCCGGGCGCAGCCCGGCGGGGGCGGGGCGTAGCCCGGCGGGGGCGGTACCGGCGTCGGTCAGGGGCGTTGCTGCGGGCCGCACGGGGCCCGCAGCAATCGCTTCCCGGGCCGTCAGCGCCGAGCCACACCCTCAGCCCGCGCCGCCCCCGCCACCGCCGCGGTGACGGCCGGCGCGACCCGCTCGTCGAACGGCGACGGAATCACGTAATCCGCGGCCAGATCGTCACCGACCACATCCGCCAGCGCGTTCGCCGCCGCGATCTTCATCCCCTCCGTGATCCGGGAGGCCCGCACCTGAAGGGCGCCCGCGAAGATCCCGGGGAACGCCAGCACGTTGTTGATCTGGTTCGGGTAGTCCGAACGGCCCGTGGCGACCACCGACGCGTACTTGTGCGCGATGTCCGGGTGGACCTCCGGGTTCGGGTTGGCCATGGCGAACACGAACGCACCCGGCGCCATCGAGGCCACCGCGGCCTCCGGGACCGTACCGCCGGAGACGCCGATGAAGACGTCCGCCCCGGCCAGCGCGGTCTCCAGGGAGCCGGACAGACCCGCCTTGTTGGTGATCGAGGCGAGCTCGCGCTTGACGTCGGTCAGGTCCGTACGGTCCCGGCTGACGATGCCCTTGCGGTCCGCGACCGCCACGTCGCCGAGCCCCGCCTCCAGGAGGAACTTGGCGATGGCCACGCCCGCCGCGCCGGCGCCCGAGATCACGCCCCGCAGCTCCCCGAGCGTGCGCCCGGTGAGTTTCGCCGCGTTGCGCAGCGCCGCGAGGGTGACCACGGCGGTGCCGTGCTGGTCGTCGTGGAAGACCGGGATGTCCAGGGCTTCCTGGAGCCGCCGCTCGATCTCGAAGCAGCGCGGCGCGGAGATGTCCTCGAGGTTCACTCCGCCGAAGGACGGCGCCAGGCGCACGACCGTCTCGATGATCTCGTCCGTGTCGGTGGTCGCGAGCGCGATGGGCACCGCGTCGACCCCGCCGAACTGCTTGAAGAGGATGGCCTTGCCCTCCATCACGGGGAGGGACGCCTCGGGGCCGATGTCACCCAGCCCGAGCACGGCCGTACCGTCCGTGACCACGGCGACGACCTGGGACTTCCAGGTGTAGTCGTGGACCAGTTCCGGGTTCTCGGCGATCGCGGTGCACACCTTCGCCACGCCCGGCGTGTAGGCCAGGGACAGGTCGTCCCGGTCCCGGATGGGCACGGTGGCCCGCACGGCCATCTTGCCGCCCCGGTGCAGGGCGAAGGCCGGATCGAAGGGCTCCTCCGAAGAGGCTCCGTCGGTACTGCTGTCGCTGCGAGGATTGACGATCTCCGCTGCCATGTGATTTGACCCCTTAAGTCTTCATCAGTTGAGGGTGGCCACTCCTTGTTGAGGAGGGGTGGGTGGGCACCACGTACGTGCCCCGCGGGAGGCGGTTGGCCCGCCCCGCGGGGAGGAGGTACGTACGCGCGGGCACGCCGCACAACGCGCCCTGAGCCCCGGATGAGGGGTGTAAGGATCCTTCTTACCGGACGGAGGGGTGCGCCGAGTAGTCCATTTCGACTGCGGAACGCCGTGGTGACACGACTCATAGCGGCATGTCGGGACAAGTGAGCTATGCGGCGTGAAACATGTCCACAACGCGAGATGAACCGCAGATTTTCCGGCCCGTCAAAGGGAAACCCGCACATGGTCCGGCCTTGGCGCACCGGCCCGTTCGGGTTCGGGGGTGACCCGTTATCCGATTTTGACATGCGTGCCCCCCTGAATCCGCAGGTCCGAATGGCAAGATGCCGACACAACACGGTCGTGTCGCCCAAGGACGGGCACCACGGACCGCTGTTCACTCACTGGCCACTCCATCACCCGCCGGAGGAACCCGACCATGACCGCAAGCACCACCCGTCGTACGACCGCCGCCTCGTCCCGGATTGCCGCGGTCGGCGCGATCGCGGTCGCCGGCGCCCTGCTGCTCACCGGCTGCGGAGACCAGACGAAGAGCAAGGACAGCGGCGGTGCCAGCTCCGCCGGCACCAGCAAGGCCCCCCTCTTCTCGAAGCTGCCCAAGGCCATTCAGGACAAGGGCGTCATCAAGGTCGGCTCGGACATCGCGTACGCGCCGGTCGAATTCAAGGACAAGGACGGCAAGACCGCCGGTATCGACCCGGACCTCGCCGACGCCATGGGCAAGCAGCTGGGCGTGAAGTTCCAGTTCGAGAACGGCACCTTCGACACCCTGGTCACCGGTCTGCGCGCCAAGCGGTACGACATGGCCATGTCGGCCATGACGGACACCAAGGACCGCCAGAACGGCGTCGACTCGGAGACGAAGAAGAAGGTCGGCGAGGGCGCCGACTTCGTGGACTACTTCACCGCCGGTGTGTCGATCTACACAGCGAAGGGCAAGGACCAGGGCATCAAGACCTGGGACGACCTCTGTGGCAAGAAGATCGTGGTGCAGCGCGGCACGGTCTCCGAGGACCTCGCCAAGAAGCAGTCCGAGAAGTGCGGCGACAAGGGCAAGATCTCGATCGAGGCCTTCGACACCGACCAGCAGGCCCAGACCCGGCTGCGCTCCGGCGGCGCCGACGCCGGCTCCTCCGACTTCCCCGTCGCCGCGTACGCGGTGAAGACCTCGGGCGGCGGCAAGGACTTCCAGATCGTCGGCGAGCAGGTCGAGGCCGCTCCGTACGGCATCGCGGTCGCCAAGAACAACAGCCAGCTGCGCGACGCCCTCAAGGAGGCGCTCGACGCGATCATCAAGAACGGCGACTACGACAAGGTCGTCGCGAAGTGGGGCGTCGAGGCCGGCGCCGTGAAGGAAGCCAAGATCAACGGCGGCGTCTGAACCTCCCCGCTCCAGGCGCGCTCCGCCCCGTCCCCGGGCGGAGGGCCTGAAGGCTTCTGAAAGGCAACACCCGTGACTGTTGACGTCAACAAGTCGGAGCCGGCGGACACCCCGCCCCCCGCCGCTCCGGAGACCATCAAAGCGATCCCGGTCCGCCATTACGGCCGGTATGTCTCCGCCGTGATCGCGATCGCCCTGCTCGTCGCGATCGTGTACGCGTTCGCCCAGGGCAAGATCAACTGGGGTGCCATCCCGGACTACTTCTTCGACGACCGCATCCTCGACGGCGTCGGCCAGACCCTGCTGCTGACCGTCCTGTCCATGGCGATCGGCATCGTGGGCGGCATCCTGCTCGCCGTGATGCGCCTGTCGAAGAACCCGGTGACGTCCTCCATCGCCTGGTTCTACATCTGGTTCTTCCGGGGCACCCCGGTCCTGGTCCAGCTGATGGTCTGGTTCAACCTGGGCCTGGTCTTCGAGTACATCAACCTCGGCCCGATCTACAAGGACTACTGGTCCTCGTTCATGACGCCGCTGCTCACGGCGCTGCTCGGGCTCGGCCTGAACGAGGCCGCGTACATGGCGGAGATCTGCCGGGCCGGTCTGCTCGCGGTCGACGAGGGCCAGACCGAGGCCGCCCACGCGCTGGGCATGAGCCACGGCAGGACGCTGCGGCGGATCGTGATCCCGCAGGCGATGCGCGTGATCGTGCCGCCGACGGGCAACGAGGTCATCAACATGCTGAAGACCACCTCGCTGGTCTCGGCGGTGCAGTTCTACGAGCTGCTGCGGCAGGCCCAGGACATCGGCC
The DNA here is from genome assembly GCF_055567715.1 of Streptomyces sp. NPDC026377. Taxonomy (NCBI): domain Bacteria; kingdom Bacillati; phylum Actinomycetota; class Actinomycetes; order Kitasatosporales; family Streptomycetaceae; genus Streptomyces; species Streptomyces sp. NPDC026377. The sequence continues at coordinate 295,475 of NZ_JBVHPV010000002.1, forward strand.
AGACCTCCGGCGCCTCGGTCGAGATGCTGTTCCTGGCCGCCACCTGGTACCTGATCCTGACCACGATCTTCTCGATCGGCCAGTACTACCTGGAGCGCTACTACGCCCGCGGCTCCAGCCGCTCGCTCCCGCCCACCCCGTTCCAGCGAGTGAAGGCCAACCTGGTCTCGCTCCGCAGCACCCCCAAGGTGGTGAGCTGATGACCGCCATGGTGAAGTCCGAAGGCGTGCACAAGTCCTTCGGCGCGACCGAGGTCCTCAAGGGCATCGACCTGGAGGTGGCCGAGGGCGAGGTGTTCTGCCTGATCGGCCCGTCCGGCTCCGGCAAGTCGACCTTCCTGCGGTGCATCAACCACCTGGAGAAGATCAACGGCGGCCGGCTGTACGTGGACGGCGAGCTCGTCGGCTACCGCCAGAAGGGCGACAAGCTCTACGAGCTGAAGGACAGCGAGGTCGCGCTCAAGCGCCGTGACATCGGCATGGTCTTCCAGCGCTTCAACCTGTTCCCGCACATGACGGCCCTGGAGAACGTCATGGAGGCACCGATCCAGGTCAGGGGCGAGAGCAAGGCCGTGGTGCGTGAGCGGGCGGAGAAGCTGCTCGACCGGGTCGGCCTGGCCGACAAGGCGCGCAACTACCCCTCGCAGCTCTCCGGCGGCCAGCAGCAGCGCGTGGCGATCGCCCGTGCGCTGGCCATGGAGCCGAAGCTGATGCTCTTCGACGAGCCGACGTCGGCGCTCGACCCGGAGCTGGTGGGTGACGTCCTGGACGTCATGCGCGGACTGGCCGAGGACGGCATGACCATGATCGTGGTGACCCATGAGATGGGCTTCGCGCGCGAGGTCGGCGACTCGCTGGTCTTCATGGACGGCGGTGTGGTGGTCGAGTCCGGCAACCCGCGGGACGTCCTGACCAACCCGCAGCACGACCGGACGAAGTCGTTCCTGTCGAAGGTGCTGTAGCCGGCGGAGCCGGAGGTACGGGAAGGGGCGGTACGGGCCGAGCGGCCGGTACCGCCCCTTCCGGCGTACCGGGCCACCCGGCGCTGCCGGGATCCGTCCCCGCCGGGCCCCCGTACGTAATACCCTCGGACAGCGCCTAGCCGTTACTGCCCGCCGTAAGGATCACACGTGGAACTGGCCTATTACTCGGACTACGCCGTGCGCCTGGTCAACACCGAGGAGCCGGCCCGTAACAAGGACTCCCTGACGTCCGTCGAGGTGATCCGCGAGCTCTTCACGTCCGAGTCGACGACGGCCCGCCGGGCGACCGAGGCCGACGTGCCCCGGCTGCGGGCGGTACGGGCGCGGCTGCGGGCGGTGTTCGAGGCGGCGGACGCGGGCGAGGAGGTACGGGCGGTGGACCTGCTCAACTCGCTGCTCCTGGAGTTCCCCGTGAGCCCGCAGATCTCCGGGCACGACCACCGGGACGAGGACGGCAGCCCGCTGTGGCACCTGCACCTCGCGGACCACACCTCGAACGCCACGGCGGGTTACGCGGCGCTCGCGTCCATGGGGCTGGCGTTCCATCTGACCGAGTACGGCGTGGACCGCCTCGGCCTGTGCCAGGCGGCCCCGTGCCGCAACGCCTATCTGGACACCTCCACCAACCGCTCCCGGCGCTACTGCTCCGACCGGTGCGCGACCCGGGCGAACGTGGCCGCCTACCGGGCGCGCAAGCGCCTGGAGACCGACCGGTCCGCGAACACCGGCCGCAGCGCCGACACCGCCCAGGACAGCAGCACCCCCACCGAGCGCTGACGCCCGCGCGTCAGCGGCCGGTAGCGGGCGCGCACCCGCCCGAGCACCAGCTCGCACGGCACGGCCCCGAAGGCCCGGCTGTCGACGACCTCGTCGTCCGGGTTGTCCCCGAGCACCCACCAGCCGCCCTCCCGCAGCTCGATCAGCCGTTTGACGATGAGCAGATCCTGCTGGAGCGGATGCCGCAGCACCGCGATGTCCCCCGCCCGCAACTCGCTCCCGTAGTGCACGAGCAGCTGATCCCCGTGGAGCAGCGTGGGCACCATGGAGGTCCCGGTCACCTCCGCGATCCCCAACGGCACCCTCGGCTCCCGCCCCTGATCCGTCATCCGCCACCCACCTCCCGGTACCCGGTCCACTCCCACGGTACGTTCCGCCACGAGTCCCATGGTGACCCTGGACTTTTGTCCTAAGCCCCCGGGGGCACTCGCGAAAACGGGCCTTCCACCGAGTAATGTCCCACCTGAGAAGACGATCACGAGGAAGGACAGCTCAATGCTTTCCCGCCTGTTTGCCCCCAAGGTGAAGGTCAGCGCCCACTGCGACCTCCCCTGCGGCGTGTACGACCCGGCCCAGGCCCGTATCGAGGCCGAGTCGGTCAAGGCCGTGCAGGAGAAGTTCCAGGCCAACGAGGACCCGCACTTCCGTGCGCGTGCCGTGGTCATCAAGGAGCAGCGCGCGGAGCTCGCCAAGCACCACGTCTCGGTGCTCTGGAGCGACTACTTCAAGCCCCCGCACTTCGAGAAGTACCCCCAGCTGCACCAGCTGGTCAACGACACCCTGAAGGCCCTCTCGGCCGCCAAGGCGTCGACGGACCCGAAGACGGGCGAGAAGGCGCTGGAGCTCATCGCCGAGATCGACCGGATCTTCTGGGAGACCAAGAAGGCCTGAACCAGGCTGGTTTCGTTGCGGTTTTCGCGGGTTCGTTCCCGCGTGCCGACGGCGAAGAAGAGGCCCGACCGGGGTTCCCCGGGCGGGCCTCTTCCCGTTCCGCCGCAACGGCACCCGAGCACCTGCCCGGAAACGCCCCCCTCCCGGCCGATACGCGAGGACACTGGGTCCGGGAAGCCGGACGGGCCGGACGACCGGCTGGGACACAGGTGTCATGAGCTACTGGGACGCGGGCGCGCAGCGCTGGGTGGCGGGGCCTTCGGGCGGTGGGGGTGCCTGGGGGCCGCAACCGCCGCCTCGGGGCGGCGGGCCGCGGCGGATGGTGATCGTGGTGTGCGTCGCCGTGTTGCTGGCCGCGGCGGCCGTCACCGGCGTCTGGTGGTTCGCCCACGACCACGGGGGCGGGCCGCGCTCGGCGGGGCCACTCCTGCCGCCTCCGGCGTTCTCGGCGCCGACATCCGCGGTACCGGACGCGACGGACACCGCGGAACCGGTGTCCCCCGGCATCACCGAGCCGGACGCGACCGGGGCGACGAGCACGGCCGGCCCGGCCGAGTCCGGTCGACCTGCCGCCGGGGCAACCCCGTCCACCCCGTCCGCCCCGCCCAACCCCTCCACCGCGGCCCCCCTCGGCCCCGAATCCACCGTGGCCACCTACTACGACGCCCTCAACAGCGGGGACTACCGGACCGCCTGGGACCTCGGCGGGCGGAATCTGGCCACGAGTTACACCGAGTACGTCGACGGCTTCTCCGACACCCGGCGGACCGGTGTCACGGTCCTGTCCACCACGGGCGACACCGCCCGCGTGGACATCACCTCCTACCAGCGGGACGGCACCCGGCGGAGGTACTCCGGCACGTACACCGTGCGCCAAGGCGTGATCACCGAGGCCCGGGTCCGTCGGACGGGTTGAGGCCGCGCGGTAGATTCGCGGCATGTCACCTCTCGAACCCCCTTACACACGGCTCCTGGTGGAGCGTTACGAGCCGACCTTCCGCTTCTACACGGCCGTCCTGCCCAAGCTGACCGGGTGCTCGCTGGCGCGCGGCACCGAGGCGTCGGGGTACGCCAGCTGGGACGACTGCGAGGGGCGCACCGCGTTCGCGGTGTTCTCGCGGGCCGCGATGACCGCGGCCGTCGGGGAGGAGAACGTGCCGGTGGGGGCCTCCGTCGTCATCCGGGTGGACGGGCCCGAGGCGCTCGACGCCGCTGTCGACCTCTGTGAGTCCGCCGGTGCCACGGTGATCGCCCCGGCGCAGGACCGGCCGCAGTGGGGCCCGACGATGCGGGCCGCCCATCTGCACGACCCGGACGGCAACCTGGTGGAGCTGCAGACGTACTGAACCGGGTCAGCGCAGGCCGGTGCGGACCAGGTCGACCAGCTCGTCCTCCGACAGGCCCAGCCTGCGCGCCTCCTCGGCCAGTTCCCGTACCCGCACCAGCAGCCCGGCACGGGCGCGGGAGGACGTCGTGTCGACGACCACCGCGCCCCGGCCCCGCCGCAGCTCGATCAGGCCCTCCTCGCGCAGGCACTGGTAGCCGCGCAGAACGGTGTGGACGTTGACGCCCAGCGAGTCGGCGAGGACCCGGGCCGCGGGCAGCCGTTCGCCCGGCTCCACCGCGCCCTCGGCGATGGCGCGCCGCACGGACGCGGCGATCTGCTCGCCCAGGGCCACCGGCGACCCCGGGTCCACCCGGAACAGCATCAGCGCACCGCCGCCCGCTCGGCCAGCGTGTTGAGCAGGGCCGCGGCCGTCGCGGAGCCGGCCACCGTCACCGCGAACTCGCGTCCGCCCGTACGCCGCACCACGATCGCCTCGCCCGAGCGCAGGATCAGGCCCGAGCGCCCGGACCGCACCCGGTAGCCCCAGCCTCCGTACTCCGCCAGCGCCTTCACCTCCCGGCTCACCGCCCGGTCCACGTCCCCGAGTGGTATCCGCACGCGCGGCCAGGGCAGCACGGTCGGGCGGACGGTCAGACCGCGCCGGTCCACGGTCACGTACGGACAGGAGCAGCCGAGGATGAGCAGCCCGCATACCAGGGGCGCGGCGGCGCTCCCCCAGTCGTCCACGTACGCCAGCGCTCCCCCGAAGACGAGCAGTGCCGCGCCGGCCGCGCAGAGCGGCCGCGAGGGGGCGCGGCGCGCCCAGCCCGCCACCTCCCCCGGCGCCAGGTCGAGCCGCTCGACCGTGCCGGGGCCGGCAGGCGCGGTGACCGGGGGAAGAGCGAGATACCGCACCAGCAGCGCACCCGCCCCGGCGGCGAGCGCGGCCACCCCGAGACCCGCCGCGAGCTGCCACAGCGGCAGCCGGACCTCGCTGCCGTCCTCCGCGTCGAGGTTCGCGCACAGCGCGGCGGCCATCACGTAGCCGGTGAGGCCCGCGGTCGCGTAACCCAGGGCGAGCATCCCGCGCATCGCGCGCACCGCGAAGTCGCCGGTGGCCACGACGAGCGCCCAGACGGCTGCGAGGCCGCCCGCGAGGCCGATGTTCACGACCACGTAGGCATTCCGGTCCGCGTAGCCGTCGGCCGCGCCGCTGCCCGAGAAGTGGGTGGCCAGCCGCGTCGGGAGCCGGTCGCGCAGGGCGGCGAAGAGGAGCAGGTCGACGGCGAGCGCCAGCAGAAACGGCAGCACGGCGACAGCCACCAGGCGGTCAGGGCGTCGTGCACGGTTCCTCAGAAGCTCCATTGTTCTCATAGTAGTAGAACAATCGGGAGACGAGAGGAAAGACCGCAGGTCGTCACCGAGGCAACTCGCCTTCCCGCACGGCTCGCTGACGCCCGGCCGGGGAAGGGGGCGCGGCCGGTGGACGGCCGCGCCCGGGTCAGATGCTTTCGAGGACGGACGGCTGGAGGCTCGCCCCGGACGGGAGTTGACGGCGGATGTCGTCGAGCACCGAGGCGAAGTCCAGCTCGGCGCGCCCGGAGGCGTACACCGCTCCCCCCAGGTGCAGCGCGAGCCCCAGGTCGGGCTCGGGCGGCTTGAGGGAGAGCAGGCAGCTCAAGGTCGCCTGGTGGAGGGCGCCGTCGGGAGAGGCGACCGGAACCGGCATGTCCCATTCCAGGACGAAGTCACGCAGGGTACCGCCGTCGAGCGCGAACGAGCCCTCCGTCGGTATGCCCGGGACCGGGCCGAGCGAGTCGAACCCCGTCCCGGCGAAGTCGACTCCCCTGATACGCGTGTGCAGTTGGGTCCCGTCGGCGGTGATCGTCAGCGCTTCGGATCCATGGCGGTCTCGGTACCAGCCCGCCCAGGACTGTGTGGTCATGGGCGGGAGATTAGCGGCGCTCCCTGCCGTTCGTCACAGGGCGTGACCGAAATGGGAGTTAGCGCTTCCTTGTGCAAGTGGTGACGACTGTACCGTTTTCGAAGAAACGGCTGTCCGCCGACACGAAGGAGCGGGGCGCGAACTCCGCCCGGAGCACAGGGATTCCGGTGCCCCCGCCACGATCGGACAGCTCATGATGACGAGTTTGTCGATCTCCTCGATGAGCTGCGGCTGAACCCCGGTCCCCCGCCGCGGTGGACCGTTCAGCCGCGCGGCTCGCGCCACATCGGGTACATCAGCGGCCCGTCCGGCAGCCGCAGCGGCTCCCCGAGGTGTGCGAAGCCGAGCCGTTCGTAGAGCACGGAGCTGCGCGCGCTGCTGGCCTCCAGATAGGCGGGCAGGCCCTCACGGTCGCAGCGCTCCAGGACGGGTGCGACGAGCGCGGCCCCCGCCCCCTGCCCCTGGCACTCTGGGGCGACCGCGATCAGCAGCAGGTACCGGTGCGCCCGGCCGTGCGGGTGGACCGACGCGGTGAGCCGGCCGATCAGCTCCACCCGCTCGTTCTCCGGGTCGACGGCGGCCCGCAGCTGCGCCGGGCCCTCCTCCCCGTCGTCTTCCGCCTCGGCGGGGACGTCGAGCCACAGGGCGGTCGCCGTGCCGTCCTCGGTGAGGTCGGCATGCCCCTCGTCGAGCGCGAGCTCCAGGAAGGCGCGCATGAGGTGGGGGTGCTTCTCGCGGCGGTGTGCCGGGTCCGGAAAGACCCAGCTGCTCACCGGGTCGTCCTGGAACGCCTCGTCGAGCAGGCGTACCGCCGTCTGAACCGCCTTCTCGTCGTCCCGCTCGACCCGCCGTATGCCCGTGCCCGGTCCGGTACCCATGTCGCCGCCCTTGTCGCGTTCCGTCGATCCTCGACTGACCGCGACGATCCTAGGGTTGGCTCTCCCCGAGTCAGGGCGCGAGGGGCCCCCGGAGGCAGCCCCGGGGCCCCTCGGCCAGCCCCCCTCGGGCCGCTGTCAGTGGGAGCGCCGGGTCACGTACTCCGCCAGGGCCAGCAGGTCGCCCGCCGCCGCGAGGTCCGGGACCGCCCGGGAGAGCTCGCCGACCGCCCGGGCCATCCGGTCGGCCGCGTGGATCTGCGCCCAGTCGCGGCCGCCCGCCCGGTCCACCGCCTCCGCCGCCCGCCGCACCGCGGCCGCCCCCATCGGGCCCCGGTACAGCTCGGCGAGTTCGGCCGCCGCCGGGGTGGCCGAGGTCAGGGCGGCCACCACCGGCAGCGACTTCTTGTGCGAGGCGAGGTCGGCCCCGGCGGGTTTGCCGGTACGGCCGGGATCGCCCCAGATGCCGATCAGATCGTCGATGAGCTGGAAGGCGAGCCCCGCCTCGCGGCCGAAGGCGTCGAGCGCGGACACCTCCTCGGGCCCGCTTCCCGCGTACAGCGCGCCCAGCGAACAGGCGCAGCCCAGCAGTGCCCCGGTCTTGGCCATCGCCATGTCCAGGCACTCCTGAAGGGAGACCTCCTGGGGGCCGCGCTGCTCGAAGGCGCAGTCGGCCTGCTGGCCGGCGCAGAGCTCGATGACGCAGGAGGCGAGCCGGGCGGAGGCGGCCGGGGCCGCCGGGTGGGTGTCCTCGGCCAGCAGCCGCAGCGCCAGGGCGAGCAGCGCGTCCCCGACGACGATCGCGTCGGGGGTGCCGAACACGGTCCAGGCGGTGGGCCGGTGGTGCCGGGTCGCGTCCTCGTCGATCACGTCGTCGTGCAGCAGGGTGAAGTTGTGGACGAGCTCGACGGCCGCGGCGGCCCGCAGCGCCCGCCCGGGATCGCCGCCCAGCGCCCCGGTGGCCGCGAGGACGAGCGCGGGCCGGATCGCCTTGCCCGCCTGCCCGGCGGCCGGGGTGCCGTCGGCCTGCTCCCAGCCGAAGTGGTACATCGCGACCCGTCGTATCGAGCCGGGCAGCGACTCCACGGTGTCCCGCAGCAACGGGTTCACCGCGATCCGGGTCCGTTCCAGCAGGCCCACGGCCTCGCGTCCCTCGACGGCTTCCCCCATGACCAACTCGACACTCCTCTCGCCGTGTCCGACTGCGCGGCCCTTCCCGCGTCGCGGCCGGTGCGCGCGTCCACCGCCGCGCGCGGTGGGGGTCTTTCCGGGCGGGCGGCCGGGGGACCTCCCCGACCGCCGGCCGCCCGCCCGGGGCCGGGGGATCAGCGCCAGCGGCTGACTTCCACGTTCTCCAGGACACCGAGGGCGTCGGGGACGAGGATCGCGGCCGAGTAGTAGGCGGTGACGAGGTAGGAGATGATCGCCTGCTCGTCGATACCCATGAACCGCACGGACAGGCTCGGTTCGATCTCGTCGGGGATGCCGCTCTGCCGGAGCCCGATGACACCCTGCTCGTCCTCGCCCGTACGCATACAGAGAATTGAGGACGTACGGGCGTCGCTGACCGGGATCTTGTTGCACGGGAAGATCGGCACCCCGCGCCAGGTCGAGATGCGGTTGCCGCCGATGTCGATGCTCTCGGGGACCAGGCCGCGCCTGTTGCACTCGCGGCCGAAGGCGGCGATGGCGCGCGGGTGGGCGAGGAAGAGCTTGCTGCCGCGGCGGCGCGCGAGCAGTTCGTCCATGTCGTCGGGGCTGGGGACGCCGTCGTGGGGCTGGAGGCGCTGGTCGTAGTCGCAGTTGGCGAGCAGTCCGAACTCGCGGTTGTTGATGAGTTCGTCCTCCTGGCGCTCGCGCAGCGCCTCGACGGTGAGCCGCAACTGCTGCTCGGTCTGGTTCATCGGCTGGTTGTAGAGGTCGGCGACCCGGCTGTGGACCTTCAGCACGGTCTGGGCGACGGAGAGTTCGTACTCGCGGGGCGCGCTCTCGTAGTCCACGTACGTGTGCGGGATGACCGGCTCGCCGACATGGCCGGAGGCCAGGTCGATGGCCGCTTCGCCGTACTTGTTGGTGCGCTGCTCCGGGATCGCGGCGTAGGCGGTCAGATGGTCGCCCAGGGAGGTGGCGCGCTCGGCGAGGTTGAGCACGTCCGCGCGCCTGAGCGCGAGGACGGTGCAGGCGGTGGCGGCCCGGGCGGTGTCGTCCCAGGTGGCGTCGGACGAGACGAGCGCCTGTTCGCCCAGGTGCGCCCCGTCGGCCAGGACGCCGAGCACCGCCTCGTCGCCGTAGGGCCCGGTGCCGATGCGCTCGACGCGGCCGTGGGCCAGCAGATAGACCGTGTCCACGATGTCCCCGGCGGTGGCGATGACCTCTCCGGCGGCGAACTCGCGCTGCTCGCAGCGGTTCGCCAGCTCGCTCAGCGCCGACTCGTCCTCGAAGCCGCGCAGCGCGGGCAGCTCTCCCAGCTCGGCTGGGATCACGGTGACCCGCTCACCGGTCTGCACGAACGTGATCTTCCCGTCGCCGACCGCGTAGCTCAGTCGCCGGTTGACCCGGTACGTACCACCCTTGACCTGCACCCACGGCAGCATGCGCAGCAGCCACCGGGAGGTGATCTCCTGCATCTGCGGGGCGGACTTGGTGGTGGTCGCCAGATTCCGCGCGGCTGCGGTGCCAAGACTCTGCTGCGCGCGGTTCTCGGGCCCTGCCTCGACCGACATGTGTTTCCCTCTCGATCTTCCGATCATGAGCTGACCTGCGCGAGAAGCCTTCCAGCACGGACCGTGCGTGCGCCATTACACAAATGAGTGGGACTAGAACCCGTTCCGGCGGGGCAGGTTGCGCCCTCCCCAGGAGGGACCCCCCACTTCCGGCCACACATACGCCGAGGGCGTCGCGCCCGTCGGCATCCACGGCGCGGTGCCCGGGCCCGGCCTCCGTCTCGCGCAGGACCGGCCCTCGGTGGGCGGACTGTCCGGGTCGGCTCGCACGCCGCCCGAACAGATCGCCCATAGTGGGAAGTTCCGGTAGAAGCGGGTAGAGCACATTCCGGCTCAACCGCACCAGGTACCGCAAAACGGGGTACCGCTCACCGAAGGAGTCGGCCATGGCCCCACCCATGTCGGCTGACCAGTTCCTCTCCGCCCTGCGCGCCGAGGGCCTCCACGTCGTCGAGGTCGACGGCTGGCGCACCCACAACCGGGCCGGGCACGGCGCCTGGGGGCCGCTCAACGGGGTGATGATCCACCACACGGTGACCCGGGGCGCGAACGCGACCGTTCGCATCTGCTACGACGGCTATGCCGCCCTGCCCGGTCCGCTCTGCCACGGCGTGATCACCAAGGACGGGACCGTCCACATGGTCGGCAACGGCCGCGCCAACCACGCCGGCGCGGGCGACGGCGACGTGCTCCGCGCGGTCGTCGCGGAAAAACGCCTGCCGCCGTGCCACAAGGCCGACACCGACGGCAACCCGCGGTTCTACGGGTTCGAGTGCGAGAACCTCGGCGACGGCGAGGACCCCTGGCCACCGGCCCAGCTCCTGGCGATCGAGAAGGCCGCGGCGGCCGTCTGCCGGCACTACGGCTGGACCGAGCGGTCGGTGATCGGCCACCGGGAGTGGCAGCCGGGCAAGGTCGATCCGCGCGGCTTCGGCATGGACTGGCTGCGGGAGCGGGTCCACGAGCGGCTGAAGTGACGGCCCCGGTCACAATGGACAGGTGACCGAAGAAGCGCTCGACCCCGCCACCGTCCTGCGGCCGCGTATCCCTTCGCCTCTGCAACCGGTCGAGGACGAGCGCTTCGCCCGCCACGGCGTCCGGCTGCTGCTCAAGCGGGACGATCTGATCCACCCGGCCCTGCCGGGCAACAAGTGGCGCAAACTGGCGCTCAATCTGCGCGAGGCGGCCGGGCGCCCGGTGCTGACCTTCGGCGGCGCCTACTCCAACCATCTGCGCGCCACCGCCGCGGCCGGCCGCCTCCTGGGCTTTCCCACCATCGGCCTGGTCCGCGGCGACGAACTCGCCCACCGGCCCCTGAACGCCTCGCTCGCCCGGTGCGCCGCGGACGGCATGCGGCTGCACTTCGTGGACCGCGCGACCTACCGGCGCAAGGCCGAGCCGGAGGTGCTGGCCGCGCTGCGCGAGCGCTTCGGTCCCGGCGCCTACGTCGTCCCCGAGGGCGGCAGCAACGTCCTGGCCGTGCGCGGCTGCGCGGAGCTCGGGCGCGAGCTGGACGGCCGCGCCGACGTGGTGGCGGTGGCCTGCGGGACCGGCGGCACCCTGGCCGGGCTCGCCGCCGGGCTGACGCGGCCCCGGCGCGCGCTCGGCTTCCCGGTGCTGCGGGGCGGCTTCCTCGCGCGCGAGATACGGCGGTCGCAGGAGGAGGCCTTCGGCGCGGCCGGGGACAACTGGTCCCTGGACGAGCGCTTCCACTGCGGCGGTTACGCCCGTACCACCCCCGAACTCACCGCCTTCGCGGACGACTTCGAGGCCCGCCACGGGCTGCCGCTGGAGCGCCTGTATGTCGCCAAGATGCTGTACGGGCTGGTGACGCTCGCCGGGGAGGGGGCGTTCCCCGAGGGGAGTTCGGTCGCCGCCGTGGTCACCGGGCCGCCGCTCCGGCCGTAGCAGCGCTTCCGCCCCGGGGGCCGCCTACGGCTCGGGAGCCGCTCACACCTCGGGAGCCGCTCACACCTCGGGAGCCGCTCGCGCCCCGGGGGCCGCTCACGACTCGCTCTCGCGGTACGCCGCCGCCTCCTCCAGGTCCAGCCGGCGCAGCAGCGTGCGCAGCATCTCGTCGTCGATCCGGCGCGCGTCCCGCAGCTGGACGAACACCTCGCGCTCGGCGCCGATCATCTCGCGCGAGAGCCTGCGGTAGGTGGCGTCGGCCGACTCCCCGGTCACCGCGTTCACCCCGCCCAGCCGCTCCCACGGGGAGTTGCGGCGGCGCTCCAGGACCGTGCGCAGCCGGTCTACCAGCGGCTGCGGCAGCGCGTTCGCCTCGTCCGCGAGCAGCTCCTCCAGACGGCGCTCCGCGGCCAGCGAGGCGTCGCTCTGGGCCTGCGCCTCGGCCAGCGTCGCCGCCCGCGCGTCGCGGCCGGGCAGCTTCAGCGCCCGGATCAGCGGCGGCAGGGTCAGCCCCTGCACCACCAGGGTGGCGATGACCGTGGTGAAGGTCAGGAACAGCACGAGGTTGCGGGCCGGGAAGGGATGGCCGTCGTGCGTGGTGAGCGGGATCGAGAAGGCGATGGCGAGCGAGACCACCCCGCGCATCCCGGCCCATCCCACGATCACCGGCGCCGTCCAGTCCGTGTCCGGCTCGCGGGTGCGGATCCGCTCCGACAGGACGCGGGGAAGGAAGGTCGCGGGGAAGACCCAGACGAACCGCATCGCGACGACCGCGGCGAAGACCCCGGTGGCGTACAGCAGCGCCTCCCCCACCCGGTACTCCCCGAGCCCCCTCAGCACCACCGGGAGCTGGAGTCCGATCAGCGCGAACACCGACGACTCCAGGACGAAGGCGACCATCTTCCAGACCGCCGCCTCCTGGAGCCGGGTCGCGAAGTCCACCTGCCAGGAGCGGTGGCCCAGATGGAGCGCGACGACCACCACGGCGAGCACCCCGGACGCCCCGACGCCCTCGGCCGCCGCGTACGCGAGGAACGGGATGAGCAGCGAGAGGGTGTTCTGGAGCAGCGCCTCCGTCAGCCGGGTGCGCAGCCAGTGGATCGGCACCATCAGCACCAGCCCGATCCCCACCCCGCCGAGCGAGGCCAGCGCGAACTCCCCGATCCCGCCCGCCCAGGTCGCTCCCTCCCCCACCGCGGCCGCCAGCGCCACCTTGTAGGCGGTGATGGCGGTCGCGTCGTTCACCAGGGACTCGCCCTGGAGGATGGTGGTGATCCGGCCCGGCAGGCCGAGGCGCCGGGCGATCGCGGTGGCCGCGACCGCGTCCGGCGGCGCGACCACCGCACCGAGCACCAGCGCGGCCGTGAGCGGCAGATCGGGCACCAGCAGATAGGCGAGCCAGCCGACGGCCACCGTCGCGAACAGGACGTACCCGACCGAGAGCAGCGCGACGGGCCGCAGATTGGCCCGCAGATCGAGGTACGAACTGTCCACGGCGGCCGTGTACAGCAGCGGCGGCAGCAGCAGGGGCAGCACGATGTGCGGGTCGAGCGTGTAGTCCGGAACCCCCGGCACATAGGCGGCGGCGAGCCCCGCCGCGACCAGCAGCAGCGGGGCCGGCACCGGGGTGCGGCGGGCGGCCCCCGCCACCACGGCACTCCCCGCGACCAGTGCCACCAGCGGCAACGCGTCCATCCCAGCCACCTCACAGCCCGACCGTCGTAACCTGGCAATCATGAGCGAGTGCCCCCACGTTGCCGAACTGCCGCGCCCCGAGCCCCCCGCGCTGACGGACACCTGCCCGCAGTGCCTGGCCGCGGGCACCCATCACGTACAGCTGCGGCTCTGTCTGGTGTGCGGCTATGTGGGCTGCTGCGACTCCTCGCCGATGCGGCACGCGACCTCCCACCACCTCGCCACCGGGCATCCGGTGATGCGCACCCTGGAGCCGGGCGAGGACTGGCGCTGGTGCTTCGTGGACAACGCACTGGTGTGAGGCGGGAAGCCGGGAGAATCCGGACGGTTCGACACCCTCCGCCCTGGGTACGTCAACCCGGCGCCGGTTCACAGCAATTGGGCACCGCACACCTCTAGCCACTGTCCGTGCTCATATGCTTACCATGAGTGACACCTGCCGGGAGGGGTCCCGGCGACACGGCACCATGGATCGCGATAGCGTCGCCCTTCCGAGCACCACGATCGCGTGGACGACGCACGATCACCGCATTTCGTACCGCATGGCCCCGGAGGCGTCCCCTCCGCCGGGGCCCGAGAGAGCTTGTGCACCTTGGAGGTGAGGGTGTCCCAGATCGCAGGCGAGCCCGGGAACCAGGACTTCGTGGAAGTCCGGCTGCCGGCCGCGGGTGCCTACCTGTCGGTGCTGCGTACGGCCACGGCCGGTCTCGCGGCACGTTTGGACTTCACCCTCGACGAGATCGAGGATCTGCGTATCGCGGTCGACGAGGCCTGCGCGATCCTGCTCCAGCAGGCCGTCCCCGGCTCCGTGCTGAGCTGTGTCTTCCGTCTCGTCGACGACTCCCTGGAGGTCACGGTCTCGGCGCCGACCACGGACGGCCGGGCGCCCGAGCGCGACACCTTCGCCTGGACGGTGCTCTCGGCACTCGCCGGCAAGGTCGACTCCTCGGTCGCCGACGACCGCACGGTCTCCATCAGCCTGTACAAACAGCGCGGCGCGGGACCCGGACCGGCGTGAGCGGGGACGGTCCGGTGCGGGACGACAGGCGCATCCCCGAGTCGCACTCGGAGGAGCCGCTCTCCATCGGTGTCCCGGAGCAGCAGGCCCGGCCGCACCCGGTGGACGGACTTGACGGCCTTGAGGCCGTGGCGGAGCAGACGCGGCAGGCAGAGCGGGCGGCCCACATGAGCGAGCACATCGAGCACACGCACCACCAGCACGATCCGCAGGACCGCAGCGGGGCGCGGGCGATGTTCATCGAGCTGCGCAAGCTCCCGGACGGTTCGCCGGAGAAGGCCGAGCTGCGCAACCGGCTCGTCCGGATGCACCTTCCGCTGGTCGAGCACCTGGCCCGGCGGTTCCGCAACCGCGGCGAGCCGCTGGACGACCTGACCCAGGTCGCCACCATCGGCCTGATCAAGTCGGTCGACCGGTTCGATCCGGAGCGCGGGGTCGAGTTCTCGACGTACGCGACGCCCACGGTCGTCGGCGAGATCAAGCGGCACTTCCGCGACAAGGGCTGGGCGGTCCGGGTGCCGCGGCGCCTGCAGGAGCTGCGCCTGGCCCTCACCACGGCCACGGCCGAGCTCTCCCAGCAGCACGGCCGCTCGCCCACGGTGCACGAGCTGGCGGAGCGCCTGGGCATCTCCGAGGAGGAGGTCCTGGAGGGCCTGGAGTCGGCCAACGCCTACTCGACGCTCTCGCTGGACGTCCCGGACACCGACGACGAGTCACCGGCGGTCGCGGACACCCTGGGCGCGGAGGACGAGGCGCTGGAGGGCGTGGAGTACCGGGAGTCGCTCAAGCCGCTCCTGGAGGACCTGCCGCCGCGCGAGAAGCGGATCCTGCTGCTGCGCTTCTTCGGGAACATGACCCAGTCGCAGATCGCGCAGGAGGTCGGCATCTCGCAGATGCACGTCTCGCGCCTGCTGGCCAGGACCCTGGCGCAGCTGCGGGAGAAGTTGCTGGTGGAGGAGTAGAGGGGGAGGGCCCGCCCCGGGCCGGGTGCCCGGCCGGGTCCGCGGGTGTCCGGGTCCGGTGTGCGCACTTCGCAGCTCGCGGGCTCCGGTCCTGCCACGGGGGCGCGGCGGCCGGGCGGGCGCCGCTACGTACGGCCGCAAGGCGAGGACGGGCGGCGACGGCAGTGCAGTCGGCCGCTCACATCACCGCGGACGGGCGTCGGCCGGTCACATCACCGCAAGGCGGGCGTGGCCGCCTCCCCGCACTGCGCACGGCCCGCCTACGGCTGCCGGGTCCCACCCGCTCCGCTCACGCCGAGTGCCTCGGCCGTGGCCGGGTTGACCAGCTGGACCAGTCCCGTCACCGCGAGCACGGCCGTCACGATCCCCACCGGGATGGCCGGGCCGTCGGAGGTCAGGAACATCCAGGCCACCGGAAGCGCCAGGATCTGGGTGATCAGCGCGGGCCCCCGGCTCCAGCGGCGCCGCAACAGCAGCCCGCGCGCGGCGACCAGCGGGATGAGCCCGAGGACGATCAGCGTCACCCCGCCCGTCACGGCCTGCCGGGGCTGGTCGGGCTTGCCCACCAGGCCCATCACGAGCATGAAGAGGCCGCCGCCGACCAGGGCCAGACCCTCGATCGCGGCGATCGCGGCGGCCGTCGTCAGCCGCCGGGGACGCGGCCCCTCGGGGGCTCCGGTGCCGGTCTCGCTGTCAGGGTGCTGCTCAGTACTCACCCCAGCAGGGTAGCCCTCGCCCCCGCCCGCCGCCCGGGCCCGGGGGGCCGCGGCGAGGGGGCTGGACTGTGCCCGGTACCACCCGGTAGGTACTCTGGCGACCATGCGTGCACTTCTCGTGGTCAACCCGGCGGCTACCACCACCAGTGCCCGCACCCGTGATGTCCTCATCCACGCGCTGGCCAGCGAGATGAAGCTGGAGGCCGTGACCACGGAGTACCGGGGGCACGCCCGCGACCTCGGGCGGCGGGCGGCGGAGAGCAGTGACATCGACCTCGTCGTGGCGCTCGGCGGTGACGGCACGGTCAACGAGGTCGTCAACGGACTGCTGCACAACGGCCCCGACCCGGAGAACCTGCCGAGCTTCGCGGCGGTCCCCGGCGGCTCCACCAATGTCTTCGCCCGCGCGATCGGGCTGCCGAACGAGCCCGTGGAGGCGACCGGCATACTGCTCGACGCCCTGCGCGAGGGGCGCGGGCGCACGGTGAGCCTGGGGCTGGCGGCCGGCACACCGGGCACCGAGGACGAGGGCGTCCCGGACCGCTGGTTCACTTTCTGTGCCGGACTCGGGTTCGACGCGGGTGTCGTCGGCCGGGTCGAACAGCAGCGCGAGCGCGGCAGACGCTCCACCCACAGTCTGTACCTGCGCCAGGTGGCCCGGCAGTTCTTCGCCGAGCGGCACCGGCGGCACGGCACGATCACCCTGGAGCGGCCCGGGCAGGACCCGGTCGAGGACCTGGTGATGTCCATAGTCTGCAACACCTCCCCCTGGACCTACCTGGGCAATCGGCCGGTGTACGCGACCCCGGAGGCGTCCTTCGAGACGGCCCTCGACGTGCTCTCGCTCTCCAGACTCTCGACCTCCTCGGCGGCCCGCTACGCCACCCAGCTGCTGACCTCGACCCCCGAGAAGGGTCCCCACGGCAAACACGCGGTTTCACTGCATGACCTCACGGCCTTCACCTTGCATTCCAAGGCCCCGCTGCCCTTCCAGATGGACGGCGACCACCTGGGTCTGCGTACGAGCGTGACGTTCACAGGCGTACGCCGTGCACTGCGTGTGATTGTGTGAGTGGAAGGGCCGAAAGTCCTTTAACTCGAACGTTTGGGCTGGGCCCCACCCCATAGAAGTACGACTGTGACTCAGTCGACACCAAGGAATCAAAAAAAACTTTCCGGAAGGGGTTGTATCCGCCGCCGAGGTTTGCGAATCTCTACATGGCGATCGGGACGGCCCGCAACACCAGCCTCCGTGAGAGCCAGAACCCCTCCTCAAACTCCGGACCCACAACCAGTCCAACTGGAAGTCGGCCCTTCCCTTGCGGAGGGATTCGTGAAAGCGTTCACATTCACAAGCACCCATACGTACCACCAAGAGAGGTAGCAGCCATGGACTGGCGTCACAACGCCGTTTGTCGTGAGGAAGACCCCGAGCTGTTCTTCCCCATCGGCAACACCGGTCCTGCGCTGCTGCAGATCGAGGAAGCCAAGGCCGTCTGCCGCCGCTGCCCCGTCATGGAGCAGTGCCTGCAGTGGGCGCTCGAGTCCGGCCAGGACTCCGGCGTCTGGGGTGGCCTCAGCGAGGACGAGCGCCGCGCGATGAAGCGCCGTGCCGCTCGCAACCGGGCGCGCAACGCGACCGCCTGATCCCCCCTCCTGCCTAGGCCCGCGCGGCGCGTACAGCGAGTACGCACTTACCGCCCCCCGAGCCGCAGCGCGCAGCAGAAGTAACCCACAGCATTCGAGCCCCGGACCGTTCTCGGTCCGGGGCTCGCTGCTCTGTGCGGCGCGCTTCGCGCGTTACTTGTCGGCCCGCACCGGTACGTCGAGCACCACCTGGGTGCCCCGCTCCGGCGCCGCCACCATGTCGAACGCGCCGCCGAGCTCGCCCTCGACCAGGGTGCGGACGATCTGGAGGCCGAGGTTCCCGGCCGTCTGGGGGTCGAAGCCCTCCGGCAGCCCCCGCCCGTCGTCGCGCACGGTGATCAGCAGCCGGGCGTCCTCACGGGTGCCGCCGCGCACCGCCGCGACCTCCACCGTGCCCTGCTCCCCCTGGGCGAAGGCGTGTTCCAGGGCGTTCTGGAGGATCTCGGTGAGGACCATCGCGAGCGGGGTGGCGACCTCGGCGTCCAGGATGCCGAAGCGTCCCGTACGGCGGCAGGCGACCTTGCCCGGGGAGATCTCCGCCACCATCGCGAGCACCCGGTCGGCGATCTCGTCGAACTCGACGCGCTCGTCCAGGTTCTGCGAGAGCGTCTCGTGCACGATCGCGATGGAGCCGACCCGCCGTACCGCCTCGTTCAGCGCCTCGCGCCCCTGGGCGGAGTCGATCCGCCGGGCCTGGAGGCGCAGCAGGGCCGCCACCGTCTGGAGGTTGTTCTTCACCCGGTGGTGGATCTCCCGGATGGTGGCGTCCTTGGTGATCAACTCTCGCTCGCGGCGGCGCAGTTCGGTCACGTCCCGCAGCAGCACCAGCGAACCGATCCGGGTGCCCTTGGGCTTGAGCGGGATGGCGCGCAGCTGGATGACCCCGCCGCTGCCCTCGACCTCGGTCTCGCGCGGAGCGTAGCCGCTGGCCAGTTTGGCGATCGCCTCGTCCACCGGGCCGCGCGAGGGGGCGAGTTGGGCGGTGAGCTCGCCCAGGTGCTGGCCGACCAGGTCGGAGGCGAGCCCCAGGCGGTGGTAGGCGGAGAGCGCGTTGGGCGAGGCGTACTGGACGATGCCGTCCGCGTCCAGCCGGATCAGCCCGTCCCCGGCGCGCGGGGAGGCGTCCATGTCGACCTGCTGCCCGGGGAAGGGGAAGGAGCCGGCGGCGATCATCTGCGCGAGGTCGGAGGCGGACTGGAGATAGGTGAGCTCCAGGCGCGAGGGTGTACGCACGGTGAGCAGATTGGTGTTGCGCGCGATCACTCCGAGGACGCGTCCTTCCCTCCGTACGGGGATGGACTCGACCCGCACCGGCACCTCCTCGCGCCACTCCGGGTCGCCCTCGCGCACGATCCGGCCCTCGTCCAGGGCGGCGTCGAGCAGCGGGCGCCGGCCGCGCGGGACGAGGTGGCCGACCATGTCGTCCTGGTAGGAGGTGGGGCCGGTGTTGGGCCGCATCTGCGCCACGGAGACGTACCGGGTGCCGTCCAGGGTGGGCACCCACAGCACGAGGTCGGCGAAGGAGAGGTCGGAGAGCAGCTGCCACTCCGAGACCAGCAGATGGAGCCACTCCAGGTCGGATTCACTGAGAGCGGTGTGCTGGCGTACGAGGTCGTTCATGGAGGGCACGTCAGCGAGGGTACCCGCGCGGGCTACGGCGCCGGGGCGGGACCCTCGGCCCGTCCGGCACCGCAGCCCGGAACTGCCGGCCGACGGGTGTGCGGTGCCCCTCGGCCTTACGGGAGGTCCTCGGCGCTGTCAGGGCAGAGAGCGCCGGGTTCCTCGGTCCGGCCTCCTGTGCGGGGAGGCCGGGGGCCTGCTGGGGCCATTGTGGACTAGACCATTCTCGCTGTCCATCCGTTTGACGGCCCCGCCCAGGCGGTACGAGCCTGCCACGCGCGGGGCGTTACGCCTAGTCCGTTCCACTCCTCGGCCCGTTCCGGCCGGTCAGCGGGTCTCCGTCACCTTCGCCAGGGCGCGGGGGGCGTCCGGGTCCTGGCCCCGGGCGATGGTCACCTCGTACGCGAGGAGTTGCAGCGGAAGGATCTCCAGGACCGGCTGGAGCTCCTCGGGGACGCCCTCGACCGGCAGCACGAACCCGGCCGAGGCCGCCTCCACCTGCGGCTGGGGGCCGACGACGAAGAGGTCGGCGCCCCGGCCGCGCAGCCGGTCGAGCACCGGCTGGAGCGCCTGGCCGCCACGGCCGTCGGTGACGACCGCGATCACCGGCGAGATGTTGTCGACCATGGCGAGCGGGCCGTGCAGCAGATCGGCCCCGGAGTACGCCAGGGCCGGGATGTAGCTGGTCTCCATCAGCTTGAGGGCGGCCTCCTTGGCCGTGGGGTAGCCGTAGCCGCGCGAGGTGATGACCATGCGCTCGGCGAAGCGGTAGCGGGAGGCGAGCCGGCGCACCTCGCTCTGGCGCGCCAGGACCCGGTCCGCGAGCCCGGGCAGCGCTTCGGCCGCCGAGACGTCGCCGCCGCGCAGCCCCTCCACGAAGAGGTAGAGGGCGAGCAGCGAGGCGGTGTACGTCTTGGTCGCGGGCAGCGCCTTCTCCGGCCCCGCCAGGATGTCGATGTGGTACTCGGAGACGGCGGCGAGCGGCGAGTCGGCGTTGTTGGTGACGGCCAGGGTGATCGCGCCCGCGCGCCGGGCGGCCCGGGTGGAGTCGACGAGGTCGGGCGAGCCGCCGGACTGGCTGACGGTGATGACGAGGACGTCGCCGAGGTCGGGGCGGGCGCCGTACGCGGTGGTGGTGGACATCGAGGTGAGCCCGCAGGGCATCCCGAGCCGGATCTCCAGCAGGTACTTGGCGTACAGGGCGGCGTTGTCGGAGGTGCCTCGGGCGGTCAGCAGGACGAAGCGGGGGGCGCGCGCGGCGATCGCGGCGGCCACCTCGCGGATGCGCGGGGCCCCCTCGGCGAGGATGCGGCGCAGTACGGCCGGCTGCTCGGCCATCTCCCCGCGCATGATCCGGCCGGGCTGCTCGCTGTGGGGTGCTCCGGTCTGTGTCGACGCCATACGGAATGCCTCCCAGGGGCGGTCTCTGTACGCGGTGCCGCAACCCTTCAAGTCGACCATGGCAGCCGGTGCGACCGCCAGCGGGAGCGGTGCCCGCTCTGCTAGATTGGTCTATACCACCCTGATCAGTCACGTCCTCTCCAGATCGGCAGGCCCACGTGGAAGTTGTCATCGTCCCGGACGCCAAGGCGGGCGGCGAGCTCATCGCGGAATCCATCGCGGCGCTGTGGCGGCGCAAGCCCGACGCCCTGCTCGGCGTGGCCACCGGCTCGACCCCGCTGCCCATCTACGACGCGCTGACGGCGAAGGTCGCGGCGGGCGCGGTGGATGTCTCGCGGGCGCGGGTGTGCCAGCTCGACGAGTACGTCGGGCTGCCGACCGGGCACCCCGAGTCCTACCGCGCGACCGTGATCCGCCAGGTCGTGGAGCCGCTCGGACTCGGCCCCGACTCGTTCATCGGGCCGGACGGCTCGGCGGCGGACGTCCAGGCGGCGTGCGAGGCGTACGACCGGGCGCTGGTGGCGGCCGGGGGCGTGGACCTCCAGATCCTCGGGATCGGCACCGACGGGCACATCGGTTTCAACGAGCCGTGCTCGTCGCTCGCCTCCCGTACCCGGATCAAGACGCTGACGGAGCAGACGCGGGTGGACAACGCGCGCTTCTTCGACGACGACATCGCGCAGGTGCCGCACCACGTGATCACGCAGGGGATCGGCACGATCCTGGAGGCGCGGCACCTGGTGCTGCTCGCCACGGGCGAGGGCAAGGCGGAGGCGGTGGCCCAGACCGTGGAGGGGCCGGTGGCGTCCGTGGTGCCGGCGTCGGCGCTTCAGTTGCATCCGCATGCGACGGTTGTGGTGGATGAGGGGGCGGCGTCGAAGTTGAAGCTGGCGGACTATTTCCGCCACACATACGCGAACAAGCCGTCCTGGCAGGGGCTGTAGCCCCTACCGCACCCCGCACAGGGGGACGGGGCTGCGCCCCGCTCCCCCGCCCCCTTCACCTGCGGGCCGGTGGGTCTGCTCGCGCAGTTCCCCGCGCCCCCGAACCCTCTTTCGCCCGCGGGCCGGTGGAGGGCTGGTCGCGCAGTTCCCCGCGCCCCTGACCCCGTGCTCTTCTGCGGGTCGTGGTCGGCCGGTCGCGCCGTTCCCCGCGCCCCCAAACCCTCCTTCGGCTGCGGACCGTGCTGGGTTGCTCGCGCGCAGGAGCACTCCCGCCCCGAAAGGGGCGCGGGGAACCGCGCGAGCGACCCTCCACCGGCCCGCAGACGAGCACCCGCCCCGGCAAGGGCCCCCCGCCCGAGGGGTTCAGGAGACGGGCGGGGTGGGGGAAAGAACCTCGGCCGCCGCCCGGCCGCACACCCTCGCCGCCCCATGCGTAGCCACATGCACCGCCCCCCGCGCCACAGCCTGCGGCACCCCCATCTCGACCACCACCGTGTCCGGCCGCGCCGACAACAGCGCGTCCAGGACCGCCCCCATCCACGGATGCCGGTGCTCGTCGCGTACCACCGCCACGATCCGGCGGGACCCGGCCGCGGCCAGCACCGAGGACGGGTCCACGGACGGGCCGTAGGTGCCCGTCGACGTCCCCGGCAGCAGCGCCGCGAGTTCCGCCGCCACCCCCCACGGCGTCTCGTCCCCGACCGCGATGTTCGCGACGGGGGTGAGGGCGGCCACATGGGGCGGCGCGGCCAGCGGCAGCCCGTCCCCGGTGACCCGCAGCGCCCGCCGCGCAGCGACCAGACCGATGTCGGACCCGCCGCCGGTGGCGCATCCGTAACCAGTACCGCTACCAGAGCCCGTACCGGAGCCGTAACCAGTACCGGAGCCGGAGCGAGTACCGGTACCGGAGCCGGGCGCGGTCCCCTCCTGTGGCTCCGCGCCCGGCCCCGCCGCATCCCCCCTCGCCCGCCGGGTCCAGGACGCCAGCGCGCGCACCCGCTCGGCCGCGTCGGCCAGGCGTGACTCGGGCAGCTCCCCGCCGCGTACCGCCGCGACCAGGGCGTCGCGCAGCCGCAGCACGGTGTCCTCGTCCGCCAGGCCGCCGCCGACGCACAGCGCGTCCGCGCCGGCCGCGATCGCGAGGACCGAGCCGCGCTCGATTCCGTACGTCGAGGCGATGGCCTGCATCTCCACCGCGTCGGTGACGATCAGCCCGTCGTAGCCGAGTTCCTCGCGCAGCAGTCCGGTCAGGACGCGCGGGCTCAGCGTCGCCGGGCGGGCGGGGTCGAGCGCGGGAAGCAGGATATGCGCACTCATGACCGACTTGGAACCCGCGGCGATCGCCGCGCGGAACGGCACCAGCTCACGGGCGTGCAGGGTCTCGAGGTCCACGTCGATGCGGGGCAGCGCGTGGTGCGAGTCGACCGCCGTGTCGCCGTGGCCGGGGAAGTGCTTGGTGCAGGCGGCGACCCCGGCGGACTGGAGGCCCTCGATGTACGCGGCGGTGTGCCGCGCCACCAGCTGCGAGTCGGCGCCGAACGACCGTACCCCGATGACCGGATTGCCCGGGTTGGAGTTGACGTCGGCGGAGGGGGCCCAGTTGAGGTCCACCCCGCAGACCGCGAGGCGGCGGCCGAGCTCGTGCGCCACCGCCCGGGTCAGCTCCGTGTCGTCGACCGACCCGAGCGCCAGGTTGCCGGGGAAGGACGAGCCCGTACGGACCTCCAGACGGGTGACGTCGCCGCCCTCCTCGTCGATGGCCACCAGGACGTCGTCCCGCTCGGACCGCAACTGGGACGTCAGGGCGGCCAGTTGGTCCGCCGTGGCGATGTTCCGGCCGAACAGGCCCACCGAGGTGAGGCCTTCGCCGATCCGGCGCAGCAGCCAGCCGGGGGCGGTCGTGCCGACGAAGCCGGGCTGCAGGACGGTGAGGGCGTCGCGCGTGAGTGTGTCGGTGCTGCGTGCGATCGTCGTCATGGGGCGGCGTTATCCCTTCACTGCGCCGGCCGTCAGACCCGCGGCCATCTTGCGCTGGACGAGGAGGAAGAGAGCCACGATGGGGACGGCCATCATGGTGGAGCCGGCCATCATGGGGGCGAACTCGGTGCCGTGCTGGGTGGTGAAGTTGGACAGCCACACGGTGGCGGTCTGGTGGTTCTGGCTCATCAGCATGAGGGCGTAGAGGTATTCGTTCCACGCCTGGATGAAGCCGTAAACCGAGGTGGCCACCATGCCGGGGGCCAGCAGCGGGAAGACCACGCGGACGAACGCGCCGGTACGGCTACACCCGTCGACCATCGCCGCCTCCTCCAGCTCCTTGGGGACGTTGACGATGAAGCCGCGCAGCGTCCAGACCGTGAAGGGCAGGATGAAGGTCAGATAGGTGAGGATCAGACCGGAGAGCTTGTCGTACTGGCCCAGGTCGTTGAGGAGCAGGAAGACCGGGATGATCATCGCGACCAGCGGGACCATCTGGACGGCCAGGATGCCGATGATCACGATCTTCCGGCCCCGGAAGGCGAACCGCGAGATGGCGAGCGCCGCCAGCAGTCCGACCGCGATGCCGATCACCACGACCACGACGGAGACGATCAGCGACCGGCCGATCGAGCCCCAGAAGTCCCCGATGTCCAGCGCGCGGCGGAAGTTCTCGGTGGTCAGCGTGCGGGGGAAGAAGTGCGGGTCCGGGTCGATCGCGTCCTTGGCGGGCTTGAGCGCCGTGTTGAGCATCCAGTAGACGGGGAAGCCGGCGGTGGCGAAGACCAGCAGCCCGAGCAGGTTCCAGCCGAGCTTGGACTTCTTCTTGCGGGGGCGCGCGAGCGCCTGGGCCGAGGAGGCCATGGGTGCCCCGTCCTTTCCGATCACCGCGCTCACTCGACGTCCCCGATCTTCAGCATCTGCCGCATGTACACCGCGATCACACCGAGCAGCAGCAGCACGGTCAGCAGCGCGATCGCCGAGCCCTGCGAGTAGTCGTTGACCACGAACGCCTTGTCGTACGAGTACGTGGTGAGCAGCTGGAACTCCGGCTCGGGGTGGTTGCCGCGCATCACGAAGACCTGCGGGAAGACCCCCATGTCCCAGATGACCGAGAGGGTCGCCAGCATCACGATGATGGGCTTGAGGATCGGCAGGGTCACGTGCCGGAACACGCCCCACGAGCCCGCGCCGTCGAGCCGGGCGGCCTCCTCCAGCTCCTTGGGGACCTGGGTGAGACCGGCGCTCAGGGTGATGACCACGAACGGCACCGCCCCCCAGACCACGAGCAGCATGATCACGGCGAGGCCCTGGGTGCCGCTGGCGAACCAGTTGTGGCCGATCATGTCGACCCCGGGCACCTGGCTGAGCAGCCAGTTCAGTACGCCGAAGTCGCTGTCGAACATCCACTTGAAGATGGTGATGGCGACGACGATCGGCATGCCCCAGCTCGCCACCAGGGCGATGTTGACCAGGGTCTTGACCCAGCCGGAGACCCGCTGGAGCAGCAGGGCGATCAGCATGCCCAGCACCATGGTCAGCACGACCGCGGTGAAGGCGAACAGGACGGTCCGCACGACGACGGTCCAGAACTCGCTGTCGCCCAGGACGTTGGTGAAGTTGTCGAAGCCGGCCGACTCCGGGTCCTTGAAGCCCCACAGCTGAGGCTGGCCGAACTTCTGGAACGACAGGGTGACCAGGCGTACCAGCGGATAGCCGAGGACCAGGGCCAGGGCCAGGAGGCACGGGGCGAGCAGCGCCCAGGGCACCGCCGCCTGTCCCGCTCCGCGTTTGCTGGCCGGCCTCTTCGGCTTCCCGGATTCCCCACCCGGTAGTGGGTCGCGCCGCGCCGGCGGCACCTTGGCGGTGGTTGTCTCTGCGGCACTCATCGCGCGCTCCTAGCGGTCCCTCTTTCGGTACTGGCCGGGCGGGGGCCCCGTCGTTGACCGACGACGGGGCCCCCGCCCACAGGTCACTTGGTGTTGATGACCTTGTCGATCGCGGCGTCCGCGTCCTTCGCGGCCTGCTCGACCGACTTCTTGCCGGTGCCGATGGCCTGGAGCATGTCCTGGAGGACCTTGGCCTTCTCGACCTGGCCCCAGCCCGGGGCCATGGGCACGAACCAGCTGGACTCGGCCGCGGTGGCCGCGACGGCCGTCTTCGGGTCCGACTTCAGCGGGGCGAGGGCCGTCTTGTTGTTGGGCAGGTTCTGCTTGGCGACCAGGCCCTTCTGGCCCTGGGTGCCGGTGAAGGCGTTGATCCACTCGGCGGCGAGCGCCTGCGCCTTGGACTTGACCGGGACGGCGAGGTCGGAGCCGCCGAGGAAGACCGGCATGGCCTTGCCGGACGGGCCGGGCATCACGAACGACTCCAGCTTGTCGGCGAGCTTGCCGACCTTGTCGTTCTCGGGCAGCGCGGCGTTGGCGCCCTCCCACGCGGGGCTGAAGACGAGCGCGGACTTGCCCTGGCCGTAGACGATCGGCCGGTCGGCCTCGTCCTTGGTCTTGTCGCCGTGCATGTACTTGCCGAGGATGTTCTTGTACTCGTTCAGCCCCTTGAGGGACTCCGGCGAGGACAGGTTCCCCTTGAACTTCCCGCCGTCCTCCTTGGCGATGGAGCCGCCGGCGTCGTACACGTACGACATGGCCGCGTACCAGTCGCGGGTCGGCTGGTACCAGGCGCTGAACTTGTCGCCCTTCTTCGCCTGGATCTTGTCCAGGTCGGCGGTCAGCTCGGTGTACGTCTTCGGGGTGGCGGTGACGCCGGCCTCGGCGGCGACGTCCTTGCGCCAGGTCGCCGTGCGGCCACCGGCGTAGTAGGGGACGCCGTAGGTCTTGCCGTCGTAGGTGACCGACGCCTTGAGGCCGTCGAGCCAGGCGGAGGAGTTGTCGAACTTCGACGGGTCGATCTCCGCGAAGGCGCCCTTGACCGAGTAGGCGAGCATCTCGGTGTTGCCCATCTCGACCACGTCGGGGGCCTTGTCGGTGGCGAGCACCGCGTCGAGCTTGGCGTTCTTGTCCGGCCAGCCGTAGTACTCGTGGTTGATCTTCAGGCCCGGGTGCTTGGCGACGATCGCGTCGTCGGCGGCCTTGACCAGGTCCGGCCAGTTCTTCTGCGCGTCGACCGTCAGCCAGACCGTCAGCTGCTTGGCGTCCCCGCCCTCGGCCCCGTCCTTCTTGTCGTCGGAGCCACACGCCGCGATGCTGACCAACATGCCCGCGACGCCGATCGCCGCGATGAGCTTGCGCTTCACGCCACCCTCCTCAGGGATGCTGCAACCCCCCGCCCACCGCGAAGACATACGACGTGTACTGCCTGTGGGGCTGGGACCTGGTCTTTAATGGTTTAGACCAGTACCCGGAGCTTGGCCTAGACCTTTAGGGGTGTCAAGGGTGTATAAGAAGGGCTGTCGCGTCCGTTATCGGACCGACACCTGAGGGAGGGCGACGACCCGTGACCGGTCCGTGCCACCATGTGAGCCGCGACAGACGGAGGAGCCGGTGACGGCAGCAGCGCAGCACTCGGGAAGGCGGGCCATGGCCACCGACGGGAGCGGTACGGAGACAGAGGCGGGCCCCGGCGCCCGGACCGCTCGCGTGCCCAAGTACTACCGCCTCAAGCGGCATCTGCTCGACATGACGGAGACCCTGCCGCCGGGGACCCCGGTGCCGCCCGAGCGCACGCTGGCCGCCGAGTTCGACACCTCCCGCACCACCGTGCGCCAGGCCCTCCAGGAGCTGGTGGTCGAGGGGCGCCTGGAGCGCATCCAGGGCAAGGGCACCTTCGTCGCCAAGCCCAAGGTCTCCCAGGCCCTGCAACTGACCTCCTACACCGAGGACATGCGCGCCCAGGGCCTGGAGCCCACCTCGCAGCTCCTGGACATCGGCTATGTGACGGCCGACGACACGCTCGCCGGGCTGCTCGACATCGCCGCGGGCGGCAGGGTGCTGCGCATCGAGCGGCTGCGCCTGGCGAGCGGCGAGCCGATGGCGATCGAGACCACCCACCTGTCGGCCAAGCGCTTCCCCGCGCTGCGCCGCTCGCTCGTCAAGTACACCTCTCTCTACACCGCCCTCAACGAGGTGTACGGAGTGCGGCTCGCCGAGGCCGAGGAGACCATCGAGACGTCGCTGGCCACCCCGCGCGAGGCCGGACTGCTCGGCACGGACGTGGGCCTGCCGATGCTGATGCTCTCCCGGCACTCCCTGGACGGCGACGGCGAGCCGGTGGAGTGGGTGCGCTCGGTCTACCGCGGCGACCGCTACAAGTTCGTCGCGCGACTGAAGCGCCCGACGGACTGAGGCGGCCCGGCCCGCGACCGGCTGGGGGTCCGGGGGTTACCCCCGGGACAACACAGCGTGGCCCGCCTCAAGCGGCCCACGGACCGACCCTCCTCACCGGCTGACGTCCGGTATCCGGTACAGGTCTTCCATGGCGGGATTCCGTCCCCTAGATTTCGTGCGCATTGCAACAGGTGAGCACTGCGAGGGGACGAAAGCCACCATGCCGGAAACAACGCAAACGCCGAGAGCGGTGATCACGCCGGTGCGCGTGGTCATCGCGCTCTGCCTGATCGCGCCCTTCGTGGCGATGCTGTGGGTCGGTTCGTACGCGAAGGCCGACCCGGCACTCGCCGGGATCCCCTTCTTCTACTGGTACCAGATGCTGTGGGTGGTCATCTCCACCGCGCTCACGATGCTCGCGTACAAGCTGTGGCAGCGCGACCAGCAGGGCCGCAAGGCGGGTGAGGGCAAGTGACTCTCGCAGCAGGCGACGGGGTGAACGGCGTCGCGCTCGGCGTCTTCATCTTCTTCTTCCTCGCCGTCACGGTCCTCGGCTTCATGGCCGCCCGCTGGCGCCGCGCCGAGAACGAGCACAGCCTCGACGAATGGGGCCTGGGCGGCCGCTCCTTCGGCACCTGGGTCACCTGGTTCCTGCTCGGCGGCGACCTCTACACGGCGTACACCTTCGTCGCGGTCCCGGCGGCGGTGTACGCGGCGGGCGCGGCCGGGTTCTTCGCGGTGCCGTACACGATCCTGGTCTATCCGCTCATCTTCACCTTCCTGCCGCGGCTGTGGTCGGTCTCGCACAAGCACGGCTATGTGACGACCTCGGACTTCGTCCGCGGCCGGTTCGGCTCCAAGAGCCTCTCGCTCGCGGTCGCGGTCACCGGCATCCTCGCCACGATGCCCTACATCGCGCTCCAGCTCGTCGGCATCCAGGCGGTGCTCGACGTGATGGGCGTCGGCGGTTCCGGCAACTGGTTCGTCAAGGACCTGCCGCTGCTGATCGCGTTCGCGGTGCTCGCCGCGTACACCTACTCCTCGGGTCTGCGCGCCCCCGCGCTGATCGCGTTCGTGAAGGACACGCTGATCTACATCGTCATCCTGGTGGCGATCATCTACATCCCGGTCAAGCTCGGCGGCTTCGACGACATCTTCGCGGCGGCCCGGCACAAGTTCGAGACGCCCAACGCGGCCGGCAAGCCCACGGGCGCGCTGGTCCCCGGCGACGCGGGCCAGTGGACCTACGCCACGCTGGCCCTCGGCTCGGCGCTGGCGCTCTTCATGTACCCGCACTCCATCACGGCGACCCTCTCCTCCCGCAGCCGCGAGGTGATCCGCCGCAACACCACGATCCTGCCGCTCTACTCGCTGATGCTGGGGCTGCTCGCGCTGCTCGGCTTCATGGCGATCGCCGCCGGGGTCAAGGTCAAGAACGGCCAGCTGGCCATCCCGCAGCTCTTCGAGGACATGTTCCCGGACTGGTTCGCGGGCGTGGCGTTCGCGGCCATCGGCATCGGCGCCCTCGTCCCCGCGGCGATCATGTCGATCGCGGCCGCGAACCTGTTCACCCGCAACATCTACCGGGACTTCATCAAGCCGGACGCCACGCCGAAGCAGGAGGCGCAGGTCTCCAAGATCGTCTCGCTCCTGGTGAAGGTGGGCGCGCTGGTCTTCGTCCTGACCATGGACAAGACGGTCGCGATCAACTTCCAGCTGCTCGGCGGCATCTGGATCCTCCAGACCTTCCCCGCGCTGGTGGGCGGACTGTTCACGCGCTGGTTCCACCGCTGGGCGCTGCTCGCGGGCTGGGCCGCCGGCATGGTGTACGGCACGCTCGCCGCGTACGGGGTCGCCTCCCCCACCCAGAAGCACTTCGGCGGCAGCTCCAAGGAGATCCCCGCCATCGGTGAGATCGGCTACATCGGCCTCACCGCCTTCGTCCTGAACGTGGCGGTGACGGTGGTTCTCACGCTCGTCCTGCGGGCCGTGAAGGCCCCCGACGGGGTCGACGAGACGTCCCCGCGGGACTACACGGCGGACGCGGGCGACCCGGGCGTGGAGGTCGAACTGCCCCCGGCGACGGCGGGCTCGACGCACTGAGCCGAACGACGTTGGACGGGCCGCCGGGGAAACCCGGCGGCCCGTTTTCGTGGCTCCGGGGAATGCCCACGACCGCCTCGCGGTTCCGGCCTACGGCATCCGCAGCTCCCCTCAGGGGCGCGGGGAACCGCGCGACAGGCCCCGGCCGGCCCGCGGTGAAGCAACTACCCAGCACACACACTCCGGTACGGATGCGACACAACATGTGGGGGCACCACGACAGCCCGGCACAAGATGTATGCTCATGCTCGCTGTCGCCGCAGGGGAATCCGGTGCAAATCCGGAACTGTCCCGCAACGGTGTACTGGTACGCATTTGCGTACTTGGTCAGTCCGAGGACCTGCCGACAGCGCACCCTGGCCGTCCGGCCCGGGTGCCAGACGTCCAGGGCCTCGCGGAATGGGCAAGTGGACGCGGCGTACCCCCGAAGGGGTGTGTCCGCGTGCCCGCACGCTCCCCGAGGCCCCGTGCCGAGCGAGGAGTGCCCCCACGTGACCATCGCCCCTGCGGATCCCGCTTCAGCGATCGCCGAGGAGTCGGCCGATGCCCCCGGGACCGCCCTGCTGCGGACCCTGACCGACCTCACCGCCGACCTGCCGGACACCGACCCCGGCCGTGTCGCCGCCGCCGCGCTGCGCGGCCGCAACGCGCGCTCGGACGAGGCGGAGCTGCGTGGGCTCGCCACCGAGGCCGCCGCTGGTCTGATCTCCGAGGACCCGGCGTACTCCCGCCTCGCCGCCCGGCTGCTGACGCTCACGATCGCCGAGGAGGCCGCGGGTCAGGGCTCGGTCTCGTTCTCCGACTCCGTCGAGGTCGGCCACCGCGAGGGGCTGATCGCGGACCGCACCGCCGACTTCGTGCGGCTGCACGCGGCCCGCCTCGACGCGCTGGTCGCGACCTCCCTCGCGGACGGCGCCGACGACCGCTTCGGCTACTTCGGCCTGCGCACGCTCTACTCGCGCTATCTGCTGCGGCACCCGATCACCCGCCAGGTCATCGAGACCCCCCAGCACTTCATGCTCCGGGTCGCGGCCGGTCTGGCCGAGAACGACTCGGTGCGCGCGCTGGACGAGGTCGCCTCGCTGTACGGGCTGATGAGCCGGCTCGACTACCTGCCGTCCTCCCCCACCCTCTTCAACTCCGGCACCCGCCACCCGCAGATGTCCAGCTGCTATCTGCTGGACTCCCCGCTGGACGAGCTGGACTCGATCTACGACCGCTACCACCAGGTGGCGCGCCTGTCCAAGCACGCGGGCGGCATCGGCCTCTCGTACTCCCGCATCCGTTCGCGCGGCTCGCTCATCCGGGGCACCAACGGCCACTCCAACGGCATCGTGCCGTTCCTGAAGACGCTGGACGCCTCGGTGGCGGCGGTCAACCAGGGCGGGCGGCGCAAGGGCGCGGCGGCGGTCTACCTGGAGACCTGGCACTCCGACATCGAGGAGTTCCTGGAGCTGCGCGACAACACCGGCGAGGACGCCCGGCGCACGCACAACCTGAACCTGGCGCACTGGATCCCGGACGAGTTCATGCGCCGGGTGGACGCGGACGGCACCTGGTCGCTGTTCTCCCCCGCCGACGTGCCCGAGCTGGTCGACCTGTGGGGCGAGGAGTTCGACGCCGCCTACCGCAGGGCCGAGGCCGCGGGTCTGGCCCAGAAGACGATCCCGGCGCGGGACCTGTACGGCCGGATGATGCGCACCCTGGCGCAGACCGGCAACGGCTGGATGACCTTCAAGGACGCCTCCAACCGGACCGCCAACCAGACGGCGGAGCCCGGCCACACGGTCCACTCCTCGAACCTCTGCACCGAGATCCTGGAGGTCACCGACGACGGCGAGACGGCCGTCTGCAACCTCGGCTCGGTCAACCTCGGCGCCTTCGTGCTGGCCTCCGGCGAGATCGACTGGGAGCGGCTGGACGGGGCCGTCCGCACCGCCGTGACCTTCCTCGACCGGGTCGTCGACATCAACTTCTACCCGACCGAGCAGGCCGGCCGCTCCAACGCCAAGTGGCGTCCGGTGGGCCTGGGCGCGATGGGCCTGCAGGACGTCTTCTTCAAGCTGCGCCTGCCCTTCGACTCCCCCGAGGCGAAGGCCCTGTCGACGAAGCTCGCCGAGCGCATCATGCTCACGGCGTACGAGGCGTCCTGCGACCTGGCCGAGCGGTCGGGCCCGCTGCCCGCCTGGGAGAAGACCCGTACGGCGCGCGGTGTGCTGCACCCGGACCACTACGACGTCGAGCTGAACTGGCCGGAGCGCTGGGCGGCGCTGCGCGAGCGGATCGCCGCGGTGGGCATGCGCAACTCGCTGCTCCTCGCGATCGCCCCGACCGCGACCATCGCCTCCATCGCCGGTGTGTACGAGTGCATCGAGCCGCAGGTCTCCAACCTCTTCAAGCGCGAGACGCTCTCGGGTGAGTTCCTCCAGGTCAACGCCTACCTGGTGGAGGACCTGAAGAGGCTCGGCGTGTGGGACGCGCAGTCCCGCGAGGCGCTGCGCGAGGCGAGCGGCTCGGTCCAGGACTTCAGCTGGATCCCCGCCGACGTGCGCGCGCTCTACCGCACGGCGTGGGAGATCCCGCAGCGCGGCCTGATCGACATGGCCGCGGCCCGCACCCCGTTCCTGGACCAGTCGCAGTCGCTGAACCTGTTCCTGGAGACGCCCACCATCGGCAAGCTGTCGTCGATGTACGCGTACGCCTGGAAGCAGGGGCTGAAGACGACGTACTACCTGCGCTCGCGCCCGGCCACGCGCATCGCCCGCGCCGCGCAGGCCAGCGCCCCCATCCCCGTCCAGCAGGCGGCCCCCGACGCCGACGCGGTCGCCTGCTCCCTTGAGAACCCCGAGTCCTGCGAGGCCTGCCAGTAATGAGCTCCACCGACAAGAACCTGCTCGACCCGGGCTTCGAGCTGACCCTGCGTCCGATGCGCTACCCGGACTTCTACGAGCGCTACCGGGACGCGATCAAGAACACCTGGACGGTGGAGGAGGTCGACCTCCACTCCGACGTCGCCGACCTCGCCAAGCTCTCGCCGGGCGAGCAGCACATGATCGGGCGGCTGGTGGCGTTCTTCGCCACGGGCGACTCGATCGTGGCGAACAACCTGGTCCTGACGCTGTACAAGCACATCAACTCCCCCGAGGCGCGGCTGTATCTGAGCCGTCAGCTCTTCGAGGAGGCCGTGCACGTCCAGTTCTATCTGACGCTGCTCGACACCTACCTGCCCGATCCGGACGACCGCTCGGCCGCGTTCGACGCGGTGGAGAACATCCCCTCCATCCGCGAGAAGGCCCAGTTCTGCTTCAAGTGGATGGACTCGGTCGAAAAGATCGAGCGGCTTGAGACCCGGGCCGACCGCCGCCGCTTCCTGCTGAACCTGATCTGCTTCGCGGCGTGCATCGAGGGCCTGTTCTTCTACGGCGCCTTCGCGTACGTGTACTGGTTCCGCTCGCGCGGTCTGCTGCACGGCCTCGCCACCGGCACCAACTGGGTGTTCCGCGACGAGACGATGCACATGAACTTCGCCTTCGAGGTCGTGGACACCGTCCGCAAGGAGGAGCCGGACCTCTTCGACGACGCGCTCCAGCAGCAGGTCACCGACATGATCAAGGAGGCCGTCGAGGCGGAGCTGCAGTTCGGGCGCGACCTGTGCGGCGAGGGTCTGCCGGGCATGAACACCGAGTCGATGCGCGAGTACCTCCAGTGCGTCGCCGACCAGCGCCTGACGCGCCTCGGCTTCGCGCCGGTGTACGGCTCCTCGAACCCGTTCTCGTTCATGGAGCTCCAGGGCGTCCAGGAGCTCACGAACTTCTTCGAGCGCCGCCCGTCCGCCTACCAGGTGGCGGTCGAGGGCTCGGTGGGCTTCGACGAGGAGTTCTAGGCTCCGGATACGGCGAAGGGGCCCGCACCGTCGGTGGCGCGGGCCCCTTCGCCGTACGTATGGACGACTAGTCGTTCGGGACGACCTCGTACCGGGGCGTGTTCTCCGCCATCTGCCGCAGCGCGTCCTTGCGGTCGCGCTTGGAGAGGCGGTCGATGTACAGGTAGCCGTACAGGTGGTCCGTCTCGTGCTGGAGGCAGCGGGCGAAGTAGCCGGTGCCGCGCACCCGGATCGGGTTGCCCTCGGCGTCCTGGCCGCGCACCACCGCGTAGTCGGGGCGGGCCAGCTCCGCGTAGGCGGTCGGGACCGACAGGCAGCCCTCGTTGGACTCGTCCAGGACCCGGCGGTCGGCGGGGAGCTCCTCTAGGACCGGGTTGCACACGACGCCGACGTGGCGCACGCCCTCGTCGTCCATGCAGTCGTAGACGAAGACCTTCAGGTCCACGCCGATCTGGTTGGCGGCCAGGCCCACGCCCTCGGCGGTGCGCTGGCTGGCGAACATGTCGTCGATCAGCGCGGCGAGCTTGGCGTCGAACTCGGTGACGTCCTTGCACTCCTTGTGCAGCACCGGGTTGCCGACGACCGTGATGGGCCGGGACGTGCCCCGGGCGCGGTACGCCTGCTCGCGCTCCTCGCAGTCCTCCGTGTCGACGACGAACCCGTCGTTCTCGACCTGCTGGTCCGTCTCCTGCTGCGACATGTCCGCCGTACGCCTTCCTCAAAAACCCGATTCCGAACCCGTACAGCCTACGGGGGCGGTCAGCAGACTTCCTCCAGATCCCGCCACTCGCGGCTGTCGGGGCTGTCCGCGACCCATCCGTCCAGCAGCCCGCGCACCAGCCCCGGCGGCGCCGCGATCCCGCACTCGCGCTCGGGCACCCACAGGTCACCGGCCGTGCGGTGGCCCAGCGGCCCCGGGTGGCCCGGCTCGCTGTGGTCGTGCGGGTCCAGGTGCTCGCCGTCGCCCTCGTCGCTGGGCATCGTCGACTCCGAGCAGGCCCGGCACAGCAGCCGCACCGACGACGACCAGTCCTCGGCGGCGAAGCCCGCGTCGGCCGCGAGGCGCTCCAGGGCGTCCCGGTCGGCCTCGGTGGCGGCCTCCAGGAGCACCACCCAGGTGGGCACCGGCGAGGGCGCCCACAGCTCGATCTCGTCGAAGACGGGGAAGGAGGACCCGGCCGCGACCGTGCGCTCGCCGTGCGGCACCCCGTCGTGCAGGACCACCTCGCCCCAGCGCCGCCCGGAGGACGGCAGCGGGATCGACAGGACCTCGATCCGCGCCGGGTCCAGCCGGCGGCCCCACACCACCTCGGCCTCGCCCTCGGGCGAGAGCCGTACGGCCGCGCTGCCCAGCTCCATTCCCAGCGGCTCACCGGTGCCGGTGGCGCTCTCCTGGTAGCCGCGCACCTTCAGTCCGTACGCCTGCCAGGCCCGCCGCGCCAGCGGCCAGTCCTGGAGCGCCGTGGCGGCGATCCCGACGTTCCACCAGTCGGGGGCGCCCGTCTCCTTGTCCAGCAGCGCCACGGCCCGCAGGCCCGCGGCGCGCGCCTGCTCCCAGTCGTGCCGGAACTTGTGGAGCAGCGCCAGGTTGAACCAGGACTCGGAGAGCCACGGTTCCAGATCCGCCGCGCGCGTCAGCAGCGCGCCGGCGTCCTCGTACCTGCCGTCGCCGATCAGCGTGAACGCACGGTCCGTGGCCTGCCGCCACGAGGCGGAGGGCCGGTGCCGTCCCTTGCCGAAGATCCTCACGATTCCCGCCTGCCCAGACCGACCTGCCTCCGAGCCGGTCTTCGGTCTCCCAGTTTTCTGGGTTCTTTCGCATCCAACCATGCCCGGCCGGAAGGCCGCTCATTACTCCTGGGTTACCCAGGTGCCGCCAGGGTCAGACAGCCCCTGGCCAGGACGCGTGCCAGGGATTCCACGACCTCGGGCTGATGGTCCCGTCCGGTGCCCAGCCGCAGCTGCTCCAGGGCGCTCAGGGAGCTCCCCGGACCGCCCGGGGAGCCCGCGAGGTCGTCGTAGGCGTTGACCGTTCGCACGATCCGGGCGGGCAGCGGCTGCTCGCGGTACGGGTCGGCCTGCCGCTCCACGATCACCGCGACCTCGGCGGGCACCCCCGTCTGGCGCACCACGGCCCCGCCGAGGAGCGCTATCCGGCGCTGCTCGGCGGCGGGCAGGGGGGCGGTGGCCCCGGCGGGCACCGGGTCGACCAGCGAGAGCTGGCCGATGTCGTGCATCAGCGCCGCGTACTCCAGGACGGTCAGCTCGGACTCGGAGAGCCCCAGCTCGCGCCCGACGGCCCGGCTGAGCGCCGCGACCCGGCGGGCGTGGCCGGGCTGGGTGTAGCCGGCGATCTCGGTGGCGCGGGCGAGCGAGGTGATGGTCTGCCGGTAGGTGGTGCGCACCGCCGCGTACCGGCGGAACGCGAGCTGGGTCAGGAGCAGCGGCACACAGAACACCGGCAGCGCCCACAGCCCCGCCACGGCGACCGCGAGGGCGATGACGGCGCCGGTGGCGCAGACCGCCGAGCCGATGCCGAGCAGCGCCCGCAGCTCGTCGCGCAGGAGCGGGCCGTACGGGAAGGAGGTGCGGGCCCGCAGCAGCGCGGCGGCGACGACAGCGTCGCACAGGGCGGTGAGCACCAGGACGAGCAGCAGGAAGAGCGCGTAGTACGGGCCGTGCCCGACCCACAGCTCCAGCGCGCCCGAGTTGTACAGCGGCTGGAAGCAGGCGGCGGCGAAGGCGACGGTCAGCACCCGCCGGGCCATCTGGTCCGGGCTGGGGCCCCGGCCACGCGCCACGTGCGGCACCGCGCCCACCAGGGCGGCGGCCAGCACCACGGCGACGGACTGCGGGACGCCGTGGTGGGTGGCGTGCCCGGCGTTCTGGCCGAGCAGGGCGTAGGCGAGGGCGCCCGCCGAGCCGAGCGGCGCGCACTCGCGGACGGTGTCCCCGTCGGCCCCGTCCGTGCCGTCTGTGCCGTTCCCCCAGCGGGCCAGTTCCCCGACGGTGACCAGGGTCCCGAAGGCGAGGGCGACCCCGGGTTCCTCGACCCCGGACCAGAAGGTGGCGGCCAGCGCCCAGGCGGCGAGGGCGGCCGCGGCCCCGTAGACCACGGCGACGGTGGAGGGCACCGCCCGCGCCCGCGCCGGGCTCATGGGCGCCCGGCCGGGGCGGCGTCGCACGCCGGGACGTTTCCGCGCGCCCCTCCCGCGCCCCGGTCCGGCTCGTCGGCGGTCACCGCGGGGTGCCAGCCGTGCCGGTCGAGGGCGCGTACCAGGGCCCGTACCATCGCGGGGTCGAACTGGCGTCCGGCACACCGCTGGAGCTCCTCGACCGCCGCCCGCACCGGCCGGGCGCGGCTGTAGGAGCGGGTCGAGGTCATCGCGTCGAAGGCGTCGGCGACGGCGACCACGCGGGCGAACTCGGGGATCTGCGGTCCGGCGAGGCCATAGGGGTAGCCGCTGCCGTCGAGCCGTTCGTGGTGGTGCAGGATCGCGGCGCGCGCCTCGCCGAGGAAGCCGATCCCGCGGACCATCTCGTGGCCGTACTCGGGGTGCAGCTCGATCACCGCGCGCTCCTGCGGGGTGAGCGGCCCGTCCTTGCGCAGCAGCCGGGTGGGCACGCCCAGCTTGCCCACGTCGTGCAGGATCCCGGCGAACCGCAGCACCTCCAGGCGGCTCTCGTCCATGCCGAGCTCCCGGGCGATCAGCACGGAGGCGAGGCCCACGCGCTCGCTGTGGCCGCGCGTGTAGGTGTCCTTGATGTCGACGGCCTGCACCAGCGCGCGGATGGTGGCCTGGTGGGCGGCGTGCTCGCGGTGGTACTGCGCGAAGACCCAGCACGAGACGTACATCGGGAGCAGCACCAGCAGGGCGGCGGGCGGGCCGTACGGGCTGCGCCAGAGCACCGCCATCATCAGCCCGGCGAGGCCGTGGACGCAGTACGGGCCCAGGGAGCGCAGCAGCAGCCCGCGCCAGGCGGTCCGGGCGGGCAGCCGCTCGGCGGTCCACAGGATCAGCCCGTCGAGGGCGGCCAGGACCGCGCAGAAGACCAGCGCGGCGGCCCCGGCGGGCAGCAGGACGTACGGGAAGTCGGGGGCCGGGGCCGCCGGGGCGCCGCCGAGCGGGGGGCGTCCGCCGAGCCGTGCGTGCGCCTCGGCCGCGGCGCACACGGCGAGCGCCAGCTGGGCGGCGCGCCACAGGCGGCGCAAGGACCGGGGCTCCTGTTCGGCCCTGGTGAGCAGCGCGCCCGGGACCGCGACCAGCGCGGCCGCGGCGGGCGGCAGCAGGAACGCGGCGGCGAGCAGCACGGGGAAGAAGGAACCGGAGGCGGTCGGGACGGTCACCCTCCCGGCAAGGAAGGGGCAGCGCGCGGGCCATTCGCACAGCGCGTACAGCCCGGCGAGCAGGCCCAGCGCGCCCCAGGGGACGTCCGTGCGCGCCACGGGTGAGGCACACGCTCCGGCGCCCACCACCGCGCCCAGGAGAACGACACGCGCCCCCCAGGGCAGGGTCCGCCACCGCGGTCGGTCCATGGCGCGCCTCCCTCCTGCTCCGGATCGGGAGGATAGGCCCGCGCGGGACGGCGGGTAGGCGCATTGTCGGATTGAACCGTTTAGGTCCCCGCGGATTAGCACCTTCGGGTGACAGAGACGCGGGACAGGCATGCGCGGAACCGGTCCGGAAGGACGGGCGGGACGGGTGCGGCACGGGAGAACGAAAAAGGGCCGCGCCCGTGGCAGCGGCCCTTCCTTCCGCGGGAACCGTGGACGGTCCCCCGGCTCAGCCCTCGGTGACGATGTCCTGGTCCGGCACGGCCTGGCCGGAGCGGATCAGGTCGATCCGGCCCATGACCTTGGAGCGCAGGTCGGCGGGGACGTCGTCAGACCCGCAGCACCGCTTCACCAGCTTCTTCACGGCCTGTTCGAGGCCGTACTTCTCCAGGCACGGCGAGCACTCCTCGAAGTGCACCTCGAACTTGTTGCAGTCACTGTCGGGCATCTCGTGGTCGAGGAACTCGTAGAGATGGTCCAGGACCTCAGAGCAGTCCGTCTCGTGCGGCTCTCCGCAGCTCATGAGCCCGAGCCTTTCGCTTCGTCCGACTCGCCGGCGCCGGCCGGGACGAGCCCGCGGTCACGGGCGTAGTCCTCCAGCATTCCGCGCAGTTGGCGGCGGCCCCGGTGCAGCCGGGACATCACCGTACCGATGGGTGTACCCATGATGTCCGCGATCTCCTTGTACGCAAAGCCCTCCACGTCCGCCAGATACACGGCGATGCGGAACTCCTCGGGGATCGCCTGGAGGGCTTCCTTCACGTCGGAGTCGGGCAGGTGGTCCAGCGCCTGCGACTCGGCCGACCGCAGACCGGTCGACATGTGCGACTCGGCGCGCGCGAGCTGCCAGTCCTCGATCTCCTCGGCGGCGCTGCGCTGGGGTTCACGCTGCTTCTTGCGGTACGAGTTGATGAAGGTGTTGGTGAGAATCCGGTAGAGCCAAGCCTTGAGGTTCGTCCCCTCCCGGAACTGGTGGAAGGATCCGTATGCCTTCGCGTAGGTCTCCTGCACCAGGTCCTCGGCGTCCGCGGGGTTGCGCGTCATGCGCAGCGCGGCCGAGTACATCTGGTCGAGGTAGCCGAGGGCATCCCGCTCGAAGCGCGCGTTGCGCTCGGCGGTCGACTCTTCCACGTGGCCGTCGTCGGTCCCTGTGACCGGACCCACCTCCTCGAACGGTGTGACGAGTCCGAAACCGGACCCGCTCGAATCGGAGAATAGACGACGATCCGGTCCGGCCGCCGCTCGAATAGGAGCGGTCTTGCCTGCCGACAGCACCGTCCTCCCCCAGCTACCGCTGGGAGGTGCCCCCGCGAGATCAGCGGCGCGCGAGCGGCTGGGGCAGATGGTCGAACCCATGCGAAGGACTCCCTGTCCACGAAATACCGGCCCTGCGAATGTTTACGTCCCTGACAACAGCGGGCCGGTACGTGTCATTCCCGCAGCGCGGCCACCCACGGGCCGACGCCTTCGGTGATGACGGCCAGGGCCTCGTCCTGCGTGAGGGGGCCCCGCTTGGGCACGGCGAACCCGTGGTCCCCGGAGGGCACTTCCACGAGCCGGCGGCCCCCTGCGGGGGCCTGCGCGGTGAACTCCCCGGGGAACTCCTGGGGCCGCCCGAAGGGGTCGTTGCCGCCCTGGACGACGAGGGTGGGCACTCCGGTGCCGAGCAGTTCCTCGGCACGGGACTTCTCGGGCCTGCCCGGCGGGTGCAGCGGGAAGCTCAGCGCGAGCACGGCGTGCGCGCCGAGCTCGCGCGCGGTCCGGCAGGCGACCCGGGCCCCGGCGCTGCGGCCGCCGGAGACGACGGGGACCCCGGCTGCGGCGAGGGCGGGCCACACCGCCCGCCACCCCGTGTCGAGGGTCTTGGGGGCGGGGGCCACCTTCTTCCCGGCGACTCGCCAGGGCTGCTCCACCAGGGCGACGGTGACGCCGAGCGGGGGGAGGGCGGCGGCGAGCGCGACGAGGTCGCGTGCCTCGATGCCGCCGCCGGCGCCGTGGCCGAGGGCGAGGGTCAGGTGCGGGTCCTTGGCGTGGTGCCAGGTGATCCGGGCATCCCCGGCGGAAGTCTCGATGAGATCGCTGTGGCTCACACCCCCATCCTGCCGCGCTGAACTCCGCGGGCGGGGCACCCCTGAAGGGCCCGACCTCGTCTGCGGGCCCGGTGGGGGTTGCCCGCGCGGTTCCCCGCGCCCCTGAGGCAGTCCCCCGCAGCCGGAGAACTCAGCTCAGCCATCAACTTCCAGGGGCGCGGGGAACTGCGCGAGCAACCCACCACGCCCGGCGGACAAACGCGAAGCGGGCGGCCGGGGGCGCAGCCCCGTCGGGGTGCAGGGGCGCAGCCCCGTCGGGGTGCAGGGGCGCAGCCCCGCTACCAGCAGGTCCGGCGCCCCCACCCCCGGGGTCCGGCGCCCCCACCCCCGGAGGGTTTGGGGAAGGGGCGGGGAGGGGCTCAAAACAGGGTTCCCTCCTCCGGCCCCGCCAGCTCCTTCAACAACTCCGGCCCGTTGTTCCGCACATTGCTCACCGCCGTCGACACCGCATACGCCCGCATCAACCCCTCCGGCGGAGGCCCCAGCAACCCCCGCACCTCCTCCACAGCCGTCGACGACGGATCCAACCACGCGTCCCACCGCGACCGCGGCAGCATCAACGGCATCCGGGGATGGATCGCGTACAGGGTGGACGGCCCCTCCGGGGGCGCCACCCCCAGCGGCCCCTTCTCCGCCTCCGTCGTGATCACCGAGCACGTCGCCCACCAGGCCGCCGGATGATCGTCCGGCAGCGTACGGTCGCGCCAGAACTCGTACAGCCCGGCCATGGCGAACACCGACCCGTCCGCCGGGGAGATGAAGTACGGCTGCTTGCGCGGCCGCTTCCGCTTCCCCTCGACCTCCAGCTCGCGCTCCTCCGCCCCGGTGACCCACTCGTAGTAGCCGTCCGCCGGAATGATGCAGCGGCGGGCCGCGAAGGGCCGGCGGAAGGACGGCTTCTCGTGCACCGTCTCCGCCCGTGCGTTGATCATCCGGGCAGCCCCGTCCGGTGAGCTCGCCCAGGACGGCACAAGCCCCCACCGGAGCTTGCGCAGCTGGCGAACCGGACGCGGGTCGTCCGCGTCTTTCAGTGGACGCTCCAGGACCGCGTAGACCTCTTTGGTCGGGGCCACGTTCCAGTCGGGCGCCAGCGTCTCGGCCGGATCGGGGTCCCACTTCTCTATCTCGAAGACGCCCGCGAGATCCTCGGGGCTACGACTCGCCGCATACCTCCCACACATGACCGTCACCCTGCCACGCGGCAGCCGACCAAGAGGAACCGTCCCGGAAATGGCCGACAAAATGCCCGACCTGCACGTTTTCGGCACCCAGGCCGCCCCCGCCCAGTGGCTGGTGGTCGCCACCGCGGCAGCCGCCCTCGCCGTCGTCCTGCCGCACGGCCTCTGGCGGCTGTCCCGCAACGCGATCACCATCGCCCACGAGGGCGGCCACGGCCTGGTCGCGCTGCTCACGGGCCGCCGTCTGGACGGCATCCGGCTCCACTCCGACACCAGCGGCCTCACCGTCAGCCGGGGCCGCCCGACCGGCCTCGGCATGATCCTGACCGCCGCCGCCGGCTACACCGCTCCCCCGCTGCTCGGCCTCGGCGGCGCCTGGCTGCTCGCGGCCCACCGCGTCACCCTGCTGCTCTGGGTCGCCACCGCCCTGCTGCTCGCGATGCTGGTGATGATCCGCAACGCGTACGGCGTGCTCACCGTGGTCCTCAGCGGCGCCGCCTTCCTGCTGGTGTCCTGGCTGACCTCGTCCGACGTGCAGTCCGCGTTCGCGTACACGGTGGTGTGGTTCCTGCTGCTGGGGGGCGTGCGTCCCGCCTTCGAGCTCCAGGCCAAGCGCCGCCGGCACCGCGGCGGCGCCGTCAGCGACACGGACGCCGACCAGCTGGCGCGGCTCACCTCCGTACCACCGGCGCTCTGGCTCTTCCTCTTCCACGCCGTCTCGGTCTGCTCGCTCATCGGCGGCGGACGGTGGCTGCTCGGACTCTAGGTTCTCCCCCCACTAAAGTGAGAGCCATGACCGAAACGCCCGTGCACCCCGCCCTCTGGCCCGCCCCCGTCGCGAGCGGAGCCGTCGACGCGACGGTCACCGTGCCCGGATCGAAATCGGTCACCAACCGGGCGCTGGTCCTGGCCTCCCTCGCCGCCGAGCCCGGCTGGCTGCGCCGCCCCCTGCGCTCCCGGGACACCCTGCTGATGGCCGAGGCGCTGCGCGCGCTCGGCGTCGGCATCGAGGAGGGCGTGGGCCCCGACGGCTCCGGCGAGGCCTGGCGCGTGATCCCCGCCGGTCTGCACGGCCCGGCCACCATCGACGTGGGCAACGCCGGTACGGTCATGCGCTTCCTGCCGCCCGTCGCCGCCCTCGCCGACGGCCCGGTCCGCTTCGACGGCGACCCCCGCTCCTACGAACGGCCCCTGACCGGGGTGATCGACGCGCTGCGCGCGCTCGGCGCGCGGATCGACGACGACGGCCGGGGCGCGCTCCCGCTCACCGTGCACGGCGGCGGCGCCCTCGACGGCGGCCGGGTCCGGATCGACGCCTCCTCCTCGTCGCAGTTCGTCTCCGCGCTGCTGCTCTCCGCGCCCCGCTTCAACCAGGGCGTGGAGGTACGGCACACCGGCGCCACCCTGCCGTCCATGCCGCACATCCGGATGACCGTCGACATGCTGCGCTCG
Organism: Streptomyces sp. NPDC026377; assembly: GCF_055567715.1. Taxonomy (NCBI): domain Bacteria; kingdom Bacillati; phylum Actinomycetota; class Actinomycetes; order Kitasatosporales; family Streptomycetaceae; genus Streptomyces; species Streptomyces sp. NPDC026377. Next base: position 338,427 of record NZ_JBVHPV010000002.1, read on the forward strand.
GTCGGCGCTCAGGTGGACGAGCCGGAGACCGGCGGCGAGCCGAACGTGTGGCGGGTCTCGCCGTCCGCGCTGCTCGGCCGCGACCTCACGGTCGAGCCGGACCTGTCCAACGCCCAGCCGTTCCTGGCGGCCGCCCTGATCACCGGCGGCAAGGTGACGATCCCGGACTGGCCCGAGCGCACCACCCAGCCGGGCGACCAGCTGCGGCGGATCTTCACCGAGATGGGCGGTTCCTGCGAGCTGACCGAGCGCGGCCTGGTCTTCTCCGGCTCGGGCGCGATCCACGGCATCGACGTGGACCTGAGCGAGGTCGGCGAGCTCACCCCGGGCATCGCGGCGGTGGCCGCGCTGGCCGACTCGCCCTCGACGCTGCGCGGTGTCGCCCATCTGCGTCTGCACGAGACGGACCGCCTGGCGGCCCTCACCAAGGAGATCAACGAGCTCGGCGGCGATGTCACCGAGACCGCCGACGGGCTGCACATCCGCCCGCGCGCGCTGCACGGCGGCGTCTTCCACACGTACGACGACCACCGCATGGCCACCGCGGGCTCGATCATCGGCCTCGCCGTGGAGGGCGTGCGGATCGAGAACGTGGCGACGACCGCCAAGACGCTGCCGGACTTCCCCCGGATGTGGACCGGGATGCTGGCCGGGGCCGGAAACTGAGCGGGGCCTGAGCAGATGCGCCGCTACGGCAAGAACCCCGACGAGGACGACATCCGGGTCCGCCCGAACCGCAAGGGCAACCGTCCCCGCACCACCATCCGCCCCAAGCACGAGGACGCGAGCGAGGGCATGGTCCTCACCGTCGACCGGGGCCGGCTGACCTGCCTCGTCGAGGACCGCACGGTCACCGCGATGAAGGCCCGCGAGCTGGGCCGCAAGGCCGCGGTGGTCGGCGACCGGGTCATGATCGTCGGGGATCTCTCGGGCGAGAAGGACACCCTGGCGCGGATCGTGCGCATCCAGGAGCGCAGCTCGGTGCTGCGCCGCACGGCCGACGACGACGACCCGTTCGAGCGCGTGATCGTCGCCAACGCCGACCAGCTGGCGATCGTCACCGCGCTGGCGGACCCCGAGCCGCGCCCGCGGCTGATCGACCGCTGTCTGGTCGCCGCGTACGACGCGGGGCTCACCCCCCTGCTGGTGCTCACCAAGTCGGACCTGGCCCCGGCGGACGAACTCCTGGAGATGTACGGGGCCCTGGGCGTCCCGCACGTCGTCACCTCGCGCGATGAGCTCTACAGCGGCGACGCGGCGGACCGGGTGCGCGCGCACCTCGGCGGCAAGGCCACCGCGTTCGTCGGCCACTCCGGTGTCGGCAAGACGACGCTGGTCAACGCGCTGGTGCCGGAGGACCGCCGGCGCATCACCGGCCATGTCAACGCGGTCACGGGCCGCGGCCGGCACACCACCACCTCGGCGCTCGCACTGCCGCTGGCGAGCAGCGACGGCGGCTGGGTGATCGACACCCCGGGCGTGCGGTCGTTCGGCCTGCACCACGTCGACCCCTCCCGGGTCATCCTCGCCTTCCCCGACCTGGTGCCCGGCACCGAGAACTGCCCGCGCGCGTGCAGCCACGACGAGGTGGAGTGCGCGCTGGACGCCTGGGTCGCCCAGGGGCACGCCGACCCGGCGCGGCTCTACTCGCTGCGCCGGCTGCTCGCCACCCGGGAGCGCCACGAGGGCGACTGACGGACGCCACGTGCATAATCGCGGTAGCGATGACGAGCAGTCACCTATGTGTTGCGGGAGGGTGTGGACATGGCGTGGCTGCTGGTGGTGGTCGCCGGAATCCTGGAGACGGGGTTCGCCGTCTGTCTCAAACTGTCGCACGGCTTCACCCGGATCGCCCCGACCATCGCCTTCGCGGTCTTCGCGCTGGGCTCGTTCGGTCTGCTGACCCTCTCCCTGCGGAAGCTGGACGTCGGCCCGGCGTACGCGGTGTGGACCGGCATCGGCGCGACGGGCACCGCGGTCTACGGCATGGTCTTCCTCGGCGACGTGGTCTCCACGCTGAAGCTGGTGTCGATCTCGCTGGTGATCGTGGGCGTGATCGGCCTGCAGATCTCGGGCTCGGCCCACTGAGGCCGGCGCGGGGCGCGGCGCCTGCCCGCCCCGGCGCCCGTGCTCAGAGCGCGGGCCGCACCGGGGTGCGGGCCAGGACCGCGCGGACATGGGCCGCGTGGCCGCCCCCGCCGGGCCCCGCGGGCGGCCCCGGGTCCGGTGCCAGCACGTACGACAGGGCGAGCCGCACCACCGTCTCGCAGCAGCGCGCCAGCTCGCCCGGCTCCACTCCGGGCAGTTCCTTCTCCAGCGCCGCCAGCGACCGGTCCCGTACCACCGCCACCAGCTCGGAGGGGCCCGGAATCCCTGCGTCCGCGCGCCGCTGCGCCGGTACGGGAGCGTGCGCGCCCGGCGTGCGGGGTGCGCGCGGGGCGGGCAGCCCTTCGTCTCGGCAGCCGGTGAGCAGCGCCCGGATCAGCGCACTGGCGCGCGCCGAGCGCACGGTCCACTCCACCAGCGCGACCAGCCGGTCGGCCGGTGTCGCCCGTTCGGCGAGGACCCGGTCGACCCCGCGCAGATAGACATCGGCCTCGCGCCGCACCAGGGCGCGGGCCAGCCCCTCCTTGCTGCCGAACTCGTTGTAGAGCGTCTGCCGGGACACCCCCGCGGACGAGGCCACGTCCACCATCCGCACCGCCGACCAGGGCCGTGCCGCGAGCGCCGAGAGGGCGGCGTCCAGTAGGGCTTCCCGCGCTGTGGGCATCGCGCCTCCCCGGGCCGTGCGAGCGGGCCGTCCTCAGAGTTGACGCGCGCCCCGGCACTGTCAAGAGCCGCGGCGGGCGGCAGGGGGACCATGGCCGGTGTCCGCATCCCGGGCCATGTGGTCCCCGCAGGTACTGGTCGATACGGTGTGGCCATGCCCGACTACCACGATGATCTCCGGCTCGCCCACGTCCTCGCGGACGCAGCCGACGCCGCGACGATGGACCGGTTCAAGGCGCTCGACCTGAAGGTCGAGACCAAGCCGGACATGACGCCGGTGAGCGAGGCCGACAAGGCCGCCGAGGAGCTGATCCGCGGCCATCTCCAGCGAGCGCGGCCCCGGGACGCGATCCTGGGCGAGGAGTACGGCCTGGAGGGAACGGGTCCGCGCCGCTGGGTGATCGACCCGATCGACGGCACGAAGAACTACGTGCGCGGGGTGCCGGTCTGGGCCACGCTGATCGCGCTGATGGAGGCGGGCGAGGGCGGCTACCGGCCGGTGGTCGGCGTGGTGTCGGCGCCCGCGCTCAACCGCCGCTGGTGGGCGGCGAAGGGGCACGGCGCGTACACCGGCCGCAGCCTGTCGCAGGCGTCCCGGCTGCGGGTCTCCAGCGTCTCCCGGCTCGCGGACGCCTCGTTCGCGTACTCCTCGCTGAGCGGCTGGGAGGAGCGCGGCAAGCTCGACGACTTCCTGGACCTGACCCGGGCGTGCTGGCGTACGCGCGCGTACGGCGACTTCTGGCCGTACATGATGGTCGCGGAGGGGTCGGTGGACATCTGCGCCGAGCCGGAGCTGTCGCTGTGGGACATGGCGGCGAACGTGATCGTGGTGCAGGAGGCGGGCGGCGTCTTCACCGGTCTGGACGGCAAGGAGGGCCCGCACAGCGGCAACGCGGCGGCCTCCAACGGCCTCCTCCACGACGAGCTGTTGAACCACGTGGGCACCGCGGACTGATCCGCGGCTCGCTCCGGCGCGGCCTCGCGCCTGGGGCGGGGGAGGGGCGTGGGTCGTACTTTTACGCGCCCCTCAACTGACCTCTACCACCCTCTTGTTGACGCGCGTCCCCGGATGCGACTCTATGAGTCCCCACACTTGTGAACTTGTGAATCCGTTCTCGTTTCCCGTACTCCCGTACGGGACCACGGGGGTTCACCAAGGAGGTGGCTCCATCCATGCTCGTCCGTGACGCCATGAGCACGGTGGTCCTCACCATCGGACCCGAACACACCCTCCGTCAGGCCGCCCGGCTGATGGCCGCGCGCCGCGTCGGAGCGGCCGTCGTCCTCGACCCCGACACCAGCGGGCTCGGCATCCTCACCGAGCGCGACATCCTCAACTCCCTCGGCCAGGGCCAGGACCCGGACCGGGAGACCGCGAGCACCCACACCACCACCGACGTCGTCTTCGCGGCGCCGGGCTGGACCCTGGACGAGGCGGCCGGCGCGATGACGCACGGCGGCTTCCGGCATCTGATCGTCCTGGACGGGGCCGGGCCGGTCGGCGTGGTCTCGGTCCGGGACATCATCCGCTGCTGGGCGCCCACCCGGCGCCACCCGGCCGAACTGGTCGGCTGAACCGCCACGGGCGCGCGGGGACACGCGCGTTCCGGCACACACCCGGGCGATACGCGCCCGGACACGCGCGGAGGGCCGGCCCCCTGGGGAACCGGCCCTCCGACTGCCCACGGCAAGCGATCCAGTGCTGTTCAGCCGCGCAGGGCCTGGACCGCGGCCTCCAGCCGCTTGCCGAAGTCCTCGTCCGCCTTGCGGAAGTTCTCGATCGCGCGCTCGGCGATGTCGTCGCGCGAGACCTTGGCGATGAAGCCGGACAGGTTCTCGATCAGCCGGGTCTTCTCGTCCTCGGAGTAGAGCCGGTACAGATTGCCCGCCTGGACGAAGTCGTCGTCCTCGGCGTGCAGCGGGGCGGGGTGGTTGCCCGTCAGGTCGGCGACGGGGACCGGCTGCCACAGCGGGCGCCCGGTCTGCCGCGGGCCGCCGAAGCTGTTCGGCTCGTAGTTCTTCGCGGCCTTGTGGCGGCCGTCGTACAGATGACCGTCGCGGGAGTTGGTGCGCGCCTCGGTGGCGTGCGGGCGGTTGACCGGCAGGTGGTCGGCGTTGATGCCGACGCGGTAGCGGTGCGCGTCGCCGTACGCGAAGAGGCGGCCCTGGAGCATCTTGTCGGGGGACGGGCCGATGCCGGGCACGAAGTGCGCCGGGCTGAAGACCGACTGCTCGACCTCGGCGAAGATGTTCTCCGGGTTGCGGTTGAGCTCCAGCTTGCCGATCTCGATCGGCGGGTAGTCCGCGTGCGGCCACACCTTGGTGAGGTCGAACGGGTTGAACCGGTACGTCGCCGCGTCGGCCGCCGGCATGATCTGGACCTGCACGGTCCAGGACGGGAAGTCGCCGCGCTCGATGGCCTCGCGCAGATCACGCTGATGGCTGTCGGGGTCCTCGCCCGCGAGCTTGTTGGCCTCCGCCTGGGTGAGGTTCTTGATGCCCTGGTCGGTCTTGAAGTGGTACTTGACCCAGAAGACCTCGCCCGCCTCGTTGTTCCACTGGTACGTGTGCGAGCCGTACCCGTTCATGTGGCGCAGGGTGGCCGGGATGCCGCGGTCGCCGAAGAGCCAGGTGACCTGGTGGGTGGACTCGGGGCTCAGGCCCCAGAAGTCCCACACGTTGTCGGCCTCCTGGGAGCCGGTGTACGGGTCGCGCTTCTGGGTGTGGATGAAGTCGGGGAACTTGATGGCGTCCCGGATGAAGAAGACGGGCGTGTTGTTGCCGACCAGGTCGTAGTTCCCCTCCTCCGTGTAGAACTTCAGCGCGAAGCCGCGCGGGTCGCGCACGGCGTCGGCCGAGCCGAGGTTGCCCGCCACGGTGGAGAAGCGCAGGAACGTCTCGGTCTCCTTGCCGACCTCGGAGAGGAACTTCGCGCGCGTCCAGCGCGTGACGTCCCGGGTCACCGTGAACGTGCCGTACGCGCCCGCACCGCGCGCGTGGACTATGCGCTCCGGGATGCGCTCGCGGTTGAAGTGCGCGAGCTTCTCCAGGAGCGCCTGGTCCTGGAGAAGCACCGGGCCGCCGACGCCCGCGGTCTCACTGTTCTGGTTGTCGGCCACCGGCGCGCCGGCCTCCGTGGTGAGCGGTCCCTGCGTCACGTGCGCCTCCTGCGTCATTCCTGCGAGTCCTGTCCCTTGGCCTGTGCCTGTTGCCGATCCTACAATGGACTTTGTCTAAGTCAAACAACCATCCAAAGTCACACCCGTTCGGGATTCACTCCCCCGACTGTTAGGCTGGCCCTCATGAGTGACCTGCTGGAACGACTCCGCGGACGCGGCTGGCGCATGACGGCTCAGCGGCGCGTCGTGGCCGAGGTCCTCGACGGGGACCACATGCATCTGACGGCGGACGAGGTCCACGCGCGCGCGGTGGCCAAGCTGCCGGAGATCTCCCGCGCGACCGTCTACAACACGCTGGGCGAGATGGTGACGCTCGGCGAGGTCATCGAGGTCTCGACGGACCGCCGCGCCAAGCGGTACGACCCGAACGCGCACCGGCCCCACCACCACCTGGTCTGCGCCCTGTGCGGCGCGATCCGGGACGTGCACCCGAGCGGCGACCCGCTGGCGGACCTTCCCGCCGGGGAGCGCTTCGGGTTCACGGTGTCCGACGTCGAGGTCACCTACCGGGGCGTCTGCCCGGACTGCGCGAAGTCCTAGAACGGTCGGCGCGGGGCGGAGGGCGTGTTCGCGCCCGTACTTTCCGTCCCGCGAGGGCTGTGGGCACGCGTTCCGCAAAGTGGGCGGAACGGGCGGGCGCAAACCACCCACCGACCCGCACGGACATACGAAACAGGGCCCGGATCCATTGGATCCGGGCCCTGAATACTTGGTAGCGGGGACAGGATTTGAACCTGCGACCTCTGGGTTATGAGCCCAGCGAGCTACCGAGCTGCTCCACCCCGCGTCGGTGAACCCAACAGTACGTCACCGCGCCGACCAGCGCAAACCCGATCGGCCGCGCGCCCCGCTCACGCGGCGCTACGCCGTCAGCTCCTCGTGCAGGGCCTCCCGCAGCCGCGCCGCCCGCTCCGCCACCTCGGCCGGACCGAGCTCCACCGCCCGCGCGCACCAGCGCTGCCCCTCCGCCAGCTCCCCGCACCGCGCGGCGAGCAGCGCGAGCCGCAACGCGGCCCGCCCGTGCCCCGCCTGGGCGGCCCTGGCCCACCACAGCGCGGCCTCCCGCTCGCGGCCCTCGCGGGCCAGCAGCAGCCCGAGGTTGAAGGCGCCGTTGCGGCTGCCCGCCTCGGCCGCCTCCCGGTACCAGCGCGCGGCGCCCTCCTGGTCGCCCCGGGCCGCCGCGAGCATGCCCACCCGGACCTGGGCGCGCCGGTGCCCCTGAGAGGCGGCGCGCTCGTACCACTCCTCGCACTCCGTCTTGTCGGCCACCGGCTCGCCGAGCACCGGCGCGCCCGCCGGCGGCTGGCGCGCGTCGAGGAGCGTGGCGAGCCGGAACGCCGCCTCCGCGCTGCCGCCGCCCGCGGCGCAGCGCAGGTACCGCTCGGCCGCTGCCTCCTCACCGTCCCGGAGCAGCGCCATGCCGACCTGGAGGGCCGCCTCGGTGTGCCCGGCCGCCGCCGCCCGCTCGTACCACTTCAGGGCGGTCCGGTCGTCGTCGCGGCTGGCGAAGAGGATGCCCAGGTTGAAGGCCGCGTCGACGCTGCCCGCCTCGGCCGCCTTGGAGAACCACGGCTCGGCACCGGTCGCGTCGCCGGCCTGGAGCAGCAGCACGGCGAGCGCGTTGGCCGCCTCGCGGTGGCCCGCGTAGGCGGCGCGCCGGTACCACTGCTCGGCCTGCGCGGTGCGCTCCTGGGCTGCGCAGAGAAGTGCCAGGTTGTACGCCCCGTTGTCGTCCCCCGCGTCCATCGCCGCGCGGTACCAGCGCTCGGCGGTCTGCGTCTCGCCCCGGGCCGCGTGCAGGGCGCCCAGGGCGTTGGCGGCGTTGCCGTCGCCGTCCTGGGCGGCGCGCAGCCACCACACGGCCGCGCTCTCCTCGTCGCCCGCGTCCTTGAGCAGGAACCCGAGCGCGCAGGCGGCCTTGGCCTCGCCGTCCTTGGCCGAGGTGAGGTACCAGCGCCCGGCCTCCTTCAGCTCGCCGCGCTTCTCCAGGATCGCGCCGAGGTGCAGCGCGGCCCGCCGGTGGCCGCGCGCGGCGGCCTGGCGGTACCACTGCTCGGCCTCGGCGCTCCTGGCGTCGGCGTCCGCCTCGGGCTCGACAGCGATGTCAGAGTCGGCGCCGTCGCGCTCGCCGCGCTGGTCGATGAGCCGGGCGAGGCGGTACGCGGCCTCCCGGTGGCCCTGCTCGGCGGCGGCACGCAGCCAGCGCTCGGCGCCCACGTCGCCGCGGTGCTCCAGCAGGTCGGCCAGGGCGTACGCCCCCAGCGCGTGGCCCTGCTCGGCGGACTGGCGCAGCCAGTACTCGGCCGCCGGCTCATCACCGCGCTCGCGGTAGTGGCGGCCCAGCGCGTGGGCCGCGGCGGCGGAACCGGCGACGGCGGCGATGCGCCACCAGCCGGCCGCCTCGTCCGCGTATCCGCGCTGGTGCAGCAGGACGCCGAGGTTGTTGGCCGCGGCGCGGTCGCCCTCGGCGGTGGCGCCGCGCAGATAGGGCTCGGCGCTGTCGAGGTCGCCGCGGCGCAGCAGCAGGGAGCCGAGAACGCTCATGGACACGGCGTCGCCGCCGTCGGCAGCACGCCGGTGCCGTGCCTCGGTCTCGGCATCAGCGGCGTCATCGGAGCGCATCTGCGCAAACCGCCCTGTCTCCAACAGAGTTGCCCTGTCCCCCATAAATACCATCGTCGCACCACCCGCTACCCGCGTACACCTGGTATACCGCAGCCAGTGAGGTCACTTCGGCGTTTTGTCGACATGCCCACAGAGAGATAAGCCAAACGCAGCAGGGGCACATCCGGACAGCGCAAATCGACGAGGGCCCGGATCCTGATGGATCCGGGCCCTCGTCCGTGAGTAGCGGGGACAGGATTTGAACCTGCGACCTCTGGGTTATGAGCCCAGCGAGCTACCGAGCTGCTCCACCCCGCGTCGGTGAATACAACGTATCACGACGCGGAACGGAGCATTTACCGGATTTACCCGCCGCTGCCGGACCCCCCGGTCGCCCCCTTGGCCTTGGCCTCGGCCTCGGCGGCCCGCTGGAGCGCCGCCCGGAGCTCCTGCTGCGCCTTGCCGTACGCCGCGAAGTCGCCCTTCTGGAGCGCCTTCTGGCCGTCGTCGTACGCCTTCTGGGCGTCCTTGATGGCCTGTTCCACCGTGGCGTCGGTGCCGGTCGCCGGCGGCTTGGTGGTGTCCGTCGGCGGCTTGGTGGCGGGCGGCTCGGCCCCGTCCACGCCGAACACCGCGTTCAGCGCCTGGGCCAGGGTGTCCTTGAAGACGGTCTTGTCCCCGTAGGAGACGCCGACCTTCTTCAGGAGCGGGTAGTTGGCGGAGCCACCGCGCGCGTACACCGGCTCGATGTACAGGAACCCGCCGCCCAGCGGCACGGTCAGCAGATTGCCGTAGTCGATCTCGGAGTCGCTGCCCCGCAGGTTGCGGACGAACTCGGCGACCTCGGGGAGGCCGTTGAGCTTGCTCTGCACCTGCTGCGGGCCCTGGACGTTGTCCGTGACCCTGAGCAGTCTGATCGTGCCGTAGTCCTTGCTGGCCGCGTCCGCGTCGATCGCCATGAAGCCGCCCAGGTTGGGCCGTCCGTTCGGGGTGAACGTCGTGGTGAGGGAGAACTTGTTGCCCTCCTTCTCGGCGCCCGGCATCTTCATCGACAGGTAGTACGGCGGGACCGCGACGCCGTCCTTGTTGGTCGGGTCGTCCGGCACCTGCCAGGCGTCACTGCCGGTGTAGAACTGCACCGGCTCGGTGACGTGGTACCGCGTCAGCAGCTCGCGCTGGACCTTGAACATGTCCTGCGGGTACCGCAGATGGGCCAGCAGGTCCTCGGGGATGTCGGCCTTCGGCTTCACCGTGTGCGGGAACGCCTTCATCCAGGTCTTGAGGACCGGGTCCTGGGTGTCCCACTGGTACAGCGTGACCGTGCCGTCGTAGGCGTCGACGGTGGCCTTCACCGAGTTGCGGATGTAGTTGACCTGGTTCTGCTGGGCCACCACCGCGCGCTGACGGGTGGTCAGCGAGTCGGCGGTCGTCTCGCCGAGCGTGGTGCGCGAGGCGTAGGGGTAGCCGTTGGTCGTGGTGTACGCGTCGACGACCCACTGGATCCGGTGGCCGATCTTGGCCGGGTAGGGATCGCCGTCGATGGTCAGCCACGGGGCGACCGCCTCCACCCGCTGCTTCGGGGTGCGGTTGTAGAGGATCTTCGAGCCCTCGCCGATGGCCCCCGAGTACAGGATCTGCGGCTCGCTGAAGGCCACCGCGTACGCGGCGCGGTTGAAGGGATTGGAGAGGCTGACGCCGCCCTTGCCGGCGAAGCTCGTCGTCTTCTGGCCCTTGCCCTCGGCCTCGTAGTCGAGCTCCTTCTGCGGACCGCCGACGATCGAGTACTGCTCGGTCTTCTCGCCGTAGTAGATCCGCTGCTCGTACGTGTTCTTGTCGAACTGGCCCTTGGTGGGCAGGCCGGACTCGGTGAAGTCCGGGGAGCCCGTGGAGTCCACGCTGGTGCCCTTGGCCGCGATCATCCCGTAGCCGTGGGTGTAGGTGAAGTGGTCGTTGATCCAGTTGCGCTTGTCGATGCCGTTGAGGTTCAGCTCACGCAGACCGACGACCGTGTCCTGCTCCTTGCCGTCCTTGTCCGTGTAGCGGTCCACGTCCAGCGGTACGGCGAACTGGTAGTACTTGCGCTCCTGCTGGAGCTGCTGGAAGGCGGGGGTGACCACATTGGGGTCGATCAGCCGGTAGCTGGCCGCCGTGTCGGCGTCGGCGCGCAGCTTGCCGTTGTCCTCCGCCGCCGTCGTCCCCTGGTAGTCCCGCACCTCGGTGCGGTCGATCCCGTACGCCTTGCGGGTGGCGTCGATGTTCTTCTGGATGTACGGCGCCTCCTTGGCCTGCTCGTTCGGCTGGACCTGGAACTTCTGCACGATCGCCGGGTAGAGCCCGCCGATCAGGATGGCCGAGAGGACCATCAGGCCGAAGCCGATCACCGGGAGCTGCCAGGTGCGGCGCCACAGCGTCGCGAAGAAGAGCACCGCGCAGATGACGGCGATGCAGAACAGGATCGTCTTCGCCGGGAGATAGGCGTTGGCGTCCACGTACCGCAGGCCCGTCCAGTTACTGCTGGCCTTGAAGTCGCTGGACTTCACCGCGAGGCCGTACCTGTCCAGCCAGTACGCCACGGCCTTCAGGGCGACGAAGACGCCGAGCAGCACCGACAGGTGCCCGGTGGCGGCGCCGGTGGCGCGCGCGCCCGGGCTGGTGATCCGCAGCCCGCCGTAGAGGTAGTGCGTCAGGGCCGCCGCGATCAGGGAGAGCACGGTCGCCGCGAAGCCGAAGCCGACCAGGAACCGGTACCACGGCAGGTCGAAGGCGTAGAACGACACGTCCAGGTGGAACTGGGGGTCCTTCTGCCCGAACGGCACTCCGTTGACCCACAGCAGCCAGGTGCGCCACTGCCCGGAGGCGGAGGCTCCGGCGATCAGGCCGACGAGCGCGGCGATGCCCAGGAGCAGCCACTTCTTGAACGGGGCGATGCCCATCCGGTAGCGGTCCAGGCTCTGCTGCTCCAGCGACATCGCGCTGAGCGGCGGCCGCAGCCGGTGCGCCAGCCAGATGTTCAGCCCGACGGCCACAGCCATCAGGACGCCGAAGAACGAGAACAGGCCGATCTTGGTCCACAGGGTGGTGGTGAATACGGACGAATAGTGCACCGAGCGGTACCAGAGCCAGTCCGTCCAGAACCCGGCGAACATGACGAAGGCCATGGCCAGCACGGCCAGGATGCCCAATGTCATGAGCAGGGTCCGGATCCGGCGGGACGGCCGGCCGACTCTGATCCGTGGCCCGGACGGGCCTCCGCCGCGGTCCGGCATCTGGAAAGCCAAGGTGCGCACCTCGAAGTTCGCTGTCGATTGAGCAGGCCCCGCGATCGTAGAGCCCACTCATGCAACTTACTGAGGCTTTACTCAGTTCCCGATCCGGGGGTGAAAGAGGGCAGGATGTTGCTCATGTCCAACGTTTCCCCCTCCGGCCCCCCGATGGCCGCGAGCCCCCTCACCCGCGCAGTGCTGGAAATCGACGAGTACGCCTCCGGTCTCGGCTGGGATCAGCCGGCCCGGCTGTTCGCCCTCGTCGACACCGCCAAGCTCCGTACCCAGGAGCCCGGGCTCGCCGCCCAGCTCGGCCTCGACCAGGGCGACGCGGCCGCCCCGCTGACCCCGATCGAACAGGACGAGATCCCGGCCGGCCAGGCCCTCGACGAGTTCCTGGGCACCATCGCCTGGCCCGACGCGGTGGTCGGCTGCGCGCTGACCGTGGAGCGCCTGATGCTGCCGCCGTCGGCCGAGGCGTCCGTGCCCGAGGGCCTGAGCGAGAAGCAGCTGGCGAAGTGGGTGGCCAAGCACCCCGACCGCCAGGAGGTCCGGATGACGGTGGCGGTGCTGCGCGACGGCGCCCGCGACTCGGCCGTACGGCTGCGCGAGAAGGACTCGCCGACCGAGGTGCTCACCGGTGCCGGTCTCGTCCCGGGTCTGGCCGAGGCGCTCGCCGCGACCTTCGCGGAGTAGCGGCCGCTACGGGCAGGGCGCGTCCACGCGCGCGTGGACGCGGCCGGTCACTTCGCCGAGCAGCTCGGCAGACCGGCCGTGTCCCCCTTGCGGAGCTTCTCCAGCGCCTTGGTGGCGTCGCCGATGGTGGAGACCTTCACCAGGGTGAGCCCACTGGGCGTGTCCGCGGCGGCCGCCGCGCAGTTCTCGGCGGGCGTCAGGAAGTAGCGGGCGCCCGCGCCGCGCGCGCCGATCAGCTTCATCTCGATGCCGCCGATCGGGCCGACCTTGCCGGCGTCGTCGATCGTCCCCGTACCGGCGATGAACTTGCCGCCGGTCAGATCGCCGGGGGTGAGCTTGTCGACGATGCCGAGGGCGAACATCAGGCCCGCGCTGGGGCCGCCGACGTCGGCGAGCTTGATGTCGATGGAGAACGGGAAGGTGTGGTCCGTCCCGGCCTGGATCCCGACGATCGCCCGGTCGCCGTCCTTGGCCTTCTCCGTGGTGATCGTGACGCTCTCGCCGCCCTCGGGCTGCTTGCCCGCCTTCTCCGCCGCGGCCGCCTCCTTGGCGGGGACCACGGAGAACACCACGTTCTGGCCGGGGCGGTGCTTGGTGACGAGCTTCGCCACGTCGCCCGGCTCCTTGACGGCCGAGCCGTCGACGGACCTGATCACATCGCCCGCGTGCAGCTTGTTCTCGGCCGGGCTGCCCTTGACCACGGACGCCACGACGACCCGGGACTTCACCGGGATCTTCAGCTCCTTCAGGGCCGCGACCTTGGCGCTCTCCTGGGACTGGCTGAACTCCTCGGCGTTCTCCTGCGAGGACTGCTCCTCGGTCTTGCCGTCCGGGTAGAGGGTGTCGTGCGGCACGACCTTGTTGTCGTGGGCCAGCCAGCCGTAGACGGCCTCGACCAGGTTCATGTTGTAGTTCGCACCGGTGACCCTGACCGTCGTCATGTTGAGGTGGCCGGTCGTCGGGTACGTCTTGTGCCCGGAGATCTGCAGCACGGGCTCGCCACGCGCCTCGCCGAGGGTGTTCACCGTGGGGCCGGGCGACATCTCCGAGTACGGCACTTTGATGAGGACGCCTGCGCAGAGCAGCGCGATCAGGATCAAGGTGGAGGCGAGCATCGTCGCGGTGCGGCGTGGCATGGAACGACAGTACGGGACGTGCCTGTCAGTGCACCGCCGGGGCCGGTCCGTACGGGGAGGGTGGGCATCCGCGTACTTCCGGAGGCGCGAGAGGCGCGCCGAAGAGGGTCAGACGGGCTCGGTTCCGGCCTGGGACTTCTCCATGGCTTCTCGGAACCGGCTGTAGCCGGCGAGTTCCGCGACGTCGCCGGACGTGCGATTGCGGGCGGCCCAGCGCGCCCATATCGCCGCGCCGACAGCAGCGAAAAGCGGAATCAGCAACCAGGTGAGCGCAGCCATTCCGTCCTCCCGTCCCCAGATGAGCGACCGCAACTGACAGATCAGCAGATTAACCATCTGCGAGATCAACGCTCGCGGCAGGGGTGCGGTTACGCAAATCGGGGCGGATCCCCCCGACAGGGTTTCAGACACCTCCCTCGGGCGCCCCGTTCACCCGTTGGAGGCACCCCCTGGAGTCAGCAGGCGCCGACCCATTCGTCCGTACCGTCCGAGAACCGCTGGTGCTTCCAGATCGGGACCTCGTGTTTCAGGTCGTCGATCAGCTTGCGGCAGGCCGCGAACGCCTCCCCGCGGTGCGGGCAGGAGACCGCCACCACGACCGCCAGATCGCCCACGGCCAGTTCGCCCACTCGGTGGACGGCGGCCAGCGCGCGGACCGGGAACTCGGCGACGACCTTGTCCGCCACTCGGCGCAGCTCCGCCTCGGCCGTCGGATGGCACGAATACCCGAGCGCCGACACGTCGGCACCGCCGTCGTGGTCGCGGACGGTGCCGACGAAGAGCGCGGTGCCGCCCGCCGAGGGGTCTCCCACGGCGCGGAACACCTCGTCCAGGGAGAGCGGGGTGTCACGGATCTCGAGGAGCCGGACCGGGTCGTCCGCCCCCTGCTCGCCGGGGTGATCGTGAGGGGTCTGTGCCATGGCCCCATCGTGCCGTACCGCACTGACATCGCGGTATAGCTCTTTCACCCCGTCACCGGCGCTCCCGGTAGGAGGGTCCTACAGGCCCCGGCGCTTGCGGGCCCTGCGGATCGCGGCGGCCGCTCCCAGCAGGGCAACCGTCGCTCCGGCGGCCCCGGCGGCCGTCGCGTCCTTCCGGCCCAGCCTGCGGCCCGCCACGGTGTGCCGCCCCGCGGCCTGCTCCAGGAGCTCCGCGAGGACCTCCTCGTTGGTCCACTGCGGCCGCCAGCCCGCGTCGTGCAGCCGCCCGACGCTGACCACCCAGGGGTGCATCGTGTACGCCAGGTCGCCCGCCGGGGACGGGGTGAGCCCGATCCGGTGCAGCCGGGCGGCGGCACCGAGGGCGACGGCCGAGGGCAGCTCCATGCGCCGGATGCCGCTGAGCTCCTCGACCTCCTCCTGTTCGAGCCACCCGTCGCACCCGACCGCGAACTCGCCGTCGACCTTCCCCAGCGCCGCGTACTCCAGAGCGCTGCACAGGTCCTCGACATGGCAGAACTGCCAGGTCGGACGCGATCCGGCGACCACCAGGAGGCGGGGCGACTCGAAGTACCGGGTGAGGGCGGTGTCAGTACCGCCCACCAGGACGGCGGGCCTCACCACCGTGACGTTGAGGCCGGGGTGGGCGCGCGGGGCGCGGCGGCCCAGCCGCTCGATCTCCAGGAGGTCGCCGACACCGGTCGCCTCGGCGGTGGCGCGCAGCTCGGCGTCCTCGGAGAGCGGGATGTCGTTGTCGGGCAGCGCCCCGTAGACCATGGCCGAGGTGCACAGCACGACCCGGTGGACCCCGGCCGCCGCGGCGGCCGTGAGCACCGTCTGGGTGCCGCGTACGTTGTAGGCGGTCCTGGCGGCCGCGTCGGACTCCAGGTCGAGGTCGAGCGCCAGGTGGACGACGACGTCGGCGCCGCGCAGCTTCTCGGCGATCGCCGGGTCGCGGACGTCCAGGATGTGCCAGGTGGCCTCGGTCACCTCGCCCCGGCGTTCGTCGATGGCGATGACCTGCTTGATCTCCTCGGACGCGGCGAGCCGCGCGGCGAGGAGCGCGCCGATCCCGGCCGCGGCACCGGTGACCGCGACGACGGGACCCCGCGCTGCGGAGGGGGAAGGGTTTCGCGCTGCGCGAACCTGCGGATCTGGGGAACTCACCGGGCGTCTCCAGCGGTTGTCTTCAGTACGTACACGAATGACGCGTACGGACCAGGTGACGTCCATCCTGCCGCAGGCCGAGAGCCGGCGGAGCACCGAGCCCTTATCCGGCGCGGATGTCTACGCTGGTGGTGTTGGTGGGCAGTCGCCGTCGGCAGGAGCCGGCGGCCCTAGGAGCCGAGGAAACCCGTGAGTGACAACCCATTCGGATTCAGCCTTCCGCCGGAGGAGCCGGAGAACGGCGACGAGGGCAAGGAGAAGGGCAAGGGCGACCAGGGCGGCCCGGCGAATCCGTTCGGGTTCGGTGGCGGGACCGGCGGCGCGGACAATCCGTTCGCGGCGATGTTCGGTTCGCTGAACCCGAACGACCTGGGAGCGGCCTTCCAGCAGCTCGGCCAGATGCTCAGCTACGAGGGCGGTCCCGTGAACTGGGACATGGCCAAGCAGATCGCGCGTCAGACGGTCGCCCAGGGCACCGCCGACGGCAGCAAGGACACCAGTGTCGGCCCGGCCGAGCGCGCCGCCGTCGAGGAGGCCGTGCGCCTGGCCGACCTGTGGCTGGACGGGGTGACGTCGCTGCCCTCGGGCGCCTCGACTGCCGTGGCGTGGAGCCGCGCGGAGTGGGTCGAGGCTACCCAGCCCGCCTGGAAGGAGCTCGTCGACCCGGTCGCCGAGCGCGTCGGCGCGGCCATGGGCGGGGTGCTGCCCGAGGAGATGCAGGCCATGGCGGGCCCGCTGATCGGCATGATGCGCTCCATGGGCGGCGCCATGTTCGGCCAGCAGATCGGGCAGGCCGTGGGCGTCCTCGCGGGCGAGGTCGTCGGCTCGACCGACATCGGCCTGCCGCTCGGGCCGGCCGGCAAGGCCGCGCTGCTGCCGCTGAACATCGACGCGTTCGGCAAGGACCTGGGCGTTTCGAAGGACGAGGTCAGGCTCTATCTGGCGCTGCGCGAGGCGGCCCACCACCGCCTCTTCGCCCATGTGCCGTGGCTGCGCTCGCACCTGTTCGGCGCGGTCGAGGGCTACGCGCGCGGGATCAAGGTCGACACGGCGAAGCTGGAGGACGCGGTCGGCCAGCTCGACGTGTCCAACCCCGAGCAGCTTCAGGAAGCCCTTCAGCAGGGCATGTTCCAGCCGGAGGACACCCCGGAGCAGAAGACCGCCCTGGCCCGTCTGGAGACGGCGCTCGCGCTGGTCGAGGGCTGGGTGGACGCGGTGGTGCACGAGGCCGCCAAGCCGCGTCTGACCTCGGCGGACGCCTTGCGCGAGACCCTGCGCAGGCGCCGCGCGAGCGGTGGCCCGGCCGAGCAGACCTTCGCCACCCTGATCGGCCTCCAGCTGCGCCCGCGCAGGCTGCGGGACGCCTCGCGCCTGTGGGCCTCGCTCACGGACGCGCGCGGGGTCGACGGCCGCGACGGTCTGTGGGAGCACCCGGACATGCTGCCGACCGCCTCCGACCTGGACGACCCGGACGGCTTCGTCCACCGCGAGCAGCTGGACTTCTCGGAGCTCGACAAGATGCTCGGCGAGGCCGCCTCCCGCAAGGACGAGCCCCAGGACGGCCCCGCGGCCAAGGGCGACGACGACAAGGACGACGACGGCAAGTGAGTCTGCACGAAGACGCGGTCCTCGTACTGAAGACGTACGAGGACCAGCCCGAGCTGCGCCGGACCTACCTCGACCACCTCTCGGCGCACCCGGACGGGATGTGGAAGGCGTGCGAGGCCGGCCACCTCACGGCGAGCGCGCTGGTGATCGCCCCGGAGCGCGGGCAGGTGCTGCTGACGCTGCACCGCAAGCTGAACAGGTGGCTGCAGATGGGCGGGCACTGCGAGCCGCAGGACGTGTCGCTGACGGCGGCGGCCCTGCGCGAGGCGACCGAGGAGTCCGGTGTGGCCGGTCTCACACTGCTGCCCGGCGGACCCATCCGGCTCGACCGGCACCCGATCCCCTCGCCGTGCAACTGGCACCTGGACGTCCAGTACGCGGCGCTGGCCCCGGCCGGAGCGGTAGAGGCGATCAGTGACGAGTCGCTGGACCTGCGCTGGTTCGGCTACGACGAGGTGGCCAGGGTCGCCGACGACTCGGTGGTGCGGCTGCTGGAGAACGCGCGGGCCCGTCTTTGACGGCCTGACGGCCGGCAACAAGGACGGGTAAGGGGCGGCCGCCCATGGCGGCCGCCCCTTACCGGCGCCGAGTCAGCTCCAGGCGTTGCCCTGGTTCTGGGCGTGGGCGCCCTGCTGGCCCACGCCGTACTGGGCCCGCAGGCCCTGGCCGATCACCGCGTTCTGCGGCGGCAGCACCTCGCTGGGCTGCACGAGCGCGAACCCCTGGCCGAGGAAGCTGAGCTCCCAGCCCTCGCCCGTGTTGCCGCGGCGCCGCCATACGCCCGTGGAGTGCGTCTGCGCCTGCATCTGCACCCGCAGCGAGGTGGACCAGGCCACGATCGCGTCCGCGTCGGCGTTGACGTACTTGTCCGGGGTGACCTGGAGCATCAGCGGCTGGCCCGAGGTCATCAGAACGACCTTGCCGGTGCCGGTGATGTTGAGCTGGAACTTGCCGGTGCCGGAGATGCCGTACTGGCTGTCGACGGCGACGACCTCGTAGTGCAGCGAGGAGTCCATGGCCAGGACGTAGCCGCTGTCCACGGTCAGCCCGTCCCGGTCGACGTCCACCACGTGGACGTACTGGGCGAGGTTGGCGAGGTAGACGGTGCCCTGGCCCGAGACGCGCATCAGGTCCAGGCCCTCGCCGGTGCGGGCGCGGGCGTTCTGGCCGCCCCGCGACTGGTACTCGCCGTCGAACTCCATCAGCCCCTGGTAGGCGACCATCGAACCCTTGCGGGCGAGGATGTCGTCGTGGCCGGTGAGCACCACGCGCAGCAGCTGCGCGTTCTGCGCGCTGTAGCGCTCCTGGGACTGCTGCTCGGTGTAGCTGAAAAGCGGGCTCTGCATGGTGTTCTCGCTCCCCCTCAGCCCCGGGCCCGCAGGCGGTCGGTGCTGTCCTCACTCGGCTGCACGACGACGATCCCCTGGCCCGAGAAGGCCATCTGGTACGCCTCTCCGCTGCCCCGGCCGATCAGCGAGGACGCCTTGAAGCTGCGCTTGCCCTTCACCTTGAGGTTCGGGGACCAGGCCACCAGGGCGTCCGGGTCGACGTACGTCTCGTCCTCGCCGCTTCCGCAGTCGACGACGACCGGCGTGCCGCGGGAGGTCAGGGCGACCCAGCCGGTGCCGGAGATCTTCACGTTGAACAGGCCCTGGCCGGCGAACTTGGCGAGGCCCTTGACCCGTTCGACGCCCCACTGGAGGCTCGCGTCGAAGGCGAGGACGTTGGTGCCGTTGACGGACAGGGCGTCGTTGTTGAGCTGGACGACGACCACATTGGCCCCGTAGTCGGCGAGGTAGAGCAGTCCGTCGCCGGTGCACTTCATCAGCGGGGCGCCCTCGCCGGTGACCCAGTCACGGGCGATCTGGCGCACGGCCGGCGGGTTGGGCTCGTACTGGATGAATCCCTCGTAGGCGACCATCGAGCCCACGCGCGCGAAGAGGTCCTGCCCGGTGGCCATGGCCACCTTGAGCATGGCGCTGCCGTGGTTCTCCATCCGGGCGGTGACGGGGGCGGGGGCGTAGCCCGCGAGCTGCTGGTTCATGGTCCCGGCTCCCTCAGACCTCGTACGGCTGGACGACGATGAAGTTCCCGGGCGCGCCGCGGAACTGCAGGTTGACGGACTCGCCGCTGTGGCCGGGGTAGGCGTTGCGGCGGAGCCTGACCTGGCTGGAGACGATCACCTGTGAGGCCGCCGACCAGGCCACGATCGCGTCGCTGTCCGCGAACGTGGTCGGGGTGACCGGCAGGACCACCGGGGTGCCCTGGGTCATCACCACGAGCGTGCCGGTGCCCTGGAAGAGCATGGTGAAGAGCGCGCCGCCGGGGATGCCGTGGCCTTCGATGCGGCGGACCTCGTACTGGAGCGACTCGTCGAACGCCAGGACGTGCTCGGCGGAGACGCAGATGCCGTCGCCCTGGAGCTCGATCGGGTGCAGATGGGCGCTGTTCTCGGCGAGGAAGACCTGGCCGCGGCCGCTGCAGCGCATCAGCTGCATCTCCTGGCCGGTCGCGTTGCCGACGATCCGCCCGGCGAACCCGGCGCCCTTGTAGCCGAAGTCGACCTTGCCCTGGTACATGACCATGCTGCCCTGCCGGGCCAGCACCGGGGAGCCGCCGGCGCCGAGGTCGACCCGGACGAGCTGCTTGTTCTGCGGGGTCCAGCGCTGACCGGTGGGCAGCTCGCGGTACTGCTGGATGGCGCCCGCGAGACCGCCGCCGGACTGCGGCATCCCCTGCTGCGGCATCCCCGGGGGAAGGCCGGGCTGCTGTCCGTACGGAGCGGGCTGGCCGTAGGGAGCCGGCTGGCCGTGGGGAGCGGGGGCGCCGTACGGGGCGGGCGCGCCGGGCGGCGGGACCTGCCCCGGGTACGGGCCCGGTACCTGGCCGTACGAGGGCTGCTGGGGCGGCTGCCCGTACGGGGCCGGGGCGGACGGGGGCGGCACGGTGCCCGGCGGCATGTTCAGGGGCGCGACGATGGTCGGCGCCGCGTGGATCTGCGGGCTGGGCGCGGGCGCCGGGGGCGGGGGCGGCGTGGACCCGGGCGGGGGCGGCGCGTACTGCTGCGCGGGGGCCGGGGCCGGTGCGCCGAAGTGGGGGGCCGGCTGCGGCGGATGGGGCTGCTGCGGCGTCGCCGGGGCGCCGAACCGGGGCGCCGGGGCGGCCTGCGCGGGCGGGGCGAAGCCCGGGGCGGCCCCCTGCGGCTGCTGCTGCGGCTGGGGCGCCGGCTCCTCCTCGGCGACCTCGCCGCCGAAGTTCTTCAGCAGCGCCTCCAGGCCACCGTCGAAGCCCTGCCCGACGGCGGCGAAGCGCCAGACGTCCTTCAGATAGAAGTCGCCCAGCATCACCGCGCGCTCGGTGCTGAACTCGGCGCCGGTGAAGGAGTACCGGACGACCTCTTCGCCACCGGCGACGACTCTGATGTACCCGGGGCCGATCTGCGACATCTGGCCCGCGCCGTCGATCGTCGCGGTGAACGACAGCTTGTGGATGTGGGCCGGGACGCGGTCCAGGGTGACGCGGAACGACTCGGTGTCACCGGCCTGGGCGCCCAGCAGCTGGACGGACTCCTCGGGCGACTTGGGCTGGTTGAAGAAGATGAAGTACCGGTCGTCGGACAGCTGCTCGTCGGCGTCGAGGCCGAAGCAGCTGATGTCGAAGGACAGCCCCGGGGCACCGATCTGCACGCCTACGTACAGATCCGTCCCCGGTGTCAGGTCACTGATCTTGGCCTTGTGGCCGCGTTGGAATTCCCTGGCCATGCGTAACGACCGTCCCCCATCCCGAGTGCGATTGGTCGCGCCAGGCTAACGGCTGCCTGCGCCAATCACCCAAGCCGGGAAGCACCGGTACGCATTCGGTACACGATCGCCGAGATCACTCTCCGCGAGCGGCCGGCAGATGCGGCAGCCGCTCGGCGGCCACCACCCCTTCGAGGTATCCACGCGCGCGTTCCGTACGGGGGTAGGCCTCCAGCAGCCGCCAGAAGCGCGGTCCGTGGCCCGGCACCAGCAGATGTGCCAGCTCGTGGACCAGGACGTAGTCCACGACGTACTCGGGCATCCCCTGGAGCCGGTGCGAGAGCCGGATGCTGCCTTCGGCCGGGGTGCACGAGCCCCAGCGGGTGTTCTGGTTGGTCACCCAGCGCACCGAGGCGGGGCGCGCACGGCCGCCGAAGTACAGGTCGGACAGGCGCTCGGCACGCTCGGTGAGCTCCGTGTCGCCCAGCATCCGCTTGCTCTCCTGGGCAGCGAGCTTGTCGAGCATCACGCTCACCCAGCGCTGCTCCTCGGCCTCGGACATCCGGGCCGGGATCAGCACGATGGTGCGGTCGCCCTCGCGGTAGGCGGAGACCGTCCTGCTGCGCCGGGCGCTTCTGCGGACCTCGACCGCGCTCGTCGCATGACCGCGGGGCGGCGGACTTGTCGGACTGCGGGGCGGGCTTCCGGCACTCTGCAGTGGGTCGGCGGGCACGCCCCGACGTTACCCGCTGTCAGTGGGGGAAGTCCCGCCTCCGGAAGGGTTCGCCCATGATCCATTCGGCGCTTGCACCATTAGTACGACTAACGCCCGTGGCTGTGGACAACTTTCGGCACGTGTCCGGCGCAGCAGGCATTCTGGCAATGGATCGCAGGACGGGACGGGGCCGGGCGGGCAGCGATCGCGCGGCCCGCGCCCGGCCGCGCACACGCGGAACGACGGGGGATCGACATGCATCCGATTGACCTGCACCCCATGCTGAAACCGGCACTGCGCCGGGCATGGCGGGACCGGCAGACCGTGCAGTTCGGGGTGACCCCGGCACGGGCGGTGGTGCTCTCACCGGTGGACACGGCGACCGGGAGCTTCCTGGAGCTCCTGGACGGCACCCGCGGCCTGCCGCTGCTGTACGAGGAGGCGCGGGCGGTGGGCCTCTCCCCCGCCCAAGTGGACGCGCTGGTACAGCGGTTGACCGAGGCGGGGGTGGTCGACGACCGCACGGCGGGCGGCCCGGCGGCGCAGGCGGCGCGCGAGCGGACCGAGGCGTCCGACCGGACCAGGCCCGACCTCGCCTCGCTCTGCCTGGTCCACCCCGAGCCGGGCGCCGGCGCCCGGCGGCTGGCGGCCCGCCGGTCCCTGCGGGTGCAGGTGCGGGGCGCGGGGCGGGTCGGCGCGACGATCGCCTCGGTGCTGGCCGCGTCGGGGGTCGGGCGGGTGGAGGTGCTGGACGGGGGGACGGTGCGGCCGTGGGACGTGACGCCCGGCGGGCTGCCCGGCCGGGTGGTCGGTGAGCGCCGTGGTCCGGCGGCCCGGCAGCTCGTCCGGGGCGCGGCGCCGTGCCGCCCGCCCCGGGCCGGGGAGGCCGACGAGCCGACAGGGCTGTCACTGGTCGTGGTGGCCCCCAGGGACGGCCTCGATGTGTACGCACCGGATCCGGTGACCGGCGCGGAGTGGGTGGCGGCGGGCGTCCCCCATCTGTACGCGGGAGTCGTGGAGACGACCGGGCTGGTGGGACCGCTGGTCCTGCCCGGCGGCACCGGGTGCGCGGGCTGTCTGGCGCTGGAGCGGGCCGAACGCGATCCCGGCTGGCCCCGGATGCTGGCGCAGTGGCGCTCCGGCCGCCGCGGGGACGCGGTCCCCGCCTGCGACCTCGCGCTGGCGTCCGCCGTGGCGGGCCTGGCCGCGGCGCACACGCTGGCCTTCCTCGACGGCGACCTCCCGGCGAGCACGGGCACGCGGTGGGAGGCGTCGCTGCCCACGCTCGACTGGCGGTCGCGGCGTCTGGCGGCCCGGCCCGACTGTCCCTGCGGCGCCGCCGGCGGGAGTGAGAGGCAGGACACCTCCGGGGGCGCCCGGACGCACGACACAATGGCCCCGGTATCCGCTGTCGACGACGCACTGCCGCCAGGCGCGCGGCACGGCCGGCTGGGAATTGGAGGGGCGCATGTCTGATCTTCCCCGGAAGGCGGTCACCCGGACCGCCAAGTTGGCCGCGCTGCCACTTGGTTTCGCCGGACGTGCCACCTGGGGCCTGGGCAAACGGATCGGCGGCAAGTCCGCCGAGATCGTGGGCCGCGAGCTCCAGCAGCGCACCGCCGAACAGCTCTTCAAGGTCCTGGGTGAACTCAAGGGCGGTGCGATGAAGTTCGGGCAGGCCATGTCCGTCTTCGAGTCGGCGCTGCCCGAGGAGGTCGCCGGGCCCTACCGGGCCGCGCTGACCAAGCTCCAGGAGGCGGCCCCGCCCATGCCGGCCCGCACCGTGCACACGGTGCTCGCCGAGCGGCTCGGCGAACAGTGGCGCGAGCTGTTCCTGGAGTTCGACGAGAAGCCCGCCGCGGCGGCCTCCATCGGGCAGGTGCACCGGGCGGTCTGGCACGACGGGCGCGATGTGGCGGTCAAGGTGCAGTACCCGGGCGCCGGGGAGGCGCTGCTCTCCGACCTGACGCAGCTCAGCCGTTTCGCGCGGCTGCTGGGGCCGCTGATCCCGGGCATGGACATCAAGCCGCTCATCTCGGAGCTGCGCGACCGGGTCTCGGAGGAGCTGGACTACGAGCTGGAGGCGCGGGCCCAGCGGGCGCACGCGGCGGAGTTCGCCGAGGACCCCGATGTGGTGGTGCCGGACGTGGTGCACCAGCGCGACCAGGTCCTGGTGACCGAGTGGATCGAGGGCACCCCGCTCTCCGAGGTGATCGCGGACGGTACGGAGGAGCAGCGCGACCGGGCCGGTCAGCTTCTGGCGCGGTTCCTCTTCTCGGGTCCGGCGCGCACCGGACTGCTGCACGCGGACCCGCATCCGGGCAACTTCCGGCTGCTGCCGCCGGAGAAGGAGGACGGCCCCTGGCGGCTGGGCGTGCTGGACTTCGGGACGGTGGACCGGCTGCCGGGCGGTCTGCCGCGCACGATCGGCGACTCCCTGCGGATGACGCTCGACGGCGACGCGGAGGCGGTCTACGCGCTGCTGCGCGAGGAGGGCTTCGTGAGGGAGACCATAGACCTCGACCCGGACGCGGTCCTGGACTATCTGCTGCCGATCATCGAGCCCGCGCAGGCGGAGGAGTTCACCTTCACCCGGGCCTGGATGCGCGGGCAGGCGGCGCGGATCGCGGACCCGCGCTCCCCCGCGCACCAGTTGGGCAAACAGCTCAACCTGCCGCCCGCGTATCTGCTGATACACCGGGTGACGCTCTCCACCATCGGGGTGCTGTGCCAGCTGGACGCGACGGTCCGGCTGCGGGACGAGCTGGAGAGGTGGGTGCCGGGGTTCCTGCCCGAGGGCGACGAGCTCGTCGGGCCGCAGCGGGCCGCACTGCTCCTGGAGGCCGGGGGCGCGGAGAACGAGGTGGACGAGCAGCCCGCCGGGGCATGAGGTCCACGGCCGGGCGGGGGCGCACCCGTCCGGTCACCACCACACGGAGTCGAGTCTGCTCTCGATCGCCCGGATGTTGGCTCGCGCGCAGGCGTCGCAGAAGTAGAGGCGGTGGCCGTTCTCGATGGAGTAGGTCCACGTGGGCGGAGTGCTCTCGGCACGGGTACCGCAGCGCGAGCACACAACGGTCTCGGCAGCCGGCTGAGTCGGGTCGTCCATTTCGTGACGATACCGCCATGAGGGGCGGTTGCGGGCACAACGCACCGCGGGAGCCGGTCCGTTCGGACCGGCCCCCGCGGGCTGATGTGTCATTTCAGACGAGGTCTGGCGGTGCGGTCGTCACTGCATGACGGCCATGGCCAGGGCGCGGCGGGCACGCATCGACACGCGCTCGGCGCGGCGCTGCATCCGCCGGGCGGCGATCAGGCGCATGGCCTGCCGCTCGGCCTCGGCCTCGCGCATGCGCTCGTGCATATGGGCACGGGCGAGGGCTTCTGGCATGAGTTGCATTTCGAGGGTCCTGTTCTGACGCGAGGCGTTCGCGCCGGTGGTGGTGAAGTCTGGGGTCGCGGAGCCCACGGGCTCGCTGGTGGACGTCGTCATCGGGGCCTGCTTCTGGGGGTCGTTCGTGAGGGGGCGGTCGATGGTTCCCGGGCGGTTCATGCGGAGACCGGGTTCTTGCGCGGGCGGCCGCGGGGCCGCTTGCGGGCAACGACCACGCCCTGGACGAAGAGCTCGCCACCCCAGACGCCCCACGGCTCGCGCCGCTCCTTGGCCCCGGCGAGGCAGGCCTCGACCAGCGGGCAGGTACGGCAGAGGGACTTGGCGTACTCGACGTCGGCCGGGGACTCGGCGAAGAAGACCTCCGGGTCGTACGAGCGGCAGGGGACGGGTACGCCGAGGTTCTCGATGGCGTCGTCGAGCGCGGTGAGCGCGGTGAGGGGAGTCAAGGCGGGGTCCTCCGTGAGACCGGGCGGGGGGATCGTCTGGGCGGGCGGTACGGACGGGGCGTGCGCTTCGAGTTGCACGGTGTTTTCTTCCTCGTCTTGTTGTCGGTCCGGCCGGTCGGCCGGGTTTCGGCTGGTACCGAGACCCCTTCGCGCTGTTCTCCCTGTTCAGGGCAAACAGAAGGGCCGCGGATCCCTGGTGGGGTTCCGCGGCCCTGAAGGCGCCTGCCTGATCCTGGATCAGGCTGGATCGCTCCAGGGTTCGAGCCCACGGAAGGCCCACATGGTGTGGTGCTGCGTCGTCTGCTTCTCGGCTCCGGCACCGGCCGCCGCAAAGGCATAGGCCTGGGCCTGTGCCTTCGCCACCACTGCTTCCGGTGCCTGGGTCGGTCGCTCATTGCCGTTCCGCACGGGGAAGCTCGCCAGGGAGGACGGAATGACGACCGAGAGGCCGAGCAGACCGGAGACACCGGTGGACAGACCGGTGCCCTGGAACGAGGAGCCGAGCGGGCAGGTGGCGACGACCGAGCGAGCGGTCATTTTGGTGGTGCGGATGCGGGTGAAGTTCATGAAGCTGGCCACTGGTCTCGCCTCCTCTCGGCGTCTCGGGGAGCTGGGGCCCGGAGGCCCTGATCCCATGCGTATTCGGATAAGTACAGCAAGTAGAGCACGGACGCAGGGCCTCTGAGAAGCCGCTGTTTCCGTGGTTAAGAACCTATGGGGATTCCTGGGGCGGGCGCAAACTATTTTTCCCACGAGTTTTCACGATGGCTCATCCTCGCCCCCACCAACCTCCTGACCGGCGCAGATGGCCAGGACATCGGCGCCGAACCGGTCCAGCTTGCGGGCGCCGACGCCCGAGATCACCGCGAGCTCGCCGCCGCTGGACGGCACGGCCTCCGCGATCGCCATCAGCGTCTTGTCGGTGAAGACGCAGTACGGCGGCTGCCCCAGCAGGCTCGCCTGTCCCGCCCGCCAGTCGCGCAGGCGCTCGTACAGCCCCTCATCCATGTCGGAGGGGCAGTCCTCGCAGCGCATCAGCTTCATCTCACCGGCCTCGGTGAGCGTCTTGCCGCACACCCGGCACAGGACCGGACCGCGCCGGGTGCGTCTGCGGGCGGCGCCGCGCTCGATCCCGCCGGCGGAGCCCGCCGACGAGGAGCGGGCGCCGGCGGCGGCGGAGCCGGGCCGCAGCCCGTTCAGGAAGCGGCTGGGCCTGCGCGAGGGCCGCCCCCCGGGAGAGCGGGAGAGCGACCACGACAGGGCCAGGTGCACCCGGGCCCGGGTGACACCCACGTAGAGCAGCCGGCGCTCCTCCTCGACCTGCTCGTCGGTCTTCGCATATGTGATCGGCATCATGCCTTCGGTGAGGCCGACCAGGAAGACGGCGTCCCACTCCAGACCCTTCGCCGCATGCAGCGAGGCGAGGGTGACGCCCTCGACCGTCGGCGCGTGCTGCGCAGCCGCGCGCTCGTCGAGCTCGGCCACGAGGTCGGAGAGCGTCGCGCCGGTCTTGGCACGCGCGAAGTCCTCCGCCAGCCGGACCAGCGCCGCCAGCGACTCCCAGCGGTCGCGGACCGCGCCGGAGCCCGCCGGGGGTGCGTCGGTCCAGCCCTTGGTGCCGAGGACGGCCCGCACCTGGGAGGGCAGGTCCACGGCGTCGTCGAGGAGGGAGTCGTTGCCCCCCGCCCGGGCCGCGCCGCGCAGGGCGACGCCCGCCTCCCTGACCTCGGGCCGCTCGAAGAAGCGCTCGGCGCCGCGCAGCTGGTAGGGCACGCCCGCGTCGGCGAGGGCCTGCTCGTAGATCTCCGACTGGGCGTTGATCCGGTAGAGCACGGCGATCTCGCCCGCCGAGACGCCGGAGGCGATGAGGTCGCGGATGCGCCGGGCGACGCCCTCGGCCTCGGCGGGCTCGTCCCCGTACTCCGTGTAGAGCGGCTCGGGGCCCGGCTCGCGCTGGGAGAGCAGTTCGAGGCGGTGCTCGGCGGCCCGGCCGCGCGCCTGGGCGAGCAGCCCGTTGGCGAGGTGCACCACCTGGGGGGTCGAGCGGTAGTCCCGCACCAGTTTCACCACCGTCGCGTGCGGATGGCGGGTGCGGAAGTTCAGCAGGTGGTCGGGGGTGGCGCCGGTGAACGAGTAGATCGTCTGGCTGGCGTCGCCGACGACGCAGAGGCTGTCCCGGTCGCCGAGCCACAGCTCCAGCAGGCGCTGCTGGAGGGGGCTGACGTCCTGGTACTCGTCGACCACGAAGTGCTGGTACTGGGCGCGGATCTGCTCGGCGATGTCGTGCCGGTCCTGGAGGACGCCGACGGTGAGCAGCAGCACGTCCTCGAAGTCGATCATTCCCCGGTCGCGCTTGAGCTCCTCGTACGCCCCGTAGATCTGCGAGATCTCCGCCGGGTCGCGCGGGGCGTCGCGCAGGGACTTGGCGACCGCGGCCGGGTAGTCGGCGGGGACGGTCTGGGTGACCTTCGCCCACTCGATCTCGCCCGTGACGTCCCGCAGCTCGCCCCGGTCCAGCCGGACCCGGCAGCGCGCGCCCGCCTCCGCGACCAGCTGGACCTTGCGCTCCACCAGACGGGGCAGCTCCCCGCCGACCGCCTTGGGCCAGAAGTACTGCAGCTGGCGCAGGGCGGCCGAGTGGAAGGTGCGGGCCTGGACGCCGCCCGCGCCGAGCTGGCGCAGCCGCCCTCGCATCTCGCCCGCGGCGCGGTTGGTGAACGTGACGGCCAGCACACTGCTCGGCTGAAGGATCCCGGCCCGCACCCCGTACGCGATCCGGTGGGTGATCGCGCGGGTCTTGCCCGTCCCAGCGCCGGCCAGCACGCACACCGGTCCGTGCAGGGCCGTCGCGACCTCGCGCTGCTCGGGGTCGAGGCCGTCGAGCACCGCGTCCGCCGACTCGGGGACCTGGGGGAAGAGAGAGGAGTGCGTTGCTGATGTCACCCCGCCATGCTGCCAGGTCGGCGGAGGCCCACGGGACGCGTTGTCCACAGGGGGCGGGATTAGTCGTACTGGCGCGGGAATGGCGGGGCGGTCGCGTAGGTTCAATGCCTTGGCGTTCACCCGTCGAGCCGAACAACCGCGCCGAGCAATCGGGCCGAACATGAGGAGTGCGAGAGCATGCCGGGCACTGTGACGATGTACAGCACCACGTGGTGCGGCTACTGCCGCCGGCTGAAGAGCCAGATGGACCGCGAGGGCATCACGTACAACGAGATCAACATCGAGCAGGACCCGGAGTCGGCGGCCTTCGTCGAGAAGGCCAACGGGGGCAACCAGACGGTGCCGACCGTGCTCTTCCCCGACGGCTCGACCCTGACGAACCCCTCGCTCGCCCAGGTCAAGCAGAAGATCGGCGTCTGATCCGCGCCGCTGCTCCGCCACCGCGCGCGTGGATCGCGTAGCCAGGGCCCCCACCGCGCAGGTGGGGGCCTTTCACGTGCCCGGGGCCGGGGCTCAGTGCGTGGGCCGGGGCAGCGGCTTGCCGTACCAGAGCTCGATGAGGCGGGCCGCGATGGAGATGCCGTAGGGCGGCAGGACCTCGCCGGACTCGAAGGCGGCGCGCAGGTCCTCGCGGGAGAACCAGCGGGCCTCGTGGATCTCCTCGCCGTCCACGTTGATCTCGGACGACGTGGCCTGCGCCATGAAGCCGAGCATCAGGCTGGAGGGGAAGGGCCACGGCTGGCTGGCGACGTACTCGACCTCACCGACCGTGACGCCCGCCTCCTCGAAGACCTCGCGGCGCACCGACTGCTCGATGGACTCACCGGGCTCGACGAAGCCCGCCAGGGTCGAGAAGCGGCCCTCCGGCCAGTGCACCTGGCGGCCCAGCAGCGCGCGGTCCTGCTCGTCCGTGACCAGCATGATCACGGCCGGGTCGGTGCGCGGGTAGTGCTCGGCGCCGCACGCCTGGCAGCGGCGGATGTGGCCGGCGGCGGCGATCACCGTGCGCTCGCCGCAGCGCGAGCAGAAGCGGTGGAGCCGCTGCCAGTTCTCCAGGGCGACCGCGTGGACCATCAGGCCGGTGTCCCGCGGTGACAGCAGCAGCCCGGCCTCGCGCAGGCCCGCCGCGCGCGCGGACTGGTCCATCCGGCCCGGCAGGGAGTCCTTCTGGAGCGCGAAGTAGCTGACGCCGTCGTCGTCGGTGCCCAGGAAGTAGCGGTGGGTCTCGGTGACGGGGGCCTCGAAGGCCGGGGTCATCACCAGTTCCGTACGGCCGTCGGGGGTGTCGTCGATCAGGACCTGCCCGCCGGAGACCACGAAGACCCTGGTCGTCGGGTGGCTCCAGGCAGCGGCCAGCCAGGCCTCGTCCAGGCGGTGGTGGGCCGCGCGGTCGATGCCGCTGGCCTCGGTGAGGCTGATGGGTGTGGTGAGGCCGATCGGCCGGTCCGCGGCGGCCTCACTGCTGGTGGTGCTCACAGGTGCTTCCAACTCCCCCGGGTGGATGGGTGCGGCGGTGTTCGTTCGGCGGTGGTGGCGCGGGGCACGCGGGTGCTCACAGCCGTACGGCGGCGAGGTCGCCCCACAGGTGGGCGGTGGTCTCGACGCCCTTGAGGAGGAGGTCGACCTCGACCTTCTCGTTGGGCGCGTGCCAGCCGTCGGACGGGACGGAGATCCCCAGGAAGAGCACCGGGGCGCCGAGCACGTCCTGGAGGTCGGCGGCCGGCCCGGAGCCGCCCTCGCGCGTGAAGCGGACCTTCTGGCCGAAGGCGCGTTCCATGGAGCGCACGACGGACCGCAGCGCCGGGTGGTCCAGTGGCGTCAGACACGGGCGGGTGCCGGCGCTGAAGGCGATCTCGTGCCGGATGCCGTCCGGGACCTGGGCGGCGGCCCACTCGGTGACCAGCTTCTCGATCCGGTCCGGGTCCTGCCCGGCGACCAGCCGGAACGACAGCTTCACCATCGCCGAGGAGGGGACGACCGTCTTGCCGCCGGGGCCCTGGTAACCCCCGCCGATGCCGTTGACCTCGGCGGTGGGCCGGGCCCACACGCGCTCGAGCGTCGAGTATCCGGCCTCGCCGTGGGCGGCGCGGGACTTGGCCGTACGCAGCCACTCGGCCTCGTCGAAGGGCAGCTCGGCGACGAGCTCGCGCTCGGCGTCCGTGAGCTCCGCCACGCCGTCGTAGAAGCCGGGCACGGCGACCCGCTCGTCGGCGTCGTGCAGCGCCGCGACCAGCCGGGCGGCGGCAGTGGCGGGGTTGGGCACGGCGCCGCCGAAGGAGCCGGAGTGGATGTCCTGGTCCGGTCCGTACAGCCGGATCTCGCACTCCGCGAGGCCGCGCATGCCCGTGCACACCGTGGGCGTCGTCTCCGACCACATGCCGGTGTCGGAGACGATCACGGCGTCGGCGGCGAACCGGTCGGCGTGCGCCTCGACGAGGGCACGGAAGTGCGGCGAGCCGGACTCCTCCTCGCCCTCGACCAGGAGCTTCAGGTTGACCGCGGGGGCGGTGCGGCCGGTGGCGGCGAGGTGCGCCCGTACGCCCAGGGTGTGGAAGAACACCTGGCCCTTGTCGTCGGCCGCGCCCCGCCCGTACAGCCGTCCGTCGCGCAGTTCGGGCTCGAAGGGCTTGGTGTGCCAGCCGTCCTCGCGCGCGGCGGGCTGCACGTCGTGGTGGCCGTAGACCAGGACGGTGGGGGCCTCCGGGTCGCCGGAGGGCCACTCCGCGTAGACGGCCGGGGCGCCCGGAGTCGTGAGGATCTCGGCGACCGGGAAACCGGTCTCCTTGAGCTTGGCGGCCAGCCACTCGGCGCTGCGCCGTACGTCGCCGTCGTGCTCGGGCTGGGCCGACACGGACGGGATCCGCAGCCACTGGGCGAGGTCGTCGAGGAAGGCGGCGCGGTGCTGCTCGATGTACGCGCGCACCGTGTCGTCGGCTGCGGTGTGGACGGCGCTGTCCGGGGTCTCGCTCATGCCATGGAGCCTATCCGGCCGGTGGTGGTGGCTCGCCCGCCGGTGTCCCGGCCGGGCCCCTCCCGCGCGCGAGGGCGGCCTCCTCGCGCGCGTGGCCGCTCCCGGCCCCGCCGCGGCCCTGCCCGAGCAGGATGCGCTCCAGCTCGGCGCGGCCCGGGAGGCGGGCGGGGCGGACCGTCTCCCCGGTGCGTACGTAGAGGAAGGCGGCGGTGACGGACTCCAGCGGGATGCCGTGCTGCTCGGCCCAGGCGAGGCGGTAGACGGCGAGCTGGAGCGGGTCGCCGGTGGCGCCGCGGCCGGTCTTCCAGTCGACGATCTCGTACGTGTCCGGCCGCTCGCCCCGGTAGACCGCGTCGATACGGCCGCGGACCACCCGGCCCGCCAGCGTGACCTGGACGGGCGCTTCGGTGCGGAAGGGGGTGCGCCGGGCGTACGGGGAGCGCTCGAACGCCTCCTTGAGGGCCGCCAGGTCGCGCTCGTCCGCGATGTCCGCGTCGCGCTCGTCGCCGCCGGGGAGCTCGTCGGGGCCGAGCATGGGCAGCGGCAGCTCCTCGAAGCGGGACTCCACCCAGGCGTGGAAGCGGGTGCCGCGGCGGGCGGCGGGCTGCGGCGGCTTCGGCATCGGGCGGGCCAGCTCCTGGGCGAAGCCGTCCGGGTCCGCCGCGAGCCGCAGCAGGTCCGAGGCGGTGAGCGAGGCCGGCACCGGCACCTCGTGGCTGGTGGCGCGGGCGCGGCGGAGCTCGGCGGTGAGGGCCTCCAGGTCGCGGTCCCAGGAGGCGATGGCCCGGCGCTCCTCGGGGGTGAGGACGCGGTGGTCCCCGGGGGCGGTGTCGGGGCGGGTGTGCTGGACGGGCACATCGGGGCGGGGGCGGGGGGCTGCGGGGCTGTCGGCCGGGCCGTCCGCCGGGGCCGGGCGCTGGGTCGGGAGGGCGTCCCAGCCGTCCTCCAGGAGGGCGAGGTCGTCGAGGGCGTCGAGGTCGTCGAAGGCGCCGGGGGAGGCTGCGGCGTCGTTGGCGTCGGGGGGCGTGGTCGCCTGCCCCGCCGTCGTCCCGTCCTGAGTCTCGTCCACCGCCCCGTGCATCGGTCCGTGCATCGGTCCGTCTCCCGGCTCGTCGGGCGGGAAGGGGCCGTCCTCGTCGAAACCGGGATCGAAATCAGGGTCGAAGCCGTGGTCGAAACCGGGATCGAAGCCCGGGTCGAAGGCGAAGGGGTCGTCGGCGAACCCGTCCTCGTACGGGACGTACGGAAGGTCCGCCTCCGCCTCGCGCGCGTGGTGCGGCTCTTCCGTGCCCACCGCGTCCAGGTGGGCCAGGACCGTCTCCGCCGCCGCCCGTCGGCGCGCCAGGGACGTGGGGTCGAGCGGGAGCGGCCACGCGTGCGTGGCGGCGGACTCGCCCAGGGCGGGGTTCTCGGCGCCCTCGGCCGGGGCGTCCGCCCACGCCTCGATCTCGCCGTGCCCCGCCTCGCAGTGGGCGTACAGCGCGTGCAGGAACTCGGACGGGCCCCGCGGCTTCTTCTGGCTCGGACCCCACCAGTGGCCCGAGCCGAGCAGCAGCGAACGGGGGCGCGTGAAGGTCACGTAGCCCAGGCGCAGTTCCTCGGTGTGCTGGTGCTCCTTCAGCTCCTCCTTGAAGGCCTTGATGCCCTTGGCGTCCCACTCCGCAGTGGCCGGGAGGGTCGGGGCGTCGCCGCGCAGGGCGTGCGGCAGGACCTTGGCCTGTGCCGTCCAGGCCTCCCGCGGCTGGGTGGAGGGGAAGACTCCGTTGACCAGACCGGGGACGGCGACCACGTCCCACTCAAGTCCCTTGGACTTGTGGGCGGTGAGCACCTTCACCGTGTTCTCCCCGCCGGGCAGGGCGTTGTCCAGGCCCTTCTCATACTGGGCGGCGGTGCGCAGGAAGCCGAGGAAGGCCAGGAGCGAGGCCTCGCCGTCGAGGGCCGCGAAACCGGCCGCTATGTCGAGGAAGTTGCCCAGGGTCTCGCGGCGGCGCGCGGCCAGGGCGTGCGGTGAGGCCGACAGCTCGACCTCCAGGCCGGTCGTGGTCAGTACGCGGTGGAGCACGTCCATGAGCGAGTCCGCGAGCGAGCGGCGCAGATCGCGCAGCTCGGCGGCGAGCCGGGCGAAGCGGACGCGCGCCTCGGCCGAGAACGGCAGCCCGTCGTCCTCCTCGTCGCCCGCCTCCAGGAAGGTGTCGAGCGCGTCCGCCAGCGAGATCACCTCGGCCGGGTCGACGCCCTCCACGGCGTCCGCGAGCCGCTGGTCCGGGTCGTCGGCCCCGGCCTTCTCGCGCCGTACGAGGCGGCGCGCGCGGCGGCCCAGCAGGGCGAGGTCGCGGGGACCGATGCGCCAGCGCGGGCCGGTCAGGACCCGTACGAGGGAGGCGTTGGCGCCCGGGTCCTGGAGCACCTCGCAGACGGCGACGAGGTCCGCGACCTCCGGCAGGTGCAGCAGCCCGGAGAGGCCGACGACCTCGACGGGGATGTCACGCGCCACGAGCGCGCCCTGGATCTGCGGGAAGTCGCCCGCGGTCCGGCACAGGACGGCGATCTCGCCGGGCTCCTTGCCGGTGCGCACCAGATGGGCGAGGGAGTCGGCGAGCCAGTCGATCTCCTCCTGGTGGGTGTCGAGCAGCGCGATGCGGACCGTGCCGTCGCGCTCGGCGCCGGGGGCGGGGCGCAGCGCCTCCACGCCCGCGTGCATCGCGCGCAGCGGCGCGGCCAGCGAGTTGGCGAGGTCGAGCAGACGGCCGCCGCTGCGGCGGTTCTCGCTGAGCGAGTGGCGGGTGGCGGGGCGGCCGTCCTCGTACGGGAAGTGGCGGGGGAAGTCGTCGAGGTTGGCCACCGAGGCGCCGCGCCAGCCGTAGATGGCTTGGCAGGGGTCGCCCACGGCGGTCACCGCGTGTCCGGTCCCCTCGCCGAACAGGGCGGCGAGCAGCCGGCGCTGGGCGACCGACGTGTCCTGGTACTCGTCGAGCAGCACGACGCGGAACTCGTCGCGCAGGATCCGGCCGACCTCGGGGCGGGTGAGGGCGAGCTCGGCGGAGAGCGCGATCTGGTCACCGAAGTCGAGCAGGTCGCGGGACTTCTTCGCATCCCGGTAACGCTCGGTGAGGTCGAGGAGTTCCAGCCGCCCCTCGGCCGCCTCGGGCACCTTGCGCAGATCGGCGTTGCTGAGCTTCGCGCCCTCCAGGGCCCGCAGCAGCTCCCGGTCGTACGCCCGCAGCTCCTGGGGGCTTACCAGGTGCTCGGCGAGCTCCGCGTCCAGTGCCAGCAGGTCGCTGACGAGGGAGGCGAAGGACTTGGTCAGCGCCGGGTACGGCCCCGGGGCCTCGCGCAGGACACGGGCCGCGAGCTGGTAGCGGGTGGCGTCGGCGAGCAGCCGGGAGGTGGGTTCGAGCCCTATGCGCAGGCCGTGGTCGGCCAGGAGCTGTCCGGCGAACGCGTGGTACGTCGAGATGCGGGGCTCGCCCGGGGGGTTGTCCGGGTCGATCGCGTCCGGATCGGTGATGCCCGCGCGGACCAGGGCCGTACGCACGCGCTCGGCGAGCTCGCCCGCGGCCTTGTTGGTGAAGGTCAGCCCGAGGACCTGCTCGGGGGCGACCTGCCCGGTGCCGACCAGCCAGACCACCCGGGCCGCCATCACGGTGGTCTTCCCGGACCCGGCGCCGGCCACGACGACCTGCGGGGCGGGCGGGGCGGTGATGCACGCCGTCTGCTCCGGGGTGAACGGGATGCCGAGGAGCTCCTTGAGCTCCTCGGGGTCGGTGAGGAGGGACACCCCAGAGAGGCTAACGGGGACCACTGACAACGACGGTCCCCGTCGGGGCCGGTGTGACGCTCCCCGCATCGGCGCGGGGAGGCCACGGGCGACCCGTGCGGCCCGTGCCGGGAGCGGGGCGACCCGTGCCGGGAGCGGGCGAGCCTGCTGGGAGCGGGGTGGGCCCGGCAGGGGCGCACGGGCCTGCCGGGAGCGGGCGGCGCCGGGTCGGCGGGCGGCGGGCGCCGCCCGCCGGGGGTCAGACCTTCAGGCCGTCGGTCTCTTCCGAGCCCGAGCCGCCGCCCGGCTTCATGCCGAGCTTCTCCAGGTCCATGACCTGGTCGGCGGGCGGAGCGGTGATCGTCACCGGCTTGTCGTAGTCGCTGAAGGTGACGGTGCCGGGTTCGTCGCCGCCGGTCTCGGCGACCTTCAGCAGATGCGCCGGCCCCCGCTTGGCGACGTACATCGTCACGGCGGATCCGTCGCTCTTCTTCTTGGTGAGGGTGACGGCGGGCACACCGGCGACGACGGTGTCGGCGCCCTTGGTCATCCCCGTGCGGTCGGCCTTGTCGTCGTCCATGCCGGAGACGAGCTCGGAGAGCACGCAGAACTGGCCCATGTCGTCGCCGGAGCTCTTGCCGTGGCGCTTCTTGGACTTCGAGGGCGCCTCCGTGGGCATCTTCATCCAGCGGCCCTTGAGGAGCTCGACCCCTTCGCGGCCACGGAGACGCCCTTGGCCCCGTCGCCGCCCTCCTTGCCGCACCCGGCGAGGCCGGCGACAGCGGTCGTACCGACCACCGCGACGACCAGGGCATTCCGACTGACCCGCATCTGTCTCTCCTCATGACTGGTGAACGGGAGACATCATGCGCCTGAGGTGCCCCTGTCAGTACAGCGGCCCCCTGTTCCACAACGTCACTCCAGCACCTGCCGTCCCTCCGGCAGGGCGGAGCACGACGTACGGAAGGTGCAGTTCGTGCAGTGCTGGCCCGGGCTCGGGGTGAAGTGTTCGTCGAGGACGCGGCCCGCGGCGGTGGCGAGGAGGTCGCCGACCCACTGCCCCGTCGGCGGCTCCTGCGCCTGGATCTTCGGATACGCCTCGCCGCCCTCCTTCTTGGGCGCGGCCTGGCGCAGATGGACCAGCTCAGCGCCGCCGGGCGCGGGGCGCTCGCCCGCGAACGCCTCGTCGACCGCGCCCCGCTCGACCGCCAGCTGGTAGACCGCCAGCTGCGGATGGGCGGCCACCTCGCTCGCCGTGGGCGCCTGCTTGCCGGTCTTGAAGTCGACGACATAGGCGCGGCCCGCCTCGTCCCGCTCCACGCGGTCCATGGAGCCGCGGATGCGGACCTCGTAGTCGCCCGCCTCCAGCGTCACGTCGAAGTCGTGCTCGGTGGCCACCGGGGTGCGGCCCGTCCGGTCCAGGGTGTGCCAGCGCAGGAACCGCTCCAGCGCCACGCGCGCGTTGCGCTTCTCCTGCTCCGACTTCCAGGGCGCGTCGAAGGCCAGCGCGTCCCACACCGAGTCCAGCCGCTCCATCAGCACGGCCAGATCGGCGGGCGTACGGCCGGAGGCGACCTCGTCGGCCAGTACGTGCACCACGTTGCCGAAGCCCTGGGCCGCGGTCGCGGGCGCGTCGGCCTTCACCTCGCGGCCCAGGAACCACTGGAGCGCACAGGTGTTGGCGAGCTGGTCGAGCGCGCTGCCGGAGAGCACGACCGGGTGATCGCGGTCGCGCAGGGGAACCGCGGAGCGCGTCGGCTCGTTCAACCCCCACCAGCGGTACGGGTGGGCCGCGGGCACCAGCGGCTGGCCCTCGTCGTCGGTGAGGGCGGCGAGGCGGGCGAGACGGCGGGCGGCGGCGTCCCGCAGCGCCTCGGACGCCTCGGGGTCGACCGTGGTGGCGCGCAGCTCCGCCACCAGCGCGGCGACGGCCAGCGGGCGCCGGGGCCGGCCGGTGACGTCCTTCGGCTCCTCGCCGAGCTCGGCGAGGAAGCGGGACGGCTGGTCGCCGTCGTCGGCCGGGGCCCTGACCGCCGTCACCACGAGCCGGTCGCGCGCGCGGGTGGCGGCGACGTAGAAGAGGCGGCGCTCCTCGGCCAGGAGGGCGCCGGGGGTGAGCGGTTCGGCGAGACCGTCGCGGCCGATGCGGTCGGCCTCCAGGAGTGAGCCGCGGCGGCGCAGATCGGGCCAGAGGCCCTCCTGGACGCCCGCGACGACGACCAGGCTCCACTCGAGGCCCTTGGAGCGGTGCGCGGTCATGAGGCGTACGGCGTCGGGGCGCACGGCGCGGCGGGTGAGGGTGTCGGCGGCGATGTCCTGCGCGTCGACCTCCTCCAGGAAGTTGAGCGCGCCCCGGCCGCCGGTGCGCTCCTCGGCGCGCGCCGCGGTGTCGAACAGCGCGCACACGGCGTCCAGGTCGCGGTGCGCGTTGCGGCCCGCCGTGCCGCCGCGCAGCGCCGCCCGTTCGAGGCGCTGGGGCCACGGCGTGCCGTTCCACAGCTCCCACAGGGCCTCGGCCGCGGTGCCTCCGCCCTGGAGGAGTTCGCGCGCCTTGCGCAGCAGCGCGCTCAGACGCTGGGCGCCCCGGGCGTACGCGGGGTCGTGCGCGACCAGCCGCTCCGGCTCGGCGAGCACGCGCGCGAGGAGGACGTCGGAGGGCGGCGGCACCCGGGTGCCCGCGGCCCGCTCCTCGTCGCGCAGGGCCCGGCCGAGACGGCGGATGTCGGCGCTGTCCATGCCGCCGAGGGGCGAGGTGAGCAGGTCGAGCGCGGTCTCGGGGTCGAGCCAGGGGGGCGCGGCGGTGGGGGAGGCGACGGCGGTGGCGGGGGCTGCGGTGTCCGCGGGGGCGCCGGGGGGCGTGTCGTCGTCGGGGGAGGCCTGGCCGTCGACGGACGCCGCGTCCTCCGGGGACGCGGCGCCCCGCGCCTCGCCCCCGTCGCACACCTCACCCTCGTCACCCCCGTCGTCCTCCTCCCCCTCCCCCGCGCCCGCCAGTGCCGCCCGCGCCACCGCGCGCAGGGCCGTCAGCAGGGGCGTCACCGCGGGCTCGTGGCGCAGGGGGATGTCCATGCCGTCCACCTCCACCGGAACGCCCGCCGCCGTCAGGGCCCGGCGCAGGGACGGCAGGGCGCGGGTGCCCGCGCGGGTGAGGACGGCGATGTCGTGCCACGGAACGCCCTCCTCCAGATGGGCGCGCCGGATGATGTCGGCGATGTTCTCCAGCTCCGTGGAGGCAGTCGGGTACGTGTACGCCTCGACGCGCCCGCCCGCGCGGACCGGAGCCAGGTCGCGGTGGGCCCGTACCTTCTCGGACGGCAGACGCGGCAGCGGCATCCGCCGGGTCAGCAGACGGGTCGCCTCCAGCAGCTTCTCGCCGGAGCGGCGGGACGTGGTCAGCACCTCGACCGGTGCCGGGGTGCCGTCCGCCTGCCGGAACGTGTCCGGAAAATCGAGGATCCCGTTGACGTCCGCGCCCCGGAACGCGTAGATCGACTGGTCCGGGTCGCCGAAGGCGACCAGCGTGCGGCCACCGCCCGCGAGGGCCCGCAACAGGCGGACCTGAGCCGGGTCGGTGTCCTGGTACTCGTCGACGAACACCGCGTCGTACGCATCGGCCGGAGCGGGCCCGTGCGGCGGGGCGGAGGAGGAGACGTGGGACGACGTGCCGGAGTGCGGGGGGCGCTCGGCGAGCAGTACCGCCCGGTGGACCAGCTCCGCGTAGTCCAGTACGCCCTGGAGGTCGAGGACATCGAGATATTCGGCCAAGAACGAGGCCGCCGCACGCCAGTCGGGGCGGCCGGTGCGCCGGGCGAAATCGGCCAGCGCGTGCGGCCCCAGGCCCAGCTCGCGGCTGCGGGCGAGCACCGCGCGCACCTCGTCGGCGAAGCCGCGCGTGGTCAGACAGGCGCGCAGCTCGTCGGGCCAGCGCACGGAGGCGAGCCCCTCGCGCTCCAGGCCGATCTGCCCGGCCAGCAGATCGCGGACGGCCACGTCCTGCTCGGGGCCGGACAGCAGCCGCAGCGGCTCCGCGAACAGGTCGGCGTCCTGGTGGGCGCGGACCAGGGCGTAGCAGTAGGAGTGGAAGGTGGTGGCCTGCGGCCCCCGGGCGCCGCCGAGCCGCAGCGCCATGCGGTCGCGGAGCTCGACCGCCGCCTTCCGGCTGAAGGTGAGGACGAGGATGCGCTCGGGGTCGGCCCCGGCCGCCACCCGGGCCGCGACCGCCTCTACCAGCGTGGTGGTCTTGCCGGTGCCCGGACCGGCCAGGACCAGCAGCGGCCCGTGCTCGTGGTCAACCACGGCCCGCTGACGTGCGTCCAGCAAAGGGGGGTCCACCGGCCTCAACGGGGTACGTACCAGTCGGTACGCGCCGGCGGACCGCCGTCGTACCTGGGGGTACGTCGTACGCCCGGTGGAGGAGGAGGAGCTCACGTGGATCGCCGGTCCTGGTGGGTGTGCTGGTGATGAGGGTGCGGACGGGGGCCGTGCCGACTGTCGACGGTACGCCGAAGCGCGGCCGGCACGCAGCGAGTCATCCGTACGGGCCTGCGGCCGCCCCCGGTGGCGTCCGATGGCCGAAGCTGTCAGATATGAGCCGCCTCGCCGCCGACCTCGCGTTCCGCGCCCGTCCGCGCTGCGCCCGCGATGTCCCCGGCACCCGTGGAAAGGCCCCCGGGGCCCGGGTCGCCGCCGTCCCAGCGCGCGCGGCGCATGTCGAGGCGCGGCAGATGCCCCTCGGCGGCGCGGCCCGCCTCGCGCAGCGGTGTGGACTCCTCCCGGTAGTGACCAAGGGCACGCAGCTCGTGGCCGGGCAGCAGCGCGCCGTCCGCGCGCACCACGCGCCACCAGGGCGCGGTGCCCCCGTACAGCGCCATGACGCGGCCGACCTGGCGGGGGCCGCCCTCGCCCAGCCATTCGGCGACGTCCCCGTAGGTCATCACCCGGCCGGGCGGGATCTGCTCGGCGACGTCCAGCACCCTTTCGGCATACTCCGGGAGTTCCGGCAGCTCATCGCTCACCCGGTCCATCCTGCCGTACGCCACCGACAGTGCGGCCGAAAGCGGGCTCCCGCCGGCCGCGCACACCACGGCCACCGGGCGCGCGCCGCACGGCGTACGTCCCCCCGGCGCACCCTGATGCCTCCCGGCGGAGGCCGGTCGTGCCACCATCATGCGGGCGGTGACCGGTGATACGAGAGCACGAAGAGCAGACCGAAGACCAGACCGGCGAGACAGCGGACCAGACGGCGAAGGAGCGGGGCGTGCAGCCACCCGAAGCGGCGGCCGGCAGCACCCCGGAGACGGGGGCGCGGTCCGACGTATCCGCCTCCGACGCCCGGGCCGGCTCCGCGTCCGGCCCGGACGCCCAGGCCCAGGACCCGTCGGGGCCCTCCCCCGCGCCCGGTGCCAGGGCCGTGTCGGTGGCGCCGTCCGGTGCGACGGCCGTCTCCGCGCCGCACGGCTCGGCCCACACGGCACACACGGACTTCGCGGCGTGTGAGAGCGCGGGCGCCATCGAGCGCGTCTCCGTGGACGAACCGCTGCTCCCCGCGCGCGTGCACCGCCCCTCCGACCTCGTACGGCTGATCAGCGGTGTGCTGGCCATCGCGATCGTGCTCACCATCGCCGCCATCGCCCACCACACCACCTCCGGCCTCGAACAGGACATCAGCAAGGGCTCGGACCAGGCGCCGGACGTCCTGATCCGGCTGGCCGGTCTGGTCTCCTCCATCGCCGTGCTGATCCTGCCGGTCGCCTTCGCCATCGAGCGGCTGATCAAACGCGACGGGCTGCGCATCGCGGACGGTGTGCTGGCCGCCGTGCTCGCCCACGGCGCCGCCCTCGCCACCGATCTGTGGGTGGCCAAGTCGGCGCCCGAGTCGATCACCAGCGCCCTCACCCAGCAGTCCGGGTCGGGCGGTCTCACCGACCCCGTGCACGGCTATCTGGCGCCGGTGATCGCCTATATGACGGCCGTCGGCATGGCCCGCAGGCCGCGCTGGCGGGTCGCTCTGTGGGCGGTCCTGCTGCTCAACTCCTTCGCGGTGCTCGTCGGCGGCCAGACGACCGCCTTCTCGATCCTCGTCACGGTCCTGATCGGCTGGACCGTGGCGTACGGAACGCTGTACGCGGTGGGCTCGCCCAATGTCCGGCCCACCGGCCAGACCCTCCTCGCCGGACTGCGGAACGTGGGATTCCGGCCGCTCACCGCCATGCGCGCCGAGGACGTCCCGGACTCCATGGAGCAGGGCGACCGGGGCCGGCGCTACTTCGTCACCCTGGAGGACGCGCCGCCGCTCGACGTCACCGTCGTCGACCGCGAGCAGCAGGCCCAGGGCTTCTTCTACCGGGTCTGGCGGCGGCTGACCCTGCGCTCGATCACCACCCGGCGCTCCATCCAGTCGCTGCGCCAGGCCCTGGAGCAGGAGGCGCTGCTGGCGTACGCGGCGATCGCCGCCGGGGCCCACGCCCCGAAGCTCATCGCCACCTCCGAGCTCGGCCCGGACGCCGTGATGCTCGTGTACGAGCACACCGGGGGGCGGTCCCTGGACTCGCTGGACGACGAGGAGATCACCGACGACCTGATGCGCAGCGCCTGGCGGCAGGTCCGCGCGCTGCAGTCGCGGCGCATCGCCCATCGCCGGCTCGCGGGGGACGCGATCCTGGTGGATCGTTCCGGCACCGTCGTCCTCACGGATCTGCGCGGCGGCGAGATCGCCGCGGGGGACGTGGTCCTGCGCATGGACATCGCCCAGCTCCTGGTCACCCTGGGGTTGCGGGTAGGCGCCGAGCGGGCGGTCGCCGCCGCCGTGGAGGTGCTCGGTCCCGACACCGTCGCCGACAGCCTGCCGCTGCTCCAGCCGATCGCGCTGACCCGTTCCACGCGCGCGACGCTGCGCCGTCTGGCGCGCGAGCAGGCGCAGCGCGAGCGCGAGGCCGTCATCGAGGCGTCGCTCGCGGCCAAGGAGGCGCGCGCCGCCGAGGCGGCGGAGACCAGGCGGCGCGAGGCCGCGACGGCGAGCGTCCCCGAGGAGCAGCCGCTCGCCGCGGAGGAGGAGCGCAAGACCGTACGGGCCGAGAACAAGGCCGTCCGCGCCGAGAAGAAGGCCGAGAAGGAGGCCATCGACGAGGCGCTGGAGAACGCGCGCGAGGACGACCTGCTGACCCAGATCCGCGCCCAGGTGCTGCTGATCCGCCCGCAGGCGCCGGTGGAGCCGGTGCGCCTGGAGCGCATCAAGGTGAAGACCCTGCTGACGTTCGTCGCCGGGGCCATCGCCGCGTACTACCTGCTGGTGCAGATCACCCACATCAGGTTCGGCGATCTCGTCGCCAACGCGCAGTGGGGCTGGGTGGCGGCGGCGGTGCTCTTCTCGGCGCTCTCCTACCCGGCGGCGGCGGCGAGCCTGCTGGGCTTCGTCCCCGAGAAGGTGCCCTTCGGACGGGCCGTGATC
The DNA here is from genome assembly GCF_055567715.1 of Streptomyces sp. NPDC026377. Lineage (NCBI taxonomy): Bacteria > Bacillati > Actinomycetota > Actinomycetes > Kitasatosporales > Streptomycetaceae > Streptomyces > Streptomyces sp. NPDC026377. The sequence goes on from NZ_JBVHPV010000002.1 coordinate 381,200, forward strand.
GCGCAGGTCGCGGGCTCGTTCGTGAAGCTCGTCGCCCCGGCGGCGGTCGGTGGCGTGGCCCTCAACACCCGGTTCCTCCAGCGCGCCGGGGTCCGTCCGGGCCTGGCGGTGGCGAGCGTGGGCGCCTCCCAGCTCTTCGGGCTCGCCTCGCACATCTCGTTGCTGCTGGTGTTCGGTTATGTGACGGGCACCGAGAAGACTCCGGACCTGTCGCCCTCCCGGACCGTGATCGCGGGCCTGCTGACGGCCGCCGTGCTGATCCTGGTGGTCACCGCCATCCCCTTCCTGCGGAAGTTCGTCGTCACCCGGGTGCGGTCGCTGTTCGCCGGTGTGGTGCCGCGCATGCTGGACGTGCTCCAGCGGCCCCAGAAGCTGCTCACCGGCCTCGGCGGCATACTGCTGATCACCGGCACCTTCGTGATGTGCCTGGACGCCTCCATCCGGGCCTTCGGATCGGGCGACAACTCGCTCAGCTACGCGAGCGTGGCGGTCGTCTTCCTCACCGCCAACGCGCTGGGCTCGGCCGCCCCGACGCCGGGCGGTGTCGGCGCGGTGGAGCTGGCCCTCTCCACGGCCCTGACCATCGCGGGCCTGCCGGCCGAGACGGCGGCGTCGGCCGTGCTGCTCTACCGGCTGCTCACCTTCTGGCTGCCGGTGCTGCCGGGGTGGCTGTGCTTCAACTACCTGACCCGCAGGGGCGAGCTCTGACGGCGCCCGGCGCCCGTCGCTGCCACCCGCATGGCCTGCGGTTTCGCGCGGGCCACGGCTGACGGGCCCACGATGGGGAGCATGGAGAACCCCGCAGCCCTGCGTGCCGCCACTGTCGCCACCGCCGCCCTGCTGCTCGCCGCCACCGGATGCTCCGACAGCGGGACCGGGGAGTCGTCCCCGGCGAAGGCCTCGGCGCTGGCCTCCCAGAAGCTGAGCTGGAAGAAGTGCGGCGCGCCCTCCCAGGCGGAGGGGACCGGGGACGCGCCCTCGCCGCCGCCCGGCGGGGGCGAGTGGAAGTGCGCCACCCTGCGCGTGCCCCTCGACTACGACAAGCCCGACGCCGGGTCCGTCGAGCTCGCGCTCATCCGCGCCGAGGCCCTCGACAAGGACCGGCGCATCGGTTCCCTGATCTTCAACTTCGGCGGGCCGGGCGGCTCCGGGGTGACCACCCTGCCCGCCGCCGCGGGCGACTACGACAAACTGAGGGCCCGCTACGACCTGGTGAGCTTCGACCCGCGCGGGGTCGGCTCCAGCGCCCCCGTCCAGTGCGAGAGCGACAGCCAGCTCGACCGCTACTTCGCCCAGGACTTCACCCCCGACGACGCGGCCGAGGAGAAGTCCCTCACCGGCCACATGAAGGCGTTCGCCGCGACCTGCGCGTCCAACTCGGGGCGGGTGCTGCCCCATGTCGGCACCATCAGCGCCGCGCGCGACATGGACCTGATGCGCCAGGTCCTGGGCGACGACAAGCTGTACTACTTCGGCATCTCCTACGGGACCGAACTGGGCGGGGTGTACGCCCATCTGTTCCCCAAGCACGTCGGCCGGGCCGTCTTCGACGCCGTTGTCGACCCCACCAGTACCTCCGAGCAGGGCGCGCTCGGGCAGGCCAAGGGCTTCCAGCTCGCCCTCGACAACTTCGCCCAGGACTGTGTGGACCGGGGCGACCAGTGCCGGCTCGCCGGGTCGAACGTGAAGGAGGTGGAGGCCGGCGTCGTCAAGCTCCTCCGCGATCTCGACAAGCAGCCCATCCCCGGCAGCGGAGTGCGCATGCTGACGCAGACCGAGGCCACCAACGGCATCGCCCAGGCCCTCTACTCCAAGGAGTACTGGCAGCTCCTGGAGCAGGGCGTCGACGAGGCGCAGGGCGGGAACGGCTCCCTGCTGCTCGCTCTCTCGGACGCGATGAACGGCCGGGCCAAGGACGGCACGTACAGCAACATCCAGGCGGCCAACACCGCCATCAACTGTGCTGATTTCAAGGACCGGTACTCACTGGAGCAAACGAAGGCCAAGCTCCCCGAGTTCCGCAAGGTGTCCCCCGTCTTCGGCGACTTCCTCGGCTGGGGCATGATCGGCTGCACCGCCTGGCCCGTGCCGGGCCGGTGGAGCACACCCGACGTGAGCGCGCCCGGCTCGGCGCCCATCGTGGTCGTCGGCAACACCGGCGACCCCGCGACGCCGTACGAGGGTGCCCGGCACATGGTGGAGAAGCTCGGGGCGGGCGTCGGGGTGGAGCTGACGTACAAGGGGCAGGGCCACGGCGCGTACAACAGCGGCAGCAGGTGCGTGCAGGACACGGTGAACACGTATCTGCTGGGCGGCAGGGTCCCGGCGGCCGGGACGGTCTGCACGTAGCTTTGGGCCTTGCGGGGCGGGCTCGCGAGGGCGTTGTCGGTGGGGCGGCCTACGATGACGGGACTTGATTGGTTCGATCCGATTCCGCGGACCGGGCCGGCCTGGCAGGCCGGTCCGCGGCGGGCCTGTGGGGGGCGTCCATGAACAGTCGTGTACGTGTACGGGCAGGAGCGTCGGCCGCCGTCGCCGTGCTGGCGGCCGGGCTGCTGGCGGGCTGCGATTCCGGCGGGAGGAGCGCGGGCCCGAGCGCCCCGCCCAAGAGCACGGCCTCCGCCGCGCCCCGGCCGGGCACGGACGGCAAGGCGCGGGCGCTTCCGCAAGCGCTCACCGGGCAGCGGCCGAAGTGGAGTTCGTGCGCGGGTTCGGGGTGGCAGTGCGCCGAGGTCAAGGTGCCGCTGGACTACACGAAACCGGCCGGTGACACCATTTCCCTCGCGCTCGTGCGCAAGCAGGCGCGTGAGAAGGACAAGCGGATCGGCTCGCTGCTCTTCAACTTCGGCGGCCCCGGCGGCTCGGGCGTCGAGATCCTGCCGCGGGTGGCGAAGACCTACAGCTCCCTCAACTCCCGCTACGACCTGGTGGGTTTCGATCCGCGGGGTGTCGCCAAGAGCTCCGGCGTGGTGTGCCGCGACGACAAGGAGCAGGAGGACTCCGAGCGGCGGATCGACGCCACCCCGGACACCGCGGCCGAGGAGGCGGCCTTCCTCAAGGACGGCGCCGAGGTCGGCGCGGGCTGCGCGCGCCGCTCCGGGAAGGTCCTGCCGTACGTGGCGACGAGCAACGCGGCCCGGGACATGGACCTGCTCCGCCAGGTCCTCGGCGACTCGAAGCTCAACTACTTCGGAATATCGTACGGAACCGAACTGGGCGGCACCTACGCCCACTTGTTCCCGCGCCAGGTGGGGCGCACCGTATTGGACGCGGTGGTCGACCCGACCGCCGACGCGGTGGGCCATGCCCGCAACCAGGCCACCGGCTTCCAGCGGGCACTGGAGGACTATCTGAAGTCGGTCGGCCAGGACCCGAAGCAGGGCACCGAGCGGATCGCCGCGCTGCTCTCGCGGCTCGACGAGCGGCCGCTGCCGACGTCGAGCGGGCGCAAGCTCAACCAGACCCTGGCGCTGACCGGCATCGTCATGCCCCTGTACTCGAAGGAGAACTGGCCCTATCTGACCCAGGCTCTCGCCGAGGCCGACAAGCGCGGGACCGGCAATCTGCTGCTGGCGATGGCCGACTCCTACAACGACCGTTCCCAGGACGGGCACTACGGGACGCAGAGCCACGCGCAGCGGGCGATCTCCTGCGCCGACAGCAGGGTCCGGCCGACCGCCGCGCAGGCAAAGGCGCTGCTGCCCGAGTTCCGGCGCATATCGCCGGTCTTCGGGGAGTTCCTTGCCTGGGACACGGCCGGCTGGTGTGCGAACTGGCCGGTGCCGGGCGAGCGGGACGTGCCGGAGGCGAGCGCCCCGGGGGCGGGCCCGGTCCTGGTGGTGGGCACCACCGGCGACCCGGCGACCCCGTACGAGGGAGCGAGGAAGATGGCGCGGAAGCTGGGCGCGGGAGTGGGGGTGCTGCTCACGAACAAGGGCGAGGGCCACGGCGCGTACACCGAGGGCAACACCTGTGTGCGGCGGACCGTCGACGCGTATCTGCTGGAGGGCAGGGCGCCCGCGGACGGGACCGTCTGCTCGTCCTAGCGGACCGGGCGGGGGCGGGCTCCGGTCCGGCCGGGCGGCCGTCAGGCGCGGGCGCGCTTGAGGGTGCGCAGGATCAGCCACTGGTCGCCCCAGGCCATCGCCGTGCCGAGCACCGCCATCACGACGCCGACGACGAGGCTGCCGCTCTGCGCGCCCATCGCGAGACCGGCGAGGCCGAGGCCGAAGCGGACAGCGAAGCGCAGCGCGAGCAGCCCGAGGGCCAGGAAACGGGTGCGCCTGTTCTTCCAGAGCGCCTTCATGTACCGCATCCGGGCCCTGAGCACGGTGAAGGTGAGGGCGATGTTCGCGGCGGCCACGACCGGGATCAGCCAGTAGACGACCGGGTACGCGCGGGCGATGTCGAAGATCCCGGCGAAGCAGCCGATCAGCGGGAAGTACCAGGCGGGGAGGCCCTTGATCTCCGGCTGCGCACTGCCCGGCGCCTTGTCCCAGGTCTCCGTCCGGGCCTCCGCCGCCTTCGCGGCGACCTGGTTCTCGACTGCCTCGACTGCCTCGACCGCCACCGTGCTCATGACAGTGCCCCCTTCGCGTGCGCTCACCTGCTGACAGATGAAAGCCTCGCTCAGGGGGCACCGGCCACGGCAGAGATGACCGTCCTCGGTCCCGTGGGACAAATGTCCTACGGGCCGGGATCAGTAGACGGGCTTCTCCGGCTCGATCTGGTTGACCCAGCCGATCACGCCGCCGCCGACGTGGACCGCGTCCGCGAAGCCCGCGGACTTCAGGACCGCGAGCACCTCGGCCGAACGCACGCCCGTCTTGCAGTGCAGCACGATGCGCTTGTCCTGCGGCAGGTCCTGGAGGGCGTCGCCCATCAGGAACTCGTTCTTGGGGATCAGCCGGGCGCCGGGGATGGAGACGATCTCGTACTCGTTCGGCTCGCGGACGTCGATGATCTCGATCTTCTCGTCGGCGTCGATCCACTCCTTGAGCTGCTTGGGAGTGATGGTCGAGCCGAGCGCCGCCTCCTGGGCCTCCTCGGACACGACGCCGCAGAAGGCCTCGTAGTCGATGAGCTCGGTGACGGTCGGGTTCTCGCCGCAGACCGCGCAGTCCGGGTCCTTGCGGACCTTCACCTGGCGGTACTGCATCTCCAGGGCGTCGTAGATCATCAGCCGGCCGACGAGCGGCTCGCCGATGCCGGCGAGGAGCTTGATCGCCTCGTTGACCTGGATGGAGCCGATGGACGCGCAGAGCACGCCCAGGACGCCGCCCTCGGCGCAGGAGGGCACCATGCCCGGCGGCGGGGGCTCGGGGTAGAGGCAGCGGTAGCAGGGGCCGTGCTCGGACCAGAAGACCGAGGCCTGGCCGTCGAAGCGGTAGATCGAGCCCCACACGTACGGCTTGTTCAGGAGCACGCACGCGTCGTTGACGAGGTACCGGGTGGCGAAGTTGTCCGTGCCGTCCACGATCAGGTCGTACTGGCTGAAGATGTCCATCACGTTGTCGGCCTCGAGCCGCTCTTCGTGCAGGACCACGTTCACGTACGGGTTGATGCCGAGCACCGAGTCCTTGGCGGACACGGCCTTGGAGCGGCCGATGTCGGCCTGGCTGTGGATGATCTGACGCTGCAGGTTCGACTCGTCGACCTCGTCGAACTCGACGATGCCGAGCGTGCCGACACCGGCGGCGGCCAGGTACATCAGGGCCGGCGAGCCGAGGCCGCCGGCGCCCACGCAGAGCACCTTGGCGTTCTTCAGCCGCTTCTGCCCGTCCATCCCGACATCGGGAATGATCAGATGACGCGAGTACCTGCGGACCTCGTCTACGGTGAGCTCGGCAGCCGGCTCGACCAAGGGTGGCAGCGACACGGAATCTCCGTCGGTCGGTATGTCAGTACGGTTGTTCTCTCCGTAACACTGCCACGCCACTTCTCATTCCGAGATACCTGGTCCGATACGCGAGACGATTTCGTCCCAGTAGCCGGGCAGCGTCTCGAATGGGTTCATTTGTCCCCCCTCGTCGCCCCGGTCGGTGAAGTAGATCGTTCCCGCGCCCTGCCAGCGGGCGATCCGCAGCGCCTCGTCGAGGTGCGTGCGGGGCACTCCGTGGACGAAGTGGCAGAAGCGCTCCGCCGGGTGGTCGGCGGTCCACTCGGCCACCTGGGACCAGCGGTACTCGCTCCAGGGGCCGGTGAAGGTGACCAGTTGGTCGGCGCTCTCCGCGTAGCCCGGGTACGGGTGGGCGCCCTGGCCGAGGACCAGGTGGGCACCCTCGCACAGGGCCCGCAGGGCGGACACCGCGCGCCGCACCCCGGGCAGGTTGTCCCGGTCCGTGGGACAGCGGTCCAGCAGGAAGCCGTCGACGCGGTACCAGTCGACGAAGCGGTGCGCGTCGGAGATCAGCTTCGCGAAGGGGCGCGTGCCGTACGCGGTGTCGAGGTGGCCGAGCACACGGACGCCCGCGTTGCGCAGCTTTCCGGCGGCCTCCAGGCAGTGCGGGTCCGGGCGGGTGCCCGGCCCTTGCGCGACGTTCAGGACCGCCCAGTGCAGCGGGGTGCCGGGCCGGGTCAGCTCGGCCCACTCGACCGGGGCGACCAGGGGGTGCGCGCAGCCGGGGACGCCGAAGCCGAGCCGGTCCGAGGTGGCCGCACGGGGAGCACCGGTGCGGGTCAGATACGGCACGCCGCCTCCATCCAGATGTCGGCCAGGGACTCCTCCAGGTTGATCCGGGGCCGCCAGCCGAGCCGGTCGCGCGCGGTGCGGACGTCGGCCTGCTGCCAGCTGCCGCAGCCGTCGGGGTACGGGGCCGGGGGCGCCGCCAGATGCTCCATGACGGCGTCGGCGGACGGGCGGGGCGCGCCGATGACGCCCGGCCGGAGACCTGGACCGGCGTCCAGTTCGTGCAGCGCGCCGCCGTACCCGGCGACCCGGGCGAGGACGGCGGCGGCGTCGCGCAGCTTGACCGAGCGGCCGGTCCCGATGTTGACGACGCCCTGGGCGGCCGAGAGGGAGGCGGCGTGCACGGCGCGGGCCACGTCGCGCACGTCGACGAAGTCGCGCTGCACCCCGAGCCCGGCGAGCTTGAGTTCGCCGTCGCCGGACTGCATGGCCCGGCGCATCGCCTCGGCGAGGCGGCCGAGCGGGGACCCGGCGGGGGTGCCGGGCCCGACCGGGGAGAAGACCCGCAGCACGATGGCGTCCAGGCCGGAGCCGAGGACCAGTTCGGTCCCGGCGAGCTTGCTCACGCCGTACGGGCCGCCGGGGCGCGGCACCGCGTCCTCGGCGGTGGAGGACCCCGGCTGGGAGGGGCCGTACTCGGAGGCGCAGCCGAGCTGGACGAGCCGGGCGCCGCAGCCGCTGCGGCGCAGGGCCTCGCAGACGGTGGCGACGGCGACCGTGTTGTGCCGGGTCAGCTCGCGGGCGCCGCCACGGGTGGCGCCCGCGCAGTTGATCACGACCCCGGGGTGGACGGCGTCCAGGAAGCGGGTGAGGGCTCCCGGGCTGCCGGAGGCGAGGTCGAACCGTACGTCGGCGTCGTCGCCGCGGCCGAGCGCGGTGAGCTGCACGGCCGGGTCGGCGAGCAGGCGGTCGGCGACGAAACGGCCCAGGTATCCGTTGGCACCGAGCAGTAGCACCCTCATCGCGCGGCCTTTCCGTACGGGCGGCAGCAGGCCGGGGGCAGGGCGGTCATGTGTCTCGTTCTCCTTCGGGCGTGCACGTGGGTCAGTGCGTGTAGTGCTGTTCGGGGGTCGGTGGGTGTACGGAGTGGGCCGAGGCGCGGGCGAGGACCGCGGTGGCCCGGGCGAGGAGGGCGAGGGCGGCGGCGCCGCAGAGGGCCGCCGGGACGGCTCCGGCGCCGCCCGCCTCGACGGCGGCGGTCACCGGGCGGGCGAGCACGTCACAGCCCGGCAGCCGCCCGGCGAGCACCAGCGCGAGTGCGGCGGCCTCCGCGCAGACGGCCGCGCGCAGCCCGGCGGTGGCGGCCGGTGCGTGGCCGTGCAGGGCGAGCAGCCGTGCCAGGAAGAGCAGTGCGCCGGGGGCGGCCGCGGACGCGAACGAGCCGTGCCCGTACGCGAGTCGGCCGGCCAGCAGGACGGCGGCCAGCGCGGCCAGGAACACGGCGACCGCGCCGAGCAGCAGCGGGCGGGAGCGGTCGGCGAACTCCTCAAGTCCCCGGCTGGTGGCGAGGCCGCGCCGGGCGCGTACGGCGAAGAAGCGGGCGCACCAGGTGGCGGGGGCGACGGCCAGGGCGAGGCCGACCGCGGCCGCCGGGTCGGCGCCCCAGCCGTCGGGCGCGCCGGGGCCGCCGTCCGGGCCGCCCGCGATCAGCGCGCCCAGCAGGCCGTTGCCCGCGACGGCGTAGACGGCGAGCCAGAGCGCCCACGGGAGCCCGGCGCCGCGCCCGGTCCGCAGGGGGCCGCACCGGACGGCGTACGCGAGGGCGGCGCCGACCCCTGCGGCTCCGGCCGCGATCACGGCGAGGCGTGCCCCGTCGACGGTGAGCCGGGCCGCCGTCACGGTGAGCGCGCACAGGGCGCCGGGCAGCAGGGCCCGCAGCATCCGGAAGGGCCGTCCGGCGGGCTCGGGCGCGGGTTCCAGGTCGTGGCGCGGCGGTTCGGTGCCGCGCGGCACGCGCGCGTAGAGCTCCTCGGCGAGCGAGAACACGTCCCGGTGCCGGAAACGGGCGGCGGTCCGGTCGGTCAGCCCGTGCGCTTCGAGCCCGGCGGCGATCTCCAGCGGATCGACGGCCCGCTCACACAGCTCCCGGTGCCGGTGCATGAGCGCCTTCACGGGGTCGGCGGGGCCTCTGCGGGGGCGGGGGCTGGGGCTGGGGGGTGTGTCCTTCGCCGCTGTGGCCGTGGCCGTCGCGGTCGCGGGGGGCTCTTCGGGGGTCGCGGGCGTGGGCCGCCGGGGGTTTGGGGATTCTGGGGGCGCCGGGGAATCGGGGGATTCCGGGGAATTCTGGGATGTCTGGGGCTCGGGGGACGTCAGGGGGTTTCGAGCCTCCGTCGTCTTCGGGAGCTTCGCCTCTTCCTCGGTCGTCGGCCCGGCCGTACCCGTCGAACTCTCCTTGCGCGCGCCCGTGTCGGGCCTCGGGATCGGGAGGCGCTGGCCTCGTACGCCCGTGGGGCGCTTGGGGGGCGGGGCGGCGAGCAGGGCCTCCGAGCGGATGTCCCAGGCGCCCGCGCTCCCGGGGGCGCGCGGGAGGTCGTTCTCGGCGGGGCCGTCCGTCGGGCGGGTCGTCGGCGGGAGGGTCATCGGGTCGCCTCCTCGGCAGGCGTGGCGCCGGGACGGCCGGGGCCGGACGGGGCCGGGCCGGTCAGGGCCGTCCAGCTGCCGGGGACGTGGGCCTCGGCCGGGTGGGCGAACGGCACCGGGTCGCCGCTCCCGTCGACGGCCTCCCGCCGCACCGGGCAGTGGGACATCAGCTCCAGGTAAATGCCGCGAAATGCCGCGAGGTTCTGCTCGACGGTGAAGAGCTCCAGGGCGCGGGCGCGGGCTGCGGCGCCGAGCCGTTCACGCCGTTCGGGGTCGCGCAGCAGCGCCAGGCACGCGTCCGCGAGCGCACGCGGGTTGCGCGGCGGGACCACGAGGCCCGTGCCGCCGATGACCTCCACCACCGCGCCCGTGTCCGTGGAGACCGTCGCCCGGCCGCAGAACATCGCCTCGACCAGGCTGACGGGGAAGCCCTCGACGACGCTGGAGAGGACGACGACGCTGCCGCCGGCGTACGCGTCGGCGAGCTCCGGCGCGCCCGGGCCGCCGATCTCCTCGAAGGAGACCGGGTTGTCCCCTATTGCGTGCGCGTCCACGGCCTCGTCGGGGAAGAGCTGGGCGGCGAGGGCACGGCAGTGGGCGAGGTAGGCGGCGGCCTCGGGCGAGAGCGAGGAGGCGGAGGGGGCGGAGGCGCCGTCGAATCCGTGGGGGCCGCCGCCGTAGCCGCCCGAGGGCACCACGCCGCCGCCCCACCCGTATGTGTGGGGGCCGCCGTAGCCGCCCGGGTGCACCGCGCCGCCGCCGTATCCGTCCGCGTACCCCGGTCCGGCGCCGTGCCCCGCGTCGGCGGCGTACGCCGAACCGGCCGCGTAACCAGGCCCGGCCGCGTAACCAGGCCCGGCCGGGTAACCAGGCCCGGTCGCGTAATCAGCGCCGACTGCGTAACGAGGCCCAGCCGCGTAACCAGAGCCCGCCGTATGAGCAGAACCAGCCGCGTGAGCAGAACCAGCCGCGTAATCAGGACCCACTCCATGGCCGGAGCCGGCCGCACAGCCGGAATCGGCCCCGTAGCCAGAACCCGTCCCACAGCCGGAACCCGTCCCGTGCCCGGCGCCCGCCCCATAACCGGAACGCCCCCCACGCCCCCCTCCGGCCCCAAGGCCCGCACTTCCCCGGCACCTCGCCCCTGCGGACCTCCCCCCGCCGAACCCCCCGAACCCCATGCCTCCGCCCGCGAACGCCGCACCGCCGAACGCCACGCCACCGAACGCCGCCCCGCCGAACGGCGCCCCGCCGAACCCGTCCCCGCCGAGGCCCACCGCCCAACCGCCGCCGGAACCACGACCCGTCGAGCCCGAGCCCCCCGACCCACCGAAACAGCCCTCGCCCACCGCACCTCTGCCGCGCCCCGCGCCCGGCGCGTCCCCGTACGGGGCGGCCCCGGGCGTCCGGCCCGCGTAGAAGATCCGCAGGCGGGCGTCCGGTTCCGCGCGCCGGACCTCCGCGAAGGCGTGCAGCAGGGAGATGAGGTCCTTGGTCGGGTCGACGCGGCCGACCCAGACCAGCGTGGTGGGGTCGCCGCCGTCGGCGCCCTCGCCCACCGCCTGGAAGCGGTCGGCGGCCATGCCGGGGTACACCGTGCGCAGCTTGGCGCGGTCGGCGCCGCACTTCTCCTGCCAGCGGCGGGTGTGGGTGTTGCCGGGGGTGATGAGCGCGGCCCGTTCGTACACCTCGGCGGCGAGCCGCCGGTGGAACCCGGCCGTCAGCGCCCGTACCGGGACGCGCGCGCCGCCGGTCGCGAGGTACTCGGCGCGCAGCCGCACCCCGTACTCGGTGACCAGCAGCGGAACCCCGAAGAAGCGTTTGGCCAGCAGGCCCGGGAGGGCGGCGCAACCGCCTCCGGCCGCGTGGCAGAGGTCGACGTCGCCGAGGCCCGCCGCGTCGTACCAGTCGAGCGAGAGGGGGCGCAGGGCGCGTTCCAGGAACTCCGCGAAGGCGAGGTGGTCCGGGATGCGGGCGGCCTGCACCGCGCGGCTCGCGCCGGGGGTGCGGCAGGCGGCCTCCAGGACACGCACGGCCGTCTCGGAGCGCAGGACGGCGGAGAGTCCGCCGTGTTCCAGGGCGAGGTCGGCCAGGCCGTACAGCGCTTCCGCGAACCGCGAGGAGCCGCCGCCCGTGGGGCCGGATCCCAAGGAGCCCGATCCCTTGAGGTCAGCGCCGAGCGCCCCGTTCGCGACGGTCTCGAAGGTGACCGTGAGCGCCCCCGGGTCTCCGCCCTGGCCGGGCGCGCCCACGTCGGCGCCGACCCGACCGCCACGGTCCGGCCGCCGCTGCCCGGGCCCGCCCGCCACCGCGCCCGCCCGCCCCGGCCCGCCGGGCAGCCCGTGCTCGCCGTCCGCCCCGCCCGGCCCGGCCATGCAGATCGCTCCGGCCAGTTCGCGCAGGCACATGGCGAAACGGTCGCGCTCGCGGCGGCCGAGGCGGCGCGAGCGCGGGGAGCGCGTGCGGACGTGCCCCCAGTCCTGCGCGCCCCACAACGGGGCCGTGCGCACCCGGCGGACATGGGGCGGCAGGGCCACCCAGCCGCGTTCCTCCTGCGCCGCCGTGCGGCTCAGCGCGTATATGTCGAACTCGTGCCGCGCGAGCCCGCGCACGAGCCGGTCGCACCACAGTCTGGACTCGCCGGTCGTGAACGGGTATCCCCCGTCGGTGAGCAGTCCGATCCGCACAGTACGCACCCCCGATCTCCCTGGTGGGCGGCCGCCGTTGCACCGGCGACTCGCAGCGGGAAGAACGTAAGCGGATACGGCGGTGGCGCGATGGACGGTTGTCCATCGCGCCACCGGAAGGGGTGAATGCACGTAACTTTCCCACCGCCGTGGCGTTCCGTCGCGCTACGGGTCGGCGGAGTAACGCAGCGTCAGGCGGCGGCCACCTCACCGAGGTTGTGCTCCCGCGTCTGCTCGCGCAGCTCCTTGCGGGCGGCGCGCCGCACCGCGGCCAGCACCGGGTCGACGGTCGGCACGGCGGCGAGGAGCTGCCGTGTGTACGGGTCCTGGGGCGATCCGTACACCTCGTCCACGGCGCCCTCCTCCACGATCCGGCCCCGGCGCATCACCGCGACCCGGTCGCTGACCTGCCGTACGACGGCCAGGTCGTGCGCGATGAAGACGAGCCCGAGGCCGAGTTCGCGCTGAAGTTCCGCGAGGAGGGCGGTGACCTGGGCCTGGGTGGTGACGTCGAGGGCGGAGACCGGCTCGTCGCAGACGATCAGCTGCGGTTCGGCCGCGAGCGCGCGGGCGATGCCGACGCGCTGGCGCTGGCCGCCGCTGAACTCGTGCGGGTAGCGGTCGTAGCGGTCCGGGTCGAGGCCGACCCGGTCCAGGAGTTCGCCCACGCGCGCGCGGACGCGGTCCTCGTCCCGTACGCCTGCGGCGCGCAGCGGGTCGGCCACCGACTCGCCGATGGACCGCCGGGGGTTGAGCGAGGCGACCGGGTCCTGGAAGACCATCTGCACGGCCGTGCCGTCGCGGTGGATGCTGCCGGAGGTGGTGTCGAGCAGGCCCACCAGCATCCGGCCGAGCGTCGTCTTGCCGCTGCCGCTCTCCCCGACCACGCCGAGCGTCTCGCCGCGCCGCACGGTGAGCGAGACCCCGTCGACGGCGGTGAACGCCGACTTGCCGCGCCCGAACACCTTGCGCAGGTCGCGGGCTTCGAGCAGCGGCTCACCGGCGGCCGCGGCGTCCGGCTTGGCGGCGTCCAGGCGCGGCACCGCGGAGAGCAGCTCCTTGGTGTACGCGGCCTTCGGCGCGCCGAGCACGTCCTGTACGGGCCCCCGCTCGACCGCGCGGCCCCGGCGCATGACCAGGACGTCGTCGACGCTCTCGGCCGCCACGCCCACGTCGTGGGTGACCAGCAGCAGGCCCATTCCGGTCTCCTGGCGCAGTCCGTGCAGCAGGTCGAGGATCTGGGCCTGGACGGTGACGTCGAGGGCGGTGGTCGGCTCGTCCGCGACCAGGAGCCGGGGCTCGCAGGCCAGCGCCATGGCGATGAGCGCGCGCTGGCGCATACCGCCGGAGAACTCGTGCGGGCGCGAGCGCGCCTTGCGCGCGGCGTCGGGGATGCCGACGCGGTCGAGCACCTCCACGGCACGCGCGCGTGCCGCCCGCCTGGAGCCGCCCCGGTGCACCCGGTACACCTCGGCGATCTGGTCCCCGATGGCGTAGTACGGGTCGAGGGAGGAGAGCGGGTCCTGGAAGACCATCGCGGCCACTCCCCCGCGCAGCCGCCGCAGTTCGGCGTCGGAGGCCTGCTGGACGTCGGTGCCCGCGACCTTCACGCTGCCCTCGACCAGGGCGCCGGTGCCCCGGTGCAGGCCGAGCAGGGCGTACGCGGACGCGCTCTTGCCGGAGCCGGACTCGCCGACGACGCCGAGGGCGGCGCCGGGCGCCAGGGTGAAGGAGAGCCCGTCCACCGCCCGGGTCTGCCCGAAGGTGATGGCGAGGTCGGTGACCTCCACCAGAGCCTGCGTCGTGGCCTCGGTCATGACAGCACCACCCGTCGGTCGGCCATCGCGTACAGCGCGTCCGCGACGGCATTGGCCAGTACGACGAAGAACCCGGTCGTCAGGACGACGCCGACCACCACGGGCAGGTCGACCTGGCGGACGGAGTCCACCAGGAGCTTGCCGATGCCCTGGATGCCGAAGAGCGACTCGGTGAGCACGGCGCCGCCGAACATGGAGCCCGCGTCCAGGGCGCTGAGCGCGATGACGGGGGCGACCGCGCCGCGCAGGGCGTGCTTGCCGACGATGGCCCGCTCGGTGAGCCCGTACGCCCGGAAGGTGCGCACATGGTCCTCGGCGAGGGTCTCCAGCATGGAGCTGCGCACCAGGCGCGCGTACTTGGCGCTCTCGATCAGGGCCAGCGAGATCCACGGCAGCAGCAGCCCCCAGAACCACTGCTCGGGGTTGTCCGAGAAGGGGGTGTACTGCGGGAACGGCAGCCAGCCGAGCGTCGAGCAGAAGACGATGATGAGCACCAGGCCGATCACGAAGACCGGGGTGGAGAAGCCGATGAGCGTGAGCCCGGTCAGGGTCCGCTCGACGGTGCCGCCTCGCTTCCACGCGGAGAGCAGCCCGGTGCCGACGCCGAGCACGATCCACAGCACGAAGGCGCCGACGACCAGCGAGCCGGTGACGGGCAGCTTGTTCAGGAGGATGTCGGTGACCGGCGAGTCCTGGCGGTAGGACAGGCCCAGGCACGGCGCGTCGCAGTGCACGACGCCGACGCCGGAGGAGAAGTCCCGTCCGGCGAAGAGCCCCTGGAGGAAGTGCCCGTACTGGACGTACAGGGGGTCGCCGAGCTGGAGGCGGTCGTGCACCTGGGCCACCTGGGCCGGGGAGCAGCGCTCGCCGCAGACGATCTGGGCGACGTTGCCGGGAGCGGCGTAGAAGACGAGGTAGACGACGACGGAGAGGGCGAGCAGCACGAAGACCGCGCCGCCGAGCCGTCGCAGCAGGAAGCCCGTCATTTGGCGGCCTCCTTGAGGGCTGCGGTCTTGCGGGACTTGGCGTCCTTGCGGGAGGTGACGCCGACCTTGAGCCGGGAGGCCGCCCTGGGGTCGAGCGCGGTGCGCACGCCCTCGCCGACGACGGTCAGCGAGAGGACCGTCACGAACAGGAAGCCGGCCGGCAGCAGCAGATACGTGGGCGCCGACTGGTACCAGGTGTTGGCCTCGGTGAGCATCTGCCCCCACGAGGGCGTGGGCGGCTTGATGCCGACGCCGAGGAAGGACAGGGCCGCCTCGATGGAGACGTTGGCGGGCACCAGCAGCACGCCGTAGGTGATGACGGGCGCGGCCAGCGCGGGCAGCAGCTCGCGCCGGGCGACCGCGAGGCGGCCCCAGCCGCTGAGCCGGGCCGCCGCGACGTAGTCGAGGGACTTGAGGCTGAGCGCCGAGGACCGCACGATCTTGGAGGTGCCGGACCAGCCTACGACCGCGATGACACAGGTGATCAGGACCGGGCGCGGCACCGAGTCGGGCACGACCGCGATCAGGCCGAGGCCGATGACGAGCAGCGGCAGCGCCACCACCACGTCGGTGAACCGGCTGATGACCTGGTCGGCCCAGCGCCCGCCGAGGGCCGCGAGCAGTCCGAGGCTCACCCCGATCAGCACCTGCACGAGGGTGGCGATGAAGGCGACGCCGAGCGAGACCCGGGCTCCGTAGACGAGCCGCGCGAACAGGTCGCGGCCGGTCTGGGGCTCCACGCCGAGCCAGTGGTCGCCGCTGACGCCGCCGAACGCGCCCTTGGGCACGCCGCCGGCCGCCGAGTCGACCAGGGCCGGGTGGAAGGCGTTGGGGTCCTGCCCCTCCAGGGCGGTGAGCAGCGGCGCGGTGAGCGCGACGAGCACGAGCAGGACGAAGACGACGGCGGCGACGGTCACGGCGCGCTGGGCGCGCAGCCGCCGCCCGAACTGACGGGCCCCCGAGGCGGGAGCGACCAGGGGGGCCGCTCCCGTCTCCGAGGCCAACAAGGCCTCACTGCTCATGACTACTTGACCGCTACCTGGGAGATGTCGAGCACGCCGGTCCAGTCGCTGATGACCACGTTCTTGATGTCCTTGCCGACGAGGCGCTTGTAGACCGGGTGGAAGAGCGGGACCACCACGGCCTGCTCACCGATCTTCTTGTCGAGGGCGCCCCAGCGCGGCGCGGCGGCCGCCAGGTCGGTGAGCTTGTTGATCTCGTCGACCTCCTTGTTGACGGCCGGGTCGTTCAGGAAGCCGGTGTTGAAGTTGGCTCCGTCCCTGACGATCTGGCGGCCGTCGAAGATCGGCGCCAGGAACGGGCCGCCGGAGGGCCAGTCCGCGCCCCAGCCACGCACGAAGAAGCCGGGCTCCTTGTCGGCGCTCTGGATGGTGTCGTTGTAGTCGTTGGCCTCCAGGCCCTGGAGCTTGACCGTGATCCCGGCCTTCTTCAGGGCGTCCTGGAGGGCGGTCGCGACCTCCGGGCCCTTGGGGCCGCCCTTGGCGTTGGTGTGGGTGAGCGTGACGGTGAGGCCGTCCGCGTGGCCCGCCTCCTTCAGCAGCTCCTTGGCCTTGGCCGCGTTGCCGGAGTCGCCCGCCGGGAAGTGGTCGAAGTCGGCGTGGCCGAACGCCTTCTGGTCCGGCAGGAAGGTGGTGGCGGGCTCGGCGAGCGAGGAGCCGCCGACCGCGTTGATCACCGAGCTGCGGTCCACGGCGTACGCGATGGCCTGGCGCACCTTCGGGTCGTCGAAGGGCTTCACCTTCGGGTTGAAGCCGATGTAGTTGGTGTAGCCGAAGTGGCCGGTGCCCACGCGCGCGGCGAGCGCCTTGTCACCGCCGACCTTGGCGAGCTCGGCGGGGCCGAGGTTGGTGTCGGTGGTGACGGCGGCGGAGTCCGGCCCCTGGGAGGCGGACAGGCGCTGGTTGATGACGGAGGCGTCGAGCCCGGAGCGCACGTCGATGGTGTCCGGGTACGCCTTGCGCTCGGCGTCGGTGGCCTCGGACCAGTGCGGGTTGCGCTCCAGGACCAGGTGCTCGCCGTCGTTCTCGTTCTTGACGACCTTGTACGGGCCGGAGGAGACCGGGTGCGACTCGTACTTGGTGCCGGTGTCCTTGGCCTTGGGGACCGGCGCGAACTGGGTCTGGGTCGCCAGGTACGGGAACTCGCCCTCGGGCTTGTTCAGGTGGAAGACGATCGTCTTGGCGTCGGGCGTCTCGATGGAGGCGAGGCCCTTGCCGCCGTCCTTGTAGGGGCCCTGGTACGCGGCGCCGCCGACCAGCCAGTCGCGCAGATAGGGCGCGCCGCCGGAGAGCTCGGCCGCGAAGGAGCGCTCGATGCCGTACTTGATGTCGGCCGTGGTGATCGGCGTGCCGTCCTCGTACGTGAGGCCGTCCTTGAGGGTGTACGTCCACACCGTGGCGTCGGCGTTGGGCCTGCCGGTGTCGGTGGCGAGGTCCGGGACGACCTTGGTGCCCTCGGCGCCCGCCTCGCGGTTGCGGGTGGTGAGCGTACGGAACACCAGGGACGGAACGTTTCCGCCGCCGGAGGTGTAGAGCCGCGCCGGGTCGAAGTCGGTCTGCGGCTCGTTGTTGAGGACGGAGAGCGTGCCGCCCTTGGCGGGCTTGGCGTCCGAGCCGCCGCCGGCGTTCTTGGCGCCGCTGTCGTCGGGGCCGCAGGCGACGGCGCCCACGGCGAGAACCACGGCTATCGCTGCCGCTCTTGCGACGTTTCCGGACATCTGGCGCATCGGAGTGAAGACCTCTCGGGGTGACTGCCGGGCAGGGACGGAACGGACGCGGGCGTCTGTCCCGGCCCATGACGGCGTCATGGCCTTCGGACAAGAGGGAGTGCCGCGCCCGCGGATGAGCGAAGACGGAAGGACCCGGGCGCGAGGGAGAAAGTGCGCGCGAGTGGGCGTCAGCAACAGTGAATGTCGGCTACGCAGAGCCCGGTCACGCCGATCAGCGCCAGCTCGATGGCGGCGCGTTCGGAGGTGACGGGGCGGTGCGGCATGTCCAGAACTATGCAAAGCCCCGCTGTCCACTGTCAACTGAGATTGAGACAGTCGTCCCACATCGTGGACAGCGGGGCCGGACTGGTCTCAACCGGTCGGGAAGACCCAGGGGTTGGGACGGCACTTGATCCCGTCTATGTCCAAGGACTTGGTCTGCTGCTGCATCACCGGAGCGAGCGCCCCCGGAGTGCGACAGCTCACATGTCCGTGGCCGAGCCGGTGTCCCACCTCGTGGTTGATGAGCATCTGGCGGTAGGCGAACATCGCCTGGGGGCCGAAGGTCTCCGAGCCCTGCGCCCAGCGGAACGCGTTGATCATCACGCGCTCGGTGGCGGCCGAGTCGCAGGAGACGTTCTCCTCGGTGACGTCCAGCTCCGACTTGGCGCACCAGGTGCCGGTGGTACCGGGGCTGGCCAGGGTGACGACGAAGTCGGGCTTGCCGGAGGAGACGCGCTCGAAGGTCTTCGCGCCGTCGTGCGCCCAGCTGCGGTCGTCGTTGAGGGTCTTCTGCACGGCCTCGGCGAAGAGGGCACCGTCCAGTTCGAGGCCCTTCTCGATGTCCACCCGGTAGCGGTACTTGCGCCCCTTGCCCGGCGCCGCCGCGGAGCCCGGCACGGTCTCGAACTCGCCGGAGCCCTTCAGCTTGGGGTCGATCGGGTACTGCAGGGCCATCTTCTGCTCGTACGTGGCGGGCTTGGGCGGGGCCGCCTGCTGGGGCGTGGAGCGGTCCTGGGAGCGGGAGGCGGGCCCGTCGCCGCCGCGTCCGGCGCCGTCGGCGGCCTGGGCGCCGGCGCGGTGGCCGGCGTCGGAGGTGACCTGCCCGGCCACCACGACCGCGAGCACGGTGGTGACGGCCGCCGCCGCGATCCCGGTGAGGGTGCGGCCCTTGACGGACCTGCCCTTCCCGGCGGTCTTCTCCCCGGCTTCCGGCTCGGCCCGCTCGGGGGCGGCGGCCGGGGCGGGGAGGGGTACGGGCGCGGGGGCAGGCCGGGCCGCCGTGGGCGCGGGAACGATCCTGCGCTGCTCGCCCGTGTCGGCCACGACCATCCGGCGGTGGGAGCCGGTACCCGTCGCATCCGGCCCGCGCCGGGCGCCCGGGTCGCCAGGAGCGACCCGCCCGTAGGTGCCGGTGTCGGCGGGTGTGGCCTTGCGGTGGACGCCGGTGTCGGCCGGACCGGCCATGCGGTGGGTGCCGGTGTCGGTGGGCGCGGCCGTGCGGAAGGTGCCCGTGTCCGGGGGGCCGGGCGCGCGGTGGGTGGCGGTGTCGGTCCAGTCGGTGCCGTCGAAGGCGTCCACGTACTCGCGCCGGGGTCCCGGTATTCGGACACCGGGCCCGGGGTGGGCCGGGGCGCCGGGGTGCGGTGCCGGGGGACCGCCCCAGCCGCCGCCGCTCTCGTGGTGCTCGGGGTGGCCGCCGCGGACCGGCACGCCGTGCGCGGGGGTGGTGCCGCCCTGGTGCGGGGCGGAGGTGCCCGGAACCGGACGGCTCGGGGCCTGGCCGGTCGGCGGGCCTTCGGTGCGGCGGCGTCGGCCCGCGGGCTGCGCGCCCTCCGCCACGGGCAGGGGCCCGGTGGCGTCGGCGGCGCGGATGGCATCGGGAGTGCCCGCGGCGCCCCTGGGTCGGCTGTGTCGTCCCACGCCCCGGATCAGCTCCTGTTTCCGCAGTCGTCGAGCAGGTCCCGGAAGGCCTGCGCGACCGCCTCCGGGTACTCAATCATCGCCAGGTGCCCGGCGTCGGGCAGGGTCAGCAGTCTCGATCCGCGGAACGCGGCGGCGGCTCTGCGGGCCATCCGGAAGCCGACGAGCCGGTCACGCCCGCCGTACACCAGCAGGGTCGGGGCGAGCACGCG
The DNA here is from genome assembly GCF_055567715.1 of Streptomyces sp. NPDC026377. Lineage (NCBI taxonomy): Bacteria > Bacillati > Actinomycetota > Actinomycetes > Kitasatosporales > Streptomycetaceae > Streptomyces > Streptomyces sp. NPDC026377. The sequence goes on from NZ_JBVHPV010000002.1 coordinate 400,821, forward strand.
CTCGGCCTGGCGCCACAGCCCGTGCTGCCCGCCCAGGGTGTAGGCGTTCACCACACCCCGCGCCGAGCGGACCATCGCGTCCCAGAAGTACGGCAGCGCCAGGCGCCGCTCCATCTCCTCGACCGCCGCCCGGAACGCCTCGGGGCTCACCAGGCCGGGGTCGCCGTAACACAGGGCCATCGTGCCGCGCGTGCGCTGCTCGACCGTCCAGTCCTTGGTCATCCGGGCGAACAGCGGGGCCACGCCCGGCACCGCGAGCAGGGCGGTGGGCCAGGCGGCGCGCTGGGCGCGGAGCTCGGGGAGCGCGGGCGACACCAGGGTGAGGGTGCGGACCAGGTCGGGGCGGACCGCCGCGACCCGGGTGGCGACCGCGCCGCCCAGCGAGTTCCCGAAGAGGTGGACGGGGCCGCGCCCCTCGGCGTCCAGCAGCCGGATCACCGCGCGCGCGTGGCCGGTGACCGAGTAGTCGCCGTCGTCCGGCGGCGCGGAGTCGCCGAAGCCGGGCAGGTCCACGGCCTCGCACTCCACCGTGTCCGCGAGCAGCGGCATCAGGGCGGACCAGTTCTGCGAGGAGCCGCCGAGGCCGTGCACGAAGAGGGCGGGGGCGAGTCCGGAGCGGGTACTCGGACGGGTGCGGATGTTCAGCGTCAGCCCGGGCAGACTCACCGGGCGCAGCTCTTCACCGTCCGCCACCCGGACCGCGCCCACCCGGGGTACCGGGGCGGCAGCGGCGGCAAGGGTTTCCGGCAGCTCGGTCGAAGGCATGCGGCAATGTTACGAGACGATCACACCGTGGTTCGTGTGTTCGCCGTCACAGACCGCATAGCGGCGCGCAGACCTAGCCCATAGGCTCGTTACCAAGCCCTCGAAAAGGGAGCAATCATGCCCGTCGACCCCAGTGATCCCGAGATGTTCGAGGAAGATTTCCAGGAAGAAGCCGGCACCGTGGAGCTCGACGAGGAGACGCCGGAGGCGGACGCGGCCGAGCAGCACACCGAGGTGCACCACGACCGCGACGACCCGCTCACCCGCGTCGACCCGGACGCGGCGAACGAGGCGGACGCGGTCGAACAGACGCGTGTGGTCGCCCTCGACGAGGACGACTACCGCTGATTTGTTCGGATAACCGGGCGTATCTCCAGCTACCCAGCGCGTCCGGTCCGTGAAATTCTGCGTGCGCACCGCGCACAGCCGGGTTACCCAAAAGTACGATGGCGGCGCGCGTCCATCGCGCACGAGATCAACTTTTGGGAGGCGGCGTGACAGCCATCGAGCAGACCGAGGCGGCGCGCCCGCGAGGCACGCGCCTGCCCCGCCGGGCCCGCCGCAATCAGCTCCTGGGCGCGGCCCAGGAAGTCTTCGTCGCACAGGGCTACCACTCGGCCGCGATGGACGACATCGCGGAGCGGGCCGGTGTCTCCAAGCCGGTCCTCTACCAGCACTTCCCCGGAAAGCTGGAGCTCTACCTGGCCCTGCTCGACCAGCACTGCGAGGCGCTGCTCCTGGCCGTGCGCACGGCGCTCGCCTCCACCAGCGACAACAAGCTGCGGGTGGCGGCGACCATGGACGCCTACTTCGCGTACGTGGAGGAAGAGGGCGGCGCCTTCCGCCTGGTCTTCGAGTCCGACCTGACCAACGAGCCCGCCGTGCGCGAGCGCGTGGAGCGGGTCAGCCTGCAGTGCGCCGAGGCGATCTCGGACGTGATCGCCGAGGACACCGGCCTGTCCAAGGACGAGTCGATGCTGCTGGCCGTGGGCCTGGGCGGGGTCTCCCAGGTGGTCGCCCGCTACTGGCTCTCCAGCGAGTCGGCGATCCCCCGCGAGAAGGCGGTCCAGCTCCTCACCTCGCTGGCCTGGCGCGGTATCGCGGGCTTCCCGCTGCACGGCTCCGAAGGCCACTGAACAGCGCTTGCGGGGCGCCGGTGTTCGCTCCTAGCGTGCGGCGCCGCGCCCGTCCGGGTCCCCTCTCCGGGCTAATGTGTGCGGGGTACGGCGCGGCTGACCGCGCACCGCAGACCGTCGGAGGGACATAGCCGTGGAGGTCAAGATCGGCGTGCAGCACGCGCCCCGGGAGATCGTTCTGGAGAGCGGGCAGTCCGCCGAGGAGGTCGAGAGCGCGGTAGCCGACGCCCTCGCCGGCAAGGCGCAGCTGCTCAGCCTCCAGGACGACAAGGGCCGCAGGGTCCTCGTGCCGGCCGACCGGATCGCGTACGTGGAGATCGGCGAGCCGACGGTTCGCCGGGTGGGCTTCGGCCAGCTGTAGCCCCGTACGGCAGGAAGAACAGGGCGCGGCCCGGCGGTCATCGACCGCCGGGCCGCTTCTTTTGCGCCCGTCCGCGCGCGACGCGCCGGGCGGGCGCTTCCTGTGCCTTCGCTGTGCTCCACACGGTGAGGTGAGGGTTGCGTTCCGCGAGCCTCGGGTAGGACGGCTGATGACCCGATAGCCCTGGCCACACACCGCGGGAGGGACGTACATGCTCCTGGAAGCGCTCGGCTCCGTCATGCTCGGAATCGCCCTCGCCTGGACTGCCGCGTCCCGTCTGCCCCACCGACTGCCGGAGCGGCGAACCGTTTTCGCGGTGGGCTCGCTCGGCGCCCTGTTCGGCGCCTTCCTGACCCACTCCGCGGTCGGCCCCGGGCACACGGTGACCACGATCGTCGGCGCCACCTTCATCGCGGTGGTCGCGCTGTCGCTGCTGCTGCGCCCGAGGGGCCGTCTGCGCCGCTCAGCGGCGTAGACGGCGAAGCTCCGGCGTCCTGGGAGGATCTGGGCGGATCCCAGGGCGGCGCGGCTCCCTAGGCGGCGAGGCCCAGCGCGGCCATGCGCTTGGTGTGCGCCTTGGTGATGCGGGCGAACATCTCGCCCACCGCGGCCAGATCGAAGCCGTCCGCCATACCGCCGACCAGCATCGTCGACAGCGCGTCGCGCTCCGCGACCACGCGCTGGGCCTGCGAGAGGGCCTCGCCCATCAGCCGCCGCGCCCACAGCGCGAGCCGCCCGCCGAGCCGCGGGTCGGCCTCGATGGCCGCGCGCACCTTCTCCACCGCGAAGTTGCCGTGGCCGGTGTCGTCGAGCACCGCCAGCACCAGGCCGCGGGTGTCCGAGTCCAACCGGGCCGCCACCTCGCGGTAGAAGTCACTGGCGATCGAGTCGCCCACGTACGCCTTGACCAGGCCCTCCAGCCAGTCGGACGGTGCGGTCTGGTGGTGGAAGTCGTCCAGCGCCTTGGCGAAGGGCTCCATCGCGGCGGTCGGCTCCGCGTCGATCTCGGCGAGACGGTCGCGCAGCCGCTCGAAATGGTGGAACTCGGCCGAGGCCATCTTCGCCAGCTCCGCCTTGTCGGCGAGCGAGGGCGCCAGCTTGGCGTCGTCGGCCAGCCGCTCGAAGGCCGCGAGCTCGCCGTACGCGAGGGCGCCGAGCAGATCCACCACCGCGGCCCGGTACTGGGGCTCGGCGGAGGCCGTCGCCCAGTCCTGGGCGGCGATCCCGGTGGGTCCCGCTGTGTTCTCGGTGGTCCCGGCGCTCTCGGCGGTCCCGGCGGTCTCCACCGCGTCGGCAGCGTGCGCGGCGGCTTCGGTTCCGGCCGCGTTGGCGTTGTCAGGCGTCTCCATGGAGCGCACAATAGCCCGCTCCCGGCAGGGGGGAAGGGCCTGGTCAGCCGGAGCACCCGACCGGTTCCCGGGAATTCGCCCAACACACATGCGCGAATCCGGGGTACAGTGGTAATGAGCCTGCCGAGGATCATGTATCGGCGGGCGGCTTGATGAATGAGGATGCCCGGTCGGTCGCCCGGTCGGCTCCGACCCGACAGCCCTCCAGTGCGGCACGTGACAGTACGTAACCGCAGATGAGGGACCCCTCAGCGGCACGAGCGCTTGAGCGACGGCAGTGGTCCCGCGCCACCCGGCCCGGTCGATCCCCGACACCTGGCCGGATGGACCCACGGCACGGTAAGACCCGCCGCGTTCGCCTCCGTACCGCGTCTCACAGAAGAGGCAGCACCCTGACTACGTTCCGAGACCTCGGGATCCTCCCCGAGACCGCCGAAGCCCTCGAGGCCGTCGGCATCGTGTCCCCGTTCCCCATCCAGGAGATGACGCTCCCCGTCGCGCTCTCCGGCTCCGACGTCATCGGCCAGGCCAAGACCGGCACCGGCAAGACGCTCGGCTTCGGTCTGCCGCTCCTGGAGCGCGTCACCGTCCCCGCGGACGTCGAGGCGGGCCGGGCCAGGCCCGACCAGCTCACCGACGCCCCGCAGGCGCTCGTCGTGGTCCCCACCCGCGAGCTCTGCACCCAGGTCACCAACGACCTGCTCACCGCCGGCAAGGTCCGCAACGTCCGGGTGCTCGCCATCTACGGCGGCCGGGCGTACGAGCCGCAGGTCGAGGCCCTCAAGAAGGGCGTCGACGTGATCGTCGGCACCCCCGGCCGGCTGCTCGACCTGGCGGGCCAGCGCAAGCTGGACCTCTCCCACGTCCGCGCGCTCGTCCTGGACGAGGCCGACGAGATGCTCGACCTGGGCTTCCTGCCCGACGTCGAGAAGATCATCAACATGCTTCCGGCGAAGCGCCAGACCATGCTGTTCTCGGCGACCATGCCGGGTGCCGTCATCGGCCTGGCCCGTCGCTACATGTCGCAGCCCACGCACATCAGCGCCACCTCGCCGGACGACGCGGGCGCCACCGTGGCCAACACCGCGCAGCACGTCTTCCGCGCCCACTCGATGGACAAGCCGGAGCTCGTCGCGCGCATCCTGCAGGCCGAGGGCCGCGGACTCGCGATGATCTTCTGCCGTACGAAGCGGACGGCCGCCGACATCGCCGAGCAGCTCGCCAAGCGCGGCTTCGCCTCCGGCGCGGTCCACGGTGACCTCGGCCAGGGCGCCCGTGAGCAGGCGCTGCGCGCCTTCCGCAACGGCAAGGTCGACGTGCTGGTCTGCACCGACGTCGCCGCCCGCGGCATCGACGTCGAGGGCGTGACGCACGTCATCAACTACCAGTCGCCGGAGGAGGAGAAGACCTACCTCCACCGCATCGGCCGCACCGGCCGCGCGGGCAAGAAGGGCATCGCGGTCACGCTCGTCGACTGGGACGACATCCCGCGCTGGCAGCTGATCAACAAGGCGCTGGACCTGGGCTTCCCCGACCCGGTCGAGACGTACTCGACGTCGCCGCACCTGTTCGAGCAGCTCAACATCCCGGCGGGCACCAAGGGCGTCCTGCCCCGCGGCGAGCGGACCCGTGCGGGTCTGTCGGCCGAGGTGCTGGAGGACCTGGGCGAGACGGGCGGCCGCGGCCGCAAGTCCGCCGCCGCCGCGGCGCCGGTCGCCACCGAGGAGCGCGCGCCGCGCACACCGCGTCAGCGCCGCCGTACGCGGAACGGCTCGTCGGTCGAGGCGGACGCCCAGGCGTCCGTGACCCCGGAGCCGGCCGCCGCGCCGGAGGCCGAGGCCGCCGAGACCACCGAGCCGCGCACCCCGCGCCGCCGTCGCCGCACCCGTGTGGGCGTGGCCCCGGTGGAGGCGGCTCCGGCCGCCGAGGCCGTGACCGCCGCGGTGGCCGTCGCGGAGCCGGTGGCAGCACCGGCCGCCGAGACCGTGGTGGAGGCCGACACCGTGGTGGAAGCCGAGACCAAGCCGCGCCGCACCCGGACCCGCAAGACCGCGGCTGCCGCCGAGACCGTGGTGGAGGCCGTGCAGGCCGACACCGTGGCGGAGGCCGAGACCAAGCCGCGCCGCACCCGGACCCGCAAGACCGTCGCCGAGGCGCCCGTCGTCCCGGCGCCCGCCGCCGAGGCTCCCCTGCCCGCCTCCGAGCCGGTGGCCGCCGCCCCGCGCCGCCGTACCCGCAAGGTGGCGGAGCAGGTCGTGGAGGCCGTCGCCGAGGCGCCGGTCAAGCCCCGTCGCCGGGTGCGCAAGGTGGCGTCCTCCTCCGAGGTCGGCTTCCTTACCCCGGAGTCAGCCGCCCTGGAGATCGCCGCCGCGAAGGCCGCCGAGGCCGCCGCCCAGCCGGCCCGATCGCGCAAGACGGCCGTCGCGGCCGAGCCGGAGGCGTCCGCCGCCGCCGAGCCCAAGCCGCGTCGGACGCGCGCGAAGAAGACCGCGGAGGCCGCCCCCGAGGCGGCGGCGGAGCCCAAGCCCCGCCGTACCCGCACCCGCAAGGTCGCGGCGCCCGAGGCGTAAGCACACCGCTTCGTCGGCCCGGCACCCCCCACGGGGTGCCGGGCCGACGTGCGTCCGGGGCGGCGCTCCGGAGCCCGCGCACCCCGGTTACGCTCGGCATATGAGCAAGCCCCGGTCCCTGGCCCTGCCCCCGGGCACGCGCGCGTACCCGCTTGAGACGCCCCGCGGCCGTTTCGCCGTACTCGACTGCGAGCCCGTGGGCCCCCGGGCCGGGACGGCGCTGCTGCTGCCCGGCTTCACCGGCAGCAAGGAGGACTTCCTCGCCCTCCTGGAGCCGCTCGCGCGGGCCGGGTACCGGGCGGTGGCGGTCGACGGGCGCGGCCAGTACGAGAGCCCCGGGCCGCGCGGGGCGTCCGGCTACACCCCGCGGATCCTCGCCGAGGACGCCGTGGCCCAGGCGGCGGCGCTGGGGGACGGGCCCGTGCACCTCGTCGGCCACTCCTTCGGCGGTCTGGTGGCGCGCGCGGCCGTCCGCCTCGCCCCGCGCTCCTTCGCGTCGCTGACGCTGCTGGCGTCGGGGCCGGGGCACGTCGGCCCCGAGCAGCGCGCCAAGATCCGGCTGCTGCGGGCCGCGCTGCCGGTGCTGCCCCCGGCGGTGGTGTGGGCGGTGACCCGGTGGCTGGACAGCCGGGACCCGTCGTACGAGCCGGACACGGCGGAGGTCGCGGAGTTCCTGCGGCGCCGCTGGTTCGCCACACGGCCGGGCCAGCTCATCGCGGCGGGCCGCCAGCTGCGAACGGAGCCGGACCGCACCGAACAGATCGCCGCGCTGCCCGTGCCGCTGCATGTCGCGTACGGGGACGAGGAGACGGTCTGGACGGTGGAGGAGCTGGAGGCGCTGGCGCGGGACACGGGGGCGCGGCACACGGTGGTGGCGGGGGCGGGGCACTCGCCCAATGTGACGCATGCGGGGGTGTTGGCGGGGGCGCTGGTGGGGTTCTGGGCGTCGGTGCCGGTGTCTGTGGGGGGCTGAGGGGGGCGCGCTTTCGCCTGCGGGTGCGCGGTGGGTTGCCCTTTTTGGCCAGGGATTCGTCTGCGGGTGAGCCGTGGTTGCTCGCGCAGTTCCCCGCGCCCCTCTTTGGCCAGGGGTTCGTCTGCGGGTGAGTCGTGGTTGCTCGCGCAGTTCCCCGCGCCCCTCATAGGCCGGGCGCCCACCTGCCGGTGAGTGATGGTTGCTCGCGCAGTTCCTCGCGCCCCTCATAGGTCGGCGTTCGCCTGCGGGGCCATCCGGGGCAGCCCAAAACGCTCCGGTCAGCCACGGGCATTTAGGGGCGCGGGGAACTGCGCGGCCAGCCACAGAGCGTCCGCGGACGAAAACGCGCCTCCGGGGCCCCAGGAACTTGGCCGAGCCGAGTCCCCCCAAGGGGCGCGGGGAACTGCGCGAGCAAGCCTCCACCGGCCCGCAGACAAACCCCTGGCCAAGAGGGGCGCGGGGAACTGCGCGAGCAACCCCCCACCCACCCGCAGACAAACCCCTGGCCAAGAAGGGTCGCGGGGAGCTGCCCGGATGACCCCGGCCCGCGCCCGGGCACCATGCCCCCGCACCCCCTAGTACTGCGACTGCAAGTGCTGCCAGAACCCGTCCCGCAGCGCCCGCCGCAGATCCGCGTGGCCCCGCAGCGACCGCTGGAGCAGGCGTTCCGCCTCCACCAGGAGGTCCTGGTCGACCGGGCCGGGCAGATACGGATGGCCGGGCAGCAGCTGGGCCAGGGACGCCCGGCCCCGCTCCGACAGCCACGTCGCCGCGATCCGTGCCCCCACGAACCGCACATCGTCCCGCGTCGGCGCGGGCCCGCTGTCCTCGTACATCGTCACCGGCCGCCGGGTGACGTACGGCTTGCAGAAGTCCAGGTCGAACGTGCGCTGGCTGTCGACCTCCCACAGCAGCGGCTCCGCCTGGTTGCGCCCCTCCGCCGCCTCGATCCCCCAGAGGTGGACCCGCGCCCCGTACCCCTGCGCCGCCTCGACCGCCGAGACGAGGTCCTCGTCACCACCGATGAGCGCCGCGTCGCTGATCGCGCGGTGGCGGGCGAGGGACTCCAGGTCGGAGCGGATCAGGGAGTCGACGCCCTTCTGCTGGTTGTTGGCGTTGAGGTTGCCCAGCCGCACCTTCACGTCCGGCAGCTCGGCGATCGACTGCTGCTCGGTGGTGTGGATGCGCCGGCGCGCGCCGTCGTACCAGTACACCCGGAGCAGCCGGCTGTCCGCGAAGATCGTGCGGGCCTTGTCGATGAAGGCCTCGATCAGCCCCTCCGCGTCGAGGTCGAAGGCCCGGCGGTCCTCCGTCCCGGTGACCAGGAGACCCGCCGCCGCGTACACGTACCCCGCGTCCACGAAGATCGCGTGCGTGGAGGGCGTCTTAGCCACCTCGGCGAGCATCCGCCGCAGCAGCTGGTTGGTGCGCTCCAGCTGCGCGCCGATGCCGGACAGACCGGCGGCGTCCGGGCCTCCGGTGCCGCCCGCGCCTCCGGAGCCTCCGGAGCCTCCGGAGCCGTCCGGGACGCCGGGGGCGCCGCCGCCGGGGATCTCGCTGTCTGGGATGTCGCCTGCTTTGCTCATTGCCCCCATTCTCGGGGGCGTGAGCGAGCTCTCACAACCGGTGCCTTACCCGCCAGTATTTAGCTCGTGAAAAAATTTCCTTAGCGTAGGGAATGTTTGCCAAGGGCAACCCGTTGTAACAGTCGTAACGGGGCCAGTTCCCCGTGCCACCAGCACCAGCAGTTCTCCTTCAGGAGGATCAGACGAAGGGAGAAGCCTTGCGCTTCGAAATCATGCGCCTCAACGACGTGGACGGCACCGCCGTGGACAGCACCGTCGTGGACGCCGCCTCCGTCAACCGGATCGTGCAGCAGGCCGCCGCAGTCGGCCAGCGCATCTACATCCGACCGGCCGAAAGCTCGGCTTCGTAACGCGTAAGGATCTCCGACGCGACAAGCCGAAGCGCCCCCGCACCGAACACCGGTACGGGGGCGCTTTTCGCTGCGCGGGTACGCGTACGGTCACCCGCCGCGGATCACCTGGGTGACGCCGTTGATGATCTGCTGCACCGCGAGCGCGGAGAGCATCATGCCCGCGAGCCGCGTCACCAGGACCACACCGCCGTCCTTGATGACCCGGATGATCAGCAGCGAGTACCGCATGACCAGCCAGAGCACGATGTGCATGGCGAGGATCGCGGTCCACACCGCGACCTGGCCGCCGAGCGTGTCGTGGTTCTGGACCGCCAGGATCACCTGGACGATCGCGCCGGGCCCGGCGAGCAGCGGCATGCCCAGCGGCACCAGCGCCACGTTGACGTCCTTGGTCTGCTTCGGCTCCTCCATCTTGCCGGTGAGCAGGTCGAGCGCGATGAGCAGGAGCAGCAGACCGCCCGCGATCATCAGCGCGGGAACCTCGATGTGCAGGTACGCCAGGATCTGGTTGCCCACCAGACCGAACACGGTGATCACGCCGAGGGCGACGGCGGCGGCCTGCCACGCCATCCTGCGCTGCACCTTGGCGGCGCGGCCGGAGGTCAGGGCGAGGAAGATCGGGGTGATCCCGGGGGGATCCATGATGACGAACAGAGTGAGGAAGAGGGAGCCGAAAACGGCAGCGTCGAACACGGTGGTGCCTTGCGGGAGAGGGTGTACGGAGCAGGGGAGGGCGCCGCACGGAGCGGAGCCCTCTGGAGGAGGGCGACGGGGGCCGGGGGCCCGGGCTAGCGGCCGGTTCCGCCCGCGCCCGGGACGGGGAACGCGCCCGTCGCCCGGCGGATGATCTCGCCGTAGATCTCGGGGTCGGTGGTGCACTCACCGAGCCGCACGGCCTTACGGTCGCCGTGGTAGTCGCTGGAGCCGGTGGTCAGCAGGCCGAGTTCGGCGGCGAGCGAGCGCAGCTTCGCGCGCGAGGGCGCGTCGTGGTCCGTGTGGTCGACCTCGATGCCGTCGAGGCCGGCCGAGGCGAGCTCGGCTATGACTGTCTCGGGCACGACCCGGCCGCGCTTGAGGGCGAGCGGGTGCGCGAAGACGGTGACCCCTCCGGCGGCCTTGACCAGCCGGACCGCCTCGAACGGGTCGAGTTCGTGCTTGCCGACGTACGCGCGTCCGCCGTCCGCCAGCCACTCGGGCACGAACGCCTGCGAGACCGACCCGACGACGCCCAGCTCGACCATCGCCTCGGCGACGTGCGGGCGGCCCACCGAGCCGTCGCCCGCGATCCGCGCCACCTGCTCCCAGGTGACCGGGACGCCCAGCTCCTGGAGCTTGGCGACCATCCCCCGGGCGCGCGGCACCCGGTCGTCGCGGACCAGCTCGCGCTCGCGCGCCAGCTCCGGCTCCTCGGGGTCGAAGAGGTACGCCAGCATGTGCAGGCCGACGCCGTCGATCCGGCAGGAGAGCTCGGCGCCGGTCACCAGGGTCAGGCCGGCGGGAAGCGCGGCGGTCGCCTGCGCGTGGCCGCGGGTGGTGTCGTGGTCGGTGAGCGCGATGACGTCGAGTCCGGCGGCGGCCGCGTTGCGGACGAGCTCGGCCGGGGTGTCCGTGCCGTCGGAAGCGGTGGAGTGGGTGTGCAGGTCGATGCGCACGCGTGACTCCAGGCGTAGGGACGGACGGCGGGGACAGTCAAGGATAACTGCGCGGGGCCCCGGTCCCGCCCGGCACGGCTGTGGCGGTCACCGCACCCGCCCGGCACGGCTCACCGCGTCCCTCCCGACAGGATGCGCGGCGACAGCGCCCCGCACGGCACCAGCTCGACCTCGGCGCCCGCGTCGCGCAGATCGGTGAGGACCAGCTCGTCGTAGAGCAGCAGCCCCGACTGCTCGGGCCAGACGATCGCCCACAGCCACAGGCCGCGCGCCTCGCCCGCGAAGACCGCGCGGTCGTCGGGTGTGCCGGTGACGTGCCAGAGCGGGGTGGGGCGCCCGGCCGCGAGGACCTTGGCGTGGGGCGGTTTGTCGACGCTCATGTACGGGCCGGGGTCGGGGCCGTCGACGCCCGCGTACCGCGCGCCCAGGCCCACGCCCAGCTCCTCCGCGACGAGCAGCAGCTCGCCGATGCCGCCGAGCGGCGCGGGGCCCGAGCAGGCCACGGCGGTCGCCCGGCCGCCGCTGCGGTCGTCGCCCGCGCACGCCACCCCGGTGAAGAGCCAGCCGATCGGCAGCGGCCACGGCATCCAGACGGGCACCTTCGCCCGGTGCACCACGACGCCGAGCGCCTCGACGCTCGGCGGGACGACCGGCTGGAGCGGATGCACCGTCCCGTGCACGTCGCACTGCCAGGTGTCGGCAAAGAGACCGGGCGCCCGGACCCGGCCTCCGCACTTCGGGCAACTGGGTTCGCCCCTCATACATGCCAACGGTCCTCCCCGTGCCGCGCCGCGTCAAGGACGATCACCCGTCCGGCGTGTGGCAGAAGGGGCGGGCGGGGGCGTCGGCGCGCCGGGGCGCGCCTTCCGGGTCCGGCCACCTCCGGTGCGGCCGCGTGGGCGCGGTGGTCGGCCGGGGGCCGGGCGTGCGCGCCCCCGCGGCCCGCGCACGCTCCGCAAGGCGCGCCCCTGCTAGTCCAGGCGTACCGAGGTGCGCAGGGGATCGCGCAGGTCCGTCCCGTTGGCCAGCCAGCGCTCCTCCAGCTCCTGCGCCCCGCGCACCCGCTTCCAGGCCGCCTCGTTGGCCGTCATCGGCAGCAGCGGCAGGAAGCGGACCGGGTCCATCGGCTCGTCGAGCTCCAGGTCCTCGACGAGGCCGCCGCCCTCCGCGACCAGGACCGAGCTGAACGGCGCCCCGGGCCACAGCGGTTCCCCGATGTCCAGGGAGGCGCCGGGGGCCACCACCACACCCTCGACCTGCGGGGTGGAGGCCAGGACGGCGAGCGGGCGCAGCACCTTGTCCGTGTCGGCGAGCCCGGCCCGTACGGACAGGACCAGCTCGGCGCGCGGCCCCTTGACCGGGTCGGCGAGGGCGGCGGCCGGGTCGGTCATCGGCTGCGCCGACATGCCGAGCGTGGCGTAGCGCACGATGTCCCCGTCGGCGAAGCGCAGCACCTCGACGCGGTCCGTACCGAGGAAGGTCACCGCGGCGCGCGCGTCCGGTTCGCCGAGGGCGGTGCGCAGCCTGGCCTCGACGAGAGCAAGAACATCAACCATGAGTTGAGCATAGAAGCCGTATCGAACGGGCAAAGTACGGACTTGACACCTGCGCCGGCTGATACTCTTGGCCGCTGTTCAGGGCAGCGAAAAGTCCCCCACGGGGGACCGGCCGGAGGAGGTGGGGCTGCGATGGATCGAAGTCGGCCTGGCAGTACCAACCGCTCTTCCGTGCGCCTTCGTTGTTCCCTGTGATCGAGACCTCCATACCCGGCCCAATTCCCGGGAAACATCCGAGTCTCATGGCATGTCGCACGGCGGAAGAGCATCTCGCCTCGCCCAGTCCGTTTCAGTAGCGAACGCCGTCACCGCGCTCGCGGTGCCGCCCGCTTTGCGGACGTACGCAGATGTACGCAGCTGTACGCAGGTCTCGCGTCACGTCCCCATTCCGGGCAGTGCCACGCCCGTCGGCGGCCTCTCCGTGAAGGAGTCCTGCCATGTCCATGATCCGTGACCTGCGCGCAGCGGTCCGCCCCTCCCTGCGCCCGTCGCTGCGCAAGAGCACCGCCCCGCACAGCCCGTACGACCCCACCCGCGACCCCTCCGCGAGCAGCGCCGTCGTCGACTGCGCGGTCTACCGCGACGGGCTGCGCACCGGGGCCGACTCCTGCCTCTCGCCGCGCGAGGCGATGCGGCACGTCCAGGAGGAGGGCGGGTTCGCCTGGATCGGGCTGCACGAGCCCACCGAGGCCGAATTCGCGGGTATCGCCGCCGAGTTCGGGCTGCACCCGCTGGCCGTGGAGGACGCCGTCCACGCCCACCAGCGGCCCAAGCTGGAGCGGTACGACGACACGCTCTTCACCGTCTTCAAGACCGTCCACTACGTGGAGCACGCCGAACTGACCGCCACCAGCGAGGTGGTGGAGACCGGCGAGGTCATGTGCTTCACCGGCCGGGACTTCGTGATCACCGTCCGGCACGGCGGCCAGGGGTCGCTGCGGGCGCTGCGCAAGCGCCTCCAGGACGACCCCGAGCTGCTCGCCAAGGGGCCGTCGGCCGTGCTGCACGCGATCGCGGACCAGGTCGTCGACGGCTATCTGGCGGTCGTGGACGCGATGCAGGACGACATCGACGAGGTCGAGATCGACGTCTTCTCGGCCCCCTCCAAGGGCAGCCCGCGCGGCACCGACGCCGGCCGGATCTACCAACTCAAGCGCGAGGTGCTGGAGTTCAAGCGGGCGGTCTCGCCGCTGCTGCGGCCCATGCAGCTGCTCAGCGAGCGGCCGATGCGGCTGGTCGACCCCGACATCCAGAAGTACTTCCGCGACGTCGCCGACCACCTCGCGCGCGTGCAGGAGCACGTGGTCGCCTTCGACGAGCTCCTGAACTCCATCCTCCAGGCCAACCTCGCGCAGGCGTCGTTCGCGCAGAACGAGGACATGCGCAAGATCACCTCATGGGCGGCGATCATCGCCGTACCGACGATGGTGTGCGGGGTGTACGGCATGAACTTCGACCACATGCCCGAGCTGCACTGGAAATACGGCTACCCGATCGTGCTGGCCGCCATCGTCGGCAGCTGTCTCACCATCCACCGCACGCTCAAGCGGAACGGCTGGCTCTGACGACGAGGGCGAGCCCGCCGAGGATCACCACCAGCGCGGCCCAGGCCAGGGCGGACGGCCGCTGCCCCAGCCAGAGCGCGGCGATCAGTGCCGCGCCCGGGGTCTCCAGGAGGATCGCCGTGGACGTCACGGACGCGCCCAGGCCCCGCACCACCCGGTTGAGCAGCGAGTGGCCCAGCAGCTGGGCCGCGACGGTGAGCGCGGCCAGCTTGGCCCAGGTCGCGCCGGAGTACGAGCCGAGGTCCGCGCCGCTCGCCAGACAGGCGGCGAGCAGCCCGGCGGCGGCCGTCGCGTAGCAGAGGTAGGTGTACGGGACGGTGTCGACGGTCCGCCGGACCTCGGCCCCGAGCAGCACGTATCCGGCGGCGGCGACACCGCCGCCGAGCGCGAGGGCGTCACCGGCGAGGGCGCGCGGCGAGGTGGTCAGGTCGACGCCGGTGAGCATCACCACGCCCGCGCAGGCGACCAGCGTCCCGGCCCAGACCAGGGCGGGCGGACGGTGACCGCGCAGGCGCAGGGCGAGGGTGGTCCAGATCGGCGTGGTGGTGCACAGCGCGGTCGAGGAGGCCACCGACGTCATCCGCAGGCTCGGCAGCCAGAGCCCGAAGTGCACCGCGAGCAGCGCCCCGGCGGCGACCGCGAGCCCCACCTCACGGCGGGTCAGCCCGCGCAGCCGCGCCCGGTACTTCCCCGCGGCCAGCGGGGTGAGCGCCCCGACGGCCATGGCGTTGCGCCAGAACGCGATGGCCAGCGCGGGGGCAGCCGTCGCGGCGATCAGCGGCGCGGAGAGCGACACGCTGGCGATGGCGACGGCGAGCAGCGCGAAGTCGGCCCGGGGGGCGGCCGCGGCGGCGGCCGGGGCCGGGGCGGCGGTGGCTGTGGCGGGGGGCGCGGGGGTGGACACGGCAAGAGAGTAAGGCGCTAAACATATTTTCGGAACTGTCGGACCATGCTGTGGACAACACCGTGGGCCGGGCCGGGGCCGTCCCATAAAGTGGCCCCATGACACCTGCGCTGCTGGATCGGGCCCTCGTCGAGGAGGCCACCAAGAAGTCCGGGCTGATCTGGGTGCGGGGCACCGGGACCGCCGACCGCGCCCTGTGGCACGTGTGGCACGAGGGCGCGGCGTACGTGGTGGGCGGCGGCCCCGGCGAGCAGCCGCTGGAGGGCCTGGCCGACGGCGGCACCGTCGAGGTGACCGTCCGCAGCAAGGACAAGGGCGGCCGTCTGGTCGCCTGGACGGCCGCGGTGAGCGAGGTCGCGCCGCACAGCGAGCTGTGGGAGGCGGTGGCCGCGGAGCTGAAGGCCAAGCGGCTGAACGCACCGGACGGCGAGGCGGTGACGGGCCGCTGGGCGCGGGAGTGCCGGGTGCTGCGCCTGACGCCGGCCGAGATCCGCACCGCGATGCCCGAGGGCTCCCTGGCGGCCCCACCGGTCGAAACCCCGGCCACCACCCGCGAGCCCGCTCCGGCGGGGCTGCCCCGACTGCTGCTGAAGCGCAGGCGGGGCCGCAAGCGGGGGTGAGCGGGGACGGTTACGGCGCCGGACGCGGTGCGGGACGCGGTGTGGGCGGTGCGTATAGGCGGTGCCGGACGCGTTGTCGTGCGTCTGCGGACCGTGCTGGGTTGCTCGCGCAGTTCCCCGCGCCCCTAGGTACTTGGGGGCGCGGGGAACTGCGCGCCCAGCCACAGACAACCCGCAGACGACCACCGGGCCCTGAAGGGGCGCGGGGAACCGCGCGACCAGCCCACCACGCACCGGCAGACGACCACCCGTCCCAACAGGGGCGCGGGGAACCGCGCGAGCAACCCACCACCCCGCAGACGGCCACCGGGCCGGAAGAGCCGCGCGGGAAACTACGTCTTGGGCAGCCTGCTCCCGTAGTCCACCGTCGCATCCTTCGACGGCGCCGCCAGCGCAAAGTCCTGGTTCCAGTCGCCCAGTTCGAGCACCCCCGCACCCCCCGCCCGCTCGAAGCGCAGCGGATAGGGAGTGCCCTGGAGCGACACGTCGAGCGTGCCGCCCTCGCCGTCCTTGCCGGCCCGGACGCGGATGGTGCCCACCTCGCCCACCTTGGACCGGTCCCCCTTGGAGAGCTCGCCCTGGAGCCCCAGCATCCCCTTCAGCAGCGCACCCTTGTCCGTGAAGCCCCGCAGCTCCTGGTAGGAGGGGTCGCCCGAGGGCACCTTGACGTACTTGTCGTCCAGCTGCCTGCCCACGGCCGACGCGCTCCCCGAGCCGCCCTTCTTGCCGTCCCGGCGCGCCCAGAACCCCGCGTCCGCCTTCAGGAAGAGCTCGTCGCCCACCCGCAGCAGTCCGAACGTGGTGTTCTTGGAGGTCACCGTGCCGGTGGCGCCGTTCTTCTTCAGCCGCATGTCGATCTTGTACGTGCCACCCTTGCTGACCAGCGTGCCGCTGAGCCGCACCGCGTCGGCGCCGTCGGCCGCCGTGCGCGCCCTGCCCTCGATCTCGGTGGCGGAGAGCTTGCCGACGCCGTTGGTCCCCTCGTCCGGATCCGAGGAGCACGCCGTGACGGCGGCGGCGAGCCCCGCGCAGAGCGCGACGGGCAGCGCGGCCCGGCGCGCCCGTACGGACAGGGAGCGAGTGGTCACCGGCACACAGCCTTTCGTCGAAGCGCACGGGGTGGGGGCGCGAAGTCGGGGTCGGCAGACCGCACCCTACCGGGGCCGTCCACACCGCCCGGCAGAGAGCCGTACGGACCCCCCACAAGGGCGTACCCGAGGGGCACCGGCTAGCCTGAATCAGATATTCAGCGGCATTTCAGACCAGGACAGGGTCGGATCACGCCCCAGAGGAGGCGCTCGGCATGGCGGCAGGCGCCCCTCGGATCTTCGTCTCGCACCTCTCCGGCGTCGCCGTCTTCGACCCCAACGGCGACCAGGTGGGCCGGGTGCGCGATCTGGTGGCCATCCTGCGCGTCGGCCGCCGCCCGCCCCGGCTGCTCGGCATCGTCGTCGAGGTGGCCGGCCGCCGGCTGATCTTCCTGCCGATGACCCGCGTCACCGGCGTCGAGTCCGGCCAGGTCATCACCACCGGCGTGGTCAATCTGCGCCGCTTCGAGCAGCGCCCCACCGAGCGCCTCGTCCTCGGGGAGCTGCTGGACCGCCGGGTCACCGTCGTCGAGAGCGGCGAGGAGGTGACGGTCCTGGACGTGGCCATCCAGCAGCTGCCGGCCCGCCGCGACTGGGAGATCGACAAGGTCTTCGTCCGCCGCGGCAAGGGCGGCGCCCTGCGGCGCAAGGGCGAGACCTTCACCGTCGAGTGGTCCGCCGTCACCGGTTTCTCGCTGGAGGAGCACGGCCAGGGCGCCGAGAACCTGCTCGCCACCTTCGAGCAGCTGCGCCCCGCCGACCTCGCCAACGTGCTGCACCACCTCTCCCCCAAGCGCCGCGGCGAAGTGGCCGCGGCCCTCGACGACGACCGGCTCGCGGACGTGATGGAGGAGCTGCCCGACGACGACCAGGTGGAGATCCTCGGCAAGCTGAAGGACGAGCGGGCCGCCGACGTCCTGGAGGCGATGGACCCCGACGACGCCGCCGACCTGCTCTCCGAGCTGCCCGAGGAGGACAAGGAGCGCCTGCTCACCCTGATGCAGCCGGACGACGCGGCGGACGTGCGCAGGCTCCTGTCGTACGAGGAGCGCACCGCTGGCGGTCTGATGACCACCGAGCCGATCGTGCTGCGCCCGGACGCCACCGTCGCCGACGCCCTCGCGCGCGTGCGCCAGCAGGACCTCTCGCCCGCGCTCGCCGCGCAGGTGTACGTGTGCCGGCCGCCCGACGAGACGCCGACCGGGAAGTACCTGGGCACGGTGCACTTCCAGCGGCTGCTGCGGGACCCTCCGTTCACCCTGGTCTCCTCGATCGTGGACAACGACCTGCCGCCGCTCTCCCCCGAGACGCCGCTGCCCGCCGTGACCGCGTTCCTCGCCGCCTACAACATGGTGGCCGCGCCCGTCGTGGACGACAGCGGCTCCCTGCTGGGCGCGGTCACCGTCGACGACGTCCTGGACCACCTGCTGCCCGAGGACTGGCGCGAGGCGGAGTTCCACGGCGCCGAGGGGGGCACGGATGGCTGACCGCACCGAAGAGCGCGAGCGCACGCGCGCGGTGGGCGCGAGCGCCCTCTCGCGCGGCCCGCGCGCCCGCCTGGACCAGCCGCGCGCGCCCCGGCGGCGGCTGCTGCCCGAGTACGACCCGGAGGCGTTCGGCCGCTTCTCCGAGAAGATCGCCCGCTTCCTGGGCACCGGGCGGTTCATCGTCTGGATGACCCTGGTGATCATCCTGTGGGTGGTCTGGAACATCTTCGCGCCCGCCCCGCTGCGCTTCGACGAGTACCCGTTCATCTTCCTGACCCTGGCCCTGTCCCTCCAGGCCTCGTACGCGGCCCCGCTGATCCTGCTCGCGCAGAACAGGCAGGACGACCGCGACCGGGTCAACCTGGAGCAGGACCGCAAGTCCAACGAGCGCTCCATCGCCGACACCGAGTACCTCACCCGGGAGATCGCCGCGCTGCGGATGGGCCTCGGCGAGGTGGCCACCCGCGACTGGATCCGCTCGGAACTCCAGGACCTGATCAAGGAGATGGAGGACCGGCGCGTGGTATTCCCGCCGGAGGCCCCGCACGGAAGTGACGAATCAGACCACCGATAGGGCTTTCCGGGGGTGGGACCCGGCGCCGTACCATCTCCGTATGGTTACGGATGACGCGGTGCGCGAGGCACTGGCGACGGTGAACGACCCAGAGATCCACCGCCCGATCACTGAGCTCGGCATGGTCAAGACGGTCGAGATCGGGACGGACGGGGCGGTCGCCGTCACGGTGTACCTCACCGTCTCCGGCTGCCCGATGCGCGACACGATCACGAAGAACGTGACCGAGGCGGTCGAGCGGGTCGAGGGCGTCACGCGCGTCGACGTCACGCTCGACGTGATGAGCGACGAACAGCGCAAGGAGCTCGCGGCGTCGCTGCGCGGCGGCACCGCCGAGCGCGAGGTGCCCTTCGCCAAGCCCGGCTCGCTGACCCGGGTCTACGCGGTGGCGTCCGGCAAGGGCGGCGTCGGCAAGTCCTCGGTGACGGTGAACCTCGCCGCGGCGATGGCGGCGGACGGGCTGAAGGTCGGTGTCGTCGACGCCGACATCTACGGGCACTCGGTGCCCCGCATGCTGGGTGTGGACGGCAAGCCCACCCAGGTCGAGAACATGATCATGCCGCCGTCGGCGAACGGCGTGAAGGTCATCTCCATCGGTATGTTCACCCCGGGCAACACCCCGGTGGTCTGGCGCGGCCCGATGCTCCACCGCGCCCTCCAGCAGTTCCTGGCCGACGTGTACTGGGGCGACCTGGACGTCCTCCTGCTCGACCTGCCCCCGGGCACCGGCGACATCGCGATCTCGGTGGCCCAGCTGGTCCCGAACGCGGAGATCCTGGTCGTCACGACCCCCCAGCAGGCCGCCGCCGAAGTGGCCGAGCGGGCGGGTTCCATCGCGGTCCAGACCCACCAGAAGATCGTCGGTGTCGTCGAGAACATGGCGGGCCTGCCCTGCCCGCACTGTGACGAGATGGTCGACGTCTTCGGCACGGGCGGCGGCGAGAAGGTCGCTGAGGGCCTGACCAAGACGACCGGCGCGAACGTGCCGGTGCTCGGCTCGATCCCGATCGACGTCCGCCTGCGCGAGGGCGGCGACGACGGCAGGCCGGTCGTCCTCACCGACCCCGACTCCCCCGCGGGCGCCGCCCTGCGCGCCATCGCGGGCAAGCTGGGCGGCCGCCAGCGCGGCCTGTCGGGCATGTCGCTGGGGATCACCCCGCGCAACAAGTTCTAGAGCGGCGGATACGAGTAAGGGGCGCCCGGCAACTGCGGGCGCCCCTTACCCATGGGTGCGGCACGGACGGCCAGGGGGCGCGGGGAACCGCCCCGGCGACCCACCACGACCCCGCGGCCGCAGGACGGCCGCGACCGGGGCGTATCTAGGCGTACGAAGTGACGTCCACCACCGCGAACCCCAGCCCGTACGCGCTCATCCCGCGCCCGTACGCCCCCAGGTGCACCCCGCCCCCGGCGGAGCCGGCCAGCACCCAGCCGAACTCGGACTCCCGGTAGTGGAACGGCGTCGCGACCCCGTCCACCGGCAGCGAGAGCGTGGTCCAGTCCGGCCCGGCGAGATCGTCCGCCAGCTCCCACGCGGCCTCGGTCTGCTGGTCCAGCCACTCGCCGCGCAGCACGTGGTCCATCTGGGCGGGCCAGGTGAAGGAGAGCAGCCCGGAACCGGCCAGCCAGGCCGCGGAGGCGACCGTGGTGGCCTCCAGCACGCCCGTACCGTCGCCGCTGCGGCGCGTGGGGTTGGCCGGGACGCTCACGACCACCGCGAAGCGCTCGCGGTCGGCGGCGGAGCGGTCGGCCGCGTCGGGCCGTATCGACGGCTCGTCGCCGTGGCCGGTGGACCCGTGCTGCACGGTGCCGTCGGCCGCCGTGGCCACCTGCATCAGCCAGCGCGGCCCGGTGAAGGCCTGGTCAAGGCCGTACCAGGCGAACGGTGCCCGCAGATAGCCGTTGACCGTACGCCGGGCCGCCGGCACCGCTTCTGGTGTGGACGGGGTGTCCTCGGTGGACCCCTGTGCCGAAACCCGACTCGTCGTCTCCACTGCCCGGCCGCCTCCTCGATCCGTAGGTGTCCGCAGCGGCCCGCCCCCCTCGGGCGTCCTGGCTGCCGGACCTATGGAGGATAGCCACCCCGGTCGCGTCCTTCGGGAATGACGGTGCGGACGTGGCTCGGATTGACGTCCCGCAGTGAATTCGGGGGGTGGTGTCAGGTCGCGTCGGCGTCGAACGGGGGGCGCTCGCCCGGGTCCAGCTTCTCGCGCTTCTTGAGGAGGTCGGGCGCGCCCGGCACACCCGCGGCCGAGCCGTTGGCGGCCGTCGTGGGAGCGGCGGAGGCGCTCTCACGGCCGTGCACCGCGTCCGCGACCTCCTCCATGTCCTTGCGCAGGTCGAAGCTGTTGCGGATCTCCTTGAGACCCAGGTCGTCGTTGTCGAGGAGCTGCTTGCGCACGAACGTCTTCGGGTTCAGGTCCTCGAACTCGAAGTCCTTGAACTCCGGGCCGAGTTCGGCGCGGATGTCCGCCTTGGCGGTCTCCGAGAAGCTGCGGATCTTGCGGATGAACCCCGAGACGTCCTGGATCAGCTTGGGCAGCTTGTCCGGGCCGAAGATGAGCACAGCGAGGACCACGAGGGTGACGAGCTCCATGGGCCCTATGTCGTTGAACACCTGCTGCTCCTCGTGGCTCTGCTCCCGGGTCCAGTCATGGACCGCTCCACGGTACCCGTCGAAACTGTCGAAACGGTACCTACCCGGTGACCTTTGGCCGCCGCTCGCCCCCGGGTGACCGAGAGGTGACCCGGGAGCGGGCGGCCGCGGCGGCCCCGGTGCGGGTCAGGACGTGGCGGAGCCGAGGGTGAGGGTGAGGCGCTGCTCCTGGCCGCCGCGCCTGAGCGTCAGCTCCAGGCGGTCGCCGGGGCGGTGCGCGCGGATCTTGACGATCAGCTCCTCGGCGCTGTGCACCCGCTGGCCGTCGACCTTGGTGATCACGTCCTCGGGCTTGATGCCCGCGGTGGCGCCGGGGCCGCCGGGGGTCACGGAGGGCTTGCCGTCGGCGGCCTTGGCACCGACCCTGGCCCCGTCGCCGGTGAACTTCATGTCGAGGGTGACCCCGATGACCGGGTGGGTGGCCCTGCCGGTGTTGATCAGCTCCTCGGCGACCCGCTTGCCCTGGTTGACGGGGATGGCGAAGCCCAGGCCGATGGAGCCGCCCTGGCCGCCGCTCTCGCCGGTGCCCGCGGCGCGGATCGCGCTGTTGATGCCGACGACGTGGGCGCGCGAGTCGAGCAGGGGACCGCCGGAGTTGCCCGGGTTTATCGGGGCGTCGGTCTGGAGCGCGTCGACATAGCTGACGTCGCTGCCGTCGCCCTTCTCGCCGCCCGCGGTGATCGGGCGCTCCTTGGCGCTGATGATGCCGGAAGTGACGGTGTTGGAGAGGTCGAAGGGGGCGCCGATGGCCACCACCGGGTCGCCGACCTGGACGTTGTCGGAGTTGCCGAGCGGGAGGGGCTTGAGCCCGGAGACACCGGTCACCCGGACCACGGCGAGGTCGTACCCGGAGTCACGGCCGACCACCGTGGCGCGGGCGCTCTCGCCCCCGCTGAAGGTCACGCTGATGTCGCCGGACGAGCCCGCGGGCTGGACGACGTGGTTGTTGGTGAGGATGTGCCCGGCGCTGTCGAGGACGAAGCCCGTGCCGGTGCCGGACTCGCTCTCCCCGCTGACGTGCAGCGTGACGACGCCCGGCAGGGCGCTGGCGGCGATCCCGGCGACGCTGTCGGGGGCGCGGCCGACGGGCCCCTTGCCCGCCTGCGGCAGGCTGACGCGGGTGGTGCCGGTGCGCTCGACGTACGCGCCGATGCCGCCGCCGATGCCGCCCGCGACCAGCGCGAGGACGACGGCCCCGAGGACGAGCACCCCGCGCCGGGGGCCGCGCCCGGCCGGTACCCCGGCGGTGCTCAGCGGCTGCTGCCCGGCCGCGCTCCACGGGTCGTACTGCACCCACTGGGACGAGGGCGGGACCGGCGGCACGGCTTCCGGTACGGCGTACGGGGCCTCCGGCGCCGGGTACGCCCCTTGGTGCGGCACGGCCGCCGGGAGCGGCGCCGGACGCTGGACGGGGGGCGCGGGCGCCCAAGGCCCCGGTCCGCCGTACGGGGGCGTCCCGTACGGATCGGGCTCGTGCAGGGCCCGCCGGGGCGGCACGGCACCGCCGGGACCCTGGTCCGGGCCGTCCACGGGGGCCCCGTCCGGCGCCGAGGGGTCGGCCGAGGGGGCATGGGCGGCGGTCTCGACGGAGGCGGGTCCGTGGGCAGCGGCCTCGACGGAGGTGGGTCCCTGGGCAGCGGCCTCGGCGGAAGTGGGTCCCTGGGCGGCGGTCTCGACCGGCTTCGGCCCGAGGCCAGCGGCGTCGCCGGGCGTCGGCCCGTGGAGGGGTTCGGCGGGAACCGTCTGCGCGGGATCGCCGGGAGGCACCGGCCCGGGCCCAGTGGGCGCCGCCCGTCCCGGTTCGGCGGAAGCCGTCGGCGCCGGTGGTGCCAGTCGGTACGCGGACTCGTCCGCGACCGGGGCTCCCGGCGCGAGCGGGTACGGCGTGTCCTCGTCGGCGGAACCTTCCGGCGCCGTGGCCGTCGGCACGTGCTGGCCGCCCGGGGCGGACGCGTCCGGCATCCCGCCCGCGGGCGGGGCCAGGTCGTACGTCTCCTCGGCCGCGGAGCCGTCCTCGCGCGGGGTGGGACGGCTCCACCATCTCGCCTTGGGCCCGGTGGGCTTCCCGTCGTTCATGCTCTCCCCGCAACTGTCCCGCGTGCCCCGGGGGCACCCCTCCCGGGGATTCAATCAGGTTTGCCGGGAGGAGCGCAGGGCAGGCGGTCAGTGCCGCGGAGCCGCCAGCCGCGTCGGCGACGAGGACGGACTCGTGGTCGGCAGCGCGGACAGCGGCGTGCCCGGCCGCACCGCCAGGGTGGAGAGCACCGGCCGTATCAGCGGAGGCAGCGCCGGCGTGCTCAGCAGAGCCGCGCGGAACGGGTTGCCGAACTGCTGCGGCGAGGGCTGGGACGGTATGCCGTTGAGCCCGGCCAGCCCCATCGGGGCCGGTGCGCTGCTCCGCGGAGCCACCGGCGCGCTCGCCGCGCCGCCGTGTCTGCGCTCCGCTTCCAGGGACAGCGGCACTCCCGACACCCGGCCGACAGCACCGGCGGGGCCGGTTGACGGGCTGGGGGCCCGCACCGGCGTGACCTTGCTGCCCGAGCCCTCGCCCCGGGCGCTCGTGTCCGCTCCCGAGTCCGAAGGAATCGCACCACCGAGCGCGATCGCCGCGAACGAGACCGCGCTGGCCGCGGCGAAGGCGATCCTGCGCCCGCGCCAGGGTGAGGCCGAACGCTCCTCGGCGCGGGCCGCTTCATGGATGCGGAAGCCCCGTCCGGGCGGCCCGCCGCCGAGGACGGCCGCGTGCGGCCCGCCGGGCACATAGCCGAAGCGCCCGCCCGGGTCGCCCGGGTCGCTCAGGGCGCCGGGCGTGAAGACCCCCTCGGCGAGGCGCCCCCCGCCGAATGGTCCCCGACCGTCGTCGTCACCTCCGGGGCCCCCGGGCAGCCCCTGGAGCCGTGCCAGCAGCCCCTCGGAGGGGGTGGGCTGCGCCGTCTGCGCGAAGACGCTCTTGACGCGGCGCTGGGCGTCGGCCTCGGCCTTGCACTTGGGGCAGGTGGCCAGATGCGAAAGGACGCGCTCGCGCGCGTCATGGCTGAGCTCGCCGTCCACCAGGGCGGCGAGGCGGTCCCCCAGGTGCTGCTCGGCGGGGGTCGGACCTGTGCCGGTCACGCGGTCCCCTCTCCGGCCGCCCCCGGGGCGCCGGGCGCCACCCCCGCGAGGGCGCGCTGCTGCTCGGCGCGGGCCTCGGGCGAACGGTGCTTGAGCGCCTTGCGCAGATGCGAGCGGCCCCGGTGGATCCGGCTGCGCACGGTGCCGAGCTTCACGCCGAGGGTGGCGGCGATCTCCTCGTACGACAGGCCCTCGATGTCGCAGAGGACGACGGCCGCGCGGAATTCGGGCGCGAGGGTGTCCAGCGCCTGCTGGACGTCGGCGTCGAAGTGCGCGTCGTTGAAGACCTGCTGGGGGGAGGGGTCGCGGCTGGGCAGCCGCTCGGCCGCGTCCTCGCCGAGCGCGTCGAAGCGGATGCGCTGGCGGCGGCGGACCATGTCCAGGAAGAGGTTGGTGGTGATGCGGTGCAGCCAGCCCTCGAAGGTGCCCGGCGTGTACGTCGACAGGGAGCGGAAGACGCGGACGAAGACCTCCTGGGTGAGGTCCTCGGCGTCGTGCTGGTTGCCCGTCAGGCGGTAGGCGAGGCGGTAGACGCGGCCGCTGTGCGTGCTGACGATCTCCTCCCACGTGGGAGGGGTCCACGCCGGGGATTCCGCGTCGGCGAAGGTCGCGGTGGCTGCGGAAGGTGCGGCGGAACGGTCAGCGGTGTCGGTCACGGATTTCGGCTCACCCGCCGACCTGAGAAAGCGCCGCAGCACTCCTCCCCGATCCACAGGCGCAGCCGCACCTCCCCTGTCGGCTCTGGTGGTGTCCAGCGGAGCCCCTACCATAGCCACCTCGCCCGTTAGCTCCGGATAAGAATCTTTACGCGCATTTGGGACCGGCTTCCCGCCCCCGCGAGCGCGCTGGTTCCCGGACCCCTGAAGGACCGGGATTTCGTACTCGTCCATGTCACCCCCGCCCTTCATAACGCCTGGTCCCATCTGCGGGTTCCCGCGCGCAGCGGATACAGTCACCGTTGCGCGCCAACTACGGGGACAGGAGAGGGCCATTACCGCCAACCGGCAGACGAGCTGGGCGTTCGCCGACGCCTTTGTCGCCGAGGACGACGCGCTGCGCTGGGCCCGCGAGCGGTCCCGGGAGGCAGGACTGCCTTCGGTGTCCCCGGGGACGGGCGCCGCGCTGCGCCTGCTCGCTGCCACCGCCGACGCCAAGGCGGTCGCCGAGATCGGCACCGGAACGGGCGTCTCGGGGATCTATCTGCTCCAGGGCCTGCGGCCGGACGGTGTGCTGACCACGGTCGACCCCGAGGCGGACCGCCAGCAGTTCGCCAAGCAGGCGTTCCGCGCGGCGGGGTTCGCCGGGAACCGGGCGCGTTTCATCCCCGGGCGCGCCCTGGACGTGCTGCCGCGGCTGGCCGACGGCGGTTACGACGTGGTGTTCTGCGACGGCGACCGGACCGAGTCCCTCGACTACCTCGCTGAATCGTTGCGCCTGCTGCGGCCCGGCGGGATCGTCTGCTTCGAAGGGGTCTTCGCCGACGGCCGTACGGTCGACTCGGGCGTCCAGCCCGCCGAGGTGCTGCGACTGCGGGACCTGCTACGGACCGTGCGCGAGAGCCAGGAGCTGGTCGGGTCGCTGCTGCCGGTGGGCGACGGGCTCCTGTGCGCGGTGAAGCGGCCCTAGGGCGCCTGCGGCGAGCCCGGAAAACACTCCGCCCCGGGCCGGTACCTGCGTACCGGCCCGGGGCGGGCACAAATGGGGGTCAAGCCCGCTGAGTCAGCCGACGACCTTCTTGAGCGCGTCACCGAGCGCCTCGGCCTCGTCCGGGGTCAGCTCGACCACAAGCCGTCCGCCGCCTTCGAGCGGAACGCGCATGACGATGCCCCGCCCCTCCTTGGTCACCTCGAGCGGGCCGTCGCCCGTCCGCGGCTTCATGGCCGCCATGCTGTTTCCCCTTCCTGAAACCAGCTCATCGCAGCCGGCGGCCCCATGACAGGATCCGTGTTACCGGCATCGAACACATTGCTTCCAGGTCATTATCCCGCATGGCAGGACCCGATGACCAACATCGGTCCGCATCGCTTGCGCAACGCGCTCTATCAAAACCACCCAATTCGGCGATCCGCCTGCGATACTTCGCCACCCCCGGTCGGGGCGCCGGCCGGGATTGTTTGACGCAGGTCACATGTGCGGCGCCGATGATCTCCGCCATGCTGGGCGGACACGACACCGCAACGGAGGGGATCCAACCCAATGGCCGACACCGTGCTCTACGAGGTGACCGACGGGCTCGCGACGATCACGCTCAACCGTCCCGACGCCATGAACGCCATGAACACCGAGGCCAAGGTCGCCCTGCGGGACGCGGTACGGGCCGCCGCGGCGGACCCGGCGGTACGGGCGGTCCTGCTGACCGCGACCGGCCGGGCGTTCTGTGTGGGCCAGGACCTCAAGGAGCACGTGGCCCTGCTGGCGGCGGACCGCGAGGCGGGCACCCGGGTCACGATGAGCACGGTCCGCGAGCACTACAACCCGATCGTGCGGGCCCTCACCGAGATGCCCAAGCCGGTCGTGGCCGGGGTGAACGGCGTCGCGGCGGGCGCCGGTTTCGGCTTCGCGCTGGCGGCGGACTACCGCGTGGTGGCGGAGACAGCCGCCTTCAACACCTCCTTCGCGGGGGTCGCGCTGACGGCCGACTCCGGCGTCTCCTGGACGCTGCCCCGTCTGATCGGCCAGTCGCGCGCGGCAGACCTGCTGCTCTTCCCGCGCTCGATCTCCGCGCGCGAGGCGTACGACCTCGGCATCGTGAACAAGCTGGTCCCGGCCCAGGAGCTGGCGGCCGAGGCCGCGGCCGTGGCGCGCGCGCTGGCCGACGGCCCGACGCTCGCGTACGCGGCGCTCAAGGAGTCACTGGCGTACGGGGCCGGGCACACCCTGGCCGAGGCGCTGGAGAAGGAGGACGAGCTCCAGACGCGGGCGGGGGCCTCCGAGGACCACGGGATCGCGGTCACGGCCTTCCTGGCGAAGGAGAAGCCGAAGTATGTGGGGCGTTGAGCCATTCGTGGTGAACTGACCCGGCGCGCGGCCGCCGCGGGCCCTCCCGGACCGCCCGCGCGGCTCCCCCGCGCCCCAGGAGGACCCCGCCGGGCCCGTCAGAGGGGGCTCGCCCCGCCTCGGGAGACGCAGTTCTCCAAGTGGTCGTCCACCAGGCCGCACGCCTGCATCAGGGCGTAGGCGGTCGTGGGGCCGATGAAGCGCAGGCCGCGCTTCTTGAGGGCTTTGGACAGCGCGGTCGACTCGTCGGTGACCGGGGGGACGTCCGCCAGGGTGCGCGGCGCCGGGCGTCCGGCGGGGTCCGGGGCGTAGGACCAGATCAGCTCGTCCAGTTCGCCGGGGGCCCAGTCGGCCAGTACGCGCGCGTTGGCGAGGGTCGCCTCGATCTTGGCGCGGTTGCGGATGATCGACTCGTCGCCCAGCAGCCGCGCCGCGTCCTGGTCCGTGAAGGCGGCCACCTCGGCGATCCGGAAGCCCGCGAAGGCGCGGCGGAAGCCCTCCCGGCGGCGCAGGATGGTGATCCACGACAGCCCCGACTGGAAGGCCTCCAGGCACAGCCGTTCGTAGAGGGCGTCGTCGCCGTGGACCGGGCGGCCCCACTCGGTGTCGTGGTAGGCCACGTAGTCCGCGGTGGACAGCCCCCAGGGGCAGCGCGGCCGGCCGTCGGGGCCGGGGATGGCGGCGCTCACTGGCGGGGCTCCTCGTCGCGGCGGGCGTGGGCGGCGCCGAGCGCCTGCTGGAGGCCCGCGATGCGGGCGTCGCGCTCGGAGAGCTCCGCGGCGAGGCGGCTCAGTACGTCGTCGACCTCGGCCATGCGGTAGCCGCGCGCGGCCACCGGGAGCCGCAGGGCGTCGATGTCCGCGCGCTCCACGGGGCGGTCCTCGGGCAGCGGGTCCGAGAGCCGCTCGGGGGCCGTCTCGGGCAGGACGGCGTCGTCGCCGCCGCCCACCACGGCCAGCGTGACCGCGGCGACCACCACGACCATGGCGATCAGCAAGAACCAGAACACGCGCGAAGCCTCTCCCCGCCAGCCGGAAACCGTCGGGTCCGATCGTGCCATGCGGAGCTGGGAGTTAGGGTCTGTCGGGCGGCAAAGCCCGGCCCACCGGGCACGGAACCAGAGGTCACGGGCGTCTTACCCGAGGAGGAGACAGCGGATGCTGCGGCTGGGACGGCGCGAGTTCGACGCGTACGAGCCGGTGATCATGGCGATCGTCAACCGGACGCCGGACTCCTTCTACGACCAGGGCGCGACCTTCCACGACGAGCCGGCGCTGGCCCGCGTGGAGCAGGCGGTGTCCGAGGGAGCCGCCATCATCGACATCGGCGGGGTCAAGGCGGGCCCCGGCGAGGAGGTGAGCGCCGAGGAGGAGGCGCGGCGCACGGTCGGCTTCGTGGCCGAGGTGCGGCGGCGGTATCCGGATGTGGTGATCAGCGTCGACACCTGGCGCCACGATGTGGCGGAGGCGGTCTGCGAGGCGGGCGCGGACGTGCTGAACGACGCGTGGGGCGGGGTCGACCCCAAGCTCGCGGAGGTCGCCGCGCGGTACGGGGCGGGGCTGGTGTGCACGCACGCGGGCGGTGTCGAGCCGCGCACCCGGCCGCACCGGATCGCGTACGGGGACGTGATGGAGGACATCCTCCGGGTCACCGTCGGCCTCGCGGAGCGGGCGGTGGCGCTCGGGGTGCGGCGGGACGGGATCATGATCGATCCCGGGCACGACTTCGGCAAGAACACCCGCCACAGCCTGGAGGCGACCCGGCGGCTCGGGGAGATGACGGCGACCGGGTGGCCGGTCCTGGTCTCGCTGTCCAACAAGGACTTCGTGGGGGAGACGCTGGACCGGCCGGTCAAGGAGCGGGTGATCGGGACGCTGGCGACCACGGCGGTGTCGGCGTGGCTGGGGGCGCGGGTGTACCGGGTGCACGAGGTCGCGGAGACGCGTCAGGTGCTGGACATGGTGGCGTCCATCGCGGGCCACCGGCCGCCCGCGGTGGCCCGGCGCGGCCTGGCCTGACCGGGCCCCCGGCGGCGGCGCCGCGGTACGGGCGCGCCCGGCGCCCCTACCGCCCCACCTCCTTCGTCACCAGGGCCACCGCCTCCTCCACGCTGTCGGTGACGTGGAAGAGGAGTAGATCGGCCTCGGAGGCCTTGCCGCCCGCGACCACCGTGTCGCGGAGCCAGTCGACCAGGCCCGTCCAGTACTCGGAGCCGAACAGGACGATCGGGAAGCGGGTCACCTTGCCGGTCTGGACGAGCGTGAGCGCCTCGAAGAGCTCGTCCAGCGTGCCGAGACCGCCGGGCAGGACGACGAAGCCCTGCGCGTACTTCACGAACATCGTCTTGCGGACGAAGAAGTAGCGGAAGTTCACACCGATGTCGACGTGCGGGTTGAGCCCCTGCTCGAAGGGGAGCTCGATGCCGAGGCCGACCGAGACGCCCCGCGCCTCGCGCGCGCCCCGGTTCGCCGCCTCCATCGCCCCGGGACCGCCGCCGGTGATCACCGCGAAGCCCGCCTCGACCAGGGCCCGGCCGATGCGCACGCCCGCCTCGTACTCCAGCGAGTCCACCGGGGTGCGGGCCGAGCCGAAGACGCTGATGGCGCTGGGCAGTTCGGCGAGCGCGCCGAAGCCCTCGACGAACTCGGACTGGATGCGCATCACCCGCCACGGGTCGGTGTGCACCCACTCCGAGTCGCCCTCGGTGTCCAGGAGCCGCTGGTCGGTGGTTCCGGGCTGCACCTGCTCGCGGCGGCGCAGCACCGGCCCGAGCCGCTGCTCCAGCCGCTGTTCGCCCGGAAACTCTCCCTCGGGATAGGCCATTGCGTGCTCCCTTCCGCTGACTGGGTCATATGACGCGTCCGGCCAGGGTAGGACGACTTACGTGACGAATGATGAAATTCAGGCGGTCAGCCAGGCGTGAAGTCGCTTCTCGCAGTGGGTGATCCGGTCGACGGCCACGTGTTCGTCCCGCTTGTGCGCGTACAGGGCGTCGCCGGGGCCGTAATTGACGGCCGGGACGCCGAGCGCGCCGAAGCGGGCCACGTCGGTCCAGCCGAACTTGGGCCGCGGGCTTCCGCCGACCGCCGCCATGAAGGCCGCGGCGGCCGGGTGTGAGAGCCCGGGCAGGGCCGCGCCCGAGTGGTCGTCGACGGTGAATTCGGTGACGCCGCAGTCCGCGAAGACCTCGTGGACGTGGGCCAGCGCCTCCTCGGGGGTGCGGTCCGGGGCGTAGCGGTAGTTGACGGTGACCGCGCACGCGTCGGGGATGACGTTGGTGGCGACGCCGCCCTCGATCCGTACCGCGTTCAGGCCCTCGTGGTACTCCAGCCCGTCGATCACCGGCCGGCGCGGCTCGTACGCGGCGAGCCTGGCCAGGATCGGGGCGGCCGCGTGGATGGCGTTGGAGCCCATCCAGCTGCGCGCGGAGTGGGCCCGCTCCCCCGCCGTGTGCAGGATGACCCGCAGGGTGCCCTGGCAGCCGCCCTCGACCTGGGCGTCGGAGGGCTCCAGGAGGACCGCGAAGTCGCCCTCGATCCAGTCGGGGTGTGCCTCGGCCACCTGTCCGAGCCCGTTGAGGTGGGCCGCGACCTCCTCGTTGTCGTAGAAGACGAAGGTCAGGTCGCGGTTGGGCTCGGGGACGGTCGCCGCGATGCGCAGCTGCACGGCCACGCCGGACTTCATGTCCGAGGTGCCGCAGCCCCACAGGACGCCGTTGTCGTCGAGGCGCGAGGGCACGTTCCCGGCGATCGGGACGGTGTCGATGTGCCCGGCGAGGACGACCCGCTCGGCGCGCCCCAGATCGGTGCGCGCGACGACGTTGTTGCCGTGGCGGTCCACGGTCAGATGCGGCAGCGTCCGCAGGGCCGCCTCGATCGCGTCCGCGAGCGGCTTCTCCGTTCCGCTCTCGGACGGGAAGTCGACGAGCCACGCGGTGAGCGCGGGGCCGTCCAGGGTCAGGTCGAGTGCGCTGTCTGCCATGGCCACGACCCTAGCGCGGCCGTCCCGGCCAGGGCCGGGGCGTCCATGACCACACGGGTGGCGCCCGGCCCCGGGGGCCTCGCCCCACCCTCCAGTACGGTGGTGCCCGTGTCCCAGCCCCGCACTCCCGCTCGACCCGCACGGCGCGGCCGTCTCTTCCGTTTCGTGGCCGCGGCCGTCGTGCTGCTCGCCGTCGCCGGCTATCTGGTGGTGCAGTACCTGAGCGGGGGCCCCGGGGCGCCGAGATGCACGGTCGGGTCGGGGGACGACACCTACCGCCTCAGCCCCGAGCAGGCCGAGAACGCGGCGACGATCTCCGCGGTCGGCACCACGCGCGGGATGCCCGAGCGGGCGGTGACCATCGCGCTGGCCACCGCGCTCCAGGAGTCGGGGCTGCGCAACATCACGCACGGCGACCGCGACTCGGTCGGGCTCTTCCAGCAGCGGCCCTCGCAGGGCTGGGGCACCGTGCAGCAGATCATGGACCCGGTCTACTCGGCCGGGAAGTTCTACCAGCGCCTGGCCGAAGTGCCCGGCTACTCGCGGCTGCCGCTGACGGTGGCCGCGCAGCGGGTCCAGCGCAGCGGCTTCCCCCAGGCCTACGCCAAGCACGAGCCGGACGCGGCACTGCTCACGGCCGCGCTCACCGGCCGCAGTCCCGCCTCGCTGACCTGCACCATCGCCAAGGACACCCGCCCGGGCGACCCGGCGCAGGTGCGCGCCGAGCTGGCCCGCGCGTTCGGCGCCGGGGTGGTCCCCGACAGGGGCGAGGGGCGCGAGGTGACCGTGCCGGTCCGCACGCCCGCGCGCGCTGGCGCGAACGCCGGGGGCGGCGCCGAGCAGCACGGCTGGGAGCTCGCCCACTGGGCGGTCGCGCACGCCGCGGCCTTCCGGGTGGAGCGGGTGTCGTACGCGGGGCACACCTGGCGCGTGGACGGCTCCCGCAGGGGCTGGCACACCGACGACGCCGAGGCGGGCCCGGGCACCACCGGCCGGGACACGGCCGACGCCACGGGCGGCGCGGGGGATTCCGGCGTGTTCGGCCGGGTCCGTATCCAGCTCGCCCCCTGAGGCGACGCACCCTGGCGCGACACCCGTTCGGGCGACCACCCGGAAGGGGCACAGACGCTCTTCGCGCACACCGTTTCGTACACCCACCCCCGCGCCCGTCCGAAGAATCGTCAATTCCCTTGCGAACAAAGGGCCGTGACGGCGTTCAGCGTATTGTCGCCGCGGTTCGTTTGCCCGTTTTTATCCGAAGCCGATAATGCGACGCATTGCGAACTCTTTACCGGGGCCCTCCGCAACCTGAGCCGCACCCCGAGGAGTTGTCACAGCGTCCGAACGCCGTTCCTCCCGTCTCAAGGAGCATCATGTCCCTCCCCCTGACCCGTCGGATCGCCCGTGCCGCGCTGCTCATCGCGGCGGGTGCAGTTCCCGTGGTCGGCGCGGCCGGCGCGGCGAGCGCCGCCGCGCTTCCGGAGACTGCGAACCTGGGCGGTCTGACCGCCCTCGACGGCGCGAACCTCGGCAACACCGTCGACGGCACCGCGCAGAAGGCGACCGGCCTGGCGGGCGACACCGGCAGCAAGGCCGTCAAGCAGGCCGTCCCGGCCGCGGGCAAGACGGTCGGCAAGGCGGGGAAGACGGCGACCCCGGCGGCCCAGAAGACGGCGGGCGACGCCGCGGGCAACGCGGGCGACCTCCTCGGCTCCACCGCCAAGTCGGCGAGCCTGGACGGCCTTCCGGTCGGCGGCCAGCTGCCCACCCAGGGGCTGCCCACTCAGGGGCTGCCCTCCACCGGCCAGCTGCCGCTCAAGGGTCTGCCCGTCGGCTGAGCCGTCGCCGCCGCGCCTCCCGCGCGGCCGAGCGCCGAAGGGGCCCCGGGATCCTGTCCCCGGGGCCCCTTCCCGTGCCCGTACGTCCGTGGCCGTGCCTCCGTGGCCGTGCGGCGTGCGGCGTGCGGCGGCGCTAGCCCAGGCGCTTCACGGCCGCCTCGACGCGCTCGTCCGTCGCCGTGAAGGCCACCCGTACGAAGCGCGCGCCCGCCTCGCCGTAGAAGTCGCCGGGCGCCACCAGGATGCCGAGCTCGGCGAGGTGGGCCACGGTCTGCCAGCAGCCCTCGTCGCGGGTCGCCCACAGGTACAGGCTGGCCTCGCTGTGCTCGATCCGGAAGCCGTGCTTGACCAGCGCCTCGCGCAGGGCGGCGCGGCGGGCCGCGTAGCGCGCCCGCTGCTCGCGCACATGGACGTCGTCGCCCAGCGCCGCCACGGTGGCCGCCTGGACGGGCGCGGCCGTCATCATCCCGCCGTGCTTGCGGATCTGGAGCAGCTCGCCGAGGACGGCCTCGTCGCCCGCGATGAACGCGGCGCGGTAGCCGGCCAGGTTGGAGCGCTTGGAGAGCGAGTGGACGGCGACCAGGCCCTCGTAGGTACCGCCGCAGACGTCCGGGTGCAGCACCGAGACCGGCTCCGCCTCCCAGCCCAGCTCCAGGTAGCACTCGTCGGAGACGACCAGGACGCCGTGCTCGCGCGCCCAGGCGACGATCCGGACCAGCTCGTCCTTGGCGAGGACCCGGCCGGTCGGGTTGGACGGCGAGTTCAGCCAGAGGAGCTTGAGCCCGGACGGGTCGAGCGCGGTCGGGTCGTCGTAGACGACGGGCTCCGCGCCGCAGAGCCGGGCGCCCACCTCGTACGTCGGATAGGCCAGGCGGGGATGAGCGACCTTGTCGCCCGGGCCGAGGCCGAGCTGGGTCGGCAGCCAGGCCACCAGCTCCTTGGACCCGACCACCGGCAGCACGTTGCGGTGGCCGGCGCCGACCGCGCCGAGCCGGCGCCCGACCCAGCCGGTGAGCGCGTCACGCAGCTCCGTGGTCCCCCACACCGTCGGATAGCCCGGCGAGTTCGCGGCCGCGGTCAGCGCGTCGCGGATCAGCTCCGGGACGGGGTCGACCGGGGTGCCCACGGACAGGTCCACGATTCCGTCCGGATGGGCCGCGGCCGTCGCCTTGTACGGCTCCAGCTTGTCCCAGGGGAAGACGGGCAGGCGTGCGGAGACTGCGCCCACGGAAGGTGCTCACTTTCTGGTGCGGAATGCCGTGCCCGGGCAAACGCCTCGGTCCCGCAGGGCTGCCGGTGGGCGCCGTACGGGACCGGGCGGACACGCGGTGCCGGTGTCAGTGCTCGCTGTCGGCGTTGATGTCGGCGGGCAGCGCGGCGATGAAGGGGTGGTCGCGCTCGATCAGGCCGAGCTTGGAGGCGCCACCGGGCGAACCGAGCTCGTCGAAGAACTCGACGTTCGCCTTGTAGTAGTCCTTCCACTCCTCCGGGGTGTCGTCCTCGTAGAAGATGGCCTCGACCGGGCAGACCGGCTCACAGGCGCCGCAGTCGACACATTCGTCCGGGTGGATGTAGAGGGACCGCTGGCCCTCATAGATGCAGTCGACCGGGCACTCTTCGATGCATGCCTTGTCCTTAAGGTCGACACAAGGCTCCGCAATGACGTAGGTCACGCTGTCGTTCCTCCTCGATAGGGCGCGGCGGGCCGGTCTGCGGCTCCGTCCACGTGGCGCGCGGGAGCGCGGCGTCGTCGATGCCCACACCTAGTATCTCCGTTCCGGGGCGCGATCCGAACAGGAGGGGCGAAGAGAGCTGTGGAGTTCACCACCGGCGGACGGCTGGTCGTCAGAATCACGCCGGAAGATCAGGGCAAACGCGTATCAGTCAGACACCTGGCGAGGCCGGGGGGACGGGGCGAGAAGTTCACCGACACGGTCGGCGTTCTCACATCGTGGGATGCCGGAGTGCTGTCCATCGTCCGCAGGAACGGGGAGGCGGTCCGCGTCCCGGAGAGCGAGATGGTCGCGGGCAAGGTGATCCCGGCCGAGCCCGCCCGGCGCCGCGGCCCGGCCGCCACCTTCCGGGAGTTGGCGCTGGTCAGCGCGCGCGCCTGGCAGCCGGTGGAGAGCGAGGCGCTGGGCGGCTGGACCCTGCGGGCGGCCGGCGGATTCACCCGGCGGGCCAATTCGGTACTGCCGCTGGGCGAGCCGGGGATGCCCCTCCAGGACGCTCTCGCGTACGCGCGCGCCTGGTACACCGCCCGCGGCCTTCCCACGTACGTACAGACGGCCACCGGCGCCGAGGGGACCCAGGAGGCGCTCTGTGTCGATCTTGAAAAGTTTGGGTGGGTTCGCGAGGTAAGCGCCCAACTGCGGATCGCCGCACTTGCCCCGATCGGGGACCTCGACGCGGACGTCTCCCGGGTCGGACTGAGCCGTTCGGCGGGTACCGGCTGGCTCGCCCGCTACCAGCGCACCGGCGCCCCCGGACCCCATGTGCGCGCGGTGCTGGAGAGCGGCCCCTCCACGTGGTTCGCCGCGGTACCCGGGGACGGGGAGGTGCCCGCCGCGATCGGCCGGTGCGTCATCGACGGCCGCTGGGCGGGGTTCATGGCCGTCGAGGTGGACCCGGAGCAGCGCCGCCGGGGGCTCGCCACGGCTGTGATGACCGCGCTGGCCCGCCAGGCGCTCTCCGAGGGAGCCTCGGCGGCCTGGCTCCAGGTGGAGGCGGACAATGAGGGGGCCCGGGCCCTCTACGACTCCCAGGGCTTCGCCACCCACCACACCTACCACCACTTCCGGCAGGGCTGAGAGCTGTCATGGAACCCCGTCCATTGAACTCCGTCGTCCGACGGAGGGGCGGGGGGTTCGAGGACAGGCTCCGAGCCCGCGCCGGACTTTCCGAGCTCCACGAACGGGTACGAGGCGGATATGGACCCCGAAAGCCCCGGCGCCGAGGACTGGCGGCGGCAGTTCACCGAGGAGGCCCGGTCCGCGCGGCCGGACCTGGCGACGCTGTGCCTGCTGATCGGCGCGGTGGCCGATCCTGGCCTCGGCCGGCCCGGCCTGGACGCGGCGCAGATGGAGCTGGACCGGCTGGCCGGCCTGCTCCCCTACGGCGTCAGCGGGGCCGGTCCCTGGGCGCGGGCCCTGGCCGAACTCCTCGGCGGCGGCTGCGGCTTCCGGGGCGGCCCGTCCGCGTACCAGCGGCTGGAGTCCTCCCTGCTGCCGGAGGTGCTGCGGCGCCGCCGGGGGCTGCCGATCCTGCTCTCGGTGGTCTGGATGGAGGTGGCGCGCAGGGCCGGGGCCCCGGTGTACGGGGTGGCGCTGCCCGGCCACTTCGTGGTGGGCTTCGGCAGCCCCGAGGAGCGGGTGCTCGCGGATCCGTTCGACGGGGGGCGGCCGTTGACCGGCGCTGATGCGGAGCTCCTGGTGGCCGGGGCCACCGGCGCCCCGCTCGACCCGTCGATGATCACCCCGGCCGACCCGCTGGCGGTCGTGCTGCGCATCCTCAACAACATCCGCGCCTGGGCCGCGGCCCGCCCGGAGCGCGGCGACGTGGCCCTGTGGGCGCTCGACCTGTCCCTGCTGCTGCCCACCCATCCGGCGCGGCTGCGCTACGACCGGGCCGAGCTCCTGGTCCAGCGCGGTGACTTCCTCGGGGGCGCGGCGGAGTTCGACGTCTACGCGGACATCCTGGAGCCGGTGGAGCCGGGGGCGGCCGAGACGGTCCGGGGCCGGGCGCGGGCGGCGCGGGCGATGCTGAACTGAGGCCGGGCCGGGGTCAGAGCCAGCCCTTCTCGCGGGCGATGCCCACCGCCTCCGCCCGGTTGCGGGCCGCCAGCTTCTGGATCGCCATGGAGAGGTAGTTGCGGACCGTGCCCTGGGAGAGGCAGAGGACGCGGGCGAGTTCGGCGTTGGTGGCGCCGTTCGCCGCCGCGCGCAGGACGTCGCGCTCGCGGTCGGTCAGCGGGTTGGCTCCCTCGGCGAGCGCGGCGGCGGCCAGCGTCGGGTCGATCACCCGCTCCCCCGCCAGCACCTTGCGCACCGCCGCCGCGAGCTGGGCGGCCGGGGCGTCCTTCACCAGGAAGGCGGCGGCGCCCGACTCCATCGCGCTGCGCAGATAGCCGGGGCGCCCGAAGGTCGTCAGGATCACGATCCGCAGCCCCGGCAGCTCGCGGTGGAGGACCGCGGCGGCCTCGATGCCGGTCATCCCGGGCATCTCGATGTCCAGGAGCGCCACATCGGGGGCGCAGGCGCGGGCCGCCTCCAGCACCTCGTCGCCCCGGGCCACCTGGGCGACCACCTCGAAGTCCGGCTCCAGGCCGAGCAGGGCCGCGAGGGCTTCGCGGACCATGGACTGGTCTTCGGCCAGGAGGAGGCGGATCATGCAGGGATTCTAGGGCGGTGCCGTTCGGCCGCGGACCGTAGGTGGCTGGTCGC
This sequence comes from Streptomyces sp. NPDC026377, assembly GCF_055567715.1. Lineage (NCBI taxonomy): Bacteria > Bacillati > Actinomycetota > Actinomycetes > Kitasatosporales > Streptomycetaceae > Streptomyces > Streptomyces sp. NPDC026377. The sequence continues at coordinate 438,385 of NZ_JBVHPV010000002.1, forward strand.
GCGGTTCCCGCGCCCCTGAGGATGCCGCTGCGCGGCAGTCCCGCAGCAATCCCCCGGGCGCCCCGCAGGGGAGCATGTGAGGGGCGCGGGGAACCGCGCGAGCAACCCGCCACCGGGCCGCGGACGAAGGCCGGGCCGGTCAGGCGCGGACCCGACCCCGGTCACCCCACCGGCACCCTCGCCGTCAGGGTGAAGCCGCGGCCCTTGTGCGCCGACGGCTCCAGGGTGCCGTCCACCTCCGAGAGCCGTTCCGCCAGGCCCGTCAGGCCGTTGCCCGCCGTGACGGCGCAGGCGCCCCGGCCGTCGTCGGTGACCTTCAGCTCCAGGAAGCGGCCGTCCAGGGTCTGGCACTCCCCGAGGGTGATCGCGCAGTTGCGGGCGGCGCTGTGCCGGACCACGTTGGTGACGGCCTCCCGGACCACCCAGGCCAGCGCCTCCCCCGCGCCCGGGGGCAGGCCGGGCGGCAGGTCGGCCGTCACCGGCAGGTCCGCGGCGACCCCCGCCGCCGTCAACGCGGTGCGGGCGCCCGCCAGTTCCCCGGTGAGGGTCGCCCTGCGGTAGCCCGTGACCGCTTCCCGTACGTCCACCAGGGCCTGGCGGCTGACCTGTTCGATGTCGCAGACCTGCTGGGCCGCCTGGTCGGGGTGGTCCGGGAGCATCCGGCCCGCCAGCTCGCTCTTGAGCGTGATCAGGGAGAGCGAGTGGCCCAGCAGGTCGTGCAGGTCACGGGCGAGGCGCAGCCGCTCCTCGTTGGCCGCGAGCTGTGCCACGGTCGCCCTGGCCTCGCGCAGCTCCACGGTCGTACGGACGAGATGGCGCACCCCCGTCATGGCGAAGCCGCCGAGCAGGGCCGGGATCGCCAGGCCAGGCACGAAGTCGCCCCAGTCGCCCCGGGTGGTCAGGCCGGTCAGGGCCATCACGGCGGTGGTGCCCGGGATCGCCCAGCGGGCGAGCGGCAGTGGCAGCACCGCCCCGCAGCCGACCGACACGTACACGAAGAGCACCAGCCAGGGCGCGTCCAGGGTCAGCGAGGTGGCCACCGCGATGCCGGTCAGGAAGACCAGCATCGAGGCGACCGTCGTGCGGGCGAGGGGGCGGGCGGTGTGACGCAGGACCAGGGCCAGATAGACCCCGACGAACGCCACCAGGGCGAGCCAGCCGAGCGCGGTGGCCCCCGTGGTGTGCTCCTCCTTGAGGAGGTCGGTGACCGGGGCGCCGAGGAACGCCAGCCAGATGCCGGTCCAGAGCAGCTTGCGCAGCGCCTCCCGGCGGTTGCGCGGCGGGCGGCCCGGGAGGGGCCCGCGGTCTTCCCTCACGCTCGTCACGCCTTCAGGGTGTCCTTCCGGTACAGCCAGGCCGCGCCGCCCGCGAAGAGCAGGAAGTAGGCGACGAGGACGGCCACGTCCTTGGTGTGCGGGGCGTTGCCCGCCTCGATGGCCTGTCCGAGCGCAGCGTACGCGTGGGTGGGCAGCCAGGTGGCGAGCGACCGCAGCCAGGGCGCGAACGTCGTGGTGGGCATCCACAGGCCGCCCAGGATGGAGAGGCCGAAGTAGATGATCATCGTGATCGGGCGGACCGCGTCGCCGCTGGCGAGGTAGCCGATGGCCACGCCGAGCGCCGCGAAGCAGAGCGAGCCCGCCCAGATCGCGCCGGTCAGCGCCAGCCACTGCCAGGCCGCGAACCGTACGTCCTTGACGGTCGCCGCCACCAGGAAGACCACCAGGATGCACGGCAGGGTGACCACCGCGGCGCCGGCGATCTTCGCCAGGACGTAGCCGCGGCCGGGCAGCGCGGTCAGCCGCAGCTGGCGCACCCAGCCCTTCTCGCGCTCCTTGGCGATCTTCTCGCTGTTGCCCATCAGGACGGCGGTGATCGCGCCGAACGAGGCCATGGAGACCATGAAGAAGGCGGGGAAGGTCAGGTCGGTGTCACCGATCGTGTCCGTGGTGTTCTGCGAGCCGGAGATCAGCAGATACAGCGCGGACGGGTAGATCACCGAGAAGAACATGAACTTCTTGTTCCGCAGGGTGCGGGCGATTTCGAGCTTGATGAGCGCCCCGGAGACGAATCGGTTCAGCATGCGGTTCTGGCCTCCTCGGCCTCGGTGATGGCGACGAAGGCCTGCTCCAGGCCGAGGCCCGCGACTTCGAGGTTGCGGGGGTACAGGCCGAGCCCGTAGACCGCGTGGACGGTGGCGTCGGCGTCGGTCGACTGGAGGCGGACCGTGCGGCCGGAGATGTCCAGGTGCGCCAGGAACGGCAGTTCACGCAGGACCGCCTCGTCGATCGGGCCCTCCAGGTCGAAGGCGATCCGGCGGGCACCGGCCTTCGCCTTGATCTCGGAGGCGGTGCCGTCGGCGAGGAGACGGCCCTTGTGGAGCACCAGGACGCGGTCGGCGATCGCGTCCGCCTCCTCCAGGTAGTGGGTGGCGAACAGGACCGTACGGCCCTGCTGCGCCTGCTCGCGCATGGTCGCCCAGAACGCCTGACGGGCCGTGACGTCCATGCCCGTGGTCGGCTCGTCCAGGACGATCAGGTCGTTGGCGCCGGCGGTCGCGAGCGCGAAGCGCACGCGCTGCTCCTGGCCGCCGGAGAGCTTGTTGACCAACCGGTCGGCGATCTGCGCGACGCCGGCGCGGTCCAGGACCTCATCGACCGGGTGCGGCCGCGGGTGCAGCGCGCAGGCGAGGCTCACCAGTTCGCGGACCCGGACCTCCTCCATCAGACCGCCGCTCTGGAGCATCGCGCCGACCCGGCCGTCCTTGATGGCCTCCTCGGGCGTGGTGCCGAACAGGCGCACCGCGCCCGCGTCAGGCTTGCGCAGCCCGAGCAGCAGGTCGAGCGTGGAGGACTTGCCGGCGCCGTTCGGCCCGAGGAGCGCGACGGTCTCGCCGGGGTGCAGCTCCAGGGAGAGGTCCGCGACGGCGCGGACGTCCCCGTAGCTCTTGCTCACGCGCTCGAAGCTCACCACGGACGTGGTGGTGGAGGTGGTGGTGGTCATGCCCCAAGGGTCGCCCGCGGGGCGGGTCGGAGGGCAGTGCCGGGTGTCGTGACTGTCGGATGACAGATGTCATACGGACGGCATGACACGGCCCCCGCACGCCGGGGCGTACGGGGGCCGCAGGGCCGGTGCCCGGGTCAGCTCGGGTTCAGGTCGATCGTCACGATCCGCTGGGCCGGAGTCTTGCCGCGCAGCGCGCTCTGCATCGCCTGGGCCACGTCGTCCGAGGTCAGCTGGTGCTTCTGACCGTCACCCTTCATGATCATCACGCCGTTGAAGGCGCTGCCCATGAGCTCGTCGATGGCCTTCTTGTCGTAGACCTCGACGAGCTTCCCCTCGACCGGCTTCATCGAGAGGATCTTCGGGAGCGACTTGACCGGACCGAAGTCGATCTTCTTGCCGCCCGCCTTGATGGTGATCAGACCCGACATCGCGGGCTTGGCGAACTCGTTCATCGCCCGGTCGATCTCGGCCTGGGTGACGGTCGGCCGTCGCCCGGTGACCGGCAGCCGCACCTCGTTGGGCTTGCCCGTCTGCACCTGTGCCCGGTAGGCGTCCTTGACCGCGATCATCGAGCGGGCGACGTCGAGGCTCTTGCCCGCCCTGCCCGGTACGGCCACGGCCTTGCCGGGAACGAACTTGATCGTGCCCTCGACCGCCGAGCCCGAGGCGCCCGCCAGGTCGGTGAGCGCGACGCCCAGCTTCTCCTCGTCGACCGGGATGACCGGTTCGGCGACCCGCTGGCCGCCGAAGAGCGAGGAGATGACGGAGACGGGGTTGTAGTCGCTGCCCGCCGCGTTGCGCACGGTCGACTGGCTGTCCAGGCTGAGGCCCGCCTTGTCCGGGGCGAGCGTCTCCTTCTTGCCGTCGACGGTGAGCCGCAGCGGCTGGGCCGCGCGCTTGCCGAGCGTGGCGTCGAGCTTGGCGACGGCCTGCTCCTTGCTGCCGCCGCCGATGTCCACGCCGAGGACCGTGGTGCCCTTGGGGACCTCGGAGTGGTTGAGCAGCAGGCCCGCGCCGTACGCGACGACACCGGCGGCGACGGCCGCCACGGCGAGCAGGACCAGCTTGGAGCGGCCCTTCTTCTTGGCGGGCGGCGCGCTCGTACGGGCCGGGGCGGGCGCCTCCTGGACCGGGCGCGGCCCGTCCGGCGTCCTCGGGGCGAGGTCGTCACCCGCGCCCGCGCCGGGCGGGAACGAGGAACGGTTCTCCTCGGAGACGACCGGGATCCCGCTGGTCAGCGTGTCGCCCGAGACATGGCCCGCCGCAGGGGGCGCGGAGACGCCCGGAGCACCCGGCGCCGGGGCCGGGGCCGGGGCCTGCGGGGTCAGGATCGCCGTGTCGTCGGACAGCTGCGGCACCGGCGCCACCGGGCCGGGACGCACGCCGGGCGGGCCCACGACCGGGGTGCCGTGGCTGGGTGTACCGCCCGGGCCCGGCGCGCCCGGGAACGGGGTGCCGTGGCTCGGCGTGCCGGGGCTCGGCGTGCCGGGGCTCGGCGTGCCGGGGCCGGGACGGGGCGCGCCGCCGAGCCGCTGCTGGCCCTTGCGGGGGCCGACCGGGCGGGTGGGCAGCGCGGAGGTGCCGGTGACGGGGCCGGTGGTGGGTCCCGCGGGGCCGCCGTTCCCGCCGAGGGCGGCGCGGCCCGAGCCGTTGGCCGAGGCCGGGCCGGGGCGGAAGCCGCCGGTGGCGTCGGGACCGCCGGAGACGAAGCCGTGGTCCTCGGCGGCGCCGGGCCCGGCGGGACCGACCGGCCCGGAGGCGGAGCCGCGGCCGTCGCTGCCGCCCGGGAACGGGTTGCCGTCGCCGGACGGGAAGCCGTCGCCGCCGCTCCCCGGCCGGGCGGACGAGCCCGTGGCCGAGCCGTCGGCGGGCGCGCCCTGCGGGCCGTCCGAGAAGTACGGGAGGTCCGAGCGCGGGGTGCCGGCGGGCGGGGTCGCGCCGGAGCCCGCCTTGCGGGGCGCGAACCAGTCGCTGGTCTTCTCCTCGGCCGCGGCGGCGGGCGCCGCCTCCTCGGCCTCCGCGGCGGCCCGCTCCCGCTCGCCGCGGGCGGACGCCTTGTCGGCCTCGCTCACCGGCGTTCTCATCACGACCGGCGGGATGGGCCGGGACCCGGGGATGTTGATCCGGATACGCGTCGTCAGCGTGGTCTCGGTCTTCGGCTCGTCCGGCTGGGCGGCGGCTTCCGGGGCGTCGTGCGCCGGAGAGTGCGGCGTTCCGTACGGCGGGGTACCCGACGGGTACGCGGATCCGCCGCGCCCCTGGGGGCCGGAGGTCGAACTGTCAGTTTCACGACTCAAGGCAGGTTCTCTCCCGATCGGCTCCGCCACCCGCTCTTGTCTCGTGTGCCTGTGCGCGGACGGCTCGGCGGCGCGCACCACCATACTGGCCGCCGTCGGCACGCACCGGACGGCCCGGGGAAGCGGGGCACCACAGCCCGTACTGCGCCGCCGGAGCCGTGCACGTCACTGGCCCGTTCGGGCCGAATCTCCGGGCGGCCGCACGAGGTTGCCGACCGTGGCACAGATCACAGCCGCGGCCATCCCGCCGAGCAGGAAGACGTACGAGCCGAGGCCCGCGCCGAAGACGAAGTCGCCCTCGGGGCGCGTGGCCGTCAGGAACAGCACCGCGACCAGCCAGCCGGCGCCCGCGGAGCCGACCCCGGCGCGGCTGCCCGTCAGGGCCGTACCGGTCCAGAAGAGTCCGGCGGCGGCGGCCAGCGCGAGCAGCAACCCGCCGGGGAACCAGGCGGCTTGGACCAGCGCGCCCGCGGCACCGGTGAGCGCGCCGAGCAGGAAAAGCCCCAGGAAGGCGGCGATCCGCCCGGGGCGGGCGGCCGCGTTACGGGAGTTGACGGACGCAGGGGACGTACGGGACGTAGTACTCATCACACACCCAGCCCGGCGAACAGATCGTGCTCGCGCTCACCGGCCGGGGCACCGGACTCGCCGTCCACCAACTCGTAGTACTCGACCGTGAAGAGCGGCTGGGCCAGGTCGTTGGAGAGCGCGAAGAACGGGCCGTCCACGGTGATCTGGGTGGCGTGCGCGCGCATCGCGGCGGCCTTGGCCCCGGCGTGGGCGGCGCCGTCGATCTCGGCGGTGATCCGGGAGTCCTCGACGACGCCCGGGACGTCGCTCACCTCGGCGACGCCGGGGAAGGAGGTTCCGGACTCCCGCAGCCGCGCGAACCCCGCCTCGGCCGCCGAGCGCGGCACCCGGTTCCAGTAGGTCTTGGCGATGGCGTGCGGCTCGCCGAGCCCGGGGCGGTAGGCGGGGTCGGCGGCCAGCTCGGCGGCGCGCATGGCCACCCGGTGGGCCTGGATGTGGTCGGGGTGGCCGTAGCCGCCGTCCGGGTCGTAGGCCACCAGGACCTGGGGGCGGACCTCGCGGATCACCTCGACCAGATGGGGGGCCGCGTCGTCGACGTCGGTGTGCCAGAAGGCCCCGGGGCGGTGGTTCTGCTCCAGACCCATCATCCCGGAGTCGCGGAAGCGGCCGGGGCCGCCGAGGAAGCGGTGGTCGGTGACCCCCAGCTCCTTCATGGCGGCCGCGAGTTCTGCGACGCGGTGGGCGCCGAGACGGTCCTCCCGGTCGGCCGTCAGATGCGCCAGGTCGGCCGGGATGACCTCGCCCTCCTCGCCGAGGGTGCAGGTCACCAGTGTGACCAGCGCGCCTTCGGCGGCGTAGCGGGCCATGGTGGCGCCGTTGTTGATCGACTCGTCGTCGGGGTGGGCGTGCACCAGGAGCAGCCGCCGGGCGGGGAGATCCGTCATACGGGACAGCCTACGAGGCATGCCGCACGGCGGCATGCCTCGGGTCCCCCGGCCACGCCGGGTGGCGGCGATGTCTCAGAACTTGATGTCGCTGATCATGCCCGCGACGTTGTTGCTGAGGTCGTTGATGGTGGGCGCCATGGACGAACTGGCGAGGTAGAACCCGAGCAAGGTGCAGACCACCGCGTGTCCGGCCTTCAGTCCGGACTTCCTGACCAGCAGGAAGACGATGATCGCCAGCAGCACCACCGCCGAAATCGAGAGTGCCACGGCGGTTCACCTCCATCTGTCGGTCGGGCAGAGCCAGTCGGTCGGGCAGAACAGCGTGCCCGGGGGCATGCAGATGTCATACCCACCCCCCACTATGGATCATAACTATCCGGCGGAACGCATTGATCGGTGCACGGGCGCACAAGGGGCGCACACCCCCCACGTACGAGCAGGTGCGAGCGGGTGCCGCTAGGTTCGCACCATGACCTCAATTTCCCCCGGAGCGACCTCGTTTCCCCGTCAGTACGCCAGGACCCAGCGCTTCACGCTCGGTGCGCCCCGCGCCTTCACGGTGGCCCCGGACGGCGGCCGGGTGGTCTTTCTGAGGGCTCCTGGGGGTACGGATCCGGCCAACAGCCTCTGGGTGCTCGACCTGGAGGACGGCGCGCGCGAACGGCTCGCGGCCGACCCCCGGGCGCTGCTCGGCGGGGCCTCGGAGGAGCTGTCGGACGAGGAGCGGGCGCGGCGCGAGCGCAGCCGCGAGGGCGCGGCGGGCATCGTGGGATATGCGACGGACGCGGCGGTGGAGCTGGCCGCCTTCACGCTCTCGGGCCGCCTCTTCACGGCCGAGCTGCGCGCCGGGACCACCCGTGAACTGCCCGTTCCGGGACCGGTGATCGACCCGAGGCCCTCGCCCGACGGCCGGCTCGTCGCCTATGCGGCGCGGGGTGCCCTGCGGGTCACCGGGGCCGGCGGGGAGGGCGACCGGGCGCTCGCGGAGCCGGAGTCGCCCGAGGTCACCTATGGTCTGGCGGAGTTCATCGCGGCCGAGGAGATGGACCGCGCCCGGGGCTTCTGGTGGTCGCCGGAGTCGGACGCGCTGCTGGTGGCGCGGGCCGACGAGAGCCCGGTGCGGCGCTGGTGGATCGCCGACCCGGCCAACCCCGACCGCGAGCCGCAGCGGGTCGCCTACCCGGCCGCGGGTACGCCCAACGCCGAGGTGCGGCTCTTCCGGTACGGGCTCGACGGGACCCGGACCGAGATCGTCTGGGACCGGACGCGCTATCCGTACCTGGCCCGGGTGCACTGGTCGGCGGCGGGCGCCCCGCTGCTTCTGGTGCAGGCCAGGGACCAGCGCGTCCAGCTGCACCTGGCCGTGGACACCGCCTCGGGGACGACCCGGACGGTCCACGCGGACGAGGACGCGGTGTGGCTGGATCTTTTTCCCGGTGTTCCGGCCTGGGCGCCCGACGGACGGCTGGTGCGGATCGCGGACGAGGGCGGGGCGCGCGTCCTGGCCGTGGGCGACCGTCCGCTGACCGGGGACCAGCTGCAGATCCGGGCCGTGCTCGACATCGGGGACGACGACATCCTGGTCTCGGCGTCGGCCGGGGAGGCCGCCCGTGCACCCGAAACCGGGGAGCTCCATGTGTACCGGGTCAATGAGCTGGGTATCGAGCGGGTTTCGGAAGGTGTCGGGGTGCACTCGGCGGTCCGGGGCGGACCGGTGACGGTCCTCACTTCGGCCCGTCCGGACAGCCCCGGTACCACGGTCCGGGTGGAACGGGACGGCAGGACGGTCGCGGTGGTCGACTCGTACGCCGAGACCCCGGTGCTCACGGCCCGGGTGCGGCTGACCGAGGGGGGCGCGCGGCGCATCCCGTGCGCCGTACTGCTCCCCACCGATTACTCGGAATCGGACGGTCCCCTTCCCGTGCTGATGGATCCGTACGGCGGGCCCCACGGCCCCCGCGTCCACGCCGCGCACAATGCCCATCTCACCTCGCAGTGGTTCGCGGACCAGGGCTTCGCGGTGATCGTGGCCGACGGACGCGGCGCCCCCGGCCGCTCCCCCGGCTGGGAGAAGGCGATCCGGGACGACTTCACCCTCACCCTCGACGACCAGATCGAGGCGCTGCACGGCCTGGCGGGCGCCTTCCCGCTCGACCTCGGGCGGGTGGCGATGCGCGGCTGGTCCTACGGCGGCTATCTCTCGGCCCTCGCGGTGCTGCGCCGCCCCGACGTCTTCCACGCGGGGATCGCGGGCGCGCCGGTGACCGACTGGCGGCTCTACGACACCCACTACACCGAGCGCTATCTGGGCGACCCGCAGGGCAGCCCCTCGGTCTACGAGGCGAACTCGCTGGTCACCGACTCCGGTCTGTCCCAACCGGCCGAGCAGCACCGGCCGTTGATGATCATCCACGGTCTGGCGGACGACAATGTGGTGGCCGCGCACACCCTCCGGCTCTCCTCGGCCCTGCTGGCGGCGGGCCGCCCCCATGAGGTGCTGCCGCTGACGGGCGTGACCCATATGACACCGCAGGAACAGGTGGCGGAGAATCTGCTGTTGCTCCAAGTGGACTTCCTGAAGCGCTCGTTGGGCATCTGACCCGCTCGCCCCCCGCCGCCTCGCGCCCTCACCAGCCCGGCGGCGGCGAGGAGGGCGGCGGAGGCGGCCCGAAGCCCGGGGGCGGCGGGCCGAAGCCGCCGCCGCGGGCGTCGTGCGGGGCCTGGTGCGAGTACGGCGAGTACGGCGGCTGTCCCGGGGCCCACGGCGCCCCAGGCGTGCCCGCCGGGTCCTCGGGCCCGCGCCGCGCGAGTACGGGCACCAGCAGAAGACCGGCGACGAGCTGGAAGAACCACGTCACGATCTGCAGCTGGGGGCCGGTGTCCAGGTCCCCGAAGCGGTCGAGCAGGTCGAACCGCGTGGCGAGCGCCACCCCGGCGGCACCCGCGGCGACCAGGATCGCGGCGGTGATCAGCCCCAGCGGCCGTACGTGCGGGGCCCGCGCCGGGCCCCCGGCCGCGGCCGCCAGCGCGATCGCCGCCAGGACCACGGCCACCCAGCCGCCCGGCATCCACAGCAGCGGCAGATGCGGCCCGGTGAACCGCGCCCGGTACTGCTCGCCCGACAGCTCCACGGCCCAGTAGATCTCCCAGGCGGCCATCACCAGCCCGGCCGCGCCGAGCACCAGCAGCGCGGTGACCGCGGCGCCCGGGCCCGGCCTCCCGCGCGGCCCCGGCGGACCGGGCCGGCGTCCGGCGGCGGCCGTGATCACCAGCGCCGGCCCGGCCGCCAGCGCCGCGAAGGTGCTGAGCAGGGCCCGCCGGTGCAGATCGTGCAGGGCCGTCGAGTCCGTCCAGTCGTCGTGGTGGAGCACCCACAGGGACGAGACCCGCAGCAGCGCGGTGACGGCCCCGACGCAGCACAGCACCGCGGCGGCCGAGGGTGCGCGCGGGACGACGGCCGCCGCCACCGCGTAGACCAGCAGGAGGACCGGGTCGAGGATGCCGGTGGTCAGCGGGGAGCGGGGGCCGCGCCGGGGCGCGCCGACCCAGAACCACCACAGGTCCGTCAGGCTTCCGGCGGCGTGGACGTCGCGGGCCAGCCACGCGGCGGTGATCAGCGCGAGCAGGGCGCACAGGACGGCACCGGTCAGCCGGGCCCCGGCCGTGAGTGTCTGTGGCTGCGTCATGCCCCTGTGCCGTCCCCCCGGTTGGCGTGGCGAGCGCCTGCTCGGCGAATCCTCCACCCACGGCGCTCGGATGGACAAGAGGGGCGCGCGGCACGGGCGTTGGGCGGGGGCCGGACAGGGAGGCTGACCGCCCCGTCCGGCCTACGGCACCCGCACGGCCGTACGGTGTTCAGCGTGGCGTGTTCGTATATCGGTGTTGCTTCCGTCAAGTTGCTTGCTTGTTAACGAAATTGATGGGCATTTATGGAGCCATGTCGCCCGCTCCGACGGACTGTCAAGCACGCAGGCGCCTCAATGTGCGCAATCTTGTGCCAAGTTCTCCCTTGATCACACACCAGCATGCTCAAACCTCTTGACGCACAAGGCCGGGCCCATGAATGTTCCGGTCAATCAATGACGCTTTCGGGCGCCGTTCGACTCTCTCGGTGCGGGGGCTATGCGCGATGACGAGTTCAACCCAGGCCGCCACTGAACCAACCGATCCCCTTCCGTCCGGCGGGGATCCGGGCACGGGCACGGGACTCAACGCGACCGAACTCATGGGACGTTCTCCCGGCCGCCTCGCATGGGCGCGGTTCAAACGCGACCGGGTGGGGATCGCCTGTGCCGTCACGGTGCTCGCGTTCCTTCTCCTCGCTTTCGCCGCGCCCTTGATCGCGAAGGTGTACGGGAAAGATCCTTATCAGCTCTACGGCCAGGACCGCGGGCTGCTGAACAGCTACGGCATTCCGCTCAAGCCCAACGGCGGAATCGACGGGGACTTCTGGTTCGGTGTCGAGCCGAACCTGGGCCGCGACGTGTTCACGCTACTGATCTACGGGATCCGGACCTCGCTGTTCATCTCGCTGGCCGTCACCGTGGTCTCGGTGGCCACCGGTGTGCTGATCGGCCTGGTCCAGGGCTATCTGCACGGCAAGACCGACTACTTCCTGGGCCGGTTCTCGGACCTGATGCTGTCCTTCCCCCAGCAGCTGTTCTTCATCGCCTTCACCCCGGTGATCGTCGCGCTCTTCGTCTCGCCGCGCGACGAGGAGCCCACCTATGTGCGAATCGTGGCGCTGATCCTGGTGCAGTTCCTGCTCGGGTGGATGGTGGTGGGCCGGCTGGTGCGCGCCCAGGTGCTTTCGCTGCGCGAGCGCGAGTTCATCGAGGCGGCCCGGCTCAGCGGCGCGTCGAACTGGCGGATCATTCGAAAAGAGATCTTGCCGAACATCTGGTCGACGGTCCTCGTCCAGTCCACACTCCTCCTCCCGGCCAATGTCACGGCGGAGGCGGGACTTTCCTTTCTGGGCGTCGGCATCCAGCCGCCCACCCCGGACTGGGGACTGCTTTTCCAGTCGGGCGCCTCGTACTTCGAGTCCGACGTCACCTTCATGTTCTTCCCCGGCATCGCGATGCTGATCTTCGTCGTCGCCTTCAACCTGCTCGGGGATTCGGTCCGGGACGCACTCGACCCCAAGACCGTCCGCTGAACCGTCCACATCCTGACAGGCAGGAATCAATGAGAATTCGCAAGGCGCGCTACGCCTCCGCGTTTCTGGCGGTGGGTGCTCTGACACTGTCTGCTGCGTGCAGCAGCGGCGGGGCCGACGACGAGAAGAAACCTGCGGGCGACGAGAAGAAGGCGTCGGTGCAGAACTTCGGCCTGGGCACCAAGGCCGACTCCACCGGCCCGGCGGTGCCCGTCGCGGGCGCCAAGCCGGGAGGCACGGCCTACGACCTGGACCAGGCGGGCTTCGACTACCTCGACCCCGGCCAGCAGTACGTGAGCGACATGCTCTCGCTCCAGCTGCTCTACAACCGCTCGCTGACCGGCTACAAGATCGACGCCAAGACCGGAAAGACGATTCTGGTGGGCGACCTCGCCACCGACACCGGCACCTCCTCGGACGGCGCCAAGACCTGGACGTACACCCTCAAGGACAACCTGAAGTTCGAGGACGGCACGCCCATCACGTCCAAGGACATCAAGTACGGCATAGAACGGCTCTTCGCGGACTACCAGACGCAGGGCCCGCAGTACGTGCAGAAGTGGATGCTCGGCACCGACTACCGCAAGGCCTACAAGGGGCCGTACGAGGGCAAGGAGCTGCCCGACACGGCCCTGGCGACCCCGGACGACAAGACCGTCGTCTTCCACTTCAAGGAGCCGCACGCGGACGCCCCGTACGCGATGTCCATGCCCAACGTCTCCCCGGTGCCCAAGGCCAAGGACGACAAGCAGAAGTACAACAACCACCCGGTCGCCTCGGGCCCGTACCGGATCGCCGACTACAAGCCCGGCAAGTCCCTCTCCTTCGTGCGCAACACCAACTGGGACCCCAAGAGCGACCCGATCCGCAACGCCTACCCCGACAAGTGGGAGTTCCAGCTCGGGATCTCCGAGCCGGGTCTCACGAACCGGATGACCGCCCAGTCCGGGCCCGACAAGTACGCCGTGAACATGTCCGGCTCCGCCGACCCCTCGAAGATGCAGACGCTGACGACGGACTCGCAGTACAAGTCGCGGATCGTCAACGAGTACCAGCCGTACGTCGAGGTCATCAACATCAACACCAAGCGGATCACCAACCCCAAGGTCCGCCAGGCGATCATGTACGCCTTCCCGATGCAGCAGATCCAACAGGCCTTCGGCGGCGGCGCGCAGGGCGAGCTCGGCACAACGCTGATCAGCCCGACGGTGGCGGGCTGGAAGAAGTTCGACCCGTTCGGCAAGCTCGACAAGCCCATGGGCGACCCGGAGAAGGCCAAGCAGCTCCTGAAGGAGGCCGGGGTCAGCACCCCGGTCAAGCTCTCCTACGCGTACGCCAACACCCCGCGCTGGCAGAACGTCTCGCTGACCCTGCAGAAGGCGCTGGAGAAGGCCGGCTTCCAGGTGGAGCGCAAGGCCATCGACCCGACCTCGTACTACACGGTGGTCGGCAAGGTGGACACGCCGTACGACATCTACCGCACCGGCTGGGGCGCCGACTGGCCGAGCGCCTCCACCGTGGTGCCGCCGACCCTGGACGGCCGCAACCTCCAGGACGGCACCAACAACTACTCCTTCCTCAACGACCCGAAGGTGAACTCCGAGATCGACCGGATCATGGCGCTCACCGACATCACCAAGCAGAACGACGAGTGGCGCAAGCTCTCCGAGTACGTGCTCCAGACCGACACGTCGCAGATCCCGTTCATCTACGACAAGTACTTCAACCTGCACGGCGACGGCCTCGGCGGCGTCACCTACAACCAGGTCTTCGGCACCATCAACCCCAGCACCATCTTCGTGAAGCAGTAGCAGTGGCGGCCCGGTCCCCGGCCCGCCTCACGGGCCGGGGACCGCATACAGACGGAAGAGTCCGATGCTCCGTTTCCTCGTGCGACGACTGCTCGGCGCCGCGGTCATCCTGCTGCTGATCAGCGCCATCACCTACTTCCTCTTCTTCTTCCTGCCCTCCGACCCCGCGCTGCTGTCCTGCGGCAAGAACTGCGACGCACAGAACGTCGCCCTGATCCGCAAGAACCTCGGGCTCGACCATCCGATCTGGGTGCAGTACTGGCACTTCATGGTCGGCATCTTCGCCGGGCGCGACATGCCCGTCGGCAACTGCCCCGCGCCCTGCTTCGGCTACTCCTTCGCCGACCAGCAGCTGGTGTGGAGCACCATCTCCGACCGCTATCCCACGACGCTCTCCCTCGGCGTCGGCGGCGCCGCGATCTTCCTGACCGTCGGCGTCGGGCTCGGCCTGGTCTCCGCCTGGCAGCAGGGCCGGCTCTTCGACCGGGTCGCCAGCGCGGTCTCGCTGCTCGGCCAGTCCGTGCAGATCTACTTCATCGGCCCCATCGCCATCCTGGTGCTCTCCACCAAGACGCACCTGCTCGACCGCGGCCACGACCCGCACTGGACCAGCGACCCGGCGGACTCGGTGTCGGGGCTGCTGCTGCCCTGTCTGATCCTCTCGGTGATCTTCTGGTCCAACTACAGCCGGCAGACCCGTTCGCTGATGGTCGAGCAGATGTCGGAGGACCATATCCGCGCGGCCCGCGCCAAGGGCATGAGCTCGGCCTACGTCTTCCTGCGGTACGCGATGCGCGGCGCGATGGCCACCGTCGTCACCATCTTCGGCGTCGACCTCAGCGCGGTGCTCGGCGGCGCGATCATCACCGAGGTCACCTTCGGCCTCCACGGCCTGGGCTCGCTCTCGGTGCAGGCCGTGCTCCGCAGCGACCTGCCGCTGGAGATGGCGGTGATGCTCATCGGCGCCACGATCATCGTCCTCTGCAACATCGTCGTCGACATGGCGTACGCCTTCATCGACCCGCGGATCCGGCTCTCCTGATCCTCCCGAGAGCACGTCGACCCTCACGGTCCCGCAACCTCGGGACCCCGGCACCTGCGGAGGAGAAACCGTCCGTGAGCACCCTCAGCCAGCCCGAGGCGAAGCCGTCCGCCGGCGCGTCCCGCGGCTTCCTCTCGGTCCGTGACCTGTACGTCCACTTCGCCACCGAGGACGGTGTCGTCAAGGCCGTCGACGGGCTCTCCTTCGACCTGGAGCGCGGCTCGACGCTGGGCATCGTCGGCGAGTCGGGCTCGGGCAAGTCGGTCACCAACCTCGCCGTCCTCGGGCTGCACAACCCGCGCAACACCACGATCCGGGGCGAGATCCTGCTCGACGGGCAGGAGCTGACCGGGGCCTCGGAGCGCCGGCTCGCCCAGCTGCGCGGCAAGAAGATGGCGATGATCTTCCAGGACTCGCTCGCCGCGCTCTCGCCGTACTACACGGTGGGCCGCCAGATCGCCGAACCGTACATGAAGCACATGGGCGCCTCCCGCAAGGAGGCCAGGGAGCGGGCCGTGCAGATGCTCGGCAAGGTCGGCATCCCGCAGCCCAGGGTGCGGGTCGACGACTATCCGCACCAGTTCTCGGGGGGAATGCGCCAGCGCGCGATGATCGCGATGGCGCTGGTCTGCGACCCCGAGCTGATCATCGCGGACGAGCCGACCACCGCCCTCGACGTGACCGTCCAGGCGCAGATCCTCGACCTGCTCAAGGACCTCCAGCAGGAGACCGGGTCGGCGATCGTCATCATCACGCACGACCTGGGCGTGGTGGCGAAGACCGCGGACCGGGTGATGGTGATGTACGCGGGGCGCTGTGTGGAGCGCGGCACGGTACGGGAGATCATGCGCACCCCGCGCCACCCCTACACCTGGGGGCTGCTCGGCTCGATCCCCCGGCTCGACTCGCCCGTCGACCTGCCGCTGGTGCCGATCCCGGGCACCCCGCCGAGTCTGCTCTCACCGCCGCCGGGGTGCCCCTTCCATCCGCGGTGCGCCTTCCCCGACCGGGTGCCGGGCGGGGTGTGCGGGTCGGTCCGCCCGGTGATCGAGGAGGACGAGCCGCACGGGGCGGCCTGCCATCTGACGTCCGACCAGAAAACCACCATCTTCGCCGAGCAGATCCGGCCGCGGCTGCGCTGACCCCGAGCAGGAGTCGAGAACACATCATGAGCGAACAGCTGAGCCTCACCAAGGTGCCGGGGCCGCGCGACGAGGGAGGCGGGCCGGGCCCGGAGCCGTCCGCGCCGCTCCTGGAGGTGGCCGGGCTCGTCAAGTACTTCCCGATCACCAGCGGTCTCGTCCTCAAACGCCACGTCGGGGACGTACGGGCGGTGGACGGCGTCGACTTCGGTATCGGGCAGGGCGAGAGCCTGGGCCTGGTGGGCGAGTCCGGGTGCGGCAAGTCGACCACCGGGCGGCTGATCACCCGCCTCCTCGAACCGACCCGGGGCACCATCACGTACGACGGGCGCGACATCAGCCACGCCTCGCGCAGGGAGCTGGCGCCGATCCGGTCCGAGATCCAGATGATCTTCCAGGACCCGTTCGCCTCGCTCAACCCGCGCCAGACCGTGGGCGACATCATCTCCAACCCGATGGCGGTCAACGGCGTCAGTCCGCCGGGCGGCCGGGAGAAGCGGGTGCGCGAACTGCTGGAGATCGTCGGGCTCAACCCCGAGCACTACAACCGCTTCCCGCACGAGTTCTCCGGCGGCCAGCGCCAGCGCATCGGGGTGGCCCGGGCGCTGGGCCTGCGGCCGCGGCTGATCGTGGCGGACGAGCCGGTCTCCGCGCTCGACGTCTCCATCCAGGCGCAGGTCGTCAATCTGCTCCAGGACCTCCAGCGGGAGATGGGGATCGCCTTCCTGTTCGTCGCCCACGACCTGGCGATCGTGCGGCACTTCTCGCAGCGGGTGGCGGTGATGTACCTCGGCCGGATCGTGGAGATCGGTGACCGGGACTCCATCTACAGCGGCCCCCGCCACCCCTATACGCACGCGCTGCTGTCCGCCGTGCCGGAGGCGGTGGTGGACGACGAGGGCGAGGGGCGCGAGCGGATCCGGCTGGCCGGTGACGTGCCGTCGCCGATCGATCCGCCGTCGGGGTGCCGGTTCCGTACGCGGTGCTGGAAGGCGGCCGAGCGGTGCGCGACGCAGACGCCGCCGCTGGTGCGTCTTGAGGGCAACCGGGAGGGGCATCTGACCGCGTGCCACTTCCCCGAGGAACCGACGGTCGCGGCGCGGGGGGAGGATGTGGTGCTCGATCCCGCGCTCGCCGCGATCGAGGAGGCGACGGACACGGCCCGTTGACCCGAGCGGGTGCCTCCGCGGATCGTCTGCGGCCCGGTGGTGGGTTGCCCGCGCAGTTCCCCGCGCCCCTCAATACCCAGGTCGTCTGCGGACCGTGGACGGCTGGTCGCGCAGTTCCCCGCGCCCCTGAAAGGCTCGGCTGCGCCTTCGCGTTCACCGGGCCCCCTGAGGGACGCGGGGCCCCACAGCGCCACAGACGCAGGCGAGAGGCGAAGGCGCAGCCGAGCACATCAGGGGCGCGGGGAACTGCGCGAGCAACCCACCACCCCGCCGCAGACAAAAACCGGGCCCACAAGGGGCGCGGGGAACTGCGCGACCAGCACACCACCGCGCCGCAGACGAAAACCGGGCCGCAGGCAAGCCAGCACCGGCCCGCGGGTTAAAGCGGCTACTCCGGCACCACCCTCCGCTCCTCCGCGAAGTGGCACGCCGACGGATGCTGAGCCGGGCCCGGCGCCAGCCGGAACGCCGCCGGTACCGCCAGCAGAGGCACCTCCAGCGCACACCGCTCCTGCGCCTTCCAGCACCGCGTACGGAACCGGCACCCGGAGGGCACGTTCGCCGGGCTCGGCACATCCCCGGAGAGGATGATCCGCTCACGCCGCTCCCGCGCGGACGGGTCCGGCACCGGCACCGCCGACAGCAGCGCCTGCGTGTACGGATGCGTCGGATGGTCGTAGATCTCCTCGTCCCGCCCGGTCTCCACGATCCGGCCGAGGTACATCACCCCGACCCGGTCGGAGATGTGCCGCACGATCGACAGGTCGTGCGCGATGAACACGTACGACAGCGAGAACTCGTTCTGCAGGCGCTCCAGCAGATTCACCACCTGCGCCTGCACCGACACGTCGAGCGCGGATACCGGCTCGTCCGCCACGATCACCTCGGGCCGCAGCGCGAGCCCCCGCGCGATCCCGATGCGCTGGCGCTGGCCGCCGCTGAACTGGTGCGGGTAGCGGTTGATGTACTCCGGGTTGAGCCCCACCACGTCCAGCAGGTCCTGCACCTTGCGGCGCCGGTCGCCCTTGGGAGCCACCTCGGGGTGGATCTCGTACGGCTCCCCGATGATGTCACCGACCGTCATCCGGGGATTCAGTGACGTGTACGGGTCCTGGAACACCATCTGGATGTTGCGGCGCACCGCCCGCAGCGCGCGCCCGGACATCGCCGTGATGTCCTCGCCCTTGTACTTGATCTGCCCCGCCGTCGGCCGCTCCAGGTTCACCAGCATCCTGGCGACCGTCGACTTGCCGCACCCCGACTCCCCCACGATGCCCAGCGTCTCGCCCGCCGCGAGGTCGAAGGAGACCCCGTCCACGGCCCTGACCGCGCCGATCTGCTTCTTGAAGAGGATGCCCCGGGTGAGCGGGTAGTGCTTGACCAGGTCGCGCACTTCCAGAATCGCCTCAGTCATCCAGGCACTCCTTCCAGAAGTGGCACGCGCTCCTGCGGTTCTCGGAGACGACCGCCAGCGGGGGGACGTCGGTGCGGCACACGTCCCGCGCCATCGGGCAGCGCGGATGGAAGGCGCAGCCGGGCGGGATGTGCATCAGGTTCGGCGGCAGGCCCTTGATGGCGTACAGCTCCCGCCCCTTCTGGTCCAGGCGCGGGATCGACCGGAGCAGGCCCTTGGTGTACGGGTGCGCGGGCGCCCGGTAGATCTCGTGGACGGGGGCCTCCTCGACGATCCGGCCCGCGTACATCACCGCGATCCGGTCCGCGACGTCCGCGACCACCCCGAGGTCATGGGTGATCAGGATCAGCCCCATGTTCATCTCGCGCCGGAGCTCCGCGAGCAGGTCCATCACCTGGGCCTGGACGGTCACGTCGAGTGCGGTGGTCGGCTCGTCCGCGATGATCAGCGCGGGCTCCAGCGCCATCGCCATCGCGATCATGATGCGCTGGCGCATACCGCCGGAGAACTGGTGCGGATACTGGTTGACCCGCTCCTTGGCCGCCGGGATGCGCACCCGGTCCATCAGCTCCACGGCCTTGGCCCTGGCGTCCGCCCGGGACATCCCCCGGTGCACGGTGAACATCTCGGCGAGCTGCGCTCCCACGCTCAGCACCGGATTGAGCGAGGACAGCGCGTCCTGGAAGATCATCGCCATCCCGGAGCCCCGGATCCCGCGCCGCTGGTCCTCCTTGAGGGTGAGCAGGTCCCTGCCCTGGAAGACGATCTCGCCCCCGGTGATCCGGCCCGGCGGCATGTCCAGGATGCCCATCACCGCCTGCGCGGTCACCGACTTGCCCGAGCCGGACTCGCCGAGCACGGCCAGCGTCTCACCGGCCTCCACCGAGTAGGTCACCCCGTTGACGGCCCTGGCGACGCCGTCGCGCGTCCTGAACTCGACCTGGAGGTCGCGCACTTCGAGCAGCATGGCGTCCAACTCCTCAGCGCAGCTTGGGGTCGAGGGCGTCGCGCACCGCGTCGCCGAGCATGATGAACGCCAGCACCGTGACCGCCAGCGCCCCGGCCGGCCACAGCAGCATGTGCGGGGCGTTGCGGATGTACTGGGAGGCGGCCGAGATGTCGATGCCCCAGGAGACGGACGGCGGCTTCAGCCCGACGCCGAGGTAGGAGAGCGTGGCCTCCAGGGAGATGTACGTACCGAGGGCGATGGTCGCCACGACGATCACCGGGGCCACCGCGTTGGGCGCGATGTGCCGTAGCAGCATCCGCGTGTTGGAGGCGCCGAGCGCGCGGGCCGCCTGGACGTAGTCGTTCTGCTTGGCGGTGATCACCGAACCGCGCGCGATCCGGGCGATCTGCGGCCAGCCCAGCAGGATCATGAAGCCGATCACCGGCCAGACGGTCGTGGAGGTGACCACGGAGAGGAAGACCAGACCGCCGAGCACCACGGGGATGCCGAAGAAGATGTCGGTGATCCGGGAGAGCAGCGCGTCCCAGCCGCCGCCGAAGAACCCGGCGAGCCCGCCCAGGACCGAGCCGAAGAGCGCGACCCCCAGGGTGGTGCAGACGCCGACGGTGACCGAGGTGCGGGCGCCGTAGACGGTGCGGGTGTAGACGTCGCAGCCCTGGCCGTCGTAGCCGAAGGGGTGGCCGGGCCGGGAGCCCAGCTGGGCCTTGGACAGATCGCATGTGAGGGGGTTGCCGGAGGCGATCAGGGACGGCCACAGCGAGATGACGACCAGGAAGAGGATGATCAGGCCGGAGACGAGGAAGACGGGGTTGCGCCGCAGGTCCCGCCAGGCGTCGCCCCACAGACTGCGCGGCTTTCCGGCCGGGCCGGTGCCCTCGGGGCCGCCGGGGGCCCCCTCCAGGGACGCGCCTTCGCTGATCGCGAGGTCCATCGCGCCGCTGGTGCCGGTGGGCGCGATGGCCTGCTCGTCGACGCCGCCCGCACCGGTCGCGGCGACGCTGCGTTCGTCGAAGTCGGGCTCAGGCATAGCGGATCCTCGGGTCGAGTACGGCGTAGAGGAGGTCGACGACGAGATTCGCCACCAGGAACACCAGCACCAGAACGGTCACGAACCCGACGACGGTCTGGGTGCTCTGACGCAGGATGCCCTGGTAGAGCTGGTAGCCGACGCCGTGGATGTTGAAGATCCGCTCGGTCACGATCGCCCCGCCCATCAGGGCGCCCACGTCCGTACCGATGAAGGTGACCACCGGGATCAGGGAGTTGCGCAGCAGATGCCGGGTGATCACCCGGCGCCGGGGCAGGCCCTTGGCGACGGCGGTACGGACGTAGTCGGCGCGGGAGTTCTCCGCGATCGAGGTCCGGGTGAGCCGGGTGACGTACGCGAGCGAGACCGAGGCGAGGACCAGGCCCGGCAGCAGCAGCTCGTCGAAGGGGGCCTCCGGGGAGACCGACGGCTTGATCCATCCCCACTCGACGCCGAGCAGCAGCTGAAGCACCAGACCGGTGACGAAGGTCGGGATCGCGATGACCACCAGGGTCAGGATCAGCACGGCGGTGTCGACCGGCCGGCCGCGCCGCAGACCGGTGACCACGCCGAGGGTGATGCCGATGACGATCTCGAAGAGGATGGCGATGATCGTGAGCCGGATGGTGACGGGGAAGGCGGTCGACATCAGCTCGGTGACCTTCTGGCCGTTGAACGCGGTCCCGAAGTCACCGGTGAACACGTTCCCCATGTACGTCGCGTATTGCTGCCAGACCGGCTTGTCGAGGCCGAACTCCGCCTTGAGGCGGGCCGCGGTCGACGGGTCGCACGCCTTGTCGCCGCAGAGCCCCGCGATGGGGTCGCCCATCACGTTGACCATGAGGAAGATCAGCAGCGTGGCGCCGAAGAAGACCGGGATCATCTGCAGCAGACGCCGGATCACATACCGTCCCATGAACCGCTCCGAGAGTCGGGGAAGGGGCCGGGCCCGGCGCGGGGCACGCGCCGGGCCGTACCGCCGTCGGCGTCAGCTGACCTTGATCTCGTTGTAGACGGGGACGCTGAAGGGGTTCAGAGCGACGTTGGAGAGCCGGGAGGAGTAGCCGGCGCTGCCGTTCTGGTACCAGAGCGGGATGGCGCCCATCTGGTCGCGGAGCACGCCCTCGGCCTTCTGGAAGAGGTCGATGGCCTTGGCCTTGTCCGTCTCGGCGTTGGCCTCGTTCACCAGCTTGTCGAACTCGGCGTTGGTCCACTTGCCGTCGTTGGAGGAGGCGTTGGTGTAGTACAGCGGCTGGAGGAAGTTCTGGATCAGCGGGTAGTCCATCTGCCAGCCCGCCCGGAACGGTCCCGACATCTTGCTCTGGGTGATCTGGTTGCGGAAGTCGGCGAAGGTGCCGACCGGGTTGCCCACGCACGCCCGGTCGTTGCCCAGCGCGTTGTTGACGCTGTTGCAGATGGCGTCGATCCACTCCTTGTGCGAGCCGGTGTCCGCGTTGTACGAGATCTTCACCTGGCCGCCGGGGATCCCGCCGCCCTCCTCGATGAGCTTCTTCGCGGCGGCCGGGTCGTACGTGCAGGCGTCCCCGCACAGGCCCGCCTTGTAGCCGCCGTCCGCGCCGAGCACGGGCGAGGTCCAGTCGGTGGCCGGGGTGCGGGTCTTCTGGAAGATCGTGTCGGTGATCTGCGCGCGGTTGATCGCCATCGACAGGCCCTTGCGGACCTTCGCCGCGCCCGGGGTGTTCCAGGCGTCGTCGTAGTACGGGAAGGCGAGCGTCTGGATGATGCCGGCCGGGGTGTTGATGTACCGGTCCCCGAGGTCCGCCTTGACGTTCTTGAGCTGGGAGGCGGGCACGTCGTCGACGAGGTCGAGGTTGCCGGCGGTCAGGTCGGTGTAGGCGGTGTTGTTGTCGGTGTAGACCTTGAGGTCGACGCCGCCGTTCTGCGCCTTGTCCGGCCCCGGGTAGCCGTCCCACTTGCGCATCTCCAGCTTCGAGCCCTTGGTGTACGAGTTCACCGTGTACGGGCCGTTGCCGACCGGCTTGGACAGCCATGCCGCGTGGTTGTCGAAGAAGGCCCTGGGCAGCGGGGCGAAGGCGGCGTAGCCGAGGGTGTCGGGCCAGGTGGAGAACTTCTGGTTGAGCTTGACGGTGAAGGTGCGCTCGCCGGTGACCTTCAGCCCGGACAGGCTCTCGGCGCTGGGGTCTCCCTTGTCGGGGTGGGTCTTGTCGTAGCCCTCGATGTACCCGAAGAAGTAGGCGTTCTTCTGGTTGTTCTTGAGGTTGGCGCCGTAGTTCCAGGCGTCCACGAAGGACTTCGCGGTCACCTTCTCGCCGTTGGAGAACGTCCAGCCGTCCTTGACCGTGATGGCGAAGGTGGTCGAGTCGGTGGTCTCGATCTTCTCGGCCAGCATGTCCTTGGCCTCGCCGGTCTTCGGGTCGTACCGCTTGAGGCCCCGGAAGAGCATGTCGAGGACCTTGCCGCCCTGCACCTCGTTGGTGTTGGCGGGCTCCAGCGGGTTCTGCGGATCGCCCCAGGACGAACTCACGATGCCGGAGGCGCCCCCGCCACCGCTGTCCCCGCCACCGCAGGCCGTCGCCGCGAGAGCGACGACCACCGCACAGGCGGCCCACTTGGCGTGCGTGGCTCCGCGCATTGGAGTCCTCCTAGAGTCCCAAGTCTGACTTAGGCCCAAATATCACCCCAGGAGGGGAAGGGACGCACCTCTGCCGCACCCACATGGGCGTGGGCGTGCTCCGTACGGGGCGCGCGCCGCAGGAGGGCGCGGGGGACCGGCGCGGGCATACGCCGAAGGGGCGCCCGCAACCGTGTGGTCGCGGGCGCCCCTTCGGTGCGGCGCGGGCGGGACGCGGTCAGGCCGCGCCCACCACGTCCTTCTCCTCGGCGAAGTGGCACGCCGACTCGTGCGCGGCCGGGGTGTCCTGACCCAGGAAGCGCTCGGGCACGGCGAGCAGCGGCACCTCGGTGGCGCAGCGCTCCTCCGCCTTCCAGCAGCGGGTGCGGAAGCGGCAGCCCGACGGCGGGTTGGCCGGGGACGGCACGTCACCGGTGAGGATGATCCGCTCCCGGTGCTCACGGGCGTCCGGGTCCGGCACCGGCACCGCGGAGAGCAGCGCCTGGGTGTACGGGTGCGTCGGGTGCTCGTAGATCTCCTCGTCGGAGCCGATCTCGGCCAGCTTGCCGAGGTACATCACCCCGACGCGGTCCGAGATGTGCCGGACGATCGACAGGTCGTGCGCGATGAAGAGGTAGGAGAGGTTGAACTCGTCCTGCAGCTTCGCCATCAGGTTGATGACCTGCGCCTGGACCGACACGTCGAGCGCGGAGACCGGCTCGTCGCAGATGATGATCTCGGGATTGAGCGCGAGGCCGCGGGCGATGCCGATGCGCTGGCGCTGACCGCCGGAGAACTGGTGCGGGTAGCGGTTGATGTACTCGGGGTTGAGGCCCACCACGTCCAGGAGCTCCTGGACCCGGCGGCGCCGGTCGCCCTTGGGAGCCACCTCGGGGTGGATCTCGAAGGGCTCCCCGATGATGTCGCCGACCGTCATCCGCGGGTTCAGGGACGTGTACGGGTCCTGGAACACCATCTGGATGTTGCGGCGGACGGCCTTCAGCGCGCGCCCGGACAGCTTGGTGATGTCCTGGCCCTTGTAGAAGACCTCGCCGGCGGTCGCCCGCTCCAGCGTCATCAGCAGCTTGGCGACGGTGGACTTGCCACAGCCGGACTCGCCGACGATGCCGAGCGTCTCGCCCTGGTAGAGGTCGAAGGAGACCCCGTCCACGGCCTTGACCGCGCCGATCTGCTTCTTGAAGAGGATGCCCTGGGTCAGCGGGAAGTGCTTGACCAGGTTGCGCACCTGCAGGATCGGCTCGCCGCGGTCGACCTTGGCGTCGAGGAGCGCCTCGACCTCGGTCGTCGTCGAGGCGTCCTTCTTCACGACGTCCGTGACGCTGGGAGTCGCGTCCACGGCCTCGTCCTTCTTGGCCGGCTCAGCCATGGATCGTCTCCTTCCAGAAGTGGCAGGCGCTGCCGCGGCCGGTCAGGACCGTGCCGTCGGCCTCGGTGACCTGGTGCAGCGGCGGGGCGTCCGTACGGCAGATGTCCTGGGCCTTGGGGCAGCGCGGGTTGAAGGCGCAGCCCGAGGGGACCTTGAGCAGGTTGGGCGGCAGGCCCTTGATCGCGTAGAGCTCCTGGCCCTTCTGGTCCAGGCGCGGGATCGAGTCGAGCAGACCCCGGGTGTACGGGTGCGCCGGGCGCTTGTAGAGCTCGTGCACCGGTGCGGTCTCCACGATCCGGCCCGCGTACATCACGGCGATCTTGTCCGCGACGTCGGCGACGACGCCGAGGTCGTGGGTGATGAGGATCAGGCCCATGTGGTACTCGCGCTGGAGCTCCGCGAGCAGGTCCATGACCTGCGCCTGGACCGTCACGTCGAGCGCGGTGGTCGGCTCGTCCGCGATGATCAGGTCGGGCTCCAGGGCGAGCGCCATCGCGATCATGATGCGCTGGCGCATACCGCCGGAGAACTGGTGGGGGTAGTCGTTGACCCGCGCCTTGGCGGCGGGGATCTTGACCTTGTCCATCAGCTCGATGGCCTTGGCCTTGGCCACCTTGCGGGAGGCGCCCTGGTGGACCCGGAACATCTCGCCGAGCTGGTAGCCGACGGTGAGCACCGGGTTGAGGGAGGAGAGCGCGTCCTGGAAGATCATCGCGATCTTCTGGCCACGGATCTTCCGCCGCTCCTCGCCGGACATCTTCAGCATGTCCTTGCCGCGGAACAGGATCTCGCCCTGCGGGATGCGGCCCGGGGGCATGTCCAGGATGCCCATGATCGCCTGCGCGGTCACGGACTTGCCGGAGCCGGACTCGCCGAGGACGGCGAGGGTCTCGCCGGCCGAGACGGTGTAGTTGACACCGTTGACGGCCTTGGCGATGCCGTCCCGGGTGTGGAACTCGACGTGCAGATCGCGGACTTCGAGGAGCGGCGCGGAGTCGCCCTCGGAACGCGGGGCGGGTACACCCGCCGTTTTCTCAATGATGGTCATGGAGTACGCCCTCCCTAGCGCATCTTCGGGTCGAAGGCGTCGCGGACCACGTCGCCGAGCATGATGAACGCCAGCACGGTGATGCTGAGCACGGCGGCGGGGAAGAGCAGGGCGTGCGGGGAGGTCAGGAACCGGTCCTGCACGTCACTGATCATCAGACCCCAGGAGATGTTGGGGTGCTGGATGCCGATGCCGAGGTAGGAGAGCGCCGACTCCGCCGAGATGTAGACACCGAGGTTCATCGTCGTGACGACGATGACCGGGGCGAGCGTGTTCGGCAGGATGTGCCGGAACGCGATCCGCTTGGTGTCCGCGCCCAGCGCCTTCGCCGCCATCACGTAGTCGTTGTGCTTGTTGGCGATGACCTCGCCGCGCATGATCCGGTACACCTGCGGCCAGCCGAGCACCGCGAGGATGAACGACACGGACCAGGGGTCGCCGCCACCGATGATCGACATGATCAGCAGGGCGCCGACGATGAGCGGCAGCGCGAAGAAGACCTCGGTGACGCGGGAAAGGATCGCGTCGATCCAGCCGCCGCGCAGACCGGCGATCATGCCGAGCAGCGCGCCGAAGAACGTCGTCATCAGCGTGGTGGCCACGCCGACGATGATCGAGTTCCGGGTGCCGAAGACCGTACGCGTGTAGATGTCGCAGCCCTGGAGGTCATAGCCGAAGAGATGACCGGAGGTGGGCGGCTCCATCGAGTTCTGCAGCTGGCAGAAGCCGTCGCTGAAGGGGCTGCGCGAGGTGAAGAGGCCGGGGGCGATCGCCAGCGCCAGCAGGATCACGATGACGAAGCCGGAGATGAGGAACATGGGCCGCTTGCGCAGGTCCATCCAGCCGTCGCGCAGCAGGCTCGCCTGGCGGGCCGCCGCCTTCTCCTCGGCCTCGGCCGCCTTGTCGCTCACCGTCGCGTCGGCCGGGGCGGCCTTCTCCATGGTCTTCTCACTCATAGCGAATCCTCGGGTCGAGCACGGCGTAGAGAAGGTCTACGACGAGATTGGCCACCAGGTAGATCAGGACGAGCAGGGTGACGATTCCGACCACCACGGGACGCTCGCGCAGATAGACGGACTGGGCCAGCTGTCCGCCGATACCGGGCAGGTTGAAGACCCGCTCCGTGATGATCGCGCCGCCCATCAGCGCACCCAGGTCCATGCCCAGGAAGGTGACGACGGGGATCAGCGAGTTGCGCAGCGTGTGGATGCCGATCACCCGGCGCCGGGGCAGGCCCTTGGCGATCGCGGTGCGCACGTAGTCCGCGCGGATCGACTCCATCATGCTCGCGCGGGTGAGTCGCGCGATGTACGCCATGGAGGTCGAGGCCAGCACGAAGGCGGGCAGCATGTAGCTGGTGGGCCAGCCGTCGTCGACACCGGCGACCGGGGTGATCTTCCACTTGACGCCGAACTCCAGCTGGAGCACGTTGCCGAGGACGAACACCGGGATCGAGATCAGCAGCAGCGTGCTGATGAGGACCAGGTTGTCGAGGAACTTGCCCTTCTTCAGCGCCGCGAAGATACCCGCGACGATGCCGATGACCGCCTCGATGCCGAACGCGGTGAGCGCCAGCTGAAGGGTGACCGGGAAGCGCTCGCTGACGATCTCCGAGATCGAGCGTCCGGTGTAGGTCGTGCCGAGATCACCGGTGAAGACACCACTGATGTAGTGCCAGTACTGCACGATCTTCGGGTCGTTCAGGTGGTACTGCTCGCGCAGCATGGCCGCGATGTTGGGGTCGGCGCGCTTCTCGCCCGCCAGGGCCTGGATCGGGTCGCCCTTGAGTGCGAAGACCAGGTAGAAGATGAGGAACGTAACGCCTATCAGTACAGGGATCGCCTGCAGGATACGGCGCACGACGAATCGGCCCATCGGTTCTCCAGAGGGGTGCTGACTCGCCCGGTGCCGGTGAGGGGTGGCAGTGCGGACGGCTGGACGGCAGACAGGGTGGGCAGGGAGAGACCTCCAATGGACTCCCCCTGCCCACCCTCAGCCCGTTGGATCACGGGCTGGATCGCTCAGCTGAGCTTGACGGTGTCCCAGAGGACGTCGCCACCGGCGATCTTCATGCTCTTGATCTTCGAGCTGTAGCCAGCGTTGAGCTTGTAGAAGTACACGGGGATGTACGGCATCTCGTCGAGCAGGATGTCGTCGGCCGCCTGGTACCCCTTGACAGCCTCCTCCGGGGTCTTGCCCTGGTCGCCCTGGACGAGAAGCTTCTCGAAGTTCTCGTTCGTGTAGCCCGCGTAGTTCGAGCCGTTCTCGATGGCGTCCTTGGAGAAGATCGGCCGCAGGTAGTTCTCCGCGTTCGGGTAGTCCATGTTCCAACCCATACGGAACCCGCCGCTGTACTTCTTGGCGTCCAGGTCGTTCAGGATGGTCTGGAACTGCTCGAACGGCTTCGCGGTGACCTTGATGCCGAGGTTCTGCTGGATCTGGTTGGCGACCGCCTCGATCCAGCCCTTGTGGTCGCCGTCGGCGTTGTAGCCGATCTCCAGCGTGTTGTTCGGCAGGCCGCCGCTCTTGGCGTAGAGCTCCTTGGCCTTGGCCGCGTCCAGCTTGCACGCGTCGGCACAGGCGCCCTGGCGGTAGCCGGTGATGATCGGGCTGATGAAGTCGTCGGCCGGCATGCGGGAGCCGAGGAAGATCTTGTCGGCGATCGCCTTCCGGTCGATCGCCATCGAGATCGCCTTGCGGAGGTCCTTGTTCTTGAAGGCGTCGTTGTACTTCAGCGGGAAGCCGATGTAGCCGACGCCGGAGTCCGACTCGTCGATCGCGCGCTCGCCGAGGTCCTTCTTGTACGTGGCCAGGCCGGACGTCGGGATCGAGTCGTCGATGTCCAGGTTGCCCGCGACCAGGTCCTTGTAGGACGTGTCGGAGTTCGAGTAGATCTTGAAGTTGATCCCCTTGACCTCGTACTTCGAGGCCTCCGGGTACTTGTCGTACTTGACGACGGAGATCTTGTCGTTGTGCTGGAACTTGCCCGACATCTTGTACGGGCCGTTGCCGATCGGCGCCTCGCCGAAGGCCTTCGGGTTGTCGAAGAACACCTTCGGGAGCGGCATGAACGCCGAGAAGGAGAGCTGCGAGGTGAAGGCGGAGAACGGCGTCTCCAGGGTCACCTGGAGGGTGTTGTCGTCGACGGCCTTGAGGCCCGACATCTCCTTGGTGGCGACCTTCTTGCCCTTGCCGGGGTTCAGGTCCTTGAAACCGGCGATGTGCGAGAAGAGCGGGTTGGTCTGCTGCGCGTTGTCCTGGTTGGCGCCGTAGTTCCAGGCGTCGACGAAGGACTTCGCCGTGACGGCCTCACCGTTGTGGAAGGTGTAGCCGGGCTTCAGCTTGATCGTCCAGACCTTGGAGTCCTTGGTCTCGATCGACTGCGCCAGGTCGTTGACGACCTCGTTCTTCTCGTTCAGCTTGGTGAGACCGGTGAAGACGGCCTTGACGACCTCGCCACCCTCGGTCTCGTAGGTGTTCGAGGGCACGAGCAGGTTCTGCGGCTCGCCGATCTCCATGGAGATGACGCCGTCCGAACCCCCCTTGCCCTTGCTGTCACCGTCGCCGCCACCACAGGCGGTCGCAGCCAGGGCAACGATCGCCGCACCCGCGACCCACTTGGCGCTCTTGGCACCACGCATGGGTTCCTCCTCATGAGTCCACTTGTCACAACAAGAGGGGCACAAAAAGATCGCCGACACCCCTGACGGCGATCGATCAAACGCCCCGAGTGTGCTCGTGAGTCGGCACTCCCCACAGTGCGTGACCCATTGACCCGAGCTCAGTGGAGCCAACTATTAAGTACGGCCGGGCTGTAAACCACACTTAAAGGGTCTCGTTTTGACAACATCAGGTCAGGCCAACAGTCCGAAATCCGGACAAACAGAGCACAGACAGACACCCCCGAAACGGACCGTTAACACATCTTCCGGAGAGCGACGCTCGATATCCGAACAGCGTGTAGGGGAAAACAACTTGACCGCGCGAGGCGCGGAAGGCAGGGTGCGCGCCCCCGGCGGACCCCACCGTACGACAGCGGCCCGGCCCCCCGCGAAGATCGCGGGAGGCCGGGCCGTGGAAGCCCTAAGGGCCCTGGCTCAGCCGTGCTTGGCGCGCGAGGCCGTGCGGCCGCGCTCCTTCTGGTCCAGGACGACCTTCCGGATACGGACGGCCTCCGGGGTCACCTCGACGCACTCGTCGTCGCGGCAGAACTCCAGGGACTGCTCCAGGGAGAGCTTGCGCGGCGGGACGATCGCCTCGAAGGAGTCGGCGGAGGAGGAGCGCATGTTGGTGAGCTTCTTCTCCTTGGTGATGTTGACGTCCATGTCGTCGGCGCGCGAGTTCTCGCCGACGATCATGCCCTCGTACACCTCGGTGCCCGGGTCGGTGAAGAGCACACCGCGCTCCTGGAGGTTGGTCATCGCGAAGGCGGTGACGGCGCCCGCGCGGTCGGCGACCAGCGAACCGTTGTTACGGGTCGTCAGGGTGCCGAACCACGGCTCGTGGCCCTCGTGGATGGAGTGCGCGATGCCGGTGCCGCGCGTGCCGGTGAGGAACTCCGTACGGAAGCCGATCAGGCCGCGGGACGGGACGACGAACTCCATGCGGACCCAGCCGGAGCCGTGGTTGGACATGTTGTCCATCCGGCCCTTGCGGACGCCCATGAGCTGCGTGACGGCGCCCATGTGCTCCTCGGGCACGTCCACCGTGAGGCGCTCGACCGGCTCGTGCACCTTGCCGTCGACGAGCTTGGTGACGACCTGCGGCTTGCCGATGGTCAGCTCGAAGCCCTCACGGCGCATCTGCTCGACCAGGATGGCCAGCGCCAGCTCACCGCGGCCCTGCACCTCCCAGGCGTCGGGGCGCTCGGTGTCCAGCACGCGCAGCGAGACGTTGCCGATCAGCTCGCGGTCCAGGCGGTCCTTCACCTGGCGCGCGGTGACCTTGCGGTCCTTGACGGCCGCCTTGGCGGAGGCGCCCTTGCCGGTGCCGCCACGGCCGACCAGCGGCGAGGTGTTGGTGCCGATCACCATGGAGATCGCGGGCTCGTCCACCGTGATCAGCGGCAGCGCGACCGGGTTCTCGGGGTCGGCGAGGGTCTCACCGATCATGATGTCCGGGATACCGGCGACCGCGCAGATGTCGCCCGGGCCCGCCACCTCGGCGGGCTTGCGGGTGAGCGCCTCCGTCATCATCAGCTCGGTGATGCGGACGTTGGAGATCGAGCCGTCGCGCTTGATCCAGGCCACGGTCTGGCCCTTGCGCAGCTCGCCCTGCTCGACGCGGAGCAGCGCGATGCGGCCGAGGAAGTTGTCGGCGTCGAGGTTGGTGACGTGGGCCTGGAGCGGCGCGTCCTCCTCGTACGTCGGGGCCGGGACGTGCTCCAGGATGGTGGAGAAGAACGGCTCCAGGCTGGTGGAGTCGGCCGGGACCGTGCCGTCCTCCGGCTTGGTCAGCGAGGCGATGCCGTCGCGGCCGCAGGCGTAGACGATCGGGAACTCGATCTGGTCCTCGTCCGCGTCCAGGTCCAGGAACAGGTCGTACGTCTCGTTGACGACCTCGTCGATCCGGGAGTCGGGGCGGTCCGTCTTGTTGATGCAGAGGATGACGGGCAGCCGCTGCTGGAGCGCCTTGCGCAGCACGAAGCGCGTCTGCGGCAGGGGACCCTCGGAGGCGTCCACCAGCAGCACGACCGCGTCCACCATCGACAGACCGCGCTCGACCTCACCACCGAAGTCGGCGTGGCCGGGGGTGTCGATGATGTTGATCGTGATGGGGGCCCCGCCGTCCTTGGGGTGGTACTTCACCGCCGTGTTCTTGGCGAGGATCGTGATGCCCTTCTCACGCTCCAGGTCGTTCGAATCCATCATGCGGTCGTCGAGGGACTCGGCGGCGTGCGCGGCGAAGGAGCCGGCCTGCTTGAGCATGGCGTCGACGATGGTCGTCTTGCCGTGGTCGACGTGGGCGACGATGGCGACATTGCGGATGTCGTGGCGCGTGGGCATGCTGGCTGGCGCTTCTCTCGATCGGGAATCAGGCGTCTGACGGTCGAAGCCTCGTCCGCCCGCCGGGCGCGAACACGCCACGGCTAGTCCTATGGTACGGGGCTGGCGCGCCGGAGGCCTCCCGGGCCGAACCTGTGATCGTTTCTCGGGGTGCGGGGAGCTGCGGAGCAGCCCTGGTCGAGGCCGCCCCATGGCCGGGTCAAGGGCAGGTACGACCTTGCCCGCCGGCGGACCGACGGGCAAGGGACTTGAGCCAGTTCTGAGGTTGTGACCTGCTGTTTCTCAGGGCGAGCGGTGATCTTTTCCGTTACTTCTCAGACCTCTTCGGGGCAATACCCGACTTCTTGAAGCCGATGTCCTGGAAGAGCGGGGTGGCGAACCCGAAGGCGCCCGCGTTGGCCACATTGGGCTTCACCGCGACCAGCTGGGGGCGCTGGTAGAGGGGGATGGAACCGGCCGCCGCCCAGATGCGGGCGTCCGCCTTGCGGACCAGATCGCGCGCCTCGCCTTCGTCGAGCTCCCCGGCCGCCTGGTCGAAGAGCTGGTCGATGTGGTCGGTGCCGACCCTGGTGTAGTTCTGCTCGACGACCAGCGAGCCGTCGGAGGCGGGCTCGGGCTTGGCGAAGACCGGCCGGTCGTCGGTGGCCGGGTAGGCGGTGCCGGGCCAGGAGTACAGCGCCAGGTCGAAGTCGCCCGAGGCGATGTGGTCCTTGAAGTAGCTGTCGTCGGCCACCTTGGAGACCTCGGTGCTGATCCCGACGGCCCTGAGCATCTGCGCGATCCGGTCGCCCACCGCCCGCAGCGACTCGGAGCCGGGACCCGACGGCAGGACGAACCGCAGGGTGAGCGGCTTGCCGTCCTTGCCGAGCGGCCCGCCCGCCGCCGGGGCCGCGGTGCCCTTGGGGGCGTACGCGCCGGGGGCGCCCCCCTTGTGCTGGGCCTCGGTGCGGTGGGCGTCGCGGCCCGTGCCGCGCTCCTTCCCGCCGCCCGCCTCGTCCCGGTCGGCGGCGCCCCGGTGGCCGGAGCCGGCCTCGTCCAGCGCGTCGGCCTGCCGCATCAGGGCGATCTCCTGGAGGGCGGCGGCGCGGGCCGGGGCGAGTACGTGCGTGTCGGCGCCGGGGCCGGAGCCGCCGGGCCGGTTGTCGCCCGGCCTGTCGTCGCCCGCGTCGGAGCCCTCCCGGCCCCGCGAGGAGCCCTCGGGCCTGTCCTCGTCCGCGTAGTACGGGCCCTCGCCGACCTTCGCGCCGCCCACGGAGTACAGGTTCGGGCTCGACCGGACCCGCTTGCTCTTGTCGTCGCCGACGATGTAGGTGCCGTCGTCCCCGGCGCTCTCCCGCTTGGCGTCGCCGTCCGCGCCGGCGCCGGACGCCTTGCTGCCCGCCTTGGTCGTGCCGGGCTTCTGCCGGGCGCCGCCGGGGGTCCAGCCCGCGTCCGCGAGCAGGGCCTGCGCCTCGTGGGTGTCCTGGCCGCCGAGCGCGCCGCTGTTGTCGGCGTACGCCGGCTGGCCGGCCAGCGCCAGATGGCTGCCGGGGGGCCGGGCGGGCAGCCCGAGCGGCTTGAGCACCATCTCCGCCAGCTCCTGGCGGTCCAGCGCCCGGGCCACCGCCCGGCGCACCCGCTCGTCGGAGAGCGGGCCGGAGCTGCCGTTGAGGGCGAGCTGGGTGTAGGCGGGCTCCAGGGACTTGCGGATGGTGAGCCGCGCCAGGCCCGTCTGCTCGTCCGCGTACCGGGCGACGGCCTCGCGGCTCTGCCTGCGCACCCGCACCTCGGCCTCGGCCCGCTCCTCGTCGGAGCCGTGCGCGACGGCCCAGGAGCGCAGCGCGGAGGCGGGGGTGAGGGCGGCGTCGGCGCCGTGCGCGATGCCGGGGCCGTCGGCGCCCCGGCCGGCGTCCTTGTCGCGTCCGGCCTGGGTGATGCGGTCGGCGGCGGACCGGTCGATCTCGGCCACGTCCAGGCTGCCGTCGGCGAGGGCGGCGACCCGCTTGTCGCGCGGCACGGCCCGGAAGACCAGCTCGTCGAGCTTGCTGGGCCGGCCCCACCAGCGCGGGTTGCGGGCGAGGGTGAGGGTGCCCCTGTCGCGGTCGGAGGCCTTCAGGAGAAACGGTCCTGCGGTGGCCTTCAGCTTGCCGCGGGCGCCGTCGTTGAAGGCGTTCGCCGTGCCGGTGACGTCCTTGGGGTAGAGCGGGCTGAACAGGGCGCGCCAGTCCGCGTACGGCTTGGCGAAGGTGACCTTGACCTCCAGGTCGTTGGCGCCCTTCTCGATCTTCTCGATCCGCTCGTACCCGGCGTTGCGCGCGGTCCAGAACGCGGTGTCGCGCCCGCTCAGCGCCCGCCACTGGGCGACGAAGTCGGGTGCGCCGACCTCGCGGCCGTCGCTCCACACCGCCTTCTGGTTGAGCTTGTAGAGCACGACCTGCTTGGGCTCGCGCTGAACGACCTCCGCGCTCTCCAGATAGTCCGGATTGCGCTGCGGGCGCCCGCGTTCGTCCAGGGTGAAGAGGGACGGCAGCACCGCGCCGGTGACGCGCGCGGTGGCGGCGTCCGCGTCGGCCTGGAAGGCGTTGAGCGTCTGGGGCATCGCGTCGACGGCCCAGCGCAGGGTTCCCCCGTCGGCGACCTGGGGCCGGGCCGCCGCGCCGATGTCCTGGGGCGCGACGACCGCGCCGGCCTCGTCGTCGCCCGAGGAGCAGCCGGTCAGGGCGGGAAGCGCCAGCACACCGGAGGTGAGGAGCGCGACGGACCGGAGCGACGCGACGGTGCGGATCGCGGCGACGGTACGGGTCGCCCGGGAAGATGCCCTCCCGCGCTGGACGCCGACGTGGGGCATGTCTGTACCTCTTCGTCAGTTTTATCTACTTGGTGGCATTTCGCGATGATCACACGTATTGCCCACCCACTGAAGAGGACGCCGCCCCCGCCCGTACGGCGACACGGCGCGGCGGCGGCCGGATCCCACCCATGCGGCGCAACGAGGGGCGCGTGCGACGGGGTGTGCGCCCCGGGAACCCGGTGCACACACCTTCACAACCACGGAAGTGACGCGCGACACTCTCAGGCGCATGACCTTTCGGGGGACGGGAGGTCGCCCTCCCACATGACCGGTCACCGCCGCCCGCCACTGCGGAAGGTAGGCACGCCATGTCCCTGCACGAGGAGCTGACGGCAGTTCAGCGCTGTCTCGACGACCTGGTCAGGTCGGTGGGGCGGCTGGAGAAACAGATCGGCGACGACGGCCTGGACATCCGCCGGATACGGACCGACACCGACCATCTGCGCGAGAGCGTCGCGCTGCTGCGCCAGACCGCGGCCCCCGCCACCGAGGCGCGCCCCGACCTGCTCACCATCCCGGACACGCCGTACGACACCTCGCTGTGGACGGACTCGGACGACGAAGGTCTGGGCGCCCGCGACCGGCGCGCCCCCTGACTGAACGGAACGGGAGCCACTGTTGGCCACAGGCACCGAACCCCAACCGCTCACCGGCGTGTCCGGCGCCTCACGCGCCGCCATCGCGCCCCGCCATCTGCGCACCGACCGCTGGTGGCTGGCGCCCGCCGTGACCGCCGCCGGACTGCTCGCCTTCGTCGTCTACTCGACCTGGCGGGCCTTCGCGAACGACGACTACTACGCCGCTCCCTACGTCTCGCCGTTCTACTCGCCGTGCGTCGCCGACAACTGCGTCCCGATGCGGGGCGGCCCGAACGCCGACCTCTTCGGCAGCTGGTGGGGCCTGTCCCCCGCGCTGCTGATCCTGATCTTCCCGCTCGCCTTCCGCGGCACCTGCTACTACTACCGCAAGGCGTACTACCGGGGCTTCTGGGCCTCGCCACCCGCCTGCGCGGTGGCCGAGCCGCACAAGAAGTACACGGGCGAGACCCGCTTCCCGCTGATCATCCAGAACATCCACCGGTACACGTTCTACTTCGCACTGCCGGTCGCGGCCTTCCTCACGTACGACACGGTGCTCGCCTACCGCGACGCGCACCACCGGTGGGGCCACATGGGTCTGGGCACCCTGGTCTTCACCGTCAACATCGTGCTGATCTGGGCGTACACCCTCTCCTGCCACTCCTGCCGGCACATCGTCGGCGGGCGGCTGCGGCACTTCTCCCAGCACCCCGTGCGCTACCGGATGTGGAGCTGGGCCGGGAAGCTCAACCGCCATCACATGCTGCTCGCCTGGGCCTCGCTGATCAGCGTCTCGCTGGCCGACCTGTACGTGTACTTCCTCGCCACCGGGGCCTTCGACGATCCGAGGTTCTTCTGATGACGCACGTGGAACGGCAGCAGTGGGACGTGGTCGTGGTGGGCGCCGGAGGGGCGGGCCTGCGGGCCGCGATCGAGGCCCGCGAGCAGGGCGCCCGTACCGCAGTGATCTGCAAGTCCCTCTTCGGCAAGGCCCACACGGTGATGGCCGAGGGCGGCATCGCCGCCTCCATGGGCAATGTGAACTCCGGCGACAACTGGCAGGTGCACTTCCGCGACACCATGCGCGGCGGCAAGTTCCTCAACCAGTGGCGGATGGCCGAGCTCCACGCGCGCGAGGCGCCCGACCGGGTGTGGGAGCTGGAGACCTGGGGCGCCCTGTTCGACCGTACGCCGGACGGCCGGATCTCCCAGCGCAACTTCGGCGGCCACGAGTACCCGCGCCTGGCCCACGTCGGCGACCGCACCGGCCTGGAGCTCATCCGCACCCTCCAGCAGAAGATCGTCGCGCTCCAGCAGGAGGACAAGCGCGAGTTCGGCGACTACGAGGCCCGCCTGAAGGTCTTCCAGGAGTGCACGGTCACCCGGATCTTGAAAGAACACAGCCTGAAGGAGGACGACCGGGTGGCGGGCGCCTTCTGCTACGAGCGCGAGTCCGGCCGGTTCTTCGTCCTTGAGGCCCCCGCGGTGGTCCTGGCCACCGGCGGGATCGGCAAGTCCTTCAAGGTGACGTCGAACTCCTGGGAGTACACCGGCGACGGCCACGCGCTGGCGCTGCTGGCCGGGGCGCCGCTGCTGAACATGGAGTTCGTGCAGTTCCACCCCACCGGCATGGTCTGGCCGCCCTCGGTCAAGGGCATCCTGGTCACCGAATCGGTGCGCGGCGACGGCGGGGTGCTGCGCAACTCCGACGGCAGACGCTTCATGTTCGACTACGTGCCGGACGTCTTCAAGGAGAAGTACGCGGAGTCCGAGGAGGAGGGCGACCGCTGGTACGAGGACCCCGACCACAACCGCCGCCCGCCCGAACTGCTCCCGCGCGACGAGGTCGCCCGCGCCATCAACTCCGAGGTGAAGGCGGGCCGCGGCTCCCCGCACGGCGGTGTCTTCCTGGACGTCTCCACCCGGATGCCCGCCGAGGTCATCCGGCGCCGGCTGCCGTCCATGCACCACCAGTTCAAGGAGCTGGCGGACGTGGACATCACGGCCGAGCCGATGGAGGTCGGCCCGACCTGCCACTACGTGATGGGCGGCATCGCCGTCGACTCCGACACCGCCGCCGCGCGCGGGGTGCCCGGGCTCTTCGCGGCGGGCGAGGTGGCCGGCGGGATGCACGGCTCCAACCGCCTCGGCGGCAACTCCCTCTCCGACCTGCTGGTCTTCGGCCGCCGGGCCGGGCTGCACGCCGCCGGGTACGCCTCGGCCCTGGCGAGCACCCGCCCGGCCGTCGACGAGGCCCAGGTGGACTTGGCGGCCGCCGAGGCGCTGCGGCCCTTCAGCGCCGAACCGGCCGGCGCCGCGGGCGCCGCGCCGGAGAACCCGTACACCCTGCACCAGGAGCTCCAGCAGGCCATGAACGACCTGGTGGGCATCATCCGCCGGGACGCGGAAATGCGGCAGGCCCTGGAGAAGCTGGGCGAGCTGCGCGTACGGGCCCGGCGGGCGGGGGTGGAGGGGCACCGCCAGTTCAACCCCGGCTGGCACCTCGCCCTGGACCTGCGGAACATGCTGCTGGTCAGCGAGTGCGTGGCGCGCGCGGCCCTGGAACGCACCGAGAGCCGGGGCGGCCACACCCGCGAGGACTGGCCCGCGATGGACCGCGGCTGGCGGCGGGCGAACCTGCTGTGCCGGCTGGCCGACCCCACCGGGGACCCCGGGGCGGCCGATCCGGTCCGGGGGCAGATCCGCCTGACACGCGAGGAGACCGAACCCGTCCGTGCCGACCTGCTCGCCCTCTTCGAGAAGGAGGAGCTGGTCAAGTACCTCGCCGAAGAGGAGCTCTACGAGTGACCACGTATGCAGCGAGCTTCCGGGTCTGGCGGGGCGACACTAGCGGGGGCGCCCTGAAGGACTTCACGGTGGAGGTGAACGAGGGCGAGGTCGTCCTCGACATCATCCACCGCCTCCAGGCCACCCAGGCGCCGGACCTGGCCGTGCGCTGGAACTGCAAGGCGGGCAAGTGCGGTTCGTGCTCGGCGGAGATCAACGGACGGCCCCGGCTGCTGTGCATGACCCGGATGTCGGTCTTCGCGCGCGAGGAGACGGTCACCATCACCCCGCTGCGGGCGTTCCCGATCGTCCGCGACCTGGTGACCGACGTCTCCTTCAACTACGAGAAGGCGCGCGAGGTTCCCGCCTTCGTCCCGCCGAAGGGGGTCGCGGCGGGCGAGTACCGGATGCAACAGATCGACGTGGAGCGCTCACAGGAGTTCCGCAAGTGCATCGAGTGCTTCCTGTGCCAGGACACCTGTCATGTGGTGCGCGACCACGAGGAGAACAAGGCAACCTTCGCCGGGCCGCGCTTCCTGATGCGGGTGGCGGAGTTGGACATGCACCCGCTGGACGCGGCCGACGAGAACGGCCTCGACCGCAAGCGCACCGCCCAGGACGAACACGGCCTCGGCTACTGCAACATCACCAAGTGCTGCACCGAGGTCTGCCCGGAGCACATCAAGATCACCGACAACGCGCTGATCCCGCTGAAGGAGCGCGCGGTGGACCGCAAGTACGACCCGCTGGTCTGGCTGGGCAGCAGGATCGGCCGTCGGCCGGGGAGCCAGTAGTACCGAAAGCGGCGGGGCCCGGCATCGGTCGATGCCGGGCCCCGCCGAGGCGCGCAGCCCTTGTTCAGTTCCAGCCCTTGTCGTACGCGGCCCAGTCGCGGTCGCGCGCGGTGAAGTCGACGTAGAGCGCCACGCCGAAGTGCTCGCGGTGCCGGTCGGTGCGGCCCAGGCCAAGCCGAACCCCGCGCACCGCCGCCTTGACCGTCTCGGCCGAGGCGTGGTGGCCCATGGTCTCCGTCTGGAAGAACGGCAGCCCCATCAGCAGGTCGGTGTCCTCGGGCGTCACCTCCAGGGCCAGCGAGGCCTGCTGGGCGACATAGCCGCCGTACAGGCTCTCCAGCGGCATCGAGGTGTCGTACGACATCACCGCGATCTGGTCGACCCGCTCGGCCACCTGCCCGAAGTACGCCTGCGACCACCACTTGGGGTGTCCGGCGATTCTGCCCGCGGCGGAGTGCAGCCGGGGCACCGGGTCGATCTGGTGCGCGGCGACCGACAGCGTCGCGTGGTGCGCGCGCGTGACGGGCCGTACCGCGTCGAGCAGGCGCAGGAAGGGGCGGCTGCCCGAGGGCATCGGCTCCAGGTCGAAGTGGACGCCGTCGAAGCCGCCGTCCGCCAGGGCCCGGCGCGCCGAGTCCACCATCGCGGTCCGCGTCGCCGCCCGCTCCAGGCGCAGACCCGTCGGGCCCTCGGTGGCGAGCTTGTCGCCGAGCCACGCCTGCACGCGGACTCCGGGCAGCCTGCGGTGCACCCCGTCGACCAGCCAGCGCGCCCTGGGGAAGCGGGACGGGGGCAGCGTCCCGTCGTGCTCCAGGGGTCCGGCGTGGACGTACAGGTCGTGTATCCCCGTTTCCCGTACGCGTGCGGCGAAGGCGTCCAGGTCGCCCTCCCCCTTGCGGCCGTCGACCCAGGCGTGGCCGAGCCAGATGGCGTCGCGCCCGCGCGACCTGGTGCCGTCGCCCGGGTCGCCCGCGTAGCTGCTGCGCAGCGCCACCGCGCCGACCACCATGGGCGCCATCACCAGGAGCACGGCCGCCAGCGCGGCACGCCGCACCCACGTCCGTGCCGGGCGCCGCGACCACCGGCGCAGACCGTCGACTCCGGCCGATATTGCTGTCCGCACGAGTACCCCTGACTGTCAGTGTGCCGTGGAAGTATGACCTCCCGGTGGCGCGCTGCCCAACGAGCGGGAAGGGCGGGCCGAGGGGTTCCGGGTGCCCCCTCCCGGTCGCGGAGCGCCAGATACCGCCATACGCTCACAAATGTGACGCCGCGTGTCAGTCGCACCGGACCCCGCACAGCCGTCCGGGCCGTCCGGGCCCCGGTGGCCGTGCTGATCGCCACGTGCTGGGCGCTGCTCCTCGGCGCGGGCCCCGCGCGGGCGGAGGACCCGGTCACGCTCGCCGCGAGCGGCCGGATCACCGACCGGGCGCACGCGCTGGGGCCCCGCGCGCCCGGGGTGGCCGCCGCGCTCGACCGCCTCCACGAGGACCGCCGGATCCAGCTCTTCGCGGTGTACGTGGACGACTTCTCCGGCCGTACCTCCCAGGACTGGGCCGACACCACCGCGCAGCAGAACGGGCTCGGCCGCGACGACGTCCTGCTGGCCGTGGCGACGGACACCCGGAGTTATGCCTACTCGGTCGACCAGGACTTCCCGCTCAGCGACCAGGTGCTCGGCGAGGTGGCCCGCGAGTCGGTGGAGCCCGCCCTGCGGCGTGGCGACTGGGCCGGGGCGGCGGTGGGCGCCGCCGAGGGCCTGGACGCCGCCCTGGCCGGGCCGGGCAGGCGCGACGGCTCCACCGTGGCCGGTGACTATGTGCTGCCCGTCGCCGTCCTCGCCGGGGCGGGCCTGGCCGCCGGGTACGCGTACACGCGCCGCAGACGGCGGGCCGCGACCCGGACGACACCCGCGAGCGGCAACGGCGCGGGCGCCCGGGAGTGGGAGCCGGAGACGGCGCCGCCGGACCTGGCCGCCCTGGAGGCCGAGGCGGACCGGACCCTGGTCGCCACCGATGACGCCATTCGAACGAGTGACGAGGAACTGGGGTTCGCACGCGCGCGGTTCGGGGAGGCGGCCACCCGGCCCTTCGCCGGGGCCCTGGCGTACGCCCGGTCCGAACTGGCCACCGCGTTCCGGCTGCGCCAGCAGCTCGACGACGACCCGCCACCGCGGGGACCGGCCCTTCCGGAGGGACCGGCCCCGCCCGGCGAACCGGAGCGGCCCGAGGAATGCGGTGCGGCGCGGCGCCGGACGCTGCGGGAGATCGTCGCGCGCTGCGCGGCGGCCGGCCGCCGTCTGGACGAGGAGTCGGAGGCCTTCGACGCACTGCGCGCGCTGGAGCAGGACCCCGCACCGGCGCTCGAGGGCGTCGAGACGGCCTTCCGCACGCTCACCGGGCGCACCGCCGCCGCGGATTCGACCCTGACCGCACTGCGCCAGGGGTACGCGCGGGGTGCGACCGCGCCCGTCGAGCGCCATGTCGAGGAGGCCAAGGAGTACCTGGTCGCGGCCACGGCCTCGCTCAACGCCGCCCGCCAGGCCCTCGACGCCCAGGACCCGGGCGAGGCCGCGGCGCGGGTGCGCGCGGCCGAGAGCGCCGTCG
The DNA here is from genome assembly GCF_055567715.1 of Streptomyces sp. NPDC026377. Lineage (NCBI taxonomy): Bacteria > Bacillati > Actinomycetota > Actinomycetes > Kitasatosporales > Streptomycetaceae > Streptomyces > Streptomyces sp. NPDC026377. The sequence continues at coordinate 479,524 of NZ_JBVHPV010000002.1, forward strand.
CCCTGGTGACCGCCCTGGTGGAGGGGGTCGACCGGCGCGCCGGTGAACTCGCCGGCGCCGTGGAGCGGTTGCCCTCGGCCCTGGCGGGGGCGCGCGCGGAGGTGGCGGCGGCACGGGAGGCGAGCGCCCCCGCGGGGCACTCCGGCTCTTCCGGCCCCGCCGGTCTTGTGCCGGAGCGGATCGCCCGGGCGGAGACGGTGCTCATCGGCGTGGGACGGGCACGGGCGGCCGGTCCGTACGACCCGCTCGACGCGCTGCGCCGGATCGTCGGGGCGGAGGCGGCCCTGGGCGAGGCCCTGACGGCCCTGGGCGTACGGGAGCGCGACGGCGGCGTGGAGCACGCCCGTGCGCTCCTGGACCGGGCGGTGTTCACGGCCCGCGCGGCCGTCGCGGCGGCCGACGACCGTGTCACCGCCCACCGGGACGCGGTCGGCCGCGCGGCCCGCACCCGGCTCGCGGAGGCCCGCCGCCATCTCGCCCGGGCCGCCGGAACGGCCGTACCGGACGCCGACGGCGCCCTCGCCGAGGCGCTGCGGGCGGACGCCCTGGCGCGCCAGGCACTCGCCCTCGCGGACACGGACGTACGTGTCGAGGAGGACGCGCCGAGGACCTTCGGCGAAAACGGAAGGCTTCCGGAGCGCGGGGGCGGCGGGGAACGCGGCACCCCCTCGGACCACGGGAACCCTTCGGGGCAAGGAGAAGAGCCATGAGCGACAGGCAGTCGGTACTGGGCCGCGTCGGCCTGCTGGCGAAGGCCAACGTCAACGCGCTCCTCGACCAGGCCGAGGACCCGCCGAAGATGCTGGACGAGCTCATCCGGGAGTACACCGGCGCCATCGCCGTGGCGGAGGAGGCCCTCGCCTCGACGCTGCGCGGGCTGCGGCTGCTGGAGGCCGACCGGCGCGAGGACCTGGCCGCCGCCAAGGAGTGGGGCGCCCAGGCGGTCGCCGCCAGCAGGAAGGCCGACGGGCTGCGCGCGGACGGGTCGGCGAGGGAGGCCGACCGGTTCGACCATCTGGCCAAGGTGGCGCTGGGCCGCCAGGTGCGCTCGGAGAACGAGGCGCGGGTGGTGGAACCGGTGATCGCCACGCAGACGGAGGTGGCGGAGCGGCTCGGGTCCGGCCTCGCCCGGATGAAGTCCCAGCTGGACGTCCTGCGGGCGGAGGAGGTCGCGGTGGCGGACGGGGCGGCACCGGCGGGCCGGGTCCCGGACGGGCTGGGCAGCGTCGACCTGTTCGACCCGGCGTACGAGATACGGCGTTTCGAGGACAAGCTGCGGCGCGAGGAGGCACGGGCGCGGGGTACGGCCCGGCTCACCGAGTCTTCCCTCGACGCCCAGTTCGAGCAGTTGGACGCGCCGGGCGAGACGGCGGAGGTGGAGGCGCGGCTGGCGGCACTGAAGGCGACGACATAGGGACGGGGACGCGCCCCGCGCGTGGGCGGGCCGCCCATGGCCAAGGCCCCGGCCCCCCGGCTCAGTACATGCTGAGCAGTTGCTCCTCCGTGAGTTCGGCGACCGGGGTGGACTCGCCGTCCGGGAGTGCCAGTTCGAACCAGACCGTCTTGCCGCGCGGGGTGCGGCGTGAGCCCCACGCCGCGCTCAGCAGGCCGACGAGCTGGAGCCCCCGGCCGCCCTCGTCGGTGTCCCGGGCCCGCCGCCGTCTCGGCTGGACCAACCCCGCGTCCCACACCTCGCAGACGAGCGTGCGGTCGCGCAGCAGCCGGAGCCGCACCTCGCCCTCGCCGTACCGCAGGGCGTTGGTGACGAGTTCGCTGACCAGCAGCTCGGTGGTGTCGACGAGGTCGCCGAGGTCCCAGGCGAGCAGCTGGGTGCGGGCGAGTTCCCGGGCGCGGCCGACCGAGCGCGGCGAGCGCGGCAGCCGCCAGTCGCCGACGGCGTCCATGGGCAGGCCCTGGATACGGGCCATGAGCAGGGCGATGTCATCCTCGCCGTGGCGGGTGTCGAGGGTGTTGAGGACTTGGTCGCAGACGTCCTCCAGGCCCGCGACGGGGTCGCTGATGGCCTTGCGGAAGGCCCGCAGTCCCTCGTCGAGGGGGTGGTCGCGGGACTCCACGAGCCCGTCGGTGTAGAGCGCGAGCAGGGTGCCCTCGGGAAGGTCGACCTCGATCTCCTCGAACGGCTCGCCGCCCACGCCCAGCGGCAGCCCGGGCGGCACGTCCAGGAACAGCGCGGGCTCACCCGGCTCGACCAGGACAGGGGGCAGATGGCCCGCGTTGGCGATGGTGCAGCGCCGCGTCACCGGGTCGTACACGGCGTACACACAGGTCGCCAGGTAGACCTCGGAGAGGTCGGCCTCACGGGACTTGTGGGCGGAGCGGGACCCGGGACGCCCGCGCCGGTTGCCCGCCCCGGCACGGTCGGGGCCGCCGGGGTCGCCCAGGCCCCGGGCGATCTCGTCGAGGTGCGAGAGCACTTCGGCGGGCTCCAGGTCGAGCATGGCCAGGGTCCGTACGGCGGTGCGCAGTTCGCCCATGGCGACGGCGGCCCGCAGACCCCGGCCCATCACGTCCCCGACAACCAGCGCGGTGCGGTGGCCGGGGAGTTCGATGACGTCGAACCAGTCGCCGCCCACCTCGGTGGCGGCGTTGCCCGGCAGATAGCGGCAGGCGATGTCGAGCCCGGCGGCCTCGGGGTCGCCGGGCGGGAGGAGGGAGCGCTGGAGTATCAGCGCGCGTTCGTGCTCCCTCCGGTACAGGCGGGCGTTGTCGATGCAGACGGCGGCGCGGGAGGCGAGTTCGGTGGCGAGGGCGCGGTCGCGTTCGCCGAAGGGCTCGCTGCCCTTGGCGCGGGAGAACTGGACCAGGCCCACGACGGTGTCGTGGGCGACCATCGGCACCGCGAGCGTGGTGTGCACCAGGCTTCCCTCGTCGCCCGGTACGGCGCGCAGACGGCCGGTGCGCAGGGCGTCGGCGCAAGGTGAGTGGAAGGGGTAGCGGTGGACGTCTCCGACGGAGACGGACACGGGCGGGGCGGTGCCGCCGGTGAGGGTGGGCGGCGCGTCGGAGACGGCGCTGGCGAAGGCCACCCGGCGCAGCTCGGCCTTGCCGTCGACCCGGTTCTGGATGGCGTCGTCCCCGGCGAGCAGCGCCTGGTAGAGGTCGACGGAGGCCAGGTCGCAGAAGCCGGGGACGGAGACGTCGAGGAGCTCGCGGGCGGTGGTCTCCAGGTCGAGGGAGTTGCCGATGCGGTTGCCCGCCTCGTTGAGGAGGGCGAGGTTGCGGCGGGCGTCGGCGGCCTCGCGGGCGGCGTTGTGGCGGCGGGTCACGTCGATGCCGAGGCTGGCGACGCCGATGGGCCGCCCGGTGCCGCTGTGCACCCGGTAGAGGTTGATCGACCAGTGCCGGCGGGCCGGGTCGCCGGGGGCGGTGCCGACGAGCTGGAGGTCGGTGACGGCCTCGCCGGTGTCGAGGACGCGGCGCAGGGCAGCGGCCATCCGGTCGGCCTCGGCGCGGCCCAGATAGTCGTGGACGGTCCGGCCCCGGTGTTCGTCCGGTTCGCCGCCGAAGACGGTGGCGAAGCGCCTGTTGGCGCGCAGGACGGTGAGGTCCGTGTCGAACAGCAGGAATCCAAAGGGAGATTGTCCGAAAATGGCCTGCGAGGCGGCGAGGTCGGTCTCTATCCCGCGCAGCGCCCGTACGTCGACGACGATGCAGAGCGCGCCGCGCTCCCCCGCCGCCGTCTCACTCGGCATCACATACAGCTCGGCGAGTCCGTGCCGGCCCTGGCCCTCGGGCGTACGGAAGGGGACCAGGCCGGTCCACTCGCGCCCGTCCAGGATCTCGGCGACCCGGCGATGGCCCTGGGTGCGCAGCTCAGGGGGCATGAAGGCATCGACCGGGTCGAGTCCGACGACCTCGCGGGCGGACAGCCCGAACTGCTCCTCGGCCCGTCGGCTCCACTGCTCGACCAGCCCGTCGGGCCCGATCGAGAACGAGGCGACCCTGATGTAGTCATAGATCGAGCCAGGCGGACTGCTCTGCCACACGACGCCGCCCGCCGTCCCAGGTATCTCGCTCACGCGACCGTCCCCTCCAGCTCACCGCACCGGACCGGCCTTGACCGCAGTATTCAGTACTACGGCCGCCACCGACACGGCGTTCACGATCACATCCCGGTCTCGTTCTTTTCCGGCCGCCCCCGGCGTCGCCATCCGGAAGGGGGTGATCGTTCGTCCCTCCCTCCTTCTAACCCGGCAGGGCCAGCTCGAACCACACGGTCTTGCCCGTCCTGCCGCGCCGGGTTCCCCAGCGCCGTGCGGAACAGGCCACCAGCTGAAGGCCCCGGCCCCCTTCGTCGTCCGGTCCCGCGTCCCGCTCGACGGGCTCCTCGGGCAGCGGGTCGGAGACCTCCACCAGCAGGGCGCCGGGGTCCGGCCGGGCCATCCGGACGCCGATGGGACCCGAGGCGTACCGCAGGGAATTGGTCACGAGTTCGCTGACCAGCAGCACCGCCACATCGCTGGCGGCCGCGTCCAGCTCCCAGCCGCGCAGGGTGTCCCGGACGGCGTGGCGCGCGGTGCGCACGGCGTTGGCCTCCGCCGGAAAAGTCCACTCGGCGCAGCCGCCGGATGTGTCGATCACGCCGCTCTCACCCGCATCCGACTCTTCGGGGGGTTTGGAAGGATTAATAGCCACATACCCGATATTTGCGTTCAGCTATCCCCTGGTGGGGCGCATGGTGGCACGAACGGCGTAGGGGCACCCGGTGAGGGAGGGGCGCTCAGCGACCCGGCGCGCCCTCGTGCGCCGCCCGGACGCCCCCGGCGAGCAGACGTGCCGCCTCCGCCACCGCCGGCCGGTCCTGCGGCAGCCAGTCGACCTGGTCGGTCTCGTAGGGGCCGAGCCAGCGCAGCTCGTCGTGGTCCTCCAGCGGCAGGGGCTCGCCGGAGACCAGCCGGGCGGTCCACACCCGCAGGACGAGCCCGGGCTTCAGCGGCCACTCCCCCACGATGCGCTCCAGCGGCTCGGCCTCCACGCCCAGTTCCTCGCGCAGCTCGCGCACCAGGGCGTCCTCGGGGCGCTCGCCCGGCTCCACCTTGCCGCCGGGCAGTTCCCAGCGCCCGGCCAGCTCGGGCGGGGCACTTCGGCGCGCGGCGAGCAGCCTGCCCCGGTCGAGTACGGCTCCGGCCACCACCACACGAACGTCCATGCGCCGGAGCGTAACCCGCGCCGGGCGGAGTCCGGTCCCGCGGGCCGCCGCCGGGCTCCGCCTCCGCGTCCGCCTCCCCGTCCGCCCTGTGGGGCGCCTCGCTACCGCGCCGGCTGGGCGATCCGCTCGACCCAGTAGAGCCGGTGATGTCCCAGGTCGTCGAGGCTGTCGACGATCTTCTGGGCCTCGGCCCGGGTGGCGTACCGTCCGACGCGGTAGCGGTTGCCGTTGTCGTCCTGCCGTATGACCTGCCAGGAAAGCACCACGCCACCGTCGCTCATCGCGCCCCTCCCGCTGTCGGCGTGCAGGTCGGTGAAGATCCCCAGGAAACCGCATTCCGCATATGCCCGAGCCTACGCCTGACCTTCACTCAGCGGATCCGTGTTCTCACGAAGAGATACGGATCCGGCCACAGCGGGGCAGAGCGGCGGGGGCGTACTCTTCGGAGTGCGCCCCCGCCAAGGAAGTTGACGCCGGATCAGCCCTGCGGCGACACGGCGGCCTCACCACCGGTCAACGGCAGTCGGGAGGCGCCACCCCACCCGTGGGCGAGAGGCGGGAGGGGGCCACCCGCCACCGGACAGCAGGCCCTCACTTCACCGGCAGGTGGTAGGCGATCCGGTAGCGGTCGGCGGGGACCACCACGTCGGCCGTCTCCACCGCGCGGCCCGAGGCGTAGTACGTCCGCTCGATGACGAGCACCACATGGCCCGGGACCCCGCCGAGCGCCATGAGCTCCTCCGCCAGCCCCGGGCGCGCGCCGACCTCCTCCACCACGTTGTCCACCACCACGTCGATCGCGGCCATCCGCTCCACCACGCCGCACCCGCCGAGCGGACCCTCCTCGGGCAGCATCACCGGGGTGCGCCCGGTCACCGCGAGCGGCTCCCAGGACGTGGAGAGCATCATCTGCTCGCCCGCGTCCCGGTACACGTACCGGGTGCGCATCACCCGGTCGCCGGGGTGGATGCCGAGCCGCTCGGCGATCTCGGCGGACGCCTGCTCCTGCTCGCTGTTGGACTCCCAGGTGCCCCGGGCGCCGTCCTCGGCCTGCTCCTGACGGAACGGACTGGCCCCCTTGGCCGGGCGGAACCCGGAACGGGCCACCCGTCGCTGGACGGGGCGCTCCTTCACATACGTACCCGACCCGGAGCGGCCCTCGACCAGACCCTCGGCCATCAGGACCTTGCGCGCCTCCAGGGCGACCGTGTCGGAGACGCCGTACTCCTCGCGGATACGGGCCTGGGAGGGGAGGCGGGTATGCGGCGGCAGCGACCCGCTGACGATCTTCCGCCGGAGATCGCTGGCTACGCGCAGATAAGCCGGCTGCTCACCGAAAGTCACTGGCCACTCCCATCAGGTTGACAGACTGCAACAGCGTGGCAACCGTGGGTTGTGCGCAGCAAGCCATGGCCAGACATTCACCCGAAGTGATGATCTTGCCCGTGCCCAGCGGATACCGCGAGTAGGGCTACCCCTCTCAGACCGCCTTGGAACCGCCACTTCCGGTTCCGGCCTCGCGCCCGGAGCCCGACCCGTCCTCGGTGCCGCCGCTCTCGGCGCCACCGCTGTCGGTGCCGTCGGAGCCGCCGTCGGCGCCGGAGTCGGTGTCCGGCGGGGTGGTCGCCAGGCGCAGGGCGCGACGGGCGGCGATCTCCGTGGTCTGCCGCAGGGCGCTGTCGGCGGCGCCCGAGTGCGTGGAGAAGGCGTCGGCGTCGGCGGCCCGGGCCGCCTTCGCCCACTCCCCGGCCGCCGCCTCCATCTCCTTGGCACGGGCGCTCACCCGCGCCTGCGCGGCGGCGGGCCAGCCGCGCCCGCGCAGCCGGACGCTCTCCTGCCCCAGCACCTGCGAGACCCGCCCGGCCCACTCCTTGAAGGCCGGCAGATCGTCCTCGACGCGGTCCTCGTCCGGGCCGGCCGCCAGCACCCGGTCGTAGGCGTTGGAGGCGCGCAGATAGGTCACCTGGTCGGCGTCGAGCCGTAGGGCGTCGTTGCGCACCGAGCCCTTGAGCCTGCCGCTGGTGGTGGCGAAGGAGCAGGTGACGGTGCGGTCCCCGAGCCGCCAGCTGCGCCGGCTCGGCGTGTAGGAGTACGACTCGGCCTCCGCCGGAAGCGCCCAGCTGTCCAGCGCGTACTCCTGTTCGACGTACCAGCACCGGCGGTCGGCGAGCGCGGTGACCTCCTTCTCGCCGGGGAAGGAGGTGCCCGCCACCTTGAAGGAGCCGGAAACCTCGCCGTCGTGCGGCTCGGCGCACGGCACGACGACCACGTCGACGACCTCGGCCTCCAGTTCGCCGCCGGGGACGTTGAAGCAGTCGCCCCGGCGCAGGTCCATGGTGCTGCGGGTGCTCCTGGCGTCGTCGATGCCCTCGCGCACCCCGTCCCAGAACGCGCTCAACGCGCCGGTCGCCACGAGGACGACGGCCAGGACGGTGCTGACCGAGGACAGCACCACACCGGCGACCGCCATGCCCTTGCCGCGCTGCCCCTTCTTCCGGATCCGCCCCAGGGCGAGCACGCCCAGGACGAGTCCGAGCGGCGGCACACAGCAGACGATGCCGGTGACCAGCGAGGCGATGGCCAGACCGCTGGTGCCGGCCGGCTCCTGGAACGGCTGCGGATACGGGTACCAGGGCTGCTGCGGTCCGGCGTGGGGCGGCGGCCAGCCGGGGCCGTGGCCCTGGCCCGGCTGCGCAGGCGGCTCGGGCGCGGGCGGCGGCGGTATGTCCACGGGCGGGAGCTCCTCGTCGAGGTCAGGCGAACTGCTGCGCGAATCGTACGCGGGGGGCGGGAGGGGCGGCCGCGCGGCGGAGCCCCGGCTTCCGCCGCAGCGTGCGGCATCGGCCGCAGCAACCTGACGGGTCGTCACCGTCGACGCTCTAGGGTCGCTGTATGACACACACGAACAGTCGGTATCCCGCCTCTTCCGGCGCGGGCGGAGCGGGCGGAGCACACGGAGTGGACGCCACGGCGGCGTACCGCTGCCCGCAGGACGGCACCCGGGTGCCGGTGGAGGCCGCCGCACCCTGGTGCTGCCCGGTGTGCGGGGGCCCGTGGGACCTGGACTTCACCGCCGGGGCCGTGCGCCCCGAGGCCCTGGCCGGGCGGGTGAACTCGCTCTGGCGGTACGCCGAGGCCCTCCCGCTCGACGGCCCGCCGCCGCTCACCCTGGGCGAGGGGCGCACACCGCTGGTACCGCTGACCGGCACGGTCTCGGCGAAGCTGGACTTCCTGATGCCGACGCTCTCCTTCAAGGACCGGGGTGCGGTCGTCCTTGCCGAGCTGGCCCGGCGCCTCGCGCCCGAGCGCGTGATCGCCGACAGCAGCGGCAACGCGGGGACGTCCTTCGCCGCGTACCTGGCCCGGGCCGGACTGCCGACCACGGTGTACGTGCCGGAGGCCACCTCCCCGAAGAAGGTCGAGCAGATCGCGGCGCACGGGGCACGGGTCGAGCGCGTCCCCGGCGACCGGGAGGCCACGGCCCGCGCCGCCCGGACGGCGGCCGACGCCCCCGGCACGTTCTACGCCTCCCACGTCTTCAACCCGTACTTCCTGCACGGCACCAAAACGTACGTCTACGAGCTCTGGGAGGACCTCGGCGGCCGCCTCCCCGCCTCGCTCGTGGTGCCGGTCGGCAACGGCACACTGCTGCTGGGCGCGGCACTGGCCACGGCGGAGCTGTACGCGCACGGCCTGATCCCCGAGCGCCCGGCCCTGATCGCGGTCCAGGCGGAGGCGGTGTCACCGCTGGCGAGGGCGTTCCGAGCGGGCGCGGACGAGCCGACCCCCACGGCGGCGGCCGACACCCTGGCGGAGGGAATCGCGATCCCCCGCCCGCCCCGGGGCCGCCAGATCCTCCGAGCGGTACGCGAATCGGGCGGCACGTTCCTGACGGTGACGGAGGCCCAGATCGCGGCGGCCCAACGCGACCTGGCGGCACGCGGCCTGTTCGTCGAGTCGACGGGGGTGGCGTGCTGGGCGGCGGTCAGCACGGAGCCGGAGGCGCTGGGGGACGGGGACGCGGTGGTGCCGTTGTGCGGGGCGGGGTTGAAGACGGGGGTGGGGGTGGGGGGGTAGGGGGTGCGGGGTGCGGTGCCGGGGGTGCGGGGTGCGGGTGCCGGGGTTCCGGTTACTGAAGGCTATGGGGGGATGCCGCACTGGCCACGCGTACGGTCCGCCGGGGCGGCAACACCCCGGCGCCCTCCCCCAGATCCCTGAGCATGGGCTCGGCGTCCCGTACCGCGCGCAAAACCTCCGGCTCCAGATCCACCCGGACGATCTCCTCGGCGTGGGGCCCGGCCTCGGCGACGACCCGCCCGTCGGGCCCCCACACCGCGCTGCCTCCGCAGGTCTCCCACTCCCCCGTCCGCCCGACGTGGTTGGCGAGGACGGCGTACACGGTGTTGTCGAGGGCCCGCGCGGGGAACCACACGCGCGACTCGTGGTACCCGTTCCCCACCCCGAACAGCGCGCCCACCAGGTACGCGTGGCACCCGTCCAGCGCCGCCGCGCGCGCGTGCTCGGGGAACCCGGAGTCGTAACAGACCCCGAGCCCGAGCCGCCACCCGTCGACGACGAGGGTGAGACCGGAGGAGCCGGGCCGGTAGAGGGCGCGCTCGGACTTGAAGAGGTTCTGCTTGTCGTAGCGCGCGACGACTCCGGACCCGTCGAAGACGAGGGCGGAGACATACAGCTCCCCACCGTCATGGACGGCGGCACCCACAACGGCGACGACCCCACTCTCCCGACAGGCCTCCACGACAACGCCGAGCCGCGAGTCCTCGGGCCAACTGACGGCACACCGCTCCGGCTCGGCCCGGATGAGCCCGGGCTCATACCCACTGAGGAACTTCTCAGCGAACACCACAACCCGAGCCCCACCCGCCCCAGCCTCCCTGACGAGCCGGGCGACGGTGGCGACGTTGGTGGGGATGTCACCGGGGGCGACGGGGGCTTGGGCGGTGGCTATGCGGAGGGGGTGTGGGGGGAGGTCGTAGGTGGTCACGGGGGAGATTCGATCACGGCGGGGCCGCCGGCGGGAGGCGGGGGACACGGCCAGACGCACGGGCACCGCAATCGGGTTCCTCCGGGCAACGACGGTCCGGACGGCTCCGGCCTCCGGTCGCCGCCCTCCTGAGAGCGCGCTCCCGCCTCGGCGCCTGCCCCCTTCGTCCCGCGTACTCACATGATGCCGCGCCACCGGTCCCAACTCCTTGGCCAGAGAGCCCAGTCGTGAGCTAGCGTTGTTCCGCACCGCGTGTCCTCTCCGGAGGATGTGCGCGACGTGACCTGCGAAGACGTAGGCCTTTCGGTTCGGTGACGCGAACCCTCGGTGCGCTCCCGGCGGGAGTCATCCGGCAACCGTCACCGGTCACAACCGAAGGGGACGCATTCGTATGGCTGCAGTCGAGTACACGCCCAAGCGCCGCACCTGGGTCCGTGACGTCCTGGTGGGCATCACGGCGAGCTTCGGCTCTAACCTGATGTGGACGCTGGCGCAGGCCGTGGTGCACCGCCTCGGCTGAGCCCTGGCGGCGGGCGGGCCTCTGATGGGGCCCGCCCCAACCCCGCAGGGGCACGCGTTAACCTACGGACTGTCATTGCGGCCCGACGGGCTTCCGCGCTCCCCCAGGGGAGTCACGAAGGACATGCCCCCACCCGCACGAGTCATCTCGTGCCTGGGGAACCTTCGTGCTCCTGCAACTGTCCGCGGCCGAGCTCGGCCGGCTCATCGTGCCCCGGGCCGGGTCGCCGTTCCTCCCGCTCACCGAGCTGCTGATCGACGAGCATGTCCGGGTCAAGGGAGGAAGGCCCGGTCAGGGCGATGTGGCCGCTTGGAACAACAGCGTTCCGGTGGTGGTCGAGGCTCTGCTGGACCGCGGTCTCGACGCGGTTGAGGTGCAGGTCGAGGTGGACCTGCCGCACACCAACTCCGCGGTCGACCTGGTGCTGTGCGGTGAGTATCCCGGTACGGGGACGGACTCCTACCTCGCGGTCGAGCTGAAGCAGGTACGGCACGCCACGGTGGATCCCCGCTGCCCGATCGCCGTCGACCTGGGCTTCGGCGACCGGAAGAACAAGCTGCACCCGGTCCGGCAGGTCCAGCGCTACTGCGAGTACATGGTGCGCTATCTGCCGCACCTGCGGCAGAATCCGGACCAGTTGATGGGTGTCGTGCTCCTTCACAACGCCCGCGACGCGGGCGTGGAGGCGCTGTTCGGTCTGCCCGAGACGGACCACGGCTTCCTCTACACGCTCGACGACATTGCCCGGTTCCGCAGAGTGCTAACTTCGAGGTTCACCGCCGCGTCCGGGAAGCGGGCAGCCCAGGCACTGCAGCAGGCACGCCGCGACCCCCTGCTCAAGGTCACCGACGTGGCCCGCCAGCGGTCCGTCGTCGGCGGGGGCCTCACCCTCCTCGACGAGCAGTACGTCGCGGTCGACCGGATCACCCGGCACCTGGAGAAGACCGCGCGTTTCACCGGCTCCGGCGCGGACCTGTTCTACGACCCCGACACCGACCACGGCGCCGTCCCCGACCAAGGCGTCAAACGCGTCTACATCCTGCGCGGCGGCCCGGGCAGCGGGAAGAGCGCCGTGGCCCTGGAGCTGCAGCGCGCGCTGGGACTGAAGGGCCGTGAGGCCGTGCTGGCCAGCGGATCCCACGCGTACACGGAGACGCTGCGCGAGATCATGCTGAGCACGGCGCGCTCCGGACGACTGGCGGACAAGCGCCGCGCGGCCAACCGGCTGTACCGGTACTTCAACAGCTTCGGCGAGACCCCGCCGGACAGCATCGACGTCCTCATCTGTGACGAGGCGCACCGCATGCGGCGCAGCTCGACCCACCGCTGGACGCCGAAGGAACTGCGTGACGACAACCGACCGCAGGCAACAGAAGTGATCCGGGCCGCCAAGGTGCCGATCTTCCTGCTCGACGACCATCAGTCGATCCGTCCCGACGAAGTAGGCACCGCGGACTACCTCAGGAAGCTTGCCGAGGACGACGGCTGCCTGGTCGAAGTGACGGACCTGGAGGGAACCTTCCGGGCGGGTGGCAGCAAGCGGTACCAGCACTGGGTCCGGCAGTTGCTGGGCCTGGACACCGTCGATCCGATGCCCTGGAGACCGGACGGACGGATGACGCTCACGGTCGCGGACTCCCCGGAGCAGTTGGAGCGGTTCATCAAGGAACGTGGCCTCGCGGGAGCCACCGCACGTATCACCGCCGGCTTCTGCTGGCCCTGGAGCAACCCGGACGGGGAACGGCTCGTCGACGACGTACACATCGGGGACTGGCGCCGGCCGTGGAACGTCAAGCCGGAGCACCAGGTTCCGGACGCGCCCAGGTCCGACCTGTGGTCGACCGACCGACGCGGCATCGGGCAGATCGGCTGCGTCTACACGGCGCAGACCTTCGAGTACGACTGGAACGGCGTCATCATCGGCCCCGACCTGCTCTTCCGGGACGGCAAGTTCACCGTGGACCGGACGGCATCGCACGACCCCGCCTTCCGTGGCCAAATCGACGACGCGACCGTCGAGCGGTGTGTCCGCAACGCCTACCACGTGCTCCTCACCCGCGGTGTCGTCGGCACCGTGGTCTACGCGACGGACCCGGCGACCCACAACGAACTGCGCAGGCTCATCGCGGGCACGATCGGCATGCAGCACTACGACGGCGCCCAGCCGCAGCTCACCGCCGAGGGATCGCAACTGCCCCCCGCCTACGGCAGACGTCACGGGTAACCTTGATCCCGTCGTAGCTGCGGCCCGCCGGGCTTCCGCTCCGCCCGGCGGAGTCACCGAGGACATGCCCCCACCCGCACGAGTTCCTTCGTGCTGCCTGGGGGCATGCCTTGCTGTTCCGCGACTCCGCCGCCGCGGTCGCCGCCGAGTGCCTGTCCGGTGCTCTCTTCTTCCGTCTGACGGAGCAGTTCGTGCACGTACACGGCCGCAAGCCGGGTCCGTCCGAGGTCCGCTCGTGGGAGCGGAGCATCCCTGTCCTGGCGAACGCGCTCAACGACGCGGGGCTCGGACAGGTGGAGATGCTCCTGGAGTACGGGCTGCCGCTGAACAGCAAGCGGGCCGACGCCGTGCTCGCCGGGGTGCACCCGGAGACCGGTGTGCCGTCATACGTCGTGGTGGAGCTGAAGCAGTGGAGCAGCGCCGAACCGGACGACGACGATCCGTCGCTGTGCCGGGTCGACGCGTACACCAGGGCGGTGTTGAACCCCGTCGACCAGGTGCGCGGATACTGCGAGTACCTCATCTCCTTCAACGGCGCCCTGGCCGGGCACCCGGAACGCGTCAGCGGCGCCGCCTATCTGCACAACGCCACAGAGTTCGGAGTCAGCGGGCTCTTCGAAGCCGAGCAGAACCAGCACGGCCGGCTCTTCATCGGCGCGCGCCGCGGGGAGTTCATCGACTACCTGCGCACCAGGCTGGGCACCGCGTCCGGCGCGGGCTCCGCCGACGAGCTCATGAGCGGCAAGATCGGCCCGTCCAGGCAGTTGATGGCGGTGGCCGCCCAGGAGGTGCGCGAGCGCGAGCAGTTCGTGCTGCTGGACGAGCAGCAGATCGCGTACCGGAAGGTCCTCAACGCCGTCCGCCGTGCCAAGCGGGCCGACCACAAGGAAGTCGTGGTCGTGACCGGCGGTCCGGGAACCGGCAAGAGCGTCATCGCGCTTTCGCTCCTCGGCGAGCTCTACCGTCAGGGCGTCACCGCGCTGCACGCGACGGGCTCCAGCTCGTTCACGACCACCATGCGCAAGGTCGCGGGTACCCGAAAGCGTGAGGTGAAGGACCTCTTCAAGTACTTCAACAGCTTCATGACCGCCGAGCGCAACGGCCTCGATGTCCTGATCTGCGACGAGGCCCACCGCATACGCGAGACCTCGGCCAACCGCTACACCTCGGCAGCGAACCGCACCGGCCGACCCCAGATCGAGGAACTCATCGACGCCGCGCGGGTCCCGGTGTTCCTGCTGGATGAGCACCAGGTCGTACGGCCCGGCGAGATGGGCACGGTCGCGGAGATCGAGGCGGCCGCCGCGAAGAAGGGGATTCGCTGCCAGGTGGTGCCACTGGACAGCCAGTTCCGGTGCGGTGGCAGCGACGCGTATCTGCGGTGGGTGGTACGGCTGCTGGGGCTCGAGCCGGGTGGCCCCGTGGTCTGGGAGCCGGACGGAAAGATGCGGCTCCTGCTGGCGGACAGCCCGCAGGAGATGGAGGCCTTCCTCGACGAGCGCCGCGCGCGGAAGTACAGCGCACGCATGTCCGCGGGCTACTGCTGGAAGTGGACGAAGAAGGTGGCGCCCGGGCAGGCACTGCCGGCCGATGTCGTGATCGGCGAGTGGGCCCGGCCCTGGAACGTCTTCGGCGACCGGGCCGTCGACGGCGCGCCTCCGGCCGCCCTGTGGGCGACCGACCCCGCCGGCTTCGGACAGGTGGGCTGCGTCTACACGGCACAGGGCTTCGAGTACGACTGGAGCGGCGTCATCATCGGCCCGGATCTGGTGTGGCGCGGCAACCGCTGGGTCACCGACCGCACGGCGTCCAAGGACCCCGTCTTCAAGAAGTCGACTCCGGAGGCGGACGTGAACCGGCTGATCCGCAACACGTACAAGGTCCTGCTGACCCGGGGAATGATCGGCACGGTGGTGTACTCGACCGACGCCGAGACGCGCGAGAAGCTGCGGGAGCTGGCGGGCGCGGTGTCGAGCCTCACGTCCGTGTGACCCACGGAGGGGGCCACGCTCGCATCGTCACGAGTGGCGGGCCAGACGAGCCCTGCCGTTGTGTACACATGAGACACTCGGTACGCTTGAGCCCATGACGCAGCCGCTGCCCATAGAGTCCATCCGCGATGTACGCGCCCACCTGGCGGAGGTCGTGGAGCGCGCGGACCGCGACGACGTGCCCACGGTGATCACGCGCCGGGGCAAGGAAGTCGCCGCCGTGGTCTCCATCGAGGTGCTGCGCAAGTACCAGGAGTGGGAAGAGCGTGAGATCAACCGGATCATCGACGAGCGCATGGCCAATCCCGCGCCCGGCATCCCGATCGAGGACATCATGAGGGAGACGCTGGCGCGCGGTGAGTGAGTACCGAACCGTCTTCCGTCCCGAGGCACAGGCTGAGCTTCGCGAGATCCCCCGCGACATGGCGCTGCGCATCCTGGCCAAGCTGACGGAGCTGGAGACAGACCCACTCGGCTTCAACAGCACCGCACTCGCGTCTCAGCCCGAACGACGCCGGCTGCGCGTCGGCGACTATCGCGCCGTCTACACGATCGACAACGGGGAGCTGGTGGTCTGGGTCGTTCACGTGGGGCACCGGTCCAATGTCTACGAGACCTGATTGCCGCTGACTCCACATCAGAATATCCAGCACGGTGAAGGCGAAGGGGCCGGACTCGATCGAGCCAGACCCCTTCTGACCTGCATATTTGCCGACGTCGGCGACGCGGCGTTATTTCATCCGCTCACACGTTGAACCGGAACGTCTGACACAGAGCTGCGACCTGCGAAAACGTGGCTTCTGAAGATCGCATCCAGCACAGATCCAGCACGGTAGGAACTTAACCAGCACACCCAGCACATCAGGCAGCCGGACCGTACTCGCCGGGCTCTTCTGGAGCCTCGCTCTCGACCTCAATGGGCACCGGCCCGATGGCCTTCTGCATGATCGCACGGCAACGGTCCCACGCCTCCGGGACGAGGTGCCCGTAGATGTCCACTGTGGTCTTGATCGACTTGTGGCCGAGCCACCGTGAGACCTCGTGGATCGGGATGCCGGCCGCCAGGGCGGTCGAAGCGAAGAAGTGGCGGAGCGAGTGCGGGTGGTACTTCGGCTTACCATCGGCGTCCACGAGCCCGGCCAGTCTGCACGCCTTCTTGAAGTGGTAGCTGTACGTGTTGGCGGTGGGCATGGTGCCCTTCCCGCGCTCGCGGGGCGCGAAGAACACCGCGACCTGCCGGGACTTCCCGGCCGCGTTCTGGAATGTGAGCGGGATCGGCTCCCACAGCTCGACGTGGGCATTGATCTCGTCGCAGACGAACGGGGCCGCCGGTACGTCGCGGTACTCGCCCTCTTCGCGATGCTTGAGCGGCACCAAGCGGGTCTTGCAGTCGTCGCGGTGGGCCTTTGAGCTGATCTGCCAGCGGACGCGGATCACGTCGTTGCGCAGACATCCGGTGTGGAAGGCGAGGGCCTCGCTCACTCGCAGCCCGACTCCGGCCTGGAGCCAGACTGTGAGCTTGTACTGCGGTGACATGTGCTCGTGGAGCAGACGGACCTCCGGGAGGGTGGGGATCTCGTCCTCGTCGACCGCGTGGTTGCCTGGCGCGGTCTTCACATCCTTGGTCGGGTCCTCCTGGATGACCTTCTCTTCCTTGGCCGACCAGAACATGTGCTTCACGAGCTTCATGCGGTCGTGGACCGTGCTGGCCGCGAGCTTCTTGCTGATGGCCGCCTTGAAGTGCTCGATGTCCCGCTTCGCGACTCCGGCCATGGTCTTCCGGCCGAGCAGGGGTATGAGGTGGGTGTCGATAAAGCCCCGGTAGTTCGAGTACGTGGAGTCGCCGATCACCCGGCGGTTCAGCCAGTCCTCCGCGTAGGCTCGAACCGTGATCTTCCCGGCCTGCGGGTCGATGAAGGTTCCGTGGTCCTTATCGTTCTCGACCTTGTTGGCGAAGGCGTCCGCCGCCGTCTTCTTGGTGAAGCTCTCTTCCCGCTGCCGAGCGGTGCGCCCGCCCGGCTCCCTGTACCTGACGGTCCAGTCGTGGCCGCAGCGAACCTTCTCGCAGGGGTAGAGCGGGCTTCGCTTATCTGTCTTGCATCTCTGAAAAACGGTCGCCATGTGGCCCCCTTTCGTGCTGGGGCAGGGCTGTGCCGTTACCCGTAGTGTTCGTCGAGGTACGCGACGATGTCGCGCTCACGGAATCGGAGGAGGCGGCCGACCTTCTGGGGCCGCAGTCCCCACGCCCGGTACTTGTTCTTGACGGTGGTCTCGCTGACCTTGAGCCACGCGGCCACCTCTTCCGGCGTAAGGAGCCGGTTACTGCCGCCCTGGCTCAACGGGCGGGCCTCTCGCCTCGCTGTGCGTCGGTGAGCGAGTGCACTGTCTCCCAGGCCAGTGCCGCCGACTTCAGCGCGCGCTTCTGGTCTGCCTTGAGCCTTCGGATGCGGGCCGGCACGAGCGCCGGATCGGAGAGACCAAGGAGTTTGGCCGCCTCGGCGAGCAGCTCCTTCGGGTCCTCAACCGGGGCATGGCCGGGCTGGGAGTACACCCGACACTCCTGGCCGGAGACGCCGAGGACCCAGCCCCAGCCGTTCGCCATGGCCTTCTCGCTGTGCTTCAAGCGGCGGCCCCGATGTAGTCGGCACGGGACTGCGCGGTCAGGTGCCACATCCCGTAGTCGCATTCGTAGAAGCGGTTTTCGCGGTACAGGCCACGCCGGGAGCCCTTGCGGTCGACCGCGCGGTGCCGCATGGCCTGAGCACGGCCGAGGGCCTTTTCGGCTGCCCGCTCGTCCTCGTAGGCGCGCTTGTTGCCGCACGGACAGGTGCGGAACTCAACTGATCTGATGCTCACGGCGGTTGTCCTCACTTCTCGAATCGGCTGCATGGGCAGGTGGGTATCTGGCAGGCGCCTCGGGCGGCGCTGGCGGCGGAGTGGGTGAACGGGGCGTGTCCGCACTCGGGGTGTTGGCAGTAGCCCTTCCAGCCCTTCTTGCCGTCGATGTTGGCGAGCGTGATGCCGGGGCTGTTGAGCTTGACGAGTCGTCCTGTGCCGCCGATGGCGAGCTTGGAGGCGAAACTCTTGGCCTCGGCCTCGTTGCCGAACGGCGCCCAGTTCAGCCCGCGGCTTCCGTCACTCCAGGTGTGGACGAGGGCCACCCAGTCGCGCATCTGGAGGATGTCGGCGACTTGCTTGATGACCGCTTTGGCCATCTGGTCGGCACTGCTGAAGTCGGGGTCCTCCAGCAGTGCCTTGACCGCTTCGACCTCCTCCTTGCGGGGGGTCAGTCGCATCAGTCGTGGATCTTCACCGGGAAGGCGAAGAAGCGGGACGTGACGGCTGCTCCGACCCCGGTTACGAGGTAGGCGTCTGTGTCGATCTTGCGGGCGGTGTCTTCTTCGGCGTCGGTGAACACGGCTCCGATGGGCAGAGCATTCAGGTCTTCCGGCGTCGTGATGGTGGCCATGGGGCTCCTCCTCTTTCCTGGTTCAACTTACCCCTTCAAGGCCGCAGGTTCAAGTTTGCCATTCAGGTGCGCGGAGATCACCCGAAGCACCTCCCGGCCCAGCTCCTCGGGGCTACCGGTGTTCTCAAGGACCGCGTCGAAGTCCCACCCATCGAGGGCCGTTTCACTGCTGTGCGATGCCTCGCGGATGGCTGGCTGATCCGGGCGGACGAGCTTGATGACGATGCCGCCGCGCTTCCGGATCTCCTCGGCCTCGTTGGGGAAGCGCACGTCCGTGATCACTGTCGGCGCGTCAGGCTCCAGGTCGTTGAAGAGGGCCCTCACCCACACATCCTCGCCGAGCACGGTCCGGCCGGCCTCGGTCCCGCACCGCTGCATCAGGCCCCGGAGATCCCAACTGAAGTCCTTCACCCGCTCCCACCCGTGCTTGTCGACCTCTTGGGCCAGGCCGTCAGGCTCGGCCGTCTCCACGGTGTCGATCATGGGGTTGAGCGCGTACAGGAAGCGCTTCATGGGGTCGGCGAAGGCTCGGCGCTGCCAGGCGCGTTCCCCGTCTAGCGCGGCGAGCGCCTGGGCGGCCGTGTCCTTGCCCGCTCGGGCTGCGCCCGCGATGCCGATGAGGGGAGCGGCCGGTCGTACGGCCGGGGGTTCGTCCTGGGTGCTCTGCTCGGCGTCTGGCGTGGGGGCCGGGATCGGGTCGGCCATGGGGGCTTCGAGGAGCTCGACCTCCCACTCCGGGAGCATCGTCACCCAGTTCTGACGCGTGGGTGCGGCTTCGAGGCGCGGGTCAACGTGCAGTCGGATGACCTTGGTTCGCGTGCCGTCCCAGGCGGCCGTCTTGTGCATGGGGTCCGCCACGAGGTAGCCCTCTCGGGTGACGGTGTGGCCTCGGGTGTCGCGGCCGACCGCGCGGACCCGCTGTCCGGCCTTGAGGTTGGTGAGCTTGACTTTCATGGTCACGGTGTCTCTCTTTTCGTTCGCAGCCGCAGGCGCGGCGGGGTGGTTGTAGATCTCGGCGAGGTACGCGCGGAGCTGGGGTTCCCATGTCACCCCGAGAAGGGCGCCCACCACGGCACAGCCCATCGGAGGGGCGACGACATCACCGATCTGCTGCGTGCAGGACGAGCGGGAGCCGGTCCAGGGGTAGCCGGGGCGGAAGCCGACCAGGAGCGCGGCCTCGTCGAGCGAGAATCGGCGGTCCTTGTCGTGCTCCCAGTACCAGCCGCGGATTTTCGAGGTGATGCCGGTCGCTGCTTTGTCGGCCGACCAGCAGTTGCCGCCCGCTGTCTTGCGGACTCCTCTGGTGTTGACGCGGATGCCTTCGGGCCAGCCGAGCGCCTCGGCGGCCGTGGTGGTCGGGATCGGCTCCTTCGGGGTCAGGGCCTCCATGTCGACGTAGGAGTGTCGGGCCGCCATGAGGAAGGTGCGCTTGCGACGTGAGGCGAGGCCATAGTCCACGGCGTCCAGGACGCGATATTCCGCGCTGCACCAGTCCGCCGACCACAGTTCTTCGCGTAGCCCGTCGAGGATGTTCTCCGGCAGGGCCGAGCTCTGTTCCATGGCCAGCCAGCGGAGGTTGTCCCACTGGGCAGTCAGGGAGAGCGCCCAGATCAGCACCTCGGCGAGTAGGCCGATCCGCTCATCGGTCATCCCGGATATCGGCGCCCGCACTTCGTCGAGGGTGAGCAGGGGGCCTGTGAACCCCGCGTAACCGTCCCAGTCGGGGTCGCTACAGATCAGGCAGATGTCGGCGAACTCGCAGGCGCCGCACTCTCCGCTGTCGTGCCAGTGCCCAAAGGTCGCTTCGAACGCCATCGTGAATACGTCGAGCAGGAGGTCTTGGTTTGCGGGGTCCAGTCCGGCGCGTTTTCCGGCGGGAGTCCAGCACTGGCAGGGGGCGGAGACGATCAGCCCGCGCACCCAGCGGAGGGCCGGGTGCCTCGGGTCCAGTGATCGAACGTCAGCGACGATCCGGTTGAATCCGGCCGCACGAGCAGTGGCCGAAGCGTCCTTGTGGATCTCAACACCAACGGTATCGAGGTCATGTCGAAGCACGTCCCGGACGCCAGCGTCCCAACCTCCGGGCCCTGCAAAGAGGTTGACCACCCGATCGGGATCACCCGGCTCGGGCGGGAAGAGCCAGTGCACAGGCCAGGGGGCCGCAAGTTCCTCCAGTTCCTCGGGCGACATGTTGCTGAGGTCCAGTTCCTCGGGAGTTCCAAGGGCCCCGGCCGTGTCCAGACGGGTGAGGGGCATCAGTCCACGTCCACGGTCTCGACGCTGGTCAGCCAGTCGCCGACGATCTCCCAGTGGTAGCCAGGACGTATCAGGCCGTCGTACATGTAGACGTGGCGTCCGCAGTCGTCACACTCGTAGGGACTGCGGTGGATGTGGCGGATCGGACCGTTGCACTCGACGCAGCGGACCACATTCGTAGGGAGAGTGGTGGTGCTCACGCGGCATCCCCAAGGCCGTAGGTCTCGCGGTGCCGACGTGGCATGTCGACGGGGGCGTGCCAGGCGAGCGGTTCGTGCTCCTGGCGGAGGGCGTGCACGGTCAGGTGCTCGGCGGCCTCATCCCGGCCGGCATCGTGGGCGTGGTCGAGTACGGCGGTCAGGAGCGTGTCCGGATCGACCTCGTGCGGGGAACCAGCCCACTTGATCTCGTGGCGGAAGTCGATGGTCGGCTGGTGCTGGTAGATGTGCACCGCGGCCTTGCCGCCGCCCCACCGGAGGGTGATTCGGTAGGTGTCGTTCGTGAAGAATCGGGCTGTGTCGCTGTTGAACGCGACGGCGCCGTGAGTCGTGGTCATCAGGTACCGTGCCTTTCGTTGGGCTGGCGTGTTCATTTGGCTGGCATCGTCAGGCGGGGGACACCACTCCCCCGCGACCCGGCTCACCACCGGGTTTCGCCCACGGGCACCCCTCCCCACCTCGTATGGGGAGGGGTGTTTGCGTTTGGGGCAGACAGTCAGAGGTCCGTGCCGTACATGTCGGTCACGTCGCGGGTGATGTCGTTCGCATCGTCGGTGTCAAGCTCGTCAACCCACTCGTCCTCGTTCTCGTCGAGCCAGTCCTGAAGGGCGTCTTCGTCCTCGGCGATGTCGGCCGGGACGGTGACGGTGGCCTCCACGTCGGTGATCGTGGTCTCCGTGACCTCGAAGCGAACGGTCAGGGTGACGGTCTCGGGCTCGGTTGCGGTCGTCACTTCTTCTCCAGTCGGGGTAGTGCGCGGCAGCGGGTGCAGGTGAGGTCTTCGTCGAGGAGCTCGGGCACGAGGCCGCACCCCAAGCACGGTTCGGTGTTGCGGTCGGTCATGAAGCGCCCTTCAGCGCGCGGTCAAGGACCGGCCAGTACCAGGGGCATTCCGAGGCGGGCCAACCGTGGCGCTTGCCCCACTCCCGGCGTGACTGGGCGGCGCACCGCTCGCATATGAACCGATCACCGAGGATGTGGTCCGTCCAGGGGCCCCGGCCGCGCACCTTCGGTGGGCAGATTTCGCAGGGGCCGCCACCGCGGATGTGCTGATAGACGAGCGCGGTCTTCCCGTTGAAGGGTGAGGTCGACCAGACGGCCGCGTGACCGTGTTCCTCGGCTCGCTCGTGGGCGAGTTTGAAGGCGTCGCGGTATCCGTAGTCGTGGAAGGTGCCCTCGACCTGCTCCATGCCGTCGTGGCAATAGAGGCCGTGACTCGGCGCGTCCGGGTCAGGGCAGACGTACACGTCGTATCGCCAGCTCACTTCGCTCCCTCCTTCGTGGCGTCCTGGAGGGCGTCGAGGATCTCGGCCATGGCGGGGCTCGGCCGCTCCTCCTCGGGGAGGAGCTCGGCGGGGAGGCTGATGAGGAGCCTGTGCGTCTCCTGGGAGAGAGCGAGCAGGGTGTACCACTCGGCCGTGCCGGGGTCGAAGTCCTCACGCCAGACGGTGACTTCGCGGCACATGCTGAGAACCCTGCGGATGGAGTCCTGGAGGTTGTCCATGTCGGCCTTTCAAGCTTCGGGAGGGGTGTCGTGGGCAATGCAGGTCGACCGGCGGCACGGGCGGCCGAGCGAGGCAATGAACTCGCGGTGGGCATCGAGCCCGGCCTTCAGCCAGTCGTCGCCCTCGACGAACTGGGGGCGCTTCTCGGCCCAGAGCTCTCGGGCCCACTCGATGTCGCGGACCTCGTGAAACTCCGAGGCCCCGTGTTGGCGGATCAGGTCGACCCAGGAGGCCCGAGCGCGGTCGTAGGCGCTGCGGGAGTGGTTGCATCCGGAGGCCGGATCGATGTCCTCCATGGGGACGCCAGACTCCAGGCAGAGGGCTATCCGGGCGTCGGCCATCGACGTGGCGCGGTCCGGGCACCGCGAGTTGGCGGCGGCGTAGAGGATGAGGGTGGCGCGGCGCATGGTGCCTTTCGGGCAGGGGGCCGCCCCGCCAGTGACAGGGCGGCCCAGGGCATACGGGTGTGGTCAGGCAGGCGTGGGCGTCATGCCGCGATGGATCGGCCGGCACGGGTCCCGACGCGCTTCGCGCCTATGTCGGCCCGGCGACCGGCGGCCGAGCCCTCCTCGAAGGCGGAGGTCCGGCGTGTACGCGGCTTGTACTCGCCGACGCCGCTCGGGTTCGCCTCGTCGGCGGCCCGCTTGGCGATGGCCGCGCGGTCGGCGAGGACCAGGGCGACGGACGTGCCGTGCACGGCCTCGGCCTCTCCCTTGGCTCGTGCTTCGGCGTCCTTGATCCGCTGGACGACGGTGTACGTGAAGCCGCGCAGCCACGCCTTGCGGTGGGTGGCGAGGGTGGTGGACTCCCACCATTCGGGGCGCGTGGCCCGCAGCCCGTTGGACGCCTGGAGCGAGAGGGAGGCGTAGAGCATTTCGGCGCGCTCGATGTCGGACTCGAAGCCGTAGAGCTCGACCGTGTACGTGAAGCGCTTCTCTCCGCGCTTGCGCATCTGGCCCAGGATCGGTTCGACGCTAACCGCCTTGGCAATCAGCGCGGCCAGGAGTCGACGCTCCGAAGCGTACGAACCCTCGATCACGATGGTGCGCTGAATGACCTTGTCGGTAGTCGGGTCGGACGCGGCCAGCATGGCGCGCTCGATTCCGTACTTACCCATCAGTTCGGCGGCCTTGCCGAAGTACGCCTCTGATTCCTCGGGGGTGACTCCGGGGTCCTCCGCCTTGGCGAGGATGGCGCGGATCTTGGCAAGGGTTGCCTCGTTGGACATGTGACTCTCTTTCGTGCAATGCGGCTGGCATCATCAGGAGGCGGACACCACTCCGCCCCGACACCTCCTTTCGAAGGTGTTTCGCTGGTTACTTCGCCGGGGAATGGCCCATCAATTCGGTGAGCCAATCCTTGATGTCTGCAAGGGACTTGGCGTGCTTCGTGGCCGCGTCGGCCCCCTGGGCGATGTATGTACGGGCAGGTCCCTGCACGTCCTGGAATTCGTGGGCGAGGCGGTCTGCTTCCACGAGGTCGGCAGCTTGGCGCCGAATGACGGCGACGTGCACGGCCTTGCCCGAGACCGCGACGAATTCGATAGCACGGTCACAGGAATCGATTTCGTCGACGGCCCGGCCGAGACGCACGCGAGCGTCGCGCATGTCGCTCGCTTCGGCCTTCCGTTCGCGGATTACGTCGAAGATGCCGGACAGGGTCCGCCCGTTGTTCCTCTCCGAGAATCGGCGGTGCTGGTTCCGCAGCTCGATCACGTTGTTCTCAAGCCGTTCGATCTCGATGCGTAGTGCCCGATCGAGCTCGGCGGCGTAACGCGCAACGAGCGCACCGCAGTTGTGACCGTAGGTTTCCGCGTTCATGGTGCCTCTTTCGTGTAATGCGGCTGGCATCGTCAGCACCCGGACACCACTCCGGGTGGACCTCCTTTCTGGAGGTTTCGCCATTGCTTACTTCATGTGTCCTTCCGTTTTTGGGCAGGGCGGAGTGCCGGCCTGGGGGTAGACCGGCCCCTGGGATTTCGGGATTCAGGCCCCGATAACTTCGGCCTCTTCGATGTCGTCCGAGTCCTCCGACTCGTCCGGCTCCTTGCCCATCTCGTAGTGCTTCATCCAGAGCTCACCGGCGTCCGGGCGGCCAGCCGCAGCCAGCAGCGCGGAAAGCGCCGACACCTCGCCGTACGACAAGCCATCGGCCTGGTGCAGAGCGGTAAGCGAGTTGTCGAAGGCATCGGCGAACTGGGCAACGGCGCAATTCAGCGCACGGTGCGTCTGGGCCGTCACGCGGACCTGCACCTCGGCCTCCATCGCCTTGCGTCGCTCCGCTTCGAGGAGCGCCTCCAGGGCATCGATCTCGTCGAGGGAGTGGTAGAAGGCGTGCAAGGCCAGGCGGCTGACCTCGGCCCGGAGCTTGCGGCGCTGAACCCAGTTCGTGATGAAGGGAATTCGCATTTCATG
Organism: Streptomyces sp. NPDC026377; assembly: GCF_055567715.1. NCBI lineage: Bacteria > Bacillati > Actinomycetota > Actinomycetes > Kitasatosporales > Streptomycetaceae > Streptomyces > Streptomyces sp. NPDC026377. The sequence continues at coordinate 504,296 of NZ_JBVHPV010000002.1, forward strand.
CCTCACGTGCGGTGTGTTCTGCGTGCTTTGGCTGGCATCGTCAGCACCGGGACACCACTCCCGATGGACACCCCCTTTCAGGGTGTTTCGCCGGTTCAAGTTAGCCTTTCAGGCCCGAGAAAGATCGTGATTGTGCGTGACCTCCTGGACGTGGATTCCATGCGGGTGCATCACTCCGCAATCGGATTCGCCGCACTCGCACTCGTCGCGAAGGATCTGCGCGTGCATCTCGGCACAGCCCTGGGCGTACTGCCAGGCAGACCACAGGGACGTGAACACCGACTCGGCGTCCTTCTCGTACCCCTCGCGCTGCGTCACCCGGACGCGGCCGGACGCTTCGGCCTTGACCTCCCAGTGCCCCAGGAGTTCGGCAACCTCGTTCCAGACACGCATCTCGTGCGCAGGCTCGCATTCGCCCTCGAATGTGCAACCCGTGCCGTCACAGTGGCCCGTGAAGCAGTGCGCGGCTTGCGAGCTGTCGCAGTCGCCGTCCCGGTTGCAGCCCTCGCAGTAACGGCGACCGTAGACCGCGTTACCGCAGCAGTCGCAGTTGTGGGCTCCGCGAACGATCTCCTCGGACTCATCTTCGAGCAGCTCCCACCCTTCGGGTACGAACAGCTCAACGTCGTCCGGCTCCTCGGAAAGGTACTCCTGGATATACGTCGTCTGAGTCGCCCCCGGACAACCGGGGTACGGCTGAGCAACGATCAACATCAGGTTGTACGCCGCCTCGGACGGAGGGACGATCTTCGCGTTCATGTTGCCTCGTTTTCGTGTTCGTTCGGCTGGCATCGTCGGCACATCACCGACTCGTCAGGTCACGGGCACCACCCCGTGACGACGCTCGACTTCGAGCGTTTCGCCACGAGGGACAGGCCGGCCGCGGGGCAGACCTGTCCCCCAGACCCCGCTACGAGCGGGGACGGAAACCGTTCGCCGGTACGAGATCGCCGGACTCGGATCGGCGCAGCATGTTCGCCGTCCTCACCTCGATCTCGTCAGCAGGCAGGAGACACAGGCGGCACCACCGCTTGAACTCCCCTGGTTTCGGCGCGGGGTTGGCGATCTCGATCACGTCCCCGCACCGCGCCATCGGAGCGGACTCCGACACGTGGTCGAGGGCGTGGAGAACGCTCCCCTGGCGTCCCGGCTTGAACCCGACTTCAGACATCTGGACCCATCCCTCATGAGGGGCCGCCCTCCCACCTCGTATAGGAGGGCGGCCCTCGTGGTTCAAGTTAGCCAATCAGCGCCGAAAAGAAGGGCGTCACGGCAGGATCGAGAGCAGGGCGACCGTCAGCATGTCGGCCACATCCCGCGCCTCGTCGCGCTCAGCACGGAGCACCGCCTCCTCCAGGATGGAGGCGAGGGTGGTCACCGCGTGCGCTTCCCGCTCCTGGCGCAGCTCGGCCCGCGTCGCATCCAGCTCGCGCTGGACAGCGAACAGCCGCTCCGCCAGGCGCTCGGCCTGTACCGCGAAGTCGCAGTCCTGGGCATCCGTGACCTTCTTCAGGTTCACACCGGGGTACGCCTTGAACGTGGTGCTGGACATGTGTCCTCTTCTCATACGGGCCGGGACATGCCGGCCTGGAGGTACACCCCACCTCTTGATGGAGTGCTGGCACCCAACCGACCGAAGGCGATTGGGTCTCAGCACACCACCGAGCCGAAGCCCGGCGGGTGCTCACACGTTCGTTGTAGGCAAGGTGTCGGGTGCGGAGTTCTGCCGCAGTCGCGGCCCTCACGCACCTTCGCAGTCATCTATCCATCGCAGCCCAGCCCGCCCCACGTGGGCATTCGAGGCTGGTGACGGGCGCTTTCGCGCTCCAGTCCGCTGCGGAAATTCGCGTTCACTGTTGAGTTCTCAAGGGACAGCAGCTTGCTTTCTACTCACCACCCCGAAGGGCCGCTTTCGTCCGCGCCTACCAGGTCTTTCCCCTGGCGAGTCACCGCACTTCCGGCCGCAGTTTCCTGCCGCCCGCCCTACTCCTCCCCAGGTAGTCAGCCACCTGGAAGGGGGCCCGCCGATCACCCGGCGGTGGTGCACCCGATGCCCGGATGCTGGCGTGAAGGTCATCCGCTCAACCCCTGGGGGCCTCGCGGTGGCTCCGACCCTAGCGGATCTTCGCCGTTTGGTTCAAGTTCGCCTTTCGGCTTCGAGTGAAGCGGACTCCGTGACCCTTGCGAGCCCCGGCCTTCCGCTTCGGTCCGAACCGTATCAGGTCCGGGCTAGTGGTTCAAGTTCGCCTTTCGGCTTCGTTCCCGCGCCCCCCGGCCCTTACGAGCTGGGGTTTCTGCGGTGAGCCCCGACCCTAGCGGGCCAGTCCTCGTTGGCGCAAGTTGGCCTTTCGGCTTACTCGCGGCGTCCCCACACCGGCCATTCGCTGGCCGTCCGGGTCCCGCCTCCATGGCTTCGTGTCTCGGTCGGCCGCTGCGGTGTCCGTCGTGGCGACGGGTCAGACATTGGCTTAGTTGAACCAAGCGGCGCAAGCTCGGTGTCCGCGATGTCCGAATAGTCTTCCGCATTGTCCGGATTCATCCTCGCCTCGCGTGCCCGGAATGCCCGGATGCAAGCGCGCCCGGCCCGGCCTGCTCATGCCCCGGCCCGGATGAGGCGCGCGTTCCACTGCGCCGCGCGTCGCGCACACGGAAGATGTCCGGTTCGCCTGGTCACGTCCAGTTCTCATGCGGGTTGGCGGGGTGCGCCGGGTGGGTGGGGGTATGACCCCCGGTACGCGAGCGGCCGGACCGCCATGTCTTAGCCGCTCGGATTCTGCCACGGTTCCAGGGTCGACCAACGGCCGAGACCCCGGCTGCCACCTGGGCAAACGGGGCCTCGACGGGCGCAGGGATCGGGCCCTTAGCCCTCTCCGTCCTGCCTCACCCCTTCAACGCCTTGAGTGCTGTCGGTCGGGACATAACGCGGGCGGCCTTGTCGGCGACGCGATTCTTCGACAGGCCCCCTCGGTTCGCCTCGCGCATCGCCTCCACCAGCTCCTTGCCGGCCTGTTCTGCCGCGTGGTCAGCGATGAGCTTTGCCTCGATGGCCACTTCGAGAGCGTGCACCGAAGGCTCGGCCGGTGTGGGGTCGTCGACTGCGGCGTAGGCGCCGTTCGTGCCGGTCACCTCCACCGCCAGGACGTGTTCCTCAGCGTGCTCGGCCGGAGGGTCAGTCAGCCAGCGCTTCAGGATGTCGCGGCCGAGGTCGTGAGCGGTCCCCGTCCAATCCGCGGCGATGCCGGTGGCGATCTCCCGGCCGTCAACGACCTGGGGGTCGGGGCCAACGATCGTGTACTCGAAGATGAGAGCTTCGTGTTCCGTCATGCCGCCAGGATGCCAGTCAACGCCTTGACCAGTCAAGCGTTTTACCAGTAAAGGCGTTGACCAGCTACGGAGTGCCGGGTCAGGCCGCTCGAACTTCGCCGAGGTACCGGTACCCGGACCGCTTCGAGCAGCCGAGGCGCTCCGCGAGCGTCTCGCCGGTGACCTTCTCGCCCTTCGCCTGCATGGCGGCGACCGTGTTCTTGACGACTGCCAGCGGGACGGCCTTTCTGGCGGCACCCTTCTGCCGGGGCTTCTGCTCCGCCTTCTCGGCCTCTGCCAGGTCGCCAGTCAGCTCGTCGGTGATCTCGTCGAGCTCGACCGCCAGCTCGTCGACGGCGGCTGACAGTTCCTCGTACTCGTTGACGATGCCGTGGCTCGTGGCGACGAGCTGGCGGCCTGCCAGGTCGAGGGCCTCTGCCAGCTCGCCCGCCAGGTAGGTGGCCGTCTCCTCCAGCTCGCGCATCTGCTCGGCGGCCGTGACTTCGGCGGCCGGCATGGCTGCCATGTGGAGCATGTGCGCCACGACGAGCGGCGGCACCGCGGATACGGCTGCCACGAGGATCGCCGAGGTGGCCATGTAGCCGCGATCGATCAGGTGCGCCACGACCTGAGCTGACAGTGCCAGGCCGAGGGCGGCCCCGGCGCCGATGGTGGCAGTGACACGGCCGGGTGCCTTGGCACGGCGGCGGATGTCGGAGATGACGGCCGCGCAGGCGGCGTAGGCGGAGACGCACACCGGCATGAGCCACGTCGTCCAGCCGTGCCAGCCCGCCAGTTCTGCCATGCGTATCTCGCCGGGGACGGACATGACGAGGGCGGCGACGAGGACGAGGGGCCTGCCAGCGGTGAAGACGACACGCGCGTACCAGGGCATGTGCATTGAAGACATGGGTTGCCTTTCCGGTACGGGCGCGGTCAGGCCGCGACGGCGGCGCGGCAGAGCGCGCGGCCTCGGCGGGCGGTGTCGAGATCGTCGGCCTGGTCCTCGATGGCAGGGGCGCCAGACAGGAAGGCGGCGGCGCGATCGAGCTCTTCGCGGCAGGCGCCGCACACGGTGCCTCGGCGGCCGAGCGGGAAGGGTGCGGCGCAGACCTCGCAGCGGTCGCGGGTGTCCGGTGCCGGGGGCGCCTTCGGCTGCGGCTTCGCGGGCATCTGGTTCTTCAGCCGGTAGGAGACCAGTGCGGCGGCGCTGTCGACCTGCTCGGGCAGGCGGTTGGTCAGCACGTTGACGATCTTGAGCGGGCTGTGGCCCTCGGCGAGCCAGGCGGCGGCGAGCGGAGCGAGGCGGAGAACCTCGGCGGCGCTGAGCTTCAGACGGCGGTCGGTGTCGCCGAGCTTCGAGAGCGTCTGGGCGGCACGACCGATCTCGGCGTCAGCCGTGGCGGCCTGGTCGTCCTTGTTGCCGAAGGCTTCTTCCTCCTCCTCGTCGGCCTGGGCCCGCTCGTCGCCGTCGCTCTTGGCGGAGGGGTTGGGGAGGAGGTTCTTTTCCTGGGTTTTTTCTCCCTTGGGAGAGCCGCCGACGGACCGAGCCCCCGGTTCACCGACCGTCGGGATGTGGTCAGTCGGAAGATCAGAGACGTGCGTCTCGGTGCACCAGAGGCCCGTCTCGGGGGTCTGGAAGCGCTCGCGGCGGAGGTAGCCCGCGGCTTCGAGCTGGTTGAACGCCTTGCTGACCAGGCGCTTGCCTTCCTCCACGTCGTCGGTCATGGACTCGACCGTGACCTTGGTGTTGTCGGGGAGGGACAGCAGGGTGACGAGGAGACCGCGAGCGGTCAGGGAGAGCTTCTTGTGCCGGGCGGCCTGGTTGGGCACGACCACGAACGAGTGGTCATGCCGGTTACGATGCACTCGCATTCAGAATCCAACCTTCTGAGTGTGCTTGTTCAGGCCCCGGCCGGGTGTTCGCTGCACCAGGCCGGGGCCGCCTGCGTTGCAGGCAGGACCCGAAGGTACAAGTTCGCCTTTCAGATGTCTACCCGGTTCAACTTCTCCCTTGCGCGGCCCGCAGGGGCCGCCCTCCGCCCGCCGCCCCTCATCGCCGTCGTGACGGCTCCGGCTGTCGCCGTCGCCTGTGTCCCAGATCACTCGAACCCCGTTTCCGGAAACAGGCCCCTCGTTCCCTATATATAAGTAGAAGGCAATAAGGATTACTTAGCGCCTTTCTATTGGCGGCCCCGAAGGGGCCGCACAGAGGGAAGTCACAAAAGACTTGAGGGAGGCGCTATTCCTTCCTGGAGCTCTTCGGATAGGCGTTTGCGCCTGCCTCCGAATTGGCCACAGATCCGAAAGCGGATACTCCGCAGGGACGGCCATCAGTGCACAGCCAGAGACGATTACGGCGTGCGGTGTGCCGAGCCCGCCACGGATGTGGACCACATCATTCCCGGTGACGACCACCGAGATCCCAACCTTCAGTCACTCTGCGGGTGGCATCACCGGGTCAAATCCTCCCGAGAGGGCGGTGCGGCTAAGGCCGCTATTCGAAGGCGCCACGCGCGCCGATTCCGCAGGACCGAGGAACACCCCGGCCTGATGTGACTGCGCTGGAGCTCCGGGCATGTACCCGTCGAGCCCGCGCCGGCCCCCGAGGTTCTCCCCTCCCTCGGGGGCCTTCGACCTGGAAGGAGGTGGGCGAGATCCCTGGCCCCGTACCGAATCGGGAGGCGGATCTCGCCCGCCCCCGAGAGCGCAAAGGCTCCGATGTCCAGTCCGTCACCAAGGGCGTGCTTCGGGAAGTCAAGATCCCTAACGCTGACCGGGACTGGCATCCAATTGCACGCCGTCTCTGGGACTCCTTGAAGTCCAGCGGCCAAGCCGACTTCTACCAGAACAGTGACTGGGCATTCGCCTATTCGCTCTGCGAAGACCTGAGTTTCTACAAGAAGTCCGGAAAGAGATCCGGTCAGATGCTTCAGACCATCTACAGCGCATTCGAGAGGCTGCTCGTTGCCGAGGGCGACCGGCGCCGGGTGCGTATCGAGCTGCACGAGCCCGAGCCCGAGGAGCAATCCGCGGCCGTACTCGCCATCGCCGATTACAAGAAGGAGCTGGGGCTCGCCGAGTGAGCCGCTCTCCGAGCGGCCCGACTCCATGAAGGGAGGTGAGTCCCATCTCAGCCCTGACCATAGAACAGATCGACGCTCTCGAACCGACCTTCCTCGGCCCGACGTGGCGGAAGGCGCCGGACGGCTCCTGGGCGCTGCCAGAGCGCACACTCGGTTGGCAGATCGCCGGATGGTGTGCGGAATATCTGCGCGCCGAGGACGGCGGCCCTTGGAAGTTCACTCGCGAGCAACTGCGCTTCGTTCTCCACTGGTATGCGCTGGATGAGTCCGGCCGGTTCCTGAACCGAAAGGGCGTTCTCCAGCGCCTCAAGGGCTGGGGTTGACCGGCAAGGACCCCTTGCTTGCCGTCATTTCCCTGGTTGAATTCGTCGGCCCCTCCCGCTTTTCACACTGGGACGCCTCCGGTAACCCTGTAGGTGTTCCGCACCCTCAAGCCTGGGTGCAAATTGCCGCCGTTTCTCGCGACCAGACGAGAAATACCATGACGGTGATGCCTTCCCTCATGTCGGACAAGCTGATCGAGACGTACGGCATCAAGGCCGGCGCCGAGCTGATCCGGGCGAATGGCGGCCGTCAACGACTTGAGGCGGTGACAAGTAGTTATCGCGCCCTTGAGGGGGCGCGGTCCTTAGCGGTCCACGTTTGTTGTGCTCAACGAAACCCATCACTGGGTGCGGGGCAATAACGGGGACAAGATGTATGAGACGATCGACGGAAATGCGACCAAGAAGGACAGTCGCTATCTGGCGATCACTAACGCATTCCTCCCCGGCGAGGATTCCGTTGCGGAGAAGATGCGCGACGCCTTCGAGAAGATCGTCGAAGGCCGGGCGGCCGATATCGGGTTCCTGTACGACTCCGTAGAGGCCCACCCGAAAACACCGCTGACTCCGGACGCCATCAGGATTGTCCTGCCGAAGATTCGGGGCGACGCCGTATGGCTTCGCGTTGAGACGATCCTGCAAAGCATCCTCGACACCACTCTCTCGCCTTCGCGCAGCCGCCGCATGTGGCTGAACCAGATCGTGGCCGAGGAAGACGCCCTATACGGCCCGGCCGAGTGGGATGCCCTCCGGGACGAGACGAAGACGCTGGCCCCCGGCGACGAGATCGTAATGGGATTCGATGGCGGGCTCCGCGACGACTCGACTTGTCTCATAGCTCTCCGCGTCTCGGACATGTGCGCCTTCGTTCTGGGCCTTTGGGAAAGGCCGGACGGCCCGTCCGGAAAGGATTGGGAAGTTCCCCGCGCCAAGGTCGACAGCGCCGTACACGACGCCTTCAGCACTTTCGAGGTGCAGGGCTTCTACGCGGACGTTGCCCTCTGGGAAAGCTTCATCTCGGAATGGTCCGAGACGTACGGCGAGGGCCTGGCAGTGAAAGCCCCCGGCAAGGATTCGATCGGCTGGGATATGCGGTCGAGCCAGAAGGCTTCGACGCTCGCGCACGAGCGCCTGATGCGAAGCGTCTTCGACCAAAAGCTGTGCCACGACGGCGACTTGGCACTTCGCCGCCACGCGCTGAACGCACGTCGGCGCACCAACAACTACGGGATCTCGTTCGGCAAGGAAAGCAAGGACAGCCCGAAGAAGGTCGACGCGTACGCGGCGCTCATGCTCGCGCACGAGGCCCTCTTCGACCTGCGGGCACGCGGCAAGAAGGTGCGGAAGCGCTCCGGTCGCGGCTTTTTCCTTTGAGCCGAACGGCTAACTTGAACCAGGAGGTATCGCGTGACCGACACGTCGCCTGCCGCGCTCGCGCGGCAGCTCCTCGGCATCCTCAACCGGGATGGCGACCGCCTGAAGCGGATCGACGACTACCTCCACGGCCGTCATGACGACCCGTACATGCCGCCCCAGGCTGACGACGAGTACCGGCTCCTCGCGCGCCGGTCGGTGTCGAACTGGCTGCCCCTGCTCGTCGGGACTCCGGCCCAGGCCCTCTACGTCGATGGCTTCCGTTCCGGGAAGCCTGCGGGCGGGCTCCCGGCTCCGGTCGAGACGAGCTCGCCCGAGTGGGAGCACTGGCAGCGGTCCCGGCTCGACGCCCGCCAGGCCGCTATCTACCGGGGCGCGTTGACGTACGGCCATAGCTTCACGGTCACCGAGAGAGGTCGTGCCGGCCAGGTGCGGACGAAGGGGCTGTCCGCGCTTCGTACGGCCGCGCTGTACGAGGACCCGGCGAACGATGACACCCCCTACGCCGCCCTGACCGTGACCGCCTGGCCTGCGGGCGATACGCGCGGCCGGGCTCGCATGTGGGATGCCCAGCACGAGTACACGGTGACGTTCCGCGGCCTGGACGACGAGAAGGGGATCGTGGTTGCGCGGCTGCGCCGCCACGGCGCTTCGGAGTGCCCGGTCACGCGCTTCGCCTCCCTGGTGGATCTGGAGGGGCGGACGCTCGGCGTCATCGAGCCCATGATCGCCTTGCAGAACCGCATCAACCAGACGATCTTCGATCTGCTGGTGGCCCAGACGTACGCCTCCGTGAAGGTGCGCACGGCGACCGGCATGGCCCCGCCCATTCGGCGCGACCCCGAGACTGGGGAGCCCGTTCTCGACGAGAACGGCAACCCCATTCCGCTGCCGATCAACCACAATGCGCGCAGGTTTTTGTTCGCCGAGGACCCGGATGTCAAATTCGGGAGCCTGGACGAAACTCCGCTCGGCGGATTCATCGACAGCGTGGATATGTCCATAAGGCACCTCGCCGCCGTCAGCCAGACCCCGCCTCACCATTTGCTTGGGCAGATAGCCAACCTGAGCGCCGAGGCCCTCCTAGCAGCGGAAACAGCTCTGAGCCGCAAGATTGCAGAATTCCGTACGGCCTTTGGTGAGTCCTGGGAGAGAGTTTTCCGACTGGCCGCCGAATTGTCCGGGGGCAGCGGCTCGGACGACTACAAGGGCGAAGTCATCTGGCGCGACATGGAATCGCGCTCCCTCGCCCAGGCCGCCGATGCGCTCGGCAAGCTCAAGGAGCAGCTCGGCATCCCGGCGAAGGGCCTGTGGCGCCGTGTTCCGGGCGTCACCCAGACCGAATACGAGGACTGGGAGGAGCTCGCCGAGGACGAGGACTCGGTTCGGCAGCTCTCCACCGCGATCACCCGCGCGACTCCCGATGAAGCGGTACCGGAGGCCGCGTGACGAGCACAGCGCGTCAGGCAGAGGCCGACCAGGTGTCGGCCGCCTTCCATGTCGCCCTGACGCAGATCGGCGTCGAGACCACGGCCGAGGCCCTGTCCTTGTGGGCGGAGGTCCCGGCCGCGCAGCGCGCGGCTACGGCGTCGAGTTGGCTGCGGCGGGCGATCACGTTGGTGATGTCGAAGCGGCGTATGTCGCGCGATCTGGCGCGGGCCTACTACAGGCTCGCGAGGGCTCTACAGACCGGTACGACGGTCGCCGACCCATACCACCCGGAGCCGTCGCACGTGACGCTCGGCGACCTTCGCCGGGAGTTCGCGGCCCTGGCGGGAACGTACTCACCCCCTGCCCCCCGCCCTGCGGGCGAGGCCGCGACCGCCGAGCGCGGGGAAGCCTCGCCCGCACCCTCCGAAGAGCCGGACGACGCGAGTTCTGACGGGTCGACGGCGCCCTTGGCCGACGACGTGGAGGCCGAGCTCGACGACGAGCCGGAGGACTGGGAACGCGTCCTCGTGGAGGAGCTCGAAGGGCTTCGCGAGGAAGAGGAGCGGATCGAGCGTGAGGCGGAGGACGAACTCCGCGTCGTCCTCGACGCGCTGGGCTCCCAGAACCTCGACCGGCGGGTGTCCGAGGTCGACGACCAGCAGCTCGCCCGTGACGCAGATCGTCAGAGGGACGAGGCACACCGGCAGGCCGGCGCCCAGCAGGCAGCCGCCGCTTCCCGCGTCGCGATGAACGGCGGCCGATCAACCGCCTGGAATCACATGAAGCGCGACCGGCGCGCACTCGGGTACGTCCGGCTTTCCCGTACGGGAACCCCGTGCGGCTGGTGCGCAATGCTGATCAGTCGAGGCCCGGTCTACAAGTCCCGTGAATCCGCCACATTCAACGACGGCGACAAATTCCACGACAACTGCCATTGCTACGCGATGCCCGTCTTCTCGCGACAGCAGTACGGAGCATCCGAACTCTTCGCGCTGAACCGTGAATACGAGGCTCTGTGGCCGGAGGTCACAAAGGGCCATGCCGGTAAGAGCGCCCTCACCGTCTGGCGGCGGTTCATCCGCCAGAAGCAACGCGAACGGCAAAAGGCCGCAGCCCTGGCGGCGCGGCAAGCCACGACCACAGCCCAGGAGGCGTGACCCGTGCCCGAAGAGACCCCCGAGTCGTCCACCCCGGCGCCCCAGAGCGGCGAGACCGAGCAGCCCAAGGGCGAGGTCGAGCAGCCCGCGGAAAAGGCCACTGCGCAGGAAGACGAGCTTCCCGACTGGGCCCGCAAGGAGCTGGCCAAGGTCCGCAACGAGGCGGCCGGATACCGCACTCGGCTGCGAGACGCCGAGACCAAGCTCTCCGAGGCCAAGAGCCCGGAGGAGTTCGAGACCGCCCTTGCCGAGGTGAAGGCGCGGAACGCGGAGCTGGAGCACACGCTCGTCGTCGCCTCCGTGGCCCGGAAGTACGACCTCCCCGAGGAACTCGCCGGCCGCCTGCGGGGCAACACGACCGAGGAGCTGGAAGCCGACGCGAAGGCCCTCCAGGCGCTCGTCTCCCCGAAGGTCCCCGAGGGCCTGGGCGGCGGCCTCGATCCGTCCGAGGACCCCGACGAAGAGATGGACCCGCGCAAGCTCGCTCGCCGCGCCCGGCGCTTTTAGCGCCTTGAAGAAACGTTTCCCCTAACCCCCGTGCCGCCCGGCCGGGGGTTTTTTAATGCCCCCGGAGGTAGCACCACTTGCCCACCGTCCAGCACCAGGTTGTAAAGCCCCAGAAGCTCGTCAACGCCGCCGTCGGAATGCTGGAGCAGGAGCTCGTCATTCCGAACCTGTTCCAGAAGCAGGGCGTCGACGCGTTCAAGGGTGCCGAGAATGACACCATCTCCATGAAGGTCGAGGGAATTCTCCCCTTCCACGACTACGCATGGCGGAACGACCGGTCGGCGCCGATCCAGTTCGACGAGTACAGCGAACGAACGATCGCCGTGACCTTCGGCGGCAACGTGTATTCCGCCGTCAAGCTGACCGACGAGCAGAACGATTTCGATATCGACAACTGGGCCAAGCTCCTGCGCCCCCAGTCGAAGGCCATCGCCCGTGGCCTTCAGCGCCGGGCGGTCAACACGCTGACCGGCCAGTCGTACAACGTCACCATCGGCAACGCCGGACAGAACCTTCGCGGCGCGCTCATCGAAGCCAGGCGCGTACTGAACGCCTTCCACGCTCCGCGCGAGGGCCGATACCTCCTCGTCGGCACCGAATTCGAGTCGGCGCTCCTCACCGACGAGAAGCTGAACCTGGCCCAGAACGTCGGCGACAGCGAGGCCGAGTCTGCGCTCCGCACCGCCTCGATCGGCGAGCGGTTCGGCTTCCGGATCGTGGTCGACCAGACCATTCCGGCTGACAGCGCCTACGCGTTCGCGTCCTCGGCGTTCATCTTCCTCTCCGGCGCCCCGAGCGTCCCGCAGTCGGTTCCGTACGGTGCGACCACCTCCTTCGAGAACATCGCGCTCCGCTGGGTCCGCGACTACGACCCGCTGTACATGCAGGACCGTTCCGTCGTGAACACGTACGCGGGCTTCCGCAGCGTGACGGACATCCTCGTCGGCTGGGACGCGGCCAACGAGAAGGAGATCATCTCGACCGGCGAGCACTTCGTGCGCGGCATCAAGCTCCAGCTCGACGGCAAGAGCGACTACCCCGAGGCTGCCTCCGAGCTGGCGAAGATCACCGGCGTCTCCGACGCGAAGGTCTGGACCCCGACCGGCGTGAAGCCGGAGGCCGATCCCGCCAACGCCTGATCCCTCGCCTCATAGGGGCCGGTGCCACACGCGCCGGCCCCTGCCTGGCCTGCCCGAAAGGAGGTCGACGCGTGGCGTACGCGACGCTCGACGAGCTGAAGGGCCGCCTGGATTGGGAGCCCGACGAAGACGAACTGCGCATCGCAGTAACGGCGTTGGACGACGCGTCGGACCTGGCGGCTACCTACGGTCGCGACTGGCCCGAGGACTCGGCCCCCCGGCTGGTGCGCACGCTCGTGCTGAAGTCCGCGGCGAGGTACATGCGCAACCCGAACGGCTACACGCAGTCGAGGGCCGGTGACGAGACGCTCGCCTGGTCGGACGCCCACGGCCGCGACGCCGGGTCGGTGTACTTCACCCGCGAGGAGATCCGCCTCCTGGAGAACCTCGCCGGGAACCGCGCAGGGCTGGCCAGTGTGCCCGTCGTCGCCTGGGGCTCCAAGGCCCGTACGAGCGCCGGTTACGTGCCGGTCGACTACTCGTCTGCCGCCCCCTTCCCTCTGTTCCCGGATGAGGTGGGGCCCTGGTGAGCGTCCAGCGAAGGCGCGGCCAGAAGGCGCGCGTCTGGCGAACGGTCGAGGTGGTCGACAACCGGGGCAACACCGTCATCGTGGCGGACCCCGAAGGCCCCATCGAGGTCCGCGCCGCCTTCATCCCGCAGCGCTCCTCGAAGGCGGAAGTCCCCGGTCAGCAGCAGATCAACGTAACTCGGATGGTGGTCGACGCCCATCTTGAGGGTGTCTCCCTGTGGTCGCGCGTGGAGTACAACGGCCGAGAGTGGGACATCGTGTCCCCTCCCGCTTACCACCACGGTGATCGCCGTACCCGGCACTGGAGCATCGACATTCGGGAGCGGCCCTGATGGCTTACATGTACGAGAAGACGAACCGGGTCCTCGCTCGGCACCAGGACGTGCAAGACGAGCTGGAGCGGGTCACGTTCGAGATCGCGGTGAAGGCCGAAGAGATCCTTGCCCAGCACCACGTCGACTGGCACTCGCGGATCGAGGTCGAGGAAGGCCGCATCGACAAGTACGTGGTCCTCTCCGACGACGCTGGCCAGAAGGCGGCCCTGAGCATCGAGTACGGCCGCAAGGCGTACACCGTGACCCGCGAGGACAAGGACGGCAACGAATACGAAGTCGAGGTCCCCGCGACGGACGGCCTCTACGTCCTCGCCACCGCCTCGGGCCTCCCCAAGAAGCGGAAGGGCAAGGTGAGGGTCGACTAGTGGCCGGCATTCCTGACCACATCAAGGCCATCGCCGAACTCAGCCCCGTCGAAGACCTCTTGCTCGCCGTCCTCCGCAAGGGCCTGCCGGGCATCCGGGTCAAGTCGCTCGTCGACCAGCACGAGACGTTTCCGCTTGTCCTGGTCCGCCGAGACCCCAGCTTCGGCGCCTGGGACGGTGACGCCCGTTTCACCGACGCCGCCCGCGTGGTGATCAACTGCTTCGCAGCTGACCCCAACGGGGATGAGGACTCGGCGATCTTGTCCGAGGCCGTCCGCGTCGTGCTGCGGGACGCCTGGCTCAATAACGAAGTCGTTCCCGGCCGAGGCCACATCACCCGCGTCGACATGAACTCTTCCCCACGCCGGGCCTCGGACTGGGCGACCGCGACCGGCCCCGTGCAGTACGCGGACCTGCCCACGGGTGTGTGGCGCTACGAGTCGATTTACGACATCCGTATCCGCAAGCCGCGGAAGCGCCCCTACCCCCTTCCCCACTAAGCACAGCAGACGAAAGGCCCGACCCCTTCCGGGGTGCGGGCCCTTTTTTATGCCCGCACGAAGGAACGTTTCTTCTTGGCGCTCAACGACCTTGCAACTCTCGTGGTCGGCTCCGGCAACTACCTGACGGCCCCCGTCGGTACGCCGATGCCTGACGATCTCCTCGTCCCCACTTCACCGTGGGAGCCGGTCGGCCACACCTCCCTTGAGGATGTCTTCGGCATCACCTCCGAAGGTGGCGAAGCCACCACGATCGGCAGCCTCCAGAACAAGACCCTCCGCACGAAGTACAGCGCCCGCACGGAGACCATGGCGCTGACCTTGCAGCAGTTCGACAAGGCCGCGCTGAAGCTCTACTTCGGCGCCAACGCCCCGACCCTGCCGGACGGCACGATCGGCGTCCCGGCCGACCCGCAGCCGACACAGGCGGCCTTCCTCGCCGTGTTCGTGGACGGCGAGAACCACTTCGGCTTCTACGCCCCGAAGGCCGAGATCTACAGGGCCGACGACATGGCGATTGCCGACACGGAGTCCCTCGCCGGCCTCCCGCTCGGCGTCAAGCCGATGGTCTACGGCAACAACACCTGGACCTACGCCGTGACGCCGCTGGGCGGCACCGTCGCCACTGGCGCGACCGCTGGCACGCCGGGCTCCTTCACCCCGGACGGATCTGTCGCCCCCGCGAACCTCGCTGCCCTCGCGACCGTCACCGCGAGCCCGCTGACGGCCTGGACCACCGGCCAGTACGTCGCCCTCGGCGACGACTCCAACGCCTACTGGACCGGCTCCGCCTGGGCCTCCGGTACGGCGCCCGGCTCGGGCGCCTGACCCCTCGTCCCGGCGTGAGCGCTGCGGACCCGCTCGCGCCGGGCCCTTCCCTCTCCTCGGTCCGCCTCCCCCCTTCTCGTTCAATTCTGGAGGTCCGCACCCCCATGGCTTCTTACTCCCTCGACGACATCCGCAACGCCGCAGAGGCCAAGTACGGCAGCACTGACATCGAGCTCGGCGGCGAGACCGTCCGCCTGCTCAACCCGTTGCGCCTGACCAAGACCGCGCGGAACGAGCTCACCGCGCTTCAGGAACGGCTCGGTGACGACGGTGCCGACCAGGAGGAGCTTCTCTCCGAGGCGATCCGCCTGGTTGCCGAGCACACGAAGGCGGCCGATCGGCTGCTCAAGGCGGTCAACGGCGACCTCGCGGTCCTCGCGGAGATCTTCGACCGGTACGGCGAGGGCACCCAGGCGGGGGAAGCCTCGGCCTCGCAGGGCTGATCGACCAGTACGGGGAGGGGCTGTATCCCGACCTGCGCTTCTACTACGGCGTGGATCTCGCCGACGTGATCGCAGGCCGCGGCCCCTCCCCGTCCCTGGTCCTCTCGCTCTTGCAGAGGCTTCCCGACACGTCCCTGACCGTCGCCCTCGCGTCGGGCGGCAGGGAGTTCTTCGGCTGGGGCCAGGACCGCCACCTGGCGGCCGATCTCTTCGACGCGCTCAACACCAACACCAGGGCCACGGGCCAGTGGGGCAAGGGCAAGGCGCCGAAGATCCCCGAGTACCCGCGCCCGAAGCCGAAGGCCAAGAAGAAGGCCGGCAAGCGGCCCGCCTCGGTGGCCGAGATCTACAAGCGGTTCGCCGGGAGGTAGCCCATGCCCGCCGGGCAGGTCATCGGGCGCGTGTCTGTGCGCGTCCTGCCTGACACATCCGACTTCAAGGAGCAGGCAAAGAGGCAGCTCGAAAAGATCGAGCAGCAGCTCAAGATCACGATCGGCACGAAGGTCGACGCCAGGGGCGCCCAGACGGGCGCGCTGGAAGCGGTGCGGGACATCAACCGTCACAACAAGACGACGGACGCCCGCAAGATCCGCTTCTACACGACCATCGCAACGCACGGCATGGCCACGGCCGTTGACAACGCGCGGCGCGAGCTCCAGAACAAGGCCAACAACCGCAAGGTGTCGTTCGAGGTCGACGACCTCAAGGCCACGGGCAAGGTCGAGCTCCAGCTCGACCAGCAGTCGGCGGACAAGACCAAGCGCGACATCGACGACTGGGTGAAACGTATCTCCCCGGTCAAGGTCGACGTAGAGCTGAACTGGCCTACCGGCGCCTCGGCCGCCGTCTCCACGCGCCTCGCCTACCTGACCCGGCCCCGCACGGTCTCGATCCTCCCGAAGCTGAACAACGCGGCGGTCGCGAAGGTCGCCGCTTCGCTCGCGGCCCTGTCCGGCATCCGCGTGCTGAACAACCTGTTCGAGAAGTTCGGCAACATCCTCAAGAACCTCGACAAGTCGGTTCCAGTCATCGGCTCTCTGGCCTCGGCCATCGCCGGTCTGACCGGCATCGCCATCGCCGGGACGAGCAACCTCTTCGCCCTGGCGGCGAGCCTCGCGCAGATCGGGCCCGCAGCCGCGCTTCTGCCCGGCCTCTTCGGCGGCTTCGCGGTCGGCCTCGGCGTCACGTTCGCCGCCCTGAAGGACTTCAACAAGGTCGTTCCTGAAGTCAAGGAAGCCCTGTCGAAGCTCCAGGACTCCATCAGCAAGAACTTCTGGGACAAGGCCGCTCAGCCCATCCGCGAGATGGTCGACGAGCTCCTCCCCGAGTTCACGGCCGGAGTCAACCGCACGGCCACCCAGCTCGGCGGCTTCTTCGGGGGCCTGGCGACCTCACTCAAGGGCGCGCTCAACCCGGCCTTGAACCAGATGTTCGTCGACCTGTCGAAGAGCATCGAGATCGCCACGACCGGCACCGACGCCTTCGCGAACATCATCGCGACACTCGGCAAGGTCGGCACCAGCTACCTCCCGTCGCTGGCTCAGTGGTTCGTCGACCTCTCACAGCAGTTCTCCGACTTCCTTTCGCGCAAGGGCGAGAACGGCATCAAGGCCGAGATCAACGAGGGCATCGATGCCCTGAAGGATCTCGGCGGCATCCTGGCGAACACCTACGGCATCCTCTCGGGCATCGCCCGTGCGGCGACCGAGGCCGGGGGCACATCGCTCTCGACGCTGAACAAGTCCCTCCAGGCGATCCACGCCACCGTGGACAGCGAGGGCTTTCAGAACGGCCTCACGAACGTCTTCGCCGCCGCGCACGCGGCGATGCAGCAGATCGCCACGGTGTCAGGCCCGGCAGTCGAGAACTTCTTCGTCACCTTCGGGCACCTCCTTACCGCGATCCTGCCGCAGGTCGGCGCGATCATCGGCCAGGCCCTCGCCGCAGTGGCCGACGCCCTCGCGCAACCCGAGGTCTTCAACGGCGTCCTGGCCCTCTTCAACGGCATTCAGAACGCGGTGGGGGCGCTCGCTCCCGCGATGGCCCCGCTCGGTCAGGCGTTCGGCGCGCTGATGGAGGTCATCGGGGCGTTCGCGACGATGCTCGGCCCGCTCGTGGCCGCAGCGCTGATCCCCCTGTCCAACGCCTTCGCCCAGCTCGCTCCGATGATCATCCCGATCATCAGCCTTCTCGGCGGCGCATTGACGGGAGCGATTCAGCAGCTCGCCCCGCTCGTCATGCAGCTCGTTCCGGTCGTCGGGCAGATGCTCAACGCGGCCTTCACGGCGCTCGGGGCAATCCTGCCTCCGGTCGCCGAGCTGTTCATGACGATCATGAGCGCGGTCGCGCCGCTCGTCGCCCAGCTCGCTGCCGGCCTGGCCCCGATCCTGCCCTTGGTGGCCGAGGCGTTCACGGCGATCGTCACGGCCGTCACGCCCGTTGTCGACCTGCTTTTGCAGCTCCTCTCGGCGGTGATCACGCCGCTGATCCCGCTGTTCGAGTACATCGTCGCCGCCTGCCTGCCGCCGCTGACCGAAGCGTTCCAGCGGGTCTCGGAAGCGCTTCAGCCCTTCCTTCAGGCGCTGATCCAGGTCGTCAACTTCATCATGCCGATCCTGGTCCCGGCGCTTCAGTTCGTCGCGGACTTCCTGATCGGCTCGCTCGCGATGGCGCTCAACGGCATCGTCGACGTGATCACCGGCGTCCTCGACGTGATCATGGGCGTCTGGAACGTCTTCGCTGGCGTCTTCACCGGCGACTGGTCCCGCGCCTGGGAAGGCGTCAAGCAGATCTTCTCGGGGATCTGGGACATCATCGTCGGCGCCTTCAAGGTGATCATCAACGTCGGCATCTTCGGTGTCCTGAAGAAGGGCATGGGCCTCATCAAGGCCGTCTGGACCGGCGGCTGGGGCGCGATCAAGTCCTTCTTCATCGGCATCTGGAACGCGATCCGCGGTGGCCTCGGCGTCGCCTGGACTGGCATCAAGGGCCTCATCTCAGACGGCCTGGCCACCCTGCGCGGCGTCTGGTCCGGCGGGTGGAACGCGATCAAGCAGTTCTTCATCGACGCCTGGGCCGCCATCAAGTCCAAGGCTGTCGAGGGCGCCAAGGCTCTCTGGCAGGCGATCCGGGACGGCGTTACCCAGTCGATCAAGTTCGTCAAGGAGCTGCCCGGTAAGGCGAAGTCCGCCCTGTCGAACCTGGGCTCCACGCTCGTCAACGCGGGCAAGGAGCTGATCAAGGGCCTCATCAAGGGCATCACCAGCATGTTCGGTGGCGTCAAGGAGACCCTCGGCAACCTGACCTCCAAGTTCAAGGACTGGAAGGGCCCGCTCCCGAAGGACAAGATCCTTCTCTACGACGCGGGCCGCGCCATCATCAAGGGCCTCATCCGAGGTCTTGAGTCGCAGTACGACAACGTCAAGAAGTCGCTGAACGACCTGACGGCGAAGATCCCGAAGAACGCGTCCAAGGGACTCAAGGCCCGAGTCAACGCCGACCGCACGCAGCTCCTCAAGCTCCTCGCCCAGTGGGACGGAGTGGGGACCAAGCTCAAGGCGGCCCGCGACAAGCTCGACAAGCTCCGTGAGGAAGCCTCGAACTACGCGGAGCAGGTCGCCCGGAAGGTCATCGACACGGGCGACGTGACCAAGGTGGAGGACACCTCCTTCACCGGGATCACGGCCGCCCTCACGAAGGCGATCGAGCAGGCGAAGCGGTTCGCCACCGCCCTGGACAAGCTCAAGAAGCTCGGCCTGAACAAGGAGACCTTCGACCAGATCGCGAGCGCTGGCCCGGATGCCGGCCTGGCTGCGGCGGAGTCGATCGCAGGCGCCGGAGCGGACGGAATCAAGGAGCTCAACAAGCTCCAGGCCGAGTTGGAGAAGTACGCCAACAAGGCAGGCAGCACGGCATCGAATGCCCTGTACGAGGCGGGTGTTCACGCAGCCGAAGGCATCGTCAAGGGCCTCCAAGCCCAGCAGGGCGCCATCGAGAAGCTGATGCTGAAGATCTCCGACTCGATGGTCAAGGCCATCAAAAAGTCGCTCGGCATCCACTCGCCCAGCCGGGTCTTCGCGAAGCTCGGCGGCTTCGTCGGCCGCGGATTCGCCAACGGCATCGAGAGCGAGTCCGGCCGCGTGGCCAAGGCCGTGGACGCGATCACCGCGAAGCCCAGCCGCTCGGACTACGCCAGCGCGGCCCGCTCCGTATCGGCTGCGGTGAACGGCGGCCTCGAAGGCCGTACGGGCTCGACGGTGACCAAGGTCCTCAACTACTACGCGGCCCCCGGCTCCTCTATCTCGGCTGAAGAGGATCTGTTCGCGGCGGCCAACCGAGCACGAATGGTGGGCTGGTAGTGACATCACTCCTTCTAGAGACCGAGCGGGACACGCTCGACCTCGGAGAGGTACAGAGCACAGGCGCAGGGTTCCAGGCCACTGCCGGATTGACCGGCATGGGCCTGCCCTCCGTCAACGTCCAGTGGCTCGAAGGGGCCGGAGACGGCGCCCGATGGCGGGGGCAACGGGTCCTGCCCCGTGAGATCGACATGCCGTTGGACATCGTGGGCCGGGACCGGCAGCACCTCGGTCAGCTGATATCCCGGCTCGCTCGGGCCATGGCGGGTGAGATGCGCCTCGTCCTGGTCGATGACTCCGGGCGGCGTTGGTCCACGGTGGTCTACCGGACAGGCGGCGGCGAGATCGACCTCGGGTCCGGAGGGTCGGACATTCAGACCGTGCTCTCCCTCCGGGCCCCGGACCCGTACTTCACAGCGTCGGGTGTGTCCACACAGGCGGTCGGGGGCGATCCGGGAACCACTCCGTTCCTGTCGTCCCTGGCCTCGATGCCCCTGGCAGCATCCCAGGCCATCGGCGAGATGACGCTGACCAACAACGGGGATGCCGACGCCTACCCCGTGTGGGAGGTGTACGGGCCCGGCCGGGATCTCACGGTGAAGTCGCCCACTGGCGAAACGTTGCGCTGGACCGGCTCTCTCACCGCCTCGGAGCGACTGATCATCGACACCCGCAACGGGTCGGTGACGGACGCCAAGGGAGCCAACCGGTACGCCCAGCTCGCGCCGGCCCCTCGCTTCTGGACGATCCCGCCCGGCGTATCGACTGCTGACGTGACTCTGATCGACACCACGGCGGCCTCCAAGATCGTGTGCTCCTGGCGGGCCCGCAGGTGGATGGTGATCTGACTGAAGCTGAAAGACCTCACCGTCGAAGTCCGAGACAAGGCACTGACACGGCTGGGCCTGATCCGCCCCGAAGACCTGGCCCTCTCGATCGAGGACCAGTTCTGCAACGTCGGCACGTGGAAACTGACACTGCCCTCAGAACACCCCCTCGCCGAGGCCCTGCGCGCACCGGGAGCCGGGCTGATCATCACCGGCCCCACCGATGTGCTGATCTCCGGCCCCGTCGTCACCTCCGAGTACGCGGCGACGCCCGAGGACCGGCGCGGTTCCGTCAATTTCGACGGGGTGTCCGACTCGGTTGTCCTGTCGGACATGCTCGCCTGGCCGGAGCCGTCGAACGGCGACGTGTCCACACAGAAGGTCGGCCACGACGAGCGCACCGGCCCAGCCGAGACGCTCATGCACCAGTACGTGGCAGCGAACTGCGGACCGCTAGCTCCCGCCGCGAGACGACGCGCCGGACTCACCATGGGGGCCAACGCGGGACGCGGCCCCACCCTCACCAAGTCGGCTCGCTTCCCCGTACTGGGCGAGCTGCTGACGGAGATCGGCGCGGTGGCTGGCCTCGGCTTCCGCGTCGTCCAGCGCGGCAGCGTTCTCGTCTTCGAGACGTTCGAGGTCGCCGACCGCACCAAGGAAGTCCGGCTCGATGTCGTGACCGGCACCCTCGCCGGACAGCGCGTCTCCGTCTCACCCCCCGGCGTCACCCGTGTGATCGTCGCCGGTCAGGGCGAGCAAGAGGAGCGCACCTTCGTACCGGTCGATTCCGAGTCCTCCGTGACCGCCGAGGGCGTGTGGGGGCGGCGGATCGAACGCTTCGTCGACCAGCGCAACACCAACGACCGAGACGAGCTGACGCAGGCCGGAAACGAAGTCCTTGCCGACTCGGGTGACACGTCCATTGCCGTGCAGGCCGTGCCGGTCGAGGACGCGGCGTCCATGGAGTTCGGCCGGGACTGGGGGATCGGTGACCGCGTGGCGGTCATCGCGGGCGGCCAGGAGCTCGCCGCCACCGTGACCGGCATGGTCGTCAAGGCCGACGAGGACGGCTTCCGGCTCGGCGCCACGCTCGGCGACCCCACGGGTTTCGATCCCACGGCCCTGGCCGCGAAGCGAATGCAGAGCACCGAAACCCGAGTGTCCGCCCTGGAGCGGCACGCCGAAGGAGGCGGGTCAGATCCCGTCATGAGTCTCATGGGAGCGTGGTAATGGCCAGCGCGCCAAAAGCCTTCTATCGGGCGGCACTTCCGACCGCCCTCACCACCGTCTACACCGTGCCGGCCGCTGGCCAGGCCGTCATCACGAACATCGTCGCCACCAACTCCGCGACAACCAGCGCCAGCGTCACCGTCCGACTCGGCGGCGTCCCGCTCCTCGCCAACGTCGGCATCGCGCCGCACGGCGTGCTGACGCTCGACGTGCGCCAGGTACTCAACGCTGGCGACAAGATCGAGGTACAGGGCAACGCCGCACAAGCCCTGACGCACATCAGCGGCGTGGAGGTTTCCTGATGGGACTCTCCGTATGGCCCGCCCCCGAGGACGCCGGAGTCGTCGGCCCCACCGGAGCGACCGGCCCGGCCGGACCGCAGGGCCCGAAGGGCGACACCGGAGCACCCGGCCCAAAGGGTGACCCAGGCATGAAGGGCGACACCGGCCCCGCAGGTCCCCAAGGCGCGAAGGGCGACACCGGAGCGTCGGGCCCAGCCGGGGCACAGGGCCCGAAGGGTGACACCGGGCCCGCAGGACCGCAGGGCGCTCCCGGCCCGCAGGGCGAGAAGGGCGACCCCGGCTCGGTCGACACCGTCAACGGCCTCCCTGGACCGAACCCCGTGCTCACTGCGGCCCACGT
The DNA here is from genome assembly GCF_055567715.1 of Streptomyces sp. NPDC026377. Classification (NCBI taxonomy): domain Bacteria; kingdom Bacillati; phylum Actinomycetota; class Actinomycetes; order Kitasatosporales; family Streptomycetaceae; genus Streptomyces; species Streptomyces sp. NPDC026377. Next base: position 526,674 of record NZ_JBVHPV010000002.1, read on the forward strand.
GAACGCGGTGCCGACGAGCCAGAGGGGCGCGGCGAACGGCGTTGCCACCCTGGACAGCACGGGCAAGGTGCCGAGCTCGCAACTGCCCCCGATCTCAGATCCGTACGTACCGCCCAGCGAGTTCAGCCCCACCGACCTCGGCCTCAAGGCATGGGCCTTCGATCCCGTGCTGACGGCCTCAACTCCCCTCTACTGCGGCACCACCCCCCGCTTCGCCGCCGTCAAGGTGGCGGCCTCGACCTCGGTCTCCAAGGTGGTGTGGCACTTCGGCGGCTACGCGGGCGGCCTGATCTCCGGGAGCTGGGCCGCGATCTACAACACGTCGATGGCTCGGGTCGGAATCGCCAGCACCATCGAGTCGGGCAACGAGCCGGCCGAACAGCACGGCTCGGGCGGCAACGCCTCCGCCACGGCGCTCGATGCGGCCGTGACGCTCGCGCCCGGCATCTACTACGTCGTCTGGCGCTTCAACTACAACACGACCACGGGCGACGGCCCGATGATCCTCGGCGCGGAGAACACCTTCGGCGCCCCGGCCAACACCTTCGGCCTGAACAACCTGTGGCGCTTCGGCCGTCTTTCCACCTCGCCGACCACCCCGCCGACCACGCTCTCCGGCATCGCCAACGAGAGCAACCGCTTCTGGGTGGCCCTGGCGTGAGCACACCCCACGAGGAGTACCAGTGACCGTTTCCGGCGGAACCCTCAACGCTGCACGCGGCGGCGAGGAGTACAAGGCCCCCGTCCGCCTGTCCCTCTCCCTGCCCGACGACACGGACCTCTACCCCGACGACCGCCTGACCGATGAGGAGCGCGCGGCCATCGTTACCGCCGTGATGAGCGCGGCCGTCTCCGCCCTCCCGGAGCGGTTCACGATCGCCTTCGCCCGGCAGACCGACGAGGCGCGCACAGTCACCGAGGTTGCCCGCCGATAGCGCCACCACGCCCCACCGGCCCCCGTAGCCCCTGTGCTCGGGGGCCTTCCCATGCCGCAGGAAGGAACCCTTCTTGGCGATCACCGCCTACCCCTTTGACTCGCAGGCCGTCACGGAGACCCAGTTCAGCTACCTGTTCCGAGAGCTCTCCTCTGGCGTCGCCGCCTCGTCCGACTCGTCCGCGTTCCGTGTCTCGGCTGCCGGGACCTCCATGGCCGTGACCGTGCAGCCCGGCTTCGCTCTCGTTCGGGGGCACGCCGTTCTCTCGACTGCGGTGGAGACGGTGACGATCCCGGCCGCCGACACGGCCACCCGTACCGATGCGGTCGTGCTCCGCCTCGACCCGACCACGAACACGATCACGCTGGCCGTGCTGAAGGGTGCCCCCGGCTCTCCGTCTCCCTCATTGACCCAGACGGACAGCGGTATCTACGAGCTGCGGCTCGCCTGGGTGACCGTCCCCGGCAACGCAACCTCCATCACCGCCTCGAACGTGGCCGAGGGCCGCCAGTTCACGCGCGGCTACGTCGGCTCCTGGTGGAGCTCGACCCGCCCGACCTCACCGCGGCTCGGGGACCTCGGCTTCAACCGCAGCATCGCAGCGTGGGAGTTCTGGAACGGAAGCGCCTGGGCCAACCTCGCCCCGTCCGTCTCGTGGCCGAGCGTCACCGACAAGCCGTCCGTCTTCCCCCCGGCGGCCCACACGCACTCGTGGTCCCAGATCAGCGACGCTCCGAGCACCATCGCCCCGTCCGCGCACAAGCACGCGTGGAGCGACATCACCGGCACGCCCTCGACCTACCCCCCGTCGAGCCACTCGCACTCGTGGAGCTCGATCACGTCGAAGCCCTCCACGTTCCCGCCGAGTTCCCACTCCCACTCGCAGTACCTCACGTCAGGGAGCACGATCTCCTGGGCCAACGGCACCAAGCGCGCGCACGCCTACCACGTGGGCGGGTCCGGCACCTACTACGCCGTGTGGGTCGACGGCTCCGGGGACTTCGGCCGTAACACCAGCTCGATCCGGTACAAGACCAACGTCCGCGACTCCGAGGTGACCTCGGGCGACGTGCTCGCGCTGCGCCCGCGCGTCTACGACCGCAAGGACTACGAGAAGCCGGACGGCACGCCGGTCACCGGCCGCAAGAACGAGTTCGGCCTCATCGCCGAGGAGGTCTTCGAGACCCTCCCCGAGATCGTCTGCTTCAACGAGGAAGGCGAGATCGAGACTGTCCGCTACGACCTTCTCGGCGTGGCCCTCCTGCCCGTCGTGCAGGACCAGGAGGCGCGGATCAAGGCCCTCGAAGAGCGCCTGTCTGCCCTCGAAGGTCAGGTGAGCGCTACGTGACCACCTCGACCTCAGCCGCTCTCATCTCGGCCGCTGGGACGGTGGCCGTGGCCCTGATCGGCGCCCTCGTCGAGCTGCTGCGCCGCCAGCACCGAGTCATGGGCGAAGTCCGCGACCAGGTGTCCAACACCCACACCACCAACCTTCGCGACGACGTGGACCGCGTGATTACCGGCCTCGGCCAAGTGCTCGACGGCCAGGCGCAGCACACCCGAGAGATGGCCGGCATTCGCGACGACCTGGCCCACGAGCGCGCCGAGCGCCTGGCGGTCGCCGAACGCCTTGACCGCCACGTCTCCACCACGTCCGACCACCACTGACCCCACCCCCCCTTCAGGCCCCGCCCGATTTAGCGGGGCCTTTGTCATGCCCAAGGAGGCAGCACTTCTTGACCGCGCACATCTACCCGAAGGCCGACGCCACCTCGCAGTGGTACGGCCGGACGTACCCCGGCGACACGATGCCGCACCCGAACGTGATCGTCCTGCACACCACCGAGGGCGGATCGTTCCCGACGTACGGGGGCGGCGGCTCGGCGCCGAACTTCACGATCAAGGGCGGCGTCGTTCGCCAGCACTTCTACGCCAACCACAGCTCGCGGGCCCTGGTGAACAAGTCGGGTGGCGTCCAGACGAACACGCTGAACTGCGTTCAGATCGAGCTCGTGGGCACCTGCGACAAGGGCGGCCCCGGCCTGTACTGGCCCAGCGCATCGGACGCCGACATGGCGGCCCTGGTCGACCTCGTGAAGTGGCTGACGGACACCTACCCGATCCCGCTGGTCGCCACGTCGAAGCCCTGGCTGCCGTACCCGTCCTCGTACGGCTCGCGGAGCGGCCAGCGGATGACCTTCGGCGAGTGGATCAACTTCAACGGGATCTGTGGCCACCAGCACGTTCCCGAGAACGACCACGGTGATCCGGGCAACTTCCCGATCAAGCGCCTGATCGAGCTGGTGAAGGCGAAGAAGGCCGGCACGTCGCCCGAGCCGTCGAAGCCCTCGAAGCCCGCGTCCTCGATCGTCGCCCTGAAGGCGGGGGTGAAGCCGGGCGCCACGCACGCACAGGTGGCCGAGCTTCAGCGGCTTCTGATCGCGGCCGGGTACGGCCCGATCCCCGGCGCGGTCACCACGTTCTACGGCAAGAACACGCAGGCCGCAGTGGCGCGCTTCCACAACAAGAACCCACACCTGAAGACCTCGGGCCGCTCGTACGACCCGGCCATAGGCGCCCGCGGCTTCAAGGAGCTCCAGAAGGAGGCTGGTCGCCGATGAGCAAGATGCAGATGCCCGGCTCCAAGCCGATCAGCCTCGTGAACCTGCTTCCGGTTCGGTACCGCACCCGCGTGGGCGCCGTTCTGGCTGCGGTCGGCGTGCTCGTCAGCATCGCGTCCATCGTGTACGCGGACAGCCCCGAGGTGGCCGTGATCGTCCAGATCCTCACCGCGCTCGGCGTGGTCGAGACGGGCAGTCCCGACCCCGACCCCGACTCCGACCCCGGCGACGAGGGCTGACACGAAGAACCCCCTGCTGGTCTCTGCCAGCAGGGGGCTTTCGCCGTTTCACGACCCAGTGCCCTTCCGCTCGGCCGCCTTCAGCTCCTCGATCTCCGCAAGGGTCATGACCTTGCGCTTACTGGACCGTCGACGAACTGGAGCAGGCGCGGCGCTGATGTCACGGGCGTCCGCTGCTGGTTCGGTGGCGCGCGTGAGCACGTTCTCGATCGGCGCGGCGTCGTCTTGGCAGAGGTGGACGACCCTTTCGGTTGCACCTACACGTTCAATTCGATACTCCCGCGTAGGCAAACCGGGCGTTTTACACACATTGCAGACTGTGACAGTCATCTCGATTTGTCTCCCCAGCACAACCCAAGCCCAAGTTCCACGTTGACGAGTCTAACGTGTATGTGTAACCGTAGGTTGGGACAGGCGAGCGTCCTTGGCGCTCAACACCCCGCGAGCCTGCGGGATTCAAGATCCAAGCCAAGGGGAGACATGCCCGCACCGTCGAAGATCGTCGACGAAGCCGAAGTCGAGAAGTGGTTCCAGCAGAAGAAGACTTACGCATGGATGGTCGAGCAGTACAAGGCGCTGTACGGGATCGAGACGACCATCTCCATGTGGGGCAACTACAGGCGCCGGCACAAGATGAAGAGACGGATCACGCGCGATGACAACCTGATCCCGTGGGCCGTCGAGAAGAAGCACCTCTTTCGGTACGAGGTGATCATGCTTCGCCTGGAGGCGCGCGTTCGCGACGGTCAGAAGCTCGCGGCCCGCGAGGCCCAGAGGCTGCGCTCATGGCTCGCTGACCTGGAGGAGAAGAATGCCGTCGTCCACTATGACCCCGAGACGGAGCAGGGCTTCTTCTTGGTCCCACGGGAAGAGCAGGACACTGACATCATCCGCCAGCCCGAAGAGAAGACGACGAAGCGCCGCCGCGCCGACTAAGCCGAGAAGCCACTAACCCCCAGGGAGATCGATTCCCTGGGGGTTTTTGCGTTTGCGCCGGTCACGAGGCCACGCGCGGGGCTGGCGCACGCCCGGTCCAGGTTCGATCTCGACTCCTCCACGAGTGTTCGAACAAGCTATCGAACATCCTCCTGTGGGGTGATCCCGATGTCAGATGTGGCGGTTAGGATTCCGTTAAGTAAGGCAAACTTGCACCAAGCACGACAGAGGGGCCAAGTCGAGTGGAGGAGCAGCGCGAGGCAACCACAGTCCTCGCTCACTCGGGGGAAGCCTGGCGGGAGGCCGGGGTTCAGCGGATCACGGAGGGCGGTGCCGTCCTCTGCGTGGACGCCGACGCGTTCGAGTTCCACCTGACCCTTTCGCTGGACTACACAGAGCGCGACTTTCAATGGGGTGTCGCGCAGGCGGCGGCCCTCGACCTCGCCCTGATACCCGAGACGGAGGAGGAGGCCGAGCTCATAGGCGACGGCCCCGACTTCGTGCGCATCCACTTGGTCCCCACCTGGACGAACCAGAAGGAGCCCCCACTATGGCCCTGACCATCACTGCACTGCCCGCCCCCGCACCGTCCGTTCCGCGTGATGGGTGGGGGCGGCCCCTTGTGGTCCCGAAGGAAGGCGGCAAGCCCCGCGGCCTCACCAGGACGACGACGTTCATCGACACCATCGAGGACAAGAGTGGCCTGATGTCCTGGAAGCAGCGGATGACCCTCGTGGGCGCCGCTCGCGAGGGCTCTCTTTTGCGCGAAGTGGCTAACTTGAACCCAGAGACGCGCGAGGGGAAGGCCCGCCTGGACGTACTCGCCGAGCGGGCGGTCACGGTGGCCGGAGCGAACGCGAAGCGGGAGCGAGGCACACACCTGCACACGCTGAGCGAATTCGTGGACCGGGGCGAGCGCCTGCCTGCCGGGGTCGCCGCCTCCGACGTGGCGGACATGGCGGCCTACAAGATGTCGACGGCACCGTTTGATGTCGTCGCCGTGGAGACGTTCGTGGTGGTACCGGAACTGGGCGTCGGCGGCACCTTCGACCGCATGGTGAGCTACAGCGGTCCCGGTCCGGACGGCGAGCACGTCGAGGGCCTGTTCATTGCGGACTTGAAGACAGGCTCGATCGAGTACAGCCGCCTCAAGATGGCGAGCCAGCTCGCGGTGTACAGCCGTGGCGAGCTGTACGACCACACCGTCTTCCCCGTCAACGACCGGGACAAGAAGGCACTCGCCACCTGGAAGCGCCGGGAGGTGCCGGCCGATCTCGCGAGGGCTGCGTACGCTCCGATCCCGGCCGTCTCCCAGGACTGGGGCATCATCCTCCACCTCCCCGCAGGCTCCGGGGAGTGCACGCCTTACTGGGCTGACCTGCGGTTGGGCTGGGAGGCAGCGAAGGCCGCGCAGAACACGCGCGTCTTGCGCGGCAAGAACAAGAGTGCCCTTCGTCCGTTTTGAGTTGTTTTCCGTGGCCTGAACGTGTAATTTGAACCATGCGCCGGACGGTTCGGCGCTACACGAGAGGGGTGAGTTTGAGCGACACGCAGCGGTCGGTGACCGTGACCATCAAGTCGGGCCCGGAGCGCGACGACTGGGCCGCAGCCTTCAAGGGAGCCGCGTACGAGGTGTACGACGACGTGGCCACTTTTTTTGGCTTCGAACGTGAAAGTGTAACCACGCTCAGCCTTCACGAGCTGGTCAGCGAGGCGTCCAAGACGGCCCAAGGCGTCGCGACCGTCGTCCGCGACCTGGGCGCCACCGTCGTTCCCGCCGCGCAGCCTGCGACACCTGGCGAGGACCCGTGGGCAGCCGCCCAGACGGCCCCGGCCCGCGAACAGAGCACCGCGGCCTCCCTCCTGGAACAGATCAACGCCTGCGCGACCACGGACGACCTGAAGAGGCTGTGGGCGCGGAACCAGGACGCGTTCGCCGACCAGGCCGTGATGGACGCGTGGAAGGCGCGAGGCCGAGCCCTCAAGGCGGCCTCCGAATGAAGCCCCTGGGCCTGGCCCTGGCCGTGGTCTCGCTCCTGCTGGCCGTCTGGCTCTGGACGGCCGCCCCCTGCGAGCTGTGGACCTTCTCGAAGGCGGGCGACATGCCCGCCCGATGCATCAGCCGATAACTCGACCCCAAACACAAGGAGTTCCCCTTAGTGGCACTGAATCTCGCTTCTCTCCCCCAGGCCAACGGCGGCTGGTTCAAGCCGAAGGACAACATCGACGCGGTGGCGATCCTCGTCGAGGTCAAGGACTTCGAGCGCCAGAGGCCCACGCCGAACGGCCCCAAGGACAGCGCTCTGTGCGACATCTCCATCTGGAAGTCGCGCGAGCAGCTCGGCGCCGCCCCGGAAGTCAACCTCGGTCAGCGCATCGAGCAGACGGTTCTTGCGCGCGACCTGGAGACCGTCGTGGGTCAGGCCGTGCTCGTCACCGTCGATCAGGTGCCGTCCAAGAAGCCTGGCGGCAACCCGGCGTGGGTCTGGAAGCCGGTGACGGACCCGGAGATCGTCGCGGCCGTCGTGGCATACGGCGAGAAGCGCGACGCGGCCGTGACCGAGGCCGCCGCAGCGGCGCCCGACTTCGACTGACGCGGAAGGCCGGCACGGGGGCGGCCGTCCTGGTCGCCCCCGCCTCACCCAGAAAGGAGACACCGAGTGCTGACCCCTGGTCGCTCGCTGACGATGCACGCAGAATCCGGCCGCGAGCTGCCGCGCGTGGAGGCGTTCGAGGCGCTGTACAACCTGGGCTGCCGTCCGCGTCACGGTGAAGTCGTGATGATCGCCGGGCGGTCCGGCACCCAGAAGAGCGGGCTCGCTTTGTTCTGGGTCGCCCAGATGAACTTGCCGACCCTGTACTTCAGCGCGGATATGTCGGCCTTCACTGCGAGTAGCCGCCTCGCGAGCATGGCGACCGGCGACACGACGGAGATGGTCGAGGCCGGGATGTCTGCTGGCGGCCGGTATCGCGAGACATACGTGAACGCCTTGCGGGGCTCGCGGATCACCTTCTCGTTCGGCAGCCCGATCACGTGGCGCGCGGTCGACGAGGAGCTGGAGGCGTACGTCGAGCTCTGGGACGCCTACCCAGAGGTCTTCGTCTTCGACAACCTCATGGACTTCGAAGGCGCGGAAAGCGACTACACCGAGCAGATGGCCGTGATGTCCAACGCGACCGAGCTGGCCCGCGCGACGGGCGCGACCGTGATCATCCTTCACCACGCGTCAGACAAGTCCTGGGAGGCCAAGAGCGATCCGTGGGCACCGCCGAGCCGCGACCAGGTGAAGGGCGGCTTGAGCGAGAAGCCGGAGCTCTCGCTCTCCGTGGCGCTGGACCCGAACAGCCTGGAGTACCGGATCGCGGTGATCAAACAGCGCATGGGCCCGTGCGATCCCACGGCCCGCCGATATGCCTCCCTGCGATGCCACCCAGACGTGACCCGCTTCTCAAAGCTGGAGCGGATGACCCTCTTCAACCCCCCGGAGCCGAAGCCCTGGTCCCCCACGGCCGTGCTCGACAAGGCTTGACCTGAAAGGCTAAGTGTGACCGACATAGCGGCGAGGAACCGCAGGAACCGGCGCGCAGGCGCCCGCTGGGAGGCCGAGTTCCGCGACGAACTTCGCCAGGCCGGATACGACATCGAGCGACTGCGGCTGACCGGCACCGAGGACGAGGGCGACCACGTGATTCGCCGCCAGCCGGTTCGGCACCGTCCGTTCCTGATCACCGAGACGAAGAACGCGAAGTTCGAGCCGGGCACCTTCATCAAGGAGGCCCTCCGCGAGCGGGACAACTACGCGAAGCACCGCGACCTCGACCCGCGAGACGTAGACGTGGCGGTGATCGTGCGGCGACGGGGCGCGAGCTGGCGCCACGCCTACGTGCTGAGCACGGTCGAGGAGTTCTTCGACCTTCCCCCGGAGACCTCCTCGTGAGGCTGTATGAGGAGGTCGAGGAGCAGGCCCGTATTTGCCGCGAACTCGTCGAGTTGCTGGACGAGTTCACCACTCCGCAGGGCCTCGGCGAACTCGGCTACGACCTCCACGCCCGCTTCTTCCGGGGGGAGCGCGTCGCGTGATGCCGGCCGAGGAAGTCTGCGGGTTCGAGGCGTTCCTCGACTGCCTGAACGATCCCGACTTCGACGGCCAACTCCTCATGGAGTTGGAGGAGTTCTTCGAGATCCCGATGCACGACCTCGACGAATGGATGCTGCCGTGAACCTGGGTCGCCTCCGGAACGACTTCGAGGACCAGGAGCGCGAGAAGCCCACCCTCGCGGCCGTCCTCGACCACTACGAAATCGACTACAACCCCGAGCGCACCACGGGCATGGCCCCGTGCCCCCTCCACGACGACAACACGCCGTCGTTCTCGTACCACCTCGACCGCGGATTGTGGAAGTGCCACTCGTGCGGCGAAGGCGGCGACAGCTACACGCTGCTGATGAAGAAGGAGCCCACAGACTTTGCCGGAGCACGAGCCCTTGCGACCTCTCTCGCCCTCACAACGGGCGATGCTGGAGGAGGCGACGAGCGCGTATCAGGCAGCGCTTACGCCGGACGCCGCGCGGTATCTCCTCGCTCGCGGAATCAGCAAGGACGAGGCGGCTACGTACCGGCTTGGCGTCGTCGCTGACCCTCACCCCGGCCACGAGCGGCAGGTGGGCCGCCTCGCGATCCCGTACCTGGCGCACGACGGGCACCCACTCACCATCCGCTTCCGCTGCCTGGAAGACCACGACCACCGGGCCTACCGGCACGGGAAGTACAACACCCTGAAGGACGACCCGCCCCGGCTGTACGGGGTGGACGCGATCCACGCAGCGGGCGACGAGATCCACGTGACGGAGGGCGAGCTCGACGCGATCACCCTCCGCCGTCTCGGTCTCCACGCGGTCGGCGTGCCAGGGGCCGCCCTCTGGCAGCCGAGGCACCGCCGGATGCTGGCGGGCTTCTCTCGGGTGTGGGTCTGGGGCGACCCGGACGAGGCGGGGGCCGAGCTGGTCACCCGCGTGTGCAAGTCCCTGCGATCGGCCCGAGGCGTCCGTCTGCGCGATGGCGACGTGACCGAGACGTACAAGGCCGGAGGCGCTGACGCCCTCCTCTCCCTGATTGACGAAGCGAGCAAGACGAAGTGACCGAGACGACCGCGAAGAAGACGACGACCAAGAGGCCGGCGCGGAGGCCCGACCCCGCGACGGCTGTCCTTGCGGAGGTGAAGGCGGTCCGCAAGGCGTACTCCGGCCAGTCCATGCCGGTCGCGGGCGGCCATAACCCGCTGAAGGGCCGGGAGCACCACGAGCGCGAGGCGAATCGGTGGATGGCGGCGGACACGGCCCGCAAGTTCGACGGCGTTCCCGGCTGGGACTCCGCCGTCCTGGCGCAGGCGTACCGCACGCTCGCCGAGCGCGAGCCGGAGCACGTCCGGGCCGGGCTGATCCGCCTGGCGGCCCTCGCTGTCTCGGCCGTGGAGTCCCTCGACCGGGAGGCGCCGTGACGACGCGCTGTGACCTGCCTGGGCGTCCGGGCCCCCGGCTTCAAGCGATCTGGGCGGCCCTCGACGGGGCCGAGAGGAAGGCGTTCGAGCGCCACCTCATGAACGACACGGCCGCCGAGGATCTCGTCTGGATTCTCGACCGCTACGGACACCGCGTGTCCGCCTCCACCATCCGCACGTACCGGCGCCGACTGCGCCAGGAAGCGAACGATTCTTGAGCGACCTTCTCGAAGAGCTCCTGTCGAAGCCCGTGGGCCCGACCATCCCGGCTCGCCAGACCGATCCGGACAGGGACTTCACCCGGCAGATCGAGGTGAGCGGCGACGCTGCCGAAGTCACCGTTCGCGGCCCCGAGAGCATGGACCCGCAGGGCAGCGCGGCGGCCTGCTTGAAGGCGCAGGGCCTCGACCCGGCCGACTGGGAGGTGAAGGGCTTCCGGTCGAGCGAGTGGACGATGCCGAACGGCGAGACTGGCGTCTCGGCGCGCTTCCAATTCGCGAAGAAGACGCCCGCTGACCGGTCCGGCCTGGACGTTGACGAGCTCCTGGCGGCCATCGATAACCACCAGCCTCGACAGCTCGCCACGGCCGAGGAGGGTGACCACACGTTCGTGATCGCGCTCGGCGACATGCAGTTCGGCAAGGCGGACGGTGACGGCCCGGCGGGCACCCTGAAGCGCACGATCGAGTGCATCGACCGCGCGGCCGACCTGCTGGACGCGTACCGGAAGCGGTTCGACATCGGGCACGTCCACATGGGGTGGCTCGGTGATCATGTCGAGGGCTTCGTGTCGCAGGGCGGCTCGAACTCGTGGCGGACCTCGCTGACGCTCACGGAACAGATCCGCCTCACCCGCCGCGTGATGCTGCACGGAGCCCTCACCATGGCGCCGCTCGCCTCCCGCGTGTCGATGGCCGCAGTGCCCGGCAACCACGGCGAGGCCGTCCGCATCGCGGGCCGGGGCGTAACGCGCTACGACGACTCCCACGACACCGAGTCCTTGATCTGCGTCCGTGACGCCCTGGCGCTGGCCCCCGAGCGCTTCGGCCACGTGGAGTTCTACGTGCCGGACACCGACGAACTGACCGTGGTCGTGGACTGCTCGGGCACCACTGTGGCTCACGCCCACGGGCACCAGTGGAGGCCCGGCCGGCACTTCGAGTGGTGGAAGGGGCAAGCCTTCAACAAGGCATCCGCCATGCACCAGGCGGACCTTCTCCTTGCCGGTCACCTTCACCACGAGCACGTGGACACGGACGGCCCGCGCACCTTCCTTCAGCCCCCGGCCATGGAGAGCGAATCGACCTGGTGGCGGCACGCGAAGGGCACCACGGGAGCGCCGGGCCTGATGGTCGCGGTGACGAAGAACGGCCACACCCCCGTGAAGGAAGTGGTCCGGTGAGCGCCTCCCACGACTGGACGCTCCTCGACGACCCGCAGGTTCAGCGCGTGATCGACGTGGTGGCCCGCAAGTTCGGCACGGAGTACGGGCTCGCCCTGGAGCGGGACGACGCCCGGCAGGAAGCCGCGCTCGTCGTCGCAGAGAAGGCCAGCGAAGCGCGCCAAATGCTCGCGGCCGGTCCCGGCCTCCTGCACCGCTGGCTGTGTCAGCAGCTCCGGAACGCGTGGCTCACGGACCTTCGCCACCAGTCGCGACACCTGTCCTACGAGGCGGCCCTGAACGGGGCCGAGAAGGGTCTCCTGTGAGTACGTACGACCGCCGGGTCATCGAGCACCTTCTCCCGGCCGTGTGGTCGCCCGAGGCCGCGTACGGCATCCGGAACCCGGCCGCCCCGGACGCTGACATGCCGAAGGGCACCGTCGACAAGCGGGCCGCGGATTCCCTCTTCGCCCACCTCGCCGACATCCGCCGAGCCTGGGCCGCTTGCCCGCTCGAACTGGGTGAGCGCCGGGCCCTGTTCCTGCGGTTCGCCCTCGACTGGCCGGACGCCCTGATCGCTGCCCGCGACGGAGTGACCGACCGGGCGGTGCGGTACCGCGTCGAACGCGGTGTGGGCAAGCTCGCCGCGTGGCTGAACGGCCGGACCTACATTGACGGGTACGACGAGCTGGAGGCTGCCGCCTGAGCGGCCTCCGCATGACGAAGCGCCCCGCCAACTCCACGGAGGAGAGGCGGGGCGCCCTCTTTCGTTCCGCTACTTGAGGAAGGTCTGCTGCCACTCGATCGAGGTCATGTTCAGTGCCGCCTCGGCGAGCTCCTGGGCGGAAGCCGTCTTGAGCTTCGAAAGGCTGCTGTCGATCCAGTTCTGAACGTTCGAGCAGCCCTGCTCGCGGTACTCGACGGCCTGAATGAGGCACTCCAGCTTGTCGGCGTCGTGCGCGCAGATCACTTCGAGGGAGTCACCGTTCTCGTACTCCTCCACGATGCGCTGCGCGCCGGCCTTCACCGCCGGATGCGCGGCAGACACCTGGTCCGCGGTGACCTTCTCGTTCGAGGCCGCGTCCAGGTACCGCCTGCCGATGTGCGGAATGTCGCTGACGCGGGTCTCCTGCGTGTCGTGCCAGAGGCCGAGCAGCGCGGCCTTCCCTGCGTCGGCGCCCTCCATCATGGCGAGCACCGAGGCGATCAGGGCGACGCGGAAAGAGTGCTCAGCGATCGTCTCAGGGTCCTTGACGCCCGCGATCCACCACCCGGACCTCTTGGCCCGCTTCAGCATCCCCATCTCAAGCAGGAAGCCTGCGGTGCCTTTTGCCGTCTCGTCCGCCATGTGGCCCTCCGGTCATATCACTTACGGTTCTCGCGTAGAACGTAATGCACGGTAACGAGTTCCCGCCTGGCACGAGCGGAGATTCGATCACCGTCAAGGAGACTGGCCGCTTGTCCGGTGAGGGCTGCCGCGATCTCGGGGGCAGCCAGCGGCAGCCAGCGGTGGACAGCCAGCAGTGCCCACAGGCTGTGGATGTACAGATCGGCGTAGCCGGGAGCCTGGTGCAGCCCCACGACAAGGCGACGGAAGAGCGTCACAGGGTCGAACGCGGAAAGGCTCCGATCGCCCATGAAACGGTCGTTCGCTTGAACCTGCGGTAAGGCCCCGAGCCAGTAGGCCCAGTAGTTCAAGTTCGCGGCCTCTGCCGCGTCGTCCTCCGCCATGGCCCTGTCGATGAAGGTGAGCAGAGGCTCAGTATCGCCGAGCCGGGCAAGGGCCGTGGCCGTTGATCTGGCCTCGGCCCAATGGGGGGACCATCCACGCGCGGCGAGCACGTCACGGCGGGCGTGAAGGGCTTGGGCTGTCCACCGGGTGGCGTCCGGCGTCCGGTCGTACGAGCTGAGGTAAAGGGCTTGGCGGTGCAGCAGGACGCCTTGGTCGCTTCTGCGGTCGGCGGACTCGGCCGATGCTCTCAGGTGGTCGAAGAACTGCCGCCGATGGGGCACGGGCAGGAGGGGCGCCGGAGGGGTCTTGCTTCGTCGGGGCACCTTGATCCGATTGACCAGTGACGGCGGCGTTGTGCCGTTGACGGCCCAGGCGATCATGTGGGCCGTGTCGCGGGTGTGCACCCACTCGGCGAGCGGGTGGAGCTGCCCCTCGTCGCCTGATGTCAGCGCCGCTCCGATGATCCGGTCAGCGTCCATCGCTGCGTCAAGGAGGCCGAGGACGGCGGGGTCGGCTCCAAGCGCGGGGAGTTGGCGGCGAAGGCCGAGCAGCGCCCCCGCCTTCATGTGCGCCAACGGCCGACGCCCCGACTCCCAGCCCTGCACCGTCGCCAGGTCGACACCCAACCGCTCGGCGAAACGGGCCTGCGTGGCGGAGAGGCTCTCGCGAGCGAGGCGCAGGATGAAGCCAGCGATCGTGCTGCCCTGTGCCCGGCGTCCCGCTGAAGCTGTGCCGTTCATGGCGCTCCCCGTGCAGTCAGCTACCAAATACGTACCCTCGGTCAGTCCTAACGTATGCGGTGCCGCCATAGGTTCAAGTCACGGAATCAACAAGGAGCTCTTGTCAGCCCCTAGTTGACTGCGTAGCTGTCGCGGCAAGCAACGGCACCATCGCGCTCCCCCGCGCAACGCGACAGCTCCGGAGGAGAACGCTCCGGCCTTGCACCCCCCGTCAAGGCCGGGCGTTCCACCACCTCGGAGGGAACTCGTGACCCCGATCGTGACCATTCCCGCAGCCATCGGCTCGCCTGGCTACTCCTCGGAGCTGCCGCGCGAGGATCAGTCCGTACCCCTGGCCCGCTCGCTAGTCCGCTCCGCCCTGAGCGCATGGACCTTGGACGACTGGGCCGGGGTGGCGGAGCTCGTCGTGTCGGAGTTGGCCACGAACGCGGTCAAGCACGGTGCCGGGCCATGGATAACGGTGCGTGTGACTCGATCGAGGGACGACCGCGTTCGCGTCTCCGTGACGGACGGGTCGTTGGCGATGCCGACTCTCAAGCGGCCGTCGCCCGACTCGGTGAGTGGCCGCGGGCTGCTCCTCGTCAACGAGATGACGAACGACTGGGGGACAGACCTTTCCCGCCGGGCCAAGACGGTCTGGGCCGAGATCGAAGTGACTGAAGCGCCCTACGAGTCGTGAGGGGAGAACGGTGGTCGACGACAGCGAGATCGTGAAGACGATCAACAAGTACATGCACGGAAATCCGAGTGCGCAACACGTGCTTATGCCCCTCTACGACGCCTTGCGCGATCACGCGGCGCGTCGCGGCCAGTGCTCGCACAACAACCGGTGTCCCATCGTGAAGGCGGGGGCGCTCCTCGTGGACGAGCGCGAGCGCGTCCTCGCTCTGAAGAACGGAACGGGGTGGTCCTTTGCCGAAGGAGAGCCCGAGCCCGGCGACACCACCCTGGGCGAGACGGCCTTGCGCGTTCTGCGCGAGCACGCGGGCGTCTACGACGTATGGACCATGCCGGAGTTGGAGGACCAGCCCCTCATCATCGACGTGATGCCCGCCGACCCCGAGGACGGACCACGGGTGCGGGTGGGATTCCGCTACCTCTTCCGGACTCACTCCGGCGCCGTCCTCCCCACCATGATCGAAAGCGGACTGGCACGCTGGCGCCCCCTGGACGAGGTCAACCCGCTGATCGCCGAGCGGCTCCAGGAATGCATGGCGGTCGCACTGTGAGCCAGCGAAGGCAGCAGATCGCCTACATCGTGGCCCTCGCGGTGATTGGCGGCGGCCTGCTCTGGGCGGTGTTCGGCGGCGGCCGTGGCTAGACCGCACGGCGTGCCGGCCGCAGCCCTCGCATTCCCTGCCTATCCGTTCGAAGTGCAGCAAGGCGACTTCGTACACGCCGAAGGCGCGTACCGCGAAGTGGTCGACATGCGGCGCGCGGGGCCGAGGTTCAAGACCTTGATCTTCCGCGACAACACGCTCTGGCTCATGAGTCAGCAGCACGTCATCTACCGGCCCGTCCTCCCGGACGACCAGTAGGTGACCCACAGATTTCCCGCCGGGTCCCCGGTCGGGATTCCCCCAGCACGGAAGGAGCACGACCATGGACAACCTGATCGTCTCGAAGCGCAGCGTGAAGGGCGCCACCACTCAGGACCGCCTCGGCGACGGTGGCGGCACCGGCAAGGGCGACGGCAACGACTAACGCCGTCGATGATCGCCCCCTTTGATGCGGCGATCCGGAGCCTCGGCGAGGACTTCCTCGCCGGGGCCTTCGGCCGCTCCTATCAGCACTGGTCACAGGCTGCGCACCTTTCCGGCCTGTTCGCGTGGGACGACCTGAACGAGATCCTCACCCGGCACCAGCTCGACGCCCCCAGGCTGCGACTGTTCAAGTCGGGCGAGCAGGTCCCCACGCACCTCTACACCCGCACCTCGGTCACCAAGCGCCACCAGGTCCGCCGTCACATCGAGCCCGGCAACCTGCACAAGCAGATCACCGAAGGGGCCTCTCTGGTCCTGGACTCCTTGGAGGGCCTGCACCCCGGCGTCGAGTCGCTCGCCGAAGTCCTGGAGCGGCACTTCCGCACCGATGTCCAAATCAACATGTACGCCTCGTGGACGCCGACGGAGGGGTTCGGCGTGCACTGGGACGACCACGATGTTGTGGTGTTCCAGCTCGAAGGATCGAAGCGGTGGAAGCTCTACGGGCCGACCCGGAGTGATCCCCTTCGCATCGACGTGGAGGCACCCGAGGAGCCCGAGGGCGAACCGCTGCACGAGATCGTGCTCCAGGCCGGGGACATGCTGTACCTGCCTCGCGGCTGGTGGCACGCGGTCGCGGCGACCGAAGGCCGGTCGCTGCACCTAACGTGTGGGCTCACGCCGACAACCGGCCACCACCTCCTCACGTGGGTCGCCGGTCAGCTCCTCTCCGCTCCTGCGGTCCGCGCGACGCTTCCCCTCCACAGTTCCCCCGAGGATCAGGAGGCATATGTCGAGGAGCTGCGCACGGAGCTCACGAAGGCCCTGCATCCCAGCGTGCTCGGCGAGTACATCGACGCCATGGACGCACGCGACCCCGGCCGCCCGGCGCCTTCGCTCCCGTACGTTGGCGGCGTCCCGGCCGAGGGGCAAATCACCGTCCGCCTCACCACTGCGCGGGCCGCTCTCCGCCCCGGCGAGGAACCCGACACGGTCGTCTTCCGAGCCGCCGGAGAGGAATGGGTGCTCCGCGACGAAATCGCCCCGGCGCTGGAATCGTTGATGGAGGGGAGCCCGATGTCTCTCGGGAAGTTGGCCGCTACCTCCGGCCTTTCCCTGGAGACTGTTGCAGCCCTCGCCAACGAGCTCGTCTCTAACGATGCCGCCGCCGTGACCTGAGAAGGTGAAGTCAAATGTTCCCCGCACCACCGCCCCCCGTTGCCGACCGGATGACAGCCGCATTCGGTGAGGCCGCCAGGCTTCACGGCGCGACCGGGATTCCGCGGGTGTGGGGGCATGAAGGCCGCACCCTCTCGGGACCGGCCGGGGACCACTGGCTCAGGCTGGTGTGCGCCCCGGCCGGCAAGGGCAACGGAAAGCTGTGGGAAGGCCCCTCCAAGAGCCGGGCGCTACCCAGAACGGTCCGGCGTCCTCGGCTGCTCAACGTCGCAAACTGGTCTGCGGACCACCGCCAGTACCGCGCGGAGCTGTACGAGCACGTGGGCCGCGCCGTATCACCCACGCCCGTGATCACCGACGTGCCCGAGCTCCCGAGCGGCTGGTGGGGTGAACTGCGGGAGTCCCTCGACGCACTATCGGCCGTACGAACCAAGCGTGTCGCCGTCCGCGAGGAGTACATCCGCCGAGCCGTCCCCCAGTTCACCGGACACGGCGTCGACGGGATCGAGTGGAGGACGGCGCACGGTGACGTGCACTGGTCGAACGTGTCCGGCCCATCTCTGAAGCTGCTCGATTGGGAGGGGTGGGGCGCCGCACCGCTGGGCTACGACGCCACCTGTCTCTACCTGCACTCGCTTCATGTTCCGGACGTGGCGCACCGCGTCTGGAAGGAGTTGGCCGACGTTCTTGATTCCCCGGCCAGTCGCGTCGGTCAGCTCGTCGCCTGCGCGGAGATCCTCCAAGCCGCCCCGCGCGTCGACTTCTACGGCGAGCTCGCCGACGCCGTACGGCACCACCTCGCGACGTTGGGCAGCCCGTAGGCCGGTCAGAGGCCATGGGAGTCCGCGAGATCTTCGACGGCCTCCCGGACGGCCTTGTCCTCGGCCCGCCTTCCGTCGCTGGCCTCCAAAACTGCATCGACAACTTCGTTCACAGCCACTCGCGGAACGTCGTCTGGGTCGTGCACGATCGCCGTACTCTCCGACTTCACGACGCCCGTCTCTGGGTGCGTCACGGTCGTCGTAATCGTGCACGGCTTCCGCTCTCCGGGTCGCGACTCCTCGACGGGTACCTCCGCCTCGACGGTGACAGCCACGTCGTCGCTGACCGTCGTGGAGCCCGTGACCGTGACCGTGTCGGTTACCGGGTCAGGCTCGGACACCTCAAGCTCGACATCGGCGCCGTACATGCTCAGGTCTGCCAGGAAGGCACGGAACGGGTTGAAGGGCCCGAGAACATCCTCGATCGGGTCCGGGATCTGGTCCTTGAGCTCCTGCTCGAAGACATCGGCGACTGATGGCTTCTCACGCTTCTCCGGCGGGCGGCCCTGCCCCTTCCCGTCCCCCGCTTGCCGTTCCTCGTCCCGTCGTCCCTGAGTGCCGGCGCCTTCACGTCGCCCCTGGTTCACCGGCTTGCCGCCACCCGCGCTTCGAGCTGGGGCGTCTACCGATGCGTGGTCGACCTCGGTAGGTGCAACCTTCCGGTAGACGGGCTGGCGTGCGCTCCCGTCCGCCAAGACGGTGTCCTCGCCGACAGTCTCATCCGCGCCGTACGCAAGATCGTGCGCCGCTTCCTTCGGCATCCCCCGGCGCATGGCCTCGGCCACAACGGCGCGGCGCTGCTCCTCGGTCAATGGGACACCCGCGATGCCGCCGTGCCCGTCGAAGTACGTGGGGACATACCCGTCGCGCTCGTCACCGCTGAAGACCGGCGCGGGCTGCGCCTGCCCCTTCGAGGGGACCGCCTCTTCGCCCGTCTCCACGTTGTTGCCGGGCATGTCGGCCTCAGCGGGCCCATGGTCAGGCACGGCGGCGAAGGGGGTCCTTTTCGCTGCCTGCCCGTGACCGTCCTCGACGACCGCCATGGTTCCCGTGAAGACGACGGCGGTGGCCAGTAGGCCGTATCCGAGAGCCGCTGACGCCCGATGCTCGTGGCCTCGCTCGGGTATGGCGAGCAGGTCGACAAACGCGGACTTCATGCGGCTGGACAAGGCAGTCCTCCCCCTTCGGAACGTCATGTTCCGCCAGTAGAACATGGAACGCCTGTTCGAGAGCAAGGAGTATTTGAGTGCCTTCCGGTCTCATCCTTCAGTCGTACAGAAAGCGGACATAAGGAGGATGCGGACGGCCCGCGAGACGCTCTCCAAGACAGGCAGAGTCACCCAGCACCGATCCAGCACGGTGCAGGTGATGAGGGGTGATGACAGGTGACGAGGTGTCAGATTATCCAGCACCGATCCAGCACGGGAAAAACTTAGGGGCCCAGCCTCGAAAGGCTGGACCCCTTCTGACCTGCATGTTTGCCAGATCAGCGACGTGGTGGTATGTCACCCACTACACATTGAAGCGGAACTCCACCACATCCCCGTCCTGCATCACATACTCCTTACCCTCCATCCGCGCCTTCCCCTTCGCGCGGGCCTCGGCGACCGAGCCGGTTTCGATGAGGTCGTGGAAGGAGATGACTTCCGCCTTGATGAAGCCCTTCTGGAAGTCGGTGTGGATGACACCGGCCGCCTCGGGGGCCGTGGCGCCCTTCTTGATGGTCCAGGCGCGGGCTTCCTTCGGGCCGGCCGTCAGGTACGTCTGGAGGCCCAGGGTGTCGAAGCCGACGCGGGCGAGGGTGGCCAGGCCCGGCTCTTCGGCGCCGACGGACTGGAGGAGCTCAAGGGCGTCCGCCTCGTCCAGCTCGGCCAGGTCCTGCTCCAGCTTGGCGTTGAGGAAGATCGCCTCGGCGGGGGCCACCAGGGCGCGCTGCTCGGCCTTGAAGGCGTCGTCGGTGAGCTCGTCCTCGTCGACGTTGAAGACGTAGAGGAACGGCTTCGCCGTCAGGAGGTGCAGGTCGTGGAGGAGCTCCGCCTTCTCCGAGCCCTGGACGATCCCGGCCGAGAACAGCGTGTCGCCCTTCTCCAGGATCTCCTTGGCCTCCTCGACCGCCGCCACCTTGGGGGCGACGTCCTTCTTGATCCGGGACTCCTTCTGGAGGCGCGGCAGGACCTTCTCGATGGTCTGGAGGTCGGCGAGGATCAGCTCGGTGTTGATGGTCTCGATGTCGTCCTTCGGAGACACCTTGCCGTCGACGTGGACGACGTTCTCGTCCTTGAAGGCGCGGATGACCTGGCAGATCGCGTCCGACTCGCGGATGTTCGCGAGGAACTTGTTGCCCAGGCCCTCGCCCTCGCTGGCGCCCCGCACGATGCCGGCGATGTCGACGAAGTCGACCGTCGCCGGGAGCACGCGCTGCGAGCTGAAGACCTCGGCGAGCTTGTGGAGCCGGGCGTCCGGGACGCCCACGACGCCGACGTTCGGCTCGATGGTGGCGAACGGGTAGTTGGCCGCCAGTACGTCGTTCTTGGTCAGGGCGTTGAACAGGGTCGACTTGCCGACATTCGGCAGACCGACGATTCCGATCGTGAGCGACACGTTGGCGACTTCCCGGTACGAGGGTGATGGTCCGTCCGCCCCCGGGGCGGGGGCCGACGCCCCCGCGGATGGGGGCCGACTCACCAGTTTACGGGCGCGCCGTGGTGTCGGCGACGGCCCTCGTCGGGTCCGCTCCCGGCGCCTCCCTACCGCCCCAAGGGTCGGTTTCGCGTCGAACGCAACGCCAAGCTCACCCAAAGGGCGTGTCCCACGGGTCGTTCCTCCCCTGTTGCGACCTACGTTGGTGCGGTGGAGCAATACAGGACGCGCACCCCGCAGCCCGGACAGCGAGCACGCACCGCCGGTGGCCCGGCCGCGGGCGCGCCCAGCCGTACCCCCGGCCGGGCCGCCCCGCTCGGACCGCCCGTCCCCGCCGGGGAGGCGGCGGCCGTGTACCGGGTGGCGGCCCGGCCCGCCCCGCCGTTCGTCCTCGCCCTGCGCCGGCTCCCCCAGCCGCGCCTGACCAGCCTCGGCGGCGGGCTCTTCTCCGCCGCCGTGATGTTCCTGCTCGGCTGCCTGGACTGGCTTCTCTTCGACGGCTCGCCCGCCGTGTACGGCGTGCTGTTCCTGCCGGTGAGCGCCGTCACCGCGCTCTGGGTGCGCCCGGCCGACCTGGTCAGCGCTCCCATCAGTGTCCCGATCGCCTTCGCCTTCGGCATCGTGCCCATCGCGGGCGGCTCCGGCGGCGTCGGCGGCCAGGCCATGGCCGTGGTCACCGCGCTGGCGCTGCATGCCGGCTGGCTGTACGGCGGGACGCTGGTGGCGGGTGTGATCGCGAGCGTACGGAAGCTGCGGCTGATGGGGCGGCGGCGTGCCGCCCGCCCGGCCGGACCCGCATCCCGGCGCTAGAGCCGCCCACCCGGCAGGGCCCGTCACCCCGGCGCCAGAGGTGCCCGCCCGCCAGGGACCCTCACCCCGGCGCCGGAGGCGCCCGAGCCTGCCGGGTCCGTCACCCCGGCGCGAGAGCCCCCCGAGCCCGCTGGCCGCGTACCCCGGAGCCAGGATCCGTGCGGCCCCGCCGATGTCGGGTCGGATGAGGGCCCGCAGGGGCCCCGGGGCACGCCCGTCACGAGCCCTGGGTGGGCGCAGCCGTCCAGGACCCGGGGCACGCCCGTCTTCGGCGCGCCCCGGGCCCGGTCGGCCTCGCCCTACCGCAGGTACCTCATCGCCCTACCGCGGGCCCCTCATCGCCCCGCGGGACCATCGCCGCCTACCGCAAGCCCGCCGTCATCGCCGCCCCCACGATCCCCGCGTTGTTCTGCAGCTCCGCCGGGACGATCTCCGCCCGGATGCCCTCGATCAGCGGCAGGAACTTCTCCGCCTTGCGGCTCACCCCGCCGCCGATGATGAAGAGCTCCGGCGAGAACAGCATCTCCACATGGGCCAGATACTTCTGGACGCGGTGGGCCCAGTGGGACCAGCTCAGGTCCTCGTCCTCCTTGACCTTGGTCGACGCGCGCTTCTCCGCGTCGTGGCCGTGCAGCTCGAGGTGGCCCAGCTCGGTGTTGGGCACGAGGCGGCCGTCGAGGAAGAGGGCGCTGCCGATGCCCGTGCCGAACGTCAGCAGGATCACCGTGCCCTTGCGGCCGCGGCCCGCGCCGAAGCTCATCTCGGCCACGCCCGCCGCGTCCGCGTCGTTCATCACCGTCACCGGGAGGCCGCCCAGGCGGTCGGTGAGCAGGGCGGCGCCGTCCACGCCTATCCAGGCCTTGTCGACGTTGGCCGCCGTTCTGACCGTATTCCCCGTGACGACACCCGGGAAGGTGACGCCTACCGGGCCCGACCAGCCGAATTGGGCGACCACCTCCGCGACGCCCTCCGCCACCGCCTCCGGCGTCGCGGGGTGCGGGGTGAGGACCTTGAACCGCTCCTGGGTCAGGTCGCCGCGCTCCAGGTCCACGGGAGCACCCTTGATCCCGGACCCGCCGATGTCCACTCCGAACACGTTCATGGACCCCACGTTACGGGCGGGCACCGACAGTCACCCACACAACCGCCTGACCAGCGCTAATTCCCGGACAACTCCGCGGCCTCGGCGCGCAGATCGCGGCGCAGCTCCTTCGGCAGCGAGAACGTGATCGACTCCTCCGCGGCCTTGACGATCTCCACGTCCTCGAAGCCGCGCTGGGCGAGCCACTCCAGGACGCCGTCGACCAGGACCTCGGGGACGGACGCGCCGGAGGTGAGGCCGACCGTGGTCACGCCCTCCAGCCACGCCTCGTCGATCTCGTCGGCGAAGTCCACCAGGTGGGCGTCGCGCGCGCCCGCGCCGAGGGCGACCTCGACGAGGCGGACCGAGTTCGAGGAGTTCTTGGAGCCGACGACGATGACCAGGTCCGCGTCCTCGCCCATCTGCTTCACCGCGATCTGGCGGTTCTGCGTGGCGTAGCAGATGTCGTCGCTCGGCGGGGAGACCAGCAGCGGGAACTTCTGCTTGAGGGCGTCAACCGTCTCCATGGTCTCGTCGACCGAGAGGGTGGTCTGGGAGAGCCAGACGACCTTCGACTCGTCGCGCACCTCCACGTTCGCCACGTCCTTGGGGCCGTCGACCAGCGTGATGTGGTCGGGGGCCTCACCGGAGGTGCCGATGACCTCTTCGTGACCCTCGTGGCCGATCAGGAGGATGTCGTAGTCCTCCTTGGCGAAGCGGACGGCCTCCTTGTGCACCTTGGTGACCAGGGGGCAGGTCGCGTCGATGGTGGCGAGCTTGCGCTCGGCCGCCTCCTCGTGGACGGTCGGCGCCACCCCGTGCGCCGAGAACATGACGATCGAGCCCTCGGGGACCTCCGCCGTCTCCTCGACGAAGATCGCGCCCTTCTTCTCCAGCGTCTGCACGACGTACTTGTTGTGGACGATCTCGTGGCGTACGTAGATCGGCGATCCGTACTGCTCCAGGGCCTTCTCGACGGCGATCACGGCGCGGTCCACGCCCGCGCAGTAGCCACGGGGTGCTGCGAGCAGGACACGGCGGGCAGGCGTTGCAGTCATGCGGTCCATGGTACGGCCGGGGTCCGACACCCCTGGCCTGCCCGGCGGGCCAAAGATCGTCCGGCCTACGACACTGGCCGCATGGGTGCGCATCTCGAAGAAGGCGCGGCAGGCGCGGCGAGCGGGCCGAACGGGCCGCGGGAGCCGCGGGACGGCGGCGGGCTGCGGCGCAGCCTGGGCTTCCGCGACCTGGTGGTGTACGGGCTGCTGTTCATCGCCCCCATGGCGCCCGTCGGCATCTTCGGCACGCTCGACGCCAAGTCGCACGGCGCGGTGGCCCTGGTCTACGTCGTGTCGACGGTCGCCATGGCGTTCACCGCGTCCAGCTACGCCCAGATGGTGCGCGTCGTCCCGCAGGCGGGCTCGGTCTTCGCCTACGCGCGCGCGGGTCTCGGCGAGGGGGCCGGGTTCGTGGCGGGCTGGATGGCGATGCTCGACTACCTGCTGATCCCGGCCGTCGCGTACCTCTTCTCGGGGATCGCGATGCACTCGCTGGTCCCGGAGGTGTCCCGGTGGGTGTGGACCGCGCTGGCCGTGGTGATCACCACCGCGCTCAACCTCTGGGGCGTACGGGCGGCGGCGCGGGTCGGGTTCGCGGTGCTGGCGATGGAGATCGCGGTCCTGCTGGTGTTCGTGGCCGCCGCGTGCGTTGTGCTCGTACGGGACGGGGCGCGGCGCGACTGGCTGTCACCACTGGCCGGGGACGCGGGATTCTCGCTCGCGGCGGTGCTCGGCGCGGTCTCGGTGGCGGTGCTCTCGTATCTGGGCTTCGACGCCATCGCCTCCTTCGCGGAGGAGGTCACGGGAGGCTCGGAGAAGGTCGCGCGCGCGGTGCTGTTCTGTCTGGCGCTGGCGGGCGCGCTGTTCGTGGCGCAGACGTATCTCGCGGCGCTCCTGGAGCCGGCGCCGTCGGCCGCGCTGGCGGCCGATCCGGTCCGCCAGGGTTCGGCCTTCTACGACACCGTGGAGGCCTCCGTCGGCACCTGGCTGCACGATCTGGTGGCGGTGAGCAAGGCGATCGGGGCGGCGTTCGCGGCGCTGGCCGGGCAGGCCGCGGCGGGGCGGCTGGTGTTCGCGATGGCGCGCGAGCGGCGGCTGCCGAGGGTCCTGGCGCGTACCGACTCGGGCGTACCGCGAGCGGCGCTGCTGGTGGCGGCGGTGGTGACGCTGGTGGCGGCGGTCTGGGCGGCCCGGCGCGACGACGGCATGGACCATCTGGTGTCGGTGGTCGACATGGGCGCGCTGACGGCGTTCCTGCTGCTGCACGCCTCGGTGATCGCCTGGTACGCGGTACGGCGCCGCGGGGGCGCGCCGAACTGGCTGACGCACGTGGTGCTGCCGCTGCTGGGCGCGGCGGTGATCGTGGCGGTGATGTGGGAGGCGACCCGTACGGCGCAGGTGGTCGGTCTCATCTGGCTGGTGCTGGGCGTCGGGGTGCTGATGGTGCAGGGGGCGGAACGTTTCGGCCGGGTGCGCTAGCCGAGCGGCGGGCGCGGGGTTCGCGGCCGGGTGTCAGTGGGGGCCGTTAGCCTGCGTGCATGGGTCTGAATACGAGTGCGCAGGCGCCGCTGCCGGTCGGTGAGGTGTCGCGGCTCATCGGCGGCTGGATCGACCGGCTGGGGGCGGTGTGGGTCGAGGGGCAGATCACCCAGCTCTCGCGGCGGCCGGGCGCGGGGGTGGTGTTCCTGACCCTGCGCGACCCGTCGCACGACATCTCGGTCTCGGTGACCTGCTACCGGCAGGTGTTCGACGCGGTGGCGGACGTGGTGGCCGAGGGCGCCCGGGTCGTGGTGCACGCGAAGCCGGAGTGGTACGCGCCGAGGGGCCAGCTGTCGCTGCGGGCCGCGGAGATACGGCCCGTCGGCATCGGGGAGCTGCTCGCCCGCCTGGAGCAGTTGAGGAAGTCGCTCGCGGCGGAGGGGCTGTTCGCGCTCGACCGCAAGCGGCCGCTGCCGTTCCTGCCGCAGCTGGTGGGGCTGGTCGTCGGCCGCGCCTCGGCGGCCGAGCGGGACGTGCTGGAGAACGCGCGGCGGCGCTGGCCCGCGGTGCGCTTCGAGGTGCGCAACGTGGCGGTGCAGGGGGTGCACGCGGTACCGCAGGTCGTCGAGGCGGTGCGGGAGCTGGACGGGCTCGCCGAGGTCGATGTGATCATCGTGGCGCGGGGCGGCGGCAGCGTCGAGGACCTGCTGCCGTTCTCCGACGAGCAGCTGGTACGGACGGTGGCCGCGTGCCGTACGCCGGTGGTCTCGGCGATCGGGCACGAGCCGGACTCGCCGCTGCTCGACCTGGTCGCGGATCTGCGGGCGTCGACGCCCACGGACGCGGCGAAGAAGGTCGTCCCCGACGTCGGGGAGGAGCTGGACCGGGTCAGGATGCTGCGGGACCGGGCCCGGCGCCATGTCGTCGGCCTCGTCGACCGGGAGGAGCGGGGGCTGGCCGGGATGCTCGCCCGCCCCTGGATGGACCGGCCGCACCGGATGGTGGAGGACCGGGCGGACGAGGTGGACGCGCTGGTGAACCGCTCGCGCCGGGTCCTGGGCCATCTGCTGGACCGGGCCGACTCCGAGCTCGCCCACACCCGCGCGCGCGTGGTCGCGCTGTCGCCGGCGGCGACGCTGGAGCGCGGGTACGCGGTGCTCCAGCGGGCGGACGGGGCGGTGGTGCGGGCCCCGGGGGAGGTCGCCGGGGGCGAGGAGTTGCGGGCCAGGGTGGCCGAGGGGGAGTTCACGGTTGTCGTCGGGACGGATGCGTAGGGTGACGGGTATGGCAGCGAAGGTTGGTTCGGGTGGGGGCGGCGAAGAGGGTGCGGGTTCGGGGGCCGGGCCGGGCTCGGGCCCGGTGGACGGTGAGGCCGGTGCGGGGGGCCTGTCCGGGGCGTCGGCCGGGGCGCCGTCCGGGGCGTCGTCCGGGGCGTCGGCCTCGTCCGAGTCGCTCG
Organism: Streptomyces sp. NPDC026377; assembly: GCF_055567715.1. Classification (NCBI taxonomy): domain Bacteria; kingdom Bacillati; phylum Actinomycetota; class Actinomycetes; order Kitasatosporales; family Streptomycetaceae; genus Streptomyces; species Streptomyces sp. NPDC026377. Next base: position 552,983 of record NZ_JBVHPV010000002.1, read on the forward strand.
GGTACGAGCAGGCTCGGGACGAGCTGATCGACGTCGTACGGCGGCTGGAGGCCGGGGGGACGACTCTGGAGGAGTCGCTGGCGCTGTGGGAGCGGGGGGAGGTGCTGGCGAAGGTGTGCCGGCGGTGGCTGGAGGGGGCTCGGGCGCGGTTGGATGCGGCGCTGGAGGCAGAGGGGTGAGGGGTGCCCCTCCCCGCCCCTTCCCCAAACCCTCCGGGGGTGGGGCGGAAGGCGGTTTCCCGGGGGGTCCGCCCCCGGGTCCCCTTGAGCGGGACCTGCGGCCCCTGAACCCGCCGCCCGGTGAAGCCGGGCCGTCCTACGGCCCCTGCGCCCCTGAAGGGGGGTCTGTGGCCCCCCTCAGGCTTATGCGCGAGGGTTGGTGGGGATGGGTGGGGGTTGCTGGAGCCACGCCCCCGGACCTGAAGCGGGGGCTCTCCCCCAGCACCCCTGGCGGAGCCTGCGACCCACGCGCCCCGTGCAGGCGCGGGGATGGGTGAGGGCCCCGGTGGGGCCATGCCCCGGACCCCGAGCGCGGGGGCCACGCGCCCGGACCCGAGGCGACGGCTCTGCCCCTTGCACCCCTCCCCTGGCGGGGCCTGCGGCCCCCGCACCCCGCTCCGGCGCTCCGCCCCGCTCCTCAAACGCCGCAGGGGCAGAACCACTCCCGCCCGAAGCAACCGGAATACAGCACCCCCAACCCCCCAAGGGGCGCGGGGAACTGCGCGAGCAGCCCAGCACGACCCGCAGCCGAAAACCGGGCCCCAAAGAGGCGCGGGGAACTGCGCGAGAAGCGACCACGCCCCGCAGACGACCGCTGGTCTGCAGGGGCGCGGGGAACTGCGCAACCAGCCCACCGCCCCGCAGACAAACACCCGGCCCAGACCCGAAAGGGGCGCGGGGAACTGCGCGGCCAGCCGCCGGTCGCCCGCAGGCGAACGTCCGGTCGGCCTCAGCCCACCCCCACCATGGCCGAAAATCGTCCCCCCTGTGAGGCCGATCACCCCACCCCCCACTTAGTTGAAAGTTAACCTATCCCCGTCGTACGGTGACACCACCGCTTGATCCCCACAAGCGGAATCCCCGTAAGTCCGGAAGGTTCGTTATGTCTCTCGTCCTTGACCCCGCCGCCCAGGACCTCCTCTTCCGTGAGGCCCGTACCGCCAACACGTTCGCCGAGGAGCCGGTCAGCGAGGAGCAGGTGCAGGCGATCTACGATCTGGTCAAGTTCGGGCCCACCGCCTTCAACCAGACGCCGCTGCGCATCGTGCTGGTGCGTTCCGCCGAGGCGCGGGAGCGGCTCGTGGCGCACATGTCCGAGGGCAACCGGGCCAAGACCGCCACCGCCCCCCTGGTCGCGATCCTCGCCGCCGACAACGAGTTCCACCAGGAGCTGCCGAAGCTGTTCCCGGCCTTCCCGCAGGCCGCCGACGTGTTCTACAGCGAGCGCCCGGCCCGTGAGAACGCCGCCGGTCTGAACGCCGCGCTCCAGGCCGCGTACTTCATCGTCGGTGTCCGCGCCGCCGGGCTCGCCGCCGGTCCCATGACCGGCTTCGACGCCGCCGGGATCCAGAAGGAGTTCCTGGACGACGACCACACCCCGCTGATGGTCGTCAACATCGGCAAGCCGGGCGAGGGCGCCTCGTACCCGCGCAGCCCGCGGCTGTCCTACGACGAGGTCGTCACCACCGTCTGAGCCGGGGGCCGACACCTCAGAGGTCGATACGGCGAAGGCCGCCGCACCCCCCGCTCGGGGTGCGGCGGCCTTCGCCGTGCCGGGGCCAGGCCGGGACCGGGGCCAAGGGCCAGGACCGGGGACGGAGGGGCCCTCAGGCCTTCTTCAGCTCCAGCGCCGCCGCCATCCGCTCCAGCTGCGCGAAGCCCGCCGTGCCGGTCACCACGGTCGTGGAGCCCTTGTCCTCGCGGACGAGCGCGTCGTACTTGGGGCCTTCCCAGCGGCGCCAGGTCGCGCCCGCGATCTGCTGGGTGTGCTCGGTCTTCGCCGCCTTCTTGGCGACGGACTTCACGAACTTGTCGTGGTCGGGCGCCGAGGACTGCTCGATCGCCACGTACTCCTTGTCCGGGTCCAGGAAGCCCAGGTGCCAGGCGTTGTCGGCCTGGCCGTCGTAGGTGACCGAGGTCGCCTTCCACTTGTCCTGGTCGGGCAGCCCGACCGGCGCCGCCACCGGGTACGGCGCGGCGCGCCGGACCGTCAGGAGCTCGACCCGGTAGTCGACCGCCTTGACCGGATCCTTCTTCCCGTCGTGCGGGACGAACATGTAGATCACAGCCACGGCGATACCGATCACCGCCAACGACTGCAGCATGTTCCGCACACTCTGCTTGCCACGTGTTCCTGCCACGCACCCATGGTCTCAGGTCATGTCGCTGCTCATACGTGGCCCCCACTGCTCATTTTGTCGACGTGACGATAGAGTCCAAGCACCCTCTTTTCCCGGCCGTCGCCGTACAGAAAGGTGCGCTCCGATGACCGAGCACAACTTGCCGCCCCAACTCGAGGTCTCGCCCGAGGCCCCCGACCGCAACCTCGCCCTGGAACTGGTCCGGGTCACCGAGGCCGCCGCCATGGCCGCCGGCCGCTGGGTCGGGCGCGGCGACAAGATCGGCGCCGACGGCGCCGCGGTCAACGCCATGCGCACCCTCGTCTCCACCGTCTCCATGAACGGCGTCGTCGTCATCGGGGAAGGCGAGAAGGACGAGGCCCCGATGCTCTACAACGGCGAGCGCATCGGCGACGGCACCGGCCCCGAGGTCGACATCGCCGTCGACCCCATCGACGGCACCACGCTGAACGCCAAGGGCATGCCCAACGCGATCGCCGTCCTGGCCGCCGCCGACCGCGGTGCCATGTTCGACCCGTCGGCCGTCTTCTACATGGACAAGCTCGTCACCGGCCCCGAGGCCGCCGACTTCGTCGACATCAACGCCCCCGTCTCGGTGAACATCCGCCGCGTCGCCAAGGCGAAGAACTCCTCGCCCGAGGACGTCACCGTCGTCATCCTCGACCGCCCCCGCCACGAGGGCATCGTCAAGGAGATCCGCGAGACCGGCGCCCGCATCAAGTTCATCTCCGACGGCGACGTCGCCGGCTCGATCATGGCCGTGCGCGAAGGCACTGGCGTGGACCTGCTGATGGGCATCGGCGGTACGCCCGAGGGCATCATCTCCGCCTGCGCCATCAAGTGCCTCGGCGGCACCATCCAGGGCAAGCTCTGGCCCAAGGACGACGCCGAGCGGCAGCGCGCGCTGGACGCCGGACACGACCTCGACCGGGTGCTGTCGACCAACGACCTCGTCTCCGGCGACAACGTCTTCTTCGTCGCCACCGGCATCACCGACGGCGAGCTGCTGCGCGGCGTGCGCTACCGGGCCGAGACCGCCACCACGCAGTCGCTGGTCATGCGCTCGAAGTCCGGCACGATCCGCCAGATCGACTCCACCCACCGCCTCTCGAAGCTGCGCGCCTACAGCCAGATCGACTTCGACCGGGCGAAGTAGGACCCCGCCTACTGCGTACGCAACCGAAGGGGCGCCCCCGTTGTGCGGACGGGGGCGCCCCTTCGGTTACGTGCGTAAGCGCGCGTCAGGCGGCGGACGCGGCCTTCTTGAGCTCGACCTCGCGCCGACGCCGACGGGCCAGCACCACGCGCCGCTCAGCCGCTGTCAGGCCGCCCCACACCCCGTACGGCTCGGGCATCAGCAGGGCGTGCTCACGGCACTCGACCATGACCGGGCAGCGGGCGCAGACCCGCTTGGCGGCTTCCTCGCGCGACAGGCGCGCGGCCGTCGGTTCCTTGGAGGGGGCGAAGAACAGCCCCGCCTCGTCCCGGCGGCAGACCGCCTCCGTGTGCCACGGGCCCGCCTGGTCCTCCCGAGCTGGGCCACGCTGCGGCGGGACGGCTACGGCGACCTTCAGGGAATGATGCGGCGGATGCAGCACGGCCAACTCCTGACGACGGCTGACGACGGCTTCGCGAGCGAGCGACGATGCGACAGTCCCTACCCGCTGTACGCGTGCCTATGCACTGAGTTCCGATGTGCGGAAGTGCGAACGTGCGCCAGTGACCGGAAGTGTGCGGGCGCCATGCCTCAGGAGCCGAGGTGTTTGCGCAGGCGGCCGTGGAGGTCGGCGATCCGCTTGCCGCGCTTGGGCTTGGCCTCGATGTTGCCGAATACCGAGTATCCGTTGACGACGACCACAGGCGCCTCGGGGTGCTCGGCCTCCAGCGTGTCGACCTCGAAGTTGCCGAAGATGCCGGTCCCGCTGCCGCGCAGGGTCAGGTTCTCGGGGACACGGACCTCCACGTTGCCGAAGATCGAGGTGGCGTTGATGACCGAAAGCCGCTGTTCGAAGTAGGCCTCGGTGAGATCGATCTCGACGCTGCCGAAGAGCGCGAACGCGTTGGTACGGCGGCCGACGCGCCAGCGTCCCTTGCGGGTCGAGCTGGAGAAGACGGCCACCAGGTTCTCGGCGGCGACCGGCCCGGCGGCCTCGTCCGGAGCGTGTGCGGTCGCATACGCGGGGGCGGGCGAGGCGGCGGAGGGCGCGCCGAAGCGGTGCGCGCCGTCGGCGGGCGCGGGCAGATCCCGTACGAGCGGCTCCAGTTCGCCCACCGTCTTGGCGCGGTAGACGCCGTCGATGCGCTCGGCGTGCTCCTCCGCGTCCAGTCGGCCCTCCGCGAGCGCCTCGCGCAGGATGTCGGCGGCCCGGTCGCGGTCGGCGTCGGAGGCGCGCAGGGGCACGGGCTCCGGCGGCTTCGGGGGCTGCGGCTCGGCGTGCTTCTCCAGGTCCACGGAATCGTCCACGCGGCCAGCGTACCCAAACGCGATAGATCGCGACTAGGGGTTCGCGACAGTCGGCGCGTCAGCGCCCGCCCCCGGTGCGCCCCCCAGGCCCGCCCCCCGGTGCGACCCCCGCGCCGGCCCCGGCCCCGCGCCCGCCTCTCACGCCCCCGCCGCGACTGAGCCCTACCTCACAGAGGTGCCGCCGTGGCGGCGGCATACGCTTGAGGGCGCTGTGCCAATGGAGGTCAGCCGCTGTCTGCCGAGTGAGGAATGGCCGTACACATGCCAGAGTTCGCGTACTCCGATCTGCTCCCCCTGGGAGAGGACAACACGCCCTACCGCCTGGTGACCGCCGAGGGTGTCTCCACCTTCGAGGCCGACGGCCGTACGTTCCTCAAGGTCGAGCCGGAGGCGCTGCGCAAGCTGGCCGCCGAGGCGATCCACGACATCCAGCACTATCTGCGCCCGGCCCACCTGGCCCAGCTGCGCCGGATCATCGACGACCCCGAGGCGTCCAGCAACGACAAGTTCGTGGCGCTCGACCTGCTGAAGAACGCGAACATCGCGGCGGCGGGCGTGCTGCCGATGTGCCAGGACACCGGCACGGCGATCGTGATGGGCAAGCGCGGGCAGAACGTGCTGACCGAGGGCGGCGACGAGGAAGCCCTCTCGCGCGGCATCTTCGACGCGTACACCCAGCTCAACCTGCGGTACTCGCAGATGGCTCCGCTCACCATGTGGGAGGAGAAGAACACCGGCTCGAACCTGCCCGCGCAGATCGAGCTGTACGCGACGGACGGCGGCGCCTACAAGTTCCTCTTCATGGCGAAGGGCGGCGGCTCGGCCAACAAGTCGTTCCTCTACCAGGAGACGAAGGCCGTCCTGAACGAGGCCTCCATGATGAAGTTCCTGGAGGAGAAGATCCGCTCGCTCGGTACGGCGGCCTGCCCGCCCTACCACCTGGCGATCGTGGTCGGCGGCACGTCCGCCGAGTTCGCGCTGAAGACCGCGAAGTACGCCTCCGCGCACTACCTCGACGAGCTGCCGACCGAGGGCTCGGCGACCGGTCACGGCTTCCGTGACACGGAGCTGGAGGAGAAGGTCTTCGAGCTGACGCAGAAGATCGGGATCGGGGCGCAGTTCGGAGGCAAGTACTTCTGCCACGACGTGCGCGTGGTGCGGCTGCCCCGGCACGGCGCCTCGCTGCCGGTCGCGATCGCCGTGTCCTGCTCGGCGGACCGCCAGGCGGTCGCGAAGATCACGGCCGAGGGCGTGTTCCTGGAGGAGCTGGAGAAGGACCCGGCGCGGTTCCTGCCGGACACGACGGACGAGCACCTCGACGAGGCCTCGGACGTGGTGCGGATCGACCTCAACCAGCCGATGGACGACATCCTCGCGGAGCTCACCAAGTACCCGGTCAAGACCCGGCTCTCGCTGACCGGCCCGCTGGTCGTGGCGCGCGACATCGCGCACGCCAAGATCAAGGAGCGGCTGGACGCGGGCGAGGAGATGCCGCAGTACCTCAAGGACCACCCGGTGTACTACGCCGGTCCGGCGAAGACCCCGGAGGGGTACGCGTCGGGGTCCTTCGGACCGACCACGGCCGGGCGGATGGACTCGTACGTGGAGCAGTTCCAGGCGGCGGGCGGGTCCAAGGTGATGCTGGCGAAGGGGAACCGGTCGGCGCAGGTCACTCGGGCGTGTGACGCGCACGGGGGGTTCTATCTCGGGTCGATCGGGGGGCCGGCCGCTCGGCTCGCGCAGGACTGCATCAAGAAGGTGGAGGTCGTCGAGTACGAGGAGCTCGGGATGGAGGCGGTGTGGAGGATCGAGGTGGAGGACTTCCCGGCGTTCATCGTGGTCGATGACAAGGGGAACGATTTCTTTCAGGCTCCGGCTGAGGGGCCTACGTTTTTGAGCATTCCGGTGCGGGGTGGGGGGCAGGGGTAGGGGTTTCCCCGCCCCGCCCCTTCCCTGAACCCTCCGGGGGTGGGGGCGGGTTGAGGTGGTCTCCCGGGGGCTGCGCCCCCGGACCCCCGACTGCGGGGGCTCCGCCCCCTGCACCCCACCCGGGGCTCCGCCCCGGACCCCGCTCCTCAAACGCCGGAGGGGCTGAACCGCTCCCCGGCCCCGGCCACCGAGGGTGCCTCGAAAGCCGAAGTCCGTCTGCGGACCGGCGGGACCTGGCCGCGCAGTTCCCCGCGCCCCTGAGCACCCCGGGGCGCGCCAGCCCGCAGCCGCTCAACCACAGAGCAACCCGTGCCCCAAAGGGGCGCGGGGAACTGCGCGAGCAACCCACCACGGCCCGCAGGTGAACGAGGGGCTTTCAGGGGCGCGGGGAACTGCGCGACCAGCCCACCACCGGCCCGCAGACGAACCCCAGCCCCACAGGGGCGCGGGGACCTGCGCACAAAAACGACCACCGCATCCGCAGACCACCCCCCGGCCGCCGCCCGCCAGAGGGGTTTAGGGAACGGGCGGGGTGGGGGGCCTCTCCAGGAACGCCAGGCGTGCCCTTTTCTCCGGCTTTTCCACTTCCTCTCCCAGCACGAACCCCGCCCGCACCATCCGCGCGATCGACTTCTCGTTCCGCACGTCCGGTTCCACCACGATCCGCCGGTGGGACGGGTCGGAGAGGACATAGCGGATCAGGGAGCTCATCAGCGTCCCCGTGAAGCCGGGGCGCACCGGGCCCGGCGCGGGGGCCAGCAGGATGTGGACGCCCACGTCGCCGGGGCGCACCTCGTAGCACTCCCCCAGCGGGTCCGCCCCGGGCTCGTACGTCTGGAACAGGCCCACCGGCTCGTCGTCAAGGAGGAGCAGGAACGCGTGGTGCGTGGGGAGGGAGTCCACGTACGCGTAGGTCTCCTCCACGTACGCCCGGTCCGCGTCCAGCATCCCCCAGAAGCGCGCCCGCTCCTCGGTGACCCAGGAGTGGACCAGCTCCGCGTCCCCGGACGGGTCCAGCCGGCGCAGCCGGACCGTTCCGAAGTCCGGGATCTTCTCCTCGTAGACGGGGGACACCTCGTCGGGGCGGTGTTCGCCCGTCCCGCCGGCCGCCACCTCGGTCACCGCCCCGGTCATCTCCTCGCCCTTTCCCTTTGCCATCGCCTCGGTCATCCCCTCGCTCACCGTCCGCTCTCTCCTCAGTTCACTCCAGCGGGTCTCCACCCGCGCCGACTCCCCCGCCACCCACAGCCGCGTCTGGTCGCGGTGGTGCGGGCTCCCGGGGGTGCCCGAGGCGCCGAACGGGACGACCCACAGGCTGTTCTGACGGTCCGCCAGGTCCCAGACGTAACGCGCCGCCGGGCCGCGGGCGCTGCGGTGCGTCACGCCGGGGACGCTGCTCGTCGACAGGACGCAGTCGTGGTCGCCCGCCAGTCCCGGCCACTCCTCGCGCGTCGGCACCGCCTGCCACGGCGCCAGCCGGTGCGTCTCGGCCCAGGGGCCGAACTCCGCGCCCCCGGCCGCCACGTCCTCCAGCGCCGCCCGGACGAGGTGCGGCCTGTCCAGCTCCGGCAGCATCGGCGTGGTCAGGATCGTCTCCAGCGCGAAGGCGATCCTCGGCGTCAGCGCCAGCCACGGCAGGAACAGGTCCGGCAGAGCGGGGAGTTCGGCGAGATCGGCGAGGACGGGGTGGGCGGCCAGTGCCCGTACCAGCCGGTCCCGTACCGCCGCGTACGCCGTCGCGTCCGTCGAATCCGCGTCCATCCGGCGGTCCCAGGCGACCAGGCGGTCCCGGAGCGCCGCCGCCCGGGGAGTCAGTTCCTCAAGACCCGCCAGGAGGTGCAGCAGCGGGCGCGCGGACGCCAGGTGGGTGTCCGTGTGGATCGACGACATGCCGGAAGGCGTCCAGGCCCGGGAGCCGGCGAGCAGCGCCGCTATGCGCTCCGCCCGGTACGGGGGCGCGAACTCCACTCCCAGCGGCGCCGCCAGACCCCGCTCGTTGGCCATCACCGCCGTCCCGTCCACCTCCGCGCGCGGCATGGGGGCCCAGCCTCTCCAGGCGTGGTCCGCCTCCCACGCCGGGACGACCCGTACGCGGTTGGTCTCGTGCCGCAGCGGTACGCGGCCCGCCACCCGGTGCAGACGGCCGCCCGCGGTGTCGGCGGCCTGGACCACGTTGACGGGCTCGACCCAGTCGTCGAAGGCGCGGTCGACGTCGTCGGCGGTGCGGGCGCGCAGCAGCGCCGGGAGCGCGGCGAAGCCGAGGGCGGCGGTGACGCGCGGCGGGTGGCGCAGGCTGATGGCGTCGGGCGCGTCGGGGCCGCCGATGATCACCGGGCCCCGGTCCGTCTCGATCACCTCGACCGTCACGGGGGCCGCGCCCGCGACCTTCACCGTCTCGGTGTGGACGGCGGCGGGGGCCCAGCCGTCGGGGCCGAACGCGGCCACGCCCGTACCCTCGCGCCGCAGGCGTTCGCGGTAGAGGTCCTGGTAGTCGGCCATGGCGTTGGTGATGGCCCAGGCGACCGAGCCGGTGTGGCCGAAGTGGGCGATGCCGGGGACACCGGGGACGGCGAGGCCCACGACGTCGAACTCCGGGCAGGCGAGGCGGATCTGCTGGTAGACGCCGGGGTCCTCGATGAAGCGGTGCGGGTCGCCCGCGAGGATCGCGGAGCCGGAGGCGGTGTGCTCGCCGGTGATCAGCCAGCCGTTGGAGCCGGCGGTGCCGGGGCCGTCGGTGGCGAACAGCTCGACCGCGCCGGGGCCCAGCGCCGCGACCGCCCGCTCGCGCCAGAGCTTGGTGGGGAAGCCCGCGAAGAGGATGTGGGTGGAGAGCCAGACGCCGAGCGGGGTCCACGGCTCCCAGCGCCCGGGAGCCAGACCGGTCGCGGCGAAGCCGGGCTGTGCGGCCGCACCCTCGCCCAGGCTCGTCCCCGCGAAGCCCGACCGCACCGCCGGGCCCTCTGCCGCGCCCGTCGCGCCGGAGCCCGCCTGCGCCGCCGCAGCCCCAGCCGCGCCCGTCCCCGCGAAGCCCGGCTCCGCCGCGCCCTCGGCCAGGCCGTCGTTGACCCCCTCCGTGTACGCCGTGACCCAGTCGGCCGTCTCCGCGTCCAGCGCCGCGAAGCAGCGCCGGGCGGTGTCGGCCAGGCGGGCGCGGCGGGCGAAGACGTCCCAGCCGGCCGCGTCGGGGCCGAGGAAGGCGGCCGTGGTGCCCTGCACCCGGTGCCGTTCGACCTCCAGCTGCCAGGCCCGGTCGACTGCGGTGATCCGGCCCTGGGCGTACGCCAGCGCGCGGGCGTCGGGTGCCCGCAGATGCGGGACGCCCCAGCTGTCGCGATAGACCTCGGCGTTCACGCCCGATCCCCTCCCTGTAAGTTAGGACAGCCTAACCTAAAGGGAGGGGCCAGTGATGGGGCGGGCGGCCGTGCTTGCGGAGCCGCTACGCGAAGCGCTGCGACGGGGAGCCGTCGCACGGGCGCAGCGTCAGCGGGTCCTTCGCCGCCGCCAGCGTGGCGCACAGCCCGGTGGCCGCCGCCGGACGCAGCGTGGAGCCGTCCCGGACGAACTCCTGGTTGGCGCCGCCGTGGCAGTTCCAGATGATCAGCCTGGCCCCGGCCGCGTAGGCCGCGCCCGGCACGTCCAGGCAGCGGTCCTGGGTGAGCTGGGTGTGCAGCGACCCGCGCGCGCCGTCGTACCACCAGCCCTGGTTGCGCCCGCCGTGGCAGTCCCAGCCGAGCACCGCCGTGTTGTTCGCGCTGCTCGCGCCGCTCACGTCCAGGCAGCCGCCGGTCGCCGCGCTCACCAGCGGCCGGTAGGCGTCGTCCCAGGCGAGCGGGTAGAGCACCGGCGAGCCGGTGGAGGCGGGGTCGGCGCAGCTCGCCTCGCGCACGTCCGCGTTGTAGATCTGGGTGAGGCAGGAGGCGAAGGCGCCGTGGCCGCGGTAGTTGGGGTGGAAGGACTGGCGGACCGAGTTGGCGTCCGGCAGGCCGGGTTTGGAGAGGTCGATGAACAGGCCGCGCGCCCAGGTGTCCTCCATGCACACCTCGTGGCCGTTGAAGAGCCGCGAGTTGTCGAGGTAGACGGCCCCGGTGTCGGCCGCCGCCCTGCGCATCCCGCGCTCGAAGGCGGGCACCGCGGTGTTGCGGCCCCAGACGGTGTCGGAGTCGTAGCCGAGGCCGCCGCAGGCGAGCTTGCCGGGGAAGGCCGGGTTGTCGTGGAAGTCCGGGCCGATCGGGCTCGGGTAGCCCATCACGACCAGCTTGTAGTCGCCGTCGGCGTACCCGGCGTCGCGCATCACGGACTTGAGGTCGGTGACCGTCCGCTCGACCTTGGGCACGAGCGCGTCGACCCGCGCCTGCCAGCCGGGCGCGTACTTGGGCTCGCACGGCCCCTGGAGCAGCAGGTACCGCTCCACGCAGTCGGTCATCACGGGCCCGAACTGGAGGTCGTCGTTGGCCCCGGCGACCAGCAGCACCATCTTGACGCGGGTGTTGCGGGCCTTGATGGCGAGGCTGTCGCTCTGGACCAGCTCGTCGGCGTACTGCTTCGAGCCGCCCGTCCGGATGTTGCCGGTGTACGCGCCGGAACACGCCACGTTGTACGTCTCGTCGGCGGGGATCCCCGTGCGGTGGATGGCGGCGTCGGGTGCCCGGTGGCACCAGTTGTCGGGGCCGTTGGTGCCGGCCTCGTAGGTACCGACGCCCTCGCCGGAGATCTCGCTGTCGCCGAGCGAGATCAGCGCCGTCCTGCGCCGGTCCATGGGCCGCTCGGCAAAATCCCCGTACAGCTTGAGCGCCTCGGCGGCGCGGATCTTCTCCAGCTCGGGCGGAAGGGGGGTGGACTGTACCGTCGCGGCGGGGGCCGCCGCGGCCGTCGCCGTCATGCCGCCGAACGCGGCCGCCGTGACCGCGGCGGCGGCGAACGTACGGCGGAGTCTGTGCCTGGTGCGCCTCATTGCGCCTCCCCGGTGATGAGTTACCACCGGTATTTACCGGCCGGTAGGGGTGCTGGGGAATAGCTGGAACAAGACAAGTGCTCATCTTTATCAGGAGGTTCAAGGACATGAACGACAGTGAGTACCGCGTCGAGCACGACTCCATGGGCGAGGTGCGGGTCCCCGCGCACGCCAAGTGGCGGGCCCAGACCCAGCGGGCGGTGGAGAACTTCCCCGTCTCCGGACAGCGCCTGGAGCGCGCCCACATCGAGGCGCTGGCCAGGATCAAGGCGGCCGCGGCCAAGGTCAACGCCGAACTGGGCGTGCTGGACGGGGACATCGCCCGGGCAGTCCAGGAGGCGGCCTCGGAGGTCGCCGAGGGGCACTGGGACGAGCACTTCCCGGTCGACGTCTTCCAGACCGGCTCGGGCACCTCGTCCAACATGAACATGAACGAGGTCGTGGCCACCCTGGCGAGCGAGCGCCTGGGCCGGGACGTCCACCCCAACGACCACGTCAACGCCTCGCAGTCGTCCAACGACGTCTTCCCCTCCTCCATCCACATCGCCGCCACGGCCGCCGTCACCGGCGATCTGATCCCGGCCCTCGACCACCTCGCCGAGGCGCTGGAGCGCAAGGCGGCCGAGTTCGCGGACGTGGTCAAGTCCGGGCGTACGCATCTGATGGACGCCACCCCCGTCACCCTCGGCCAGGAGTTCGGCGGCTACGCGGCGGCCGTGCGCTACGGCGTGGAGCGGCTGCGGGCCTCGCTGCCCCGGCTCGCGGAGCTCCCCCTCGGCGGCACCGCCGTCGGCACCGGCATCAACACCCCGCCCGGGTTCTCGGCGGCCGTCATCGCGGAGGTGGCGCGGGTGACCGGGCTGCCGCTCACCGAGGCCCGCGACCACTTCGAGGCGCAGGGCGCCCGGGACGGCCTGGTGGAGACCTCCGGGCAGCTGCGCACCATCGGCGTCTCGCTCACCAAGATCTCCAACGATCTGCGCTGGATGGCTTCGGGGCCGCGCACCGGTCTGGCCGAGATCAGCCTGCCCGACCTCCAGCCGGGCTCCTCGATCATGCCCGGCAAGGTCAACCCGGTCATCCCCGAGGCGGTGCTCATGGTCGCCGCGCAGGTGACGGGGAACGACGCCACGGTGGCGGCGGCGGGCGCGGCCGGCAACTTCGAGCTGAACGTCATGCTCCCGGTCATCGCCAAGAACCTGCTGGAGTCGGTGCGGCTGCTCGCGAACGTCTCCCGGCTGCTGGCGGACCGTACCGTCGACGGGATCACCGCCCACCGCGAGCGGGCGCGGGAGTACGCGGAGTCCTCGCCCTCGGTGGTGACGCCGCTCAACAAGTACATCGGGTACGAGGAGGCGGCGAAGGTCGCCAAGAGGTCGCTGGCCGAGCGCAAAACCATCCGCGAGGTGGTCCTGGAGGGCGGTTACGTTCAGCGCGGCGACCTCACCGAGGCGCAGCTGGACGAGGCGCTGGACGTGCTGCGGATGACCCGGCCGTGAAAGGCGGGCCCCACCGGGGACGATGACCGGGCGGTGACCGCGGCCGTGACGCGGGTCGCAGCGTGGACTTGACCGTGCTCCTAAGATCTGCGCATGACAGGTACCTCAGGCATGCACCACTGGGCGCCGGGGGACCAGATCCTCTGGCGCTACCGCGGCAACGGCCCGGACCTGAGGAGCCGCGTCCACATCTGCCGCCCGGTCACCGTCGTCCAGGACACCGACGACCTGCTGGCCGTCTGGATGGCGCCGGGCACCGAGTGCGTCAAGCCGGTGCTCGCGGACGGCACCCCCGTGCACGAGGAGCCGCTGGCGACCCGCTACACCGCCCCGCGCACCACCGAGCGGGCCCGCTGGTTCGGCACCGGCGTGCTCAAACTGGCGCGCCCCGGCGAGCCCTGGTCGGTCTGGCTGTTCTGGGAGCGGGGCTGGCGCTTCCGGAGCTGGTACGTGAACCTGGAGGAGCCCCGCACCAGGTGGTCGGGCGGGGTCGACTCCGAGGACCACTTCCTCGACATCTCCGTCTACCCCGACCGCACCTGGCAGTGGCGGGACGAGGACGAGTTCGCGCAGGCCCAGCGGGTGGGGCTGATGGACGCGGCCCGCGCCGGGCGGGTGCGGGCGGCCGGCGCGGCGGCGGTGGAGGTGATCCGCGCCTGGGGCCGGCCCTTCTCGGACGGATGGGAGGAATGGCGGCCCGATCCGCGGTGGCCGGTTCCGGCGCTCCCGGCGGACTGGGATCGCACCCCGGCGCATATGCCGTCGTGAGACCCTTGATGCGCCCCCGGGGTTCAAACGTAGGATCGTCCTCCGCAAGGCTGCGCATCGACAACGAGGGAACCCAGGGCGCACATTGACCGTATGTCACCTCGAGGGGGGTCGGGACGTGAGGGGTGTCGCGGCCGCCCGTGGAGCGGGTATACCGCACGAAGCGACTGCCTTGCGCATCCCTGTCCTGCCCCCAGCACGGTGGATGTCTCACTCCGGACGGACGGAACCCGACGCGTGACGGAGCATCAGCCCACTTCGCACGAGAGCCGGCACCAGGAGCAGTTGGCCCGGCCTCCTGAGGCGGCCCGGCCGCGCCCGGACGAGCCGGGTGCGGGCTCCGCCGCGCACTCCGGCCTGCCCGCTCCCCAGGTCGCCTCCCCGGCCGCCCGGCGGCAGGCCCGCCCGGTCACCGCGTCCGTGCCCGGCCAGCCCGAACCGGGCTCGCGCGACCTCGCCCGCGACCTGGGCGCGGCGACGGCCGCCGGAGCGATGGGGACTCCGCCCGGGCGGAGTCCCTCCGCGTCTCCCGGCGGCGGCCTGCCCGGCGGCCCCGGAGCCGGGGGCGGCGGCGAGGTGCCCGGCGGGGACGGCGCGGCGGTGGCCCGCCGCGAGGGCGACCGGCTGCGGTTCGTGGGCGCGGCCACCCGCCGGATCGCGCGCGGCATAGACCTCGACGAGATCGTGCTCGGGCTGTGCCGGGCCACCGTCCCCACCTTCTCGGACGCGATCCTCGTGCATCTGCGCGACCCGCTGCCGGTCGGGGACGAGCGGCCCGCCAGCCCCTTCGTGCTGCGGCTGCGCCGGACCGACCGGCTGCGTTTAGTCGATGAGTCCCTCCAGGAGCCGGAGGCTGCCGACGCCCTGTCCCCGCTGAACGCCCAGGCCGATCTGACCCCGGCCGCCGAGCTGTGCGAGGTCCGCACCGGCGGCGCCCTCGCCGAGGTGCTGCGCGGGGTGCGGCCGGTCTTCGGCGACTCCGTGCCCGCCCGCCTCGCCCTGGCCGAGCTGCTGGGCCCCGACCGCCCGGTCCCCGGCGGGCACCGGACCATACTCGCCCCGCTCCGGGGCCGGCGCCGGGTGATCGGCGCCGCCGTGTTCGTCCGTGGCCTGGAGCGGCCGGCCTTCGAGGCGAACGACCTGCTGGTGGCGGCCCAGCTGGCCACCCACACCGCGCTCGGCATCGACAAGGCCGTGCTGTACGGGCGCGAGGCGTACATCGCGGACGAGCTCCAGCGGACCATGCTGCCGGACTCGCTCCCCCAGCCCACCGGCGTACGGCTCGCCTCGCGCTATCTGCCCGCCGCCGAGACCGCCCGGGTCGGCGGCGACTGGTACGACGCGATCCCGCTGCCCGGCAGCCGGGTGGCGCTGGTCGTCGGCGATGTGATGGGCCACTCCATGACCTCGGCCGCGATCATGGGCCAGCTGCGCACCACCGCGCAGACCCTGGCCGGGCTCGACCTGCCGCCGCAGGAGGTGCTGCACCACCTCGACGAGCAGGCCCAGCGCCTGGGCACCGACCGGATGGCGACCTGCCTCTACGCGGTGTACGACCCGGTCGCCCACCGCATCACCATCGCCAACGCCGGGCACCCGCCGCCGGTGCTGCTGCATCTGGGCGGGCGCGCCGAGGTGCTGCGGGTCCCGCCGGGCGCGCCGATCGGCGTGGGCGGGGTCGACTTCGAGGCGGTCGAGCTGGACGCCCCGGCGGGCGCCACCCTGCTCCTGTACACGGACGGGCTGGTCGAGTCCCGGCTGCGGGACGTGTGGACCGGCATCGAGCAGTTGCGGGAGCGCCTCGCCGCCACCGCGCAGCTGACCGGCCCGGACCATCCGCCGCCGCTGGAGGCCCTCTGCGACGACGTCCTGGACATGCTGGGGCCCGGCGACCGGGACGACGACATCGCGCTGCTCGCGGCCCGCTTCGGCGGGATCGCGCCGAGCGACGTGGCGTACTGGTTCCTGGACCCGGAGGACTCCGCCCCCGGCCGGGCCCGGCGCCTGGCCCGGCGCGCCCTGGACCGCTGGGGCCTTGAGGAGCTCACCGACTCGGTGGAGCTGCTGGTCAGCGAGGTGGTCACCAACGCCGTGCGGTACGCGGAGCGCCCGGTGACCCTGCGGCTGCTCAGGACGGACGTCCTGCGCTGCGAGGTCGGCGACGACTCCCCGCAGCTGCCCCGCCAGCGGCGGGCGCGCGACACCGACGAGGGCGGACGCGGGCTGTTCCTGGTGAACCGGCTGGCCAGGCGGTGGGGCGCGACCCGGCTCTCCGGCGGCAAGGTGGTCTGGTTCGAGCTGGCGACGCGCTCCTGAGGCGCGGGCCGCCCCGCAACAGATCGGCCCCCCACCCGTGCGGGTGGGGGGCCGACGCGCGTCACGGGCCGGGGCTACGGCGTGTCGCCGCCGCCCTGGATGGTGCCCTGGGTCGCCCCGCCGTCGGTGGTGCCGGTGGTGGTGCCCCCGGTGGTCGGGCCGCCGGTGGTCTGCCCGCCGGTGGTCGGGCCCCCGGTGGTCTGGCCTCCGGTCGTCTGACCGCCCGTGGTCTGGCCCCCGGTCGTCTGACCGCCGGTCGTCGTCTGGCCCCCGGTGGTGGGACCGCCGTTGGTGCCGCCGGTCGTCGGCGTCTTCGTCGGCTTGTGGGTCGGCGGGGTACGCGAAGGCGTCTTGGACGGGGTGTGCGACGGGGTGTGCGAGGGCGTGTTGGACGGCGTCCCGGACGGTGTGATCACCGGGGTCACGTCCGGCTCCACGGCCGCTCCCTGGTCGGTGTCCAGGTCGAACTTGGAGTCGTCGCTGCCGACGGCGTCGAAGGTGTACGCGGCCCAGATCTTCGCCGGGATGGCGCCACCGTTGATACGGCCGTTGGCGGGGCCCTCGTTGCCGGTGGCGCCCGCGATGCTCACCTGGCCGCCCTTGGGCACCGTGTGCCCGTCCACCTGACGTGCCTCGGCCGCCTCGCCCCACAGACCCACGGAGGTCACCAGCGAGGGCGTGTACCCGGTGAACCAGGCCGACTTGTTGTCGTCGGAGGTACCCGTCTTGCCCGCCACCGGCTGCCCGTCGCGGTTGGGCGCGTCCCGTACCGACCCCTTGGCCGTACCGTCGTCGACCACGCCGGTGAGCACCGAGGTGACGGCGTCCGCCGCGTCCCGGCTGATCACCTGGTCGCCGACCGGGTCGGGCCTGTTGTACTTGGCGACCTTGTGCTGGGCCGACTTCACGATGGACGGCGTGATCTTCTTGCCGTGGTTGTCCAGGGTGGCGTAGGCGCCGGCCATCTCCATCGGGCTCGCGCCGTAGGAGCCCAGCGTCATGGCGGGATGGGCCCCGACGCCCTTCATGTGGTTGAGACCCATCGCGACGGCCGTGTCCCGCAGCTTCGTCAGCCCCACGTCCACGCCCATCTGCGCGAAGACGCTGTTGACGGACTTGTTCATCGCGGTCTGGACGGTGATGGGGCCGTAGCTGTCGTCATCCTCGTTGGGCGGCGCGTATCCGTTGCCGCCCTCGCCCTTCACCGGGCGCTTGTTGTCGCCGTTGTAGATCGTGTTGGCGCGGATCTCCTTGCCGTCCTGCGTCTCGGCCTTGTCGTTGAGCGCGGCGGCCAGGATCAGCGGCTTGAAGGTCGAGGCGGGCTGGTAGGTGGCGGTGGTGGCGTTGCTGATCTGGTGCTTCATGTAGTCCTGGCCGCCGTACAGCGCCACGACCGCACCGGTCTTCGGGTCCACCGAGACGGCACCCGCCTGGATGTCCTGGTCGACCTTCCTCTTCTTCTTGTCCAGCTTGCTGGTCAGCTCCTGCTTCACCGCGTCCTCAAGGAGCTTCTGCTTCTTGGGGTCGATGTTGAGGGTGATCGTCCAGCCGCCCTTGGCGAGGTCCGCCGGGCTGATGCCGTTGCGCTCCATCTCGTCCTTGGCGGCCCTGACCATGTAGCCGGTCTGGCCCTCCATGCCGGGGTCGGGCTTGGGCTCGACGGGCACCGGGAACTTCATCCCGGCCCGCGCTCCCGCGTCCAGCTCCTTCATCTTGACCATGTTGTCGAGGACGTAGTTCCAGCGGGCCGTCACCAGCTTCTTGCCGGTCTCCGAGGCCACCGCCCAGTCGTACTGGCTGGGCGCCTGGAGCAGGGCCGCCAGATAGGCGCCCTGCTCGACGGTCAGCCTGGAGGAGTCCACGCCGTAGTACGCCTGCGCCGCGGCCTGGATGCCGTAGGCGTTGCGGCCGTAGAAGCTGGTGTTGATGTAGCCGGCCAGGATCTCCTTCTTGGAGTACTTCCGGTCGACCTTGAGGGAGATCACCAGCTCCTTGAGCTTGCGGGTGACCGTCTGGTCCTGGCTCAGGTAGAAGTTCTTGACGTACTGCTGGGTGATGGTCGAGCCACCCTGCTTGCCCTTGCCGGAGACGGTGTTCAGCAGGCCCCGGGCGGTGCCCTTGAGGTCGACGCCGGAGTCCTTGTAGAAGGACATGTTCTCGGCGGCGACGAAGTCCAGCTGAACCTTCTCGGGGATCTTGTCGAGCCCGACGACCTCGCGGTTGAGCTGCCCGGTCCGAGCGATGATCTTGCCGTTGGGGAGCTTGTAGACGTTGCTCTCCATCTTGGCCTGGGCGTTGGGCTCCGGGATCGGCGTCATCGTGTAGATGATGTAGAAGCCGCCCATGCCGAGCAGGACGAGCCCGAAGAAGGTGCCGAGCATCTTCTTCCAGGTGAAGAGCCTGCGTATTCGGCCGCCCTTCGTCTGCTGGGTCCGGCGCGCCCCGCGCTGCCGGGCCCGCCGCTCTTCCGCTCGGCCCATAACCTCAGTCGCTCGCCTTCTTGACTCGCCAGATCAGCTCAGAAAACTAACACCGCACCTGTGGACAAAGAGGAGCCCATCACGTCTTTTCCGTACGTGACAATCAGCACCCGGCCCATGGGAACCGACTGACAAACGGCCCCGAGGGTTGCCAGAACCCAGGATCCTGCCCTTTTTTGCCAGGGAATGTCATGTTCCTCATGGCGCTATGCACCGGGGGTATACACCTCGCGTATACCTGGTGCGTATAGTCCTCTCCATGTCACTCGGCTCGTCCCCCGGTCCGGCTGCGTACACGCCCCCGCTCGGCGCGAGCGGGCTGTGCAAGGCGTTCGGTCCCACGCCCGCCCGCCCCTCCCGTCCCCAGCCGTACCAGCAGAAAGGCATCTGAGCATGTCCATCGGCCACACCCTCCTCGGACTCCTTGAGTCGGGCCCGCGCCATGGGTACGACCTCAAGCGCGCCTTCGACGAAAAATTCGGGCACGACCGACCGCTGCACTACGGGCAGGTCTACTCGACCATGTCGCGCCTGCTGAAGAACGGCCTCGTCGAGGTCGACGGCGTCGAGGCCGGCGGCGGCCCCGAGCGCAAGCGGTACGCGATCACCGAGGCCGGCATCACCGATGTCGAGGCATGGCTCAGGCAGCCGGAGAAGCCCGAGCCGTACCTCCAGTCGACGCTCTACACCAAGGTCGTCCTCGCCCTGCTCACCGGCCGCAGCGCCGGGGACCTGCTCGACACCCAGCGCGCCGAGCATCTGCGGCTGATGCGCATCCTCACCGACCGCAAGCGCCGCGGCGACCTCTCCGACCAGCTGATCTGCGACCACGCGCTCTTCCACCTGGAGGCGGACCTGCGCTGGCTGGAGCTGACCGCGGCCCGTCTCGACCAGCTCGCCACGGAGGTACGCGCATGACGCCCGCCGGCTCCCTGCTCCTCGCCAAGGACCTGCGCAAGTCCTACGGGCCCACGCCCGCGCTCGACGGCGCCCAGTTCTCCATCCACCCCGGCGAGGTCGTCGCCGTCATGGGCCCCTCCGGCTCGGGCAAGTCGACGCTGCTGCACTGCCTGGCCGGGATCGTCACCCCCGACTCGGGGTCGATCCTCTACGACGGCCGCGAGCTGTCGTCGATGAAGGACGCCGAGCGCAGCGCGCTGCGCCGCGGCGAGTTCGGCTTCGTCTTCCAGTTCGGCCAGCTCGTCCCCGAGCTGACCTGCGTGGAGAACGTGGCCCTGCCACTGCGGCTGGCCGGGACGCGGCGCAAGGAGGCCGAGCGCACGGCACTCACCTGGATGGAGCGCCTGGAGGTCGACGACCTGGCCGGCAAGCGGCCGGGCGAGGTCTCCGGCGGCCAGGGCCAGCGCGTCGCGGTGGCCCGCTCGCTGGTCACCTCGCCCCGGGTGGTCTTCGCCGACGAGCCGACCGGCGCGCTCGACTCGCTCAACGGCGAGCGCGTGATGTACCTGCTCACCGAGGCCGCCCGGTCCACCAACGCGGCGGTCGTCCTGGTGACCCACGAGGCCCGGGTCGCCGCCTACTCCGACCGCGAGATCGTCGTACGCGACGGCCGGTCCCGCGACATGATGCTGGAGCACTCCGTATGACCCGGGCACGCGCGAGAACCACCGCACGCGTGGCGAACCGGCTCCGCGAACTCGCGCTGGGCGCCAGGTTCGCGCTCACCGGCGGCCGCGAGGGGTGGACGCGCACCCTGATGACGGCGGTCGGTGTCGGTCTCGGCGTGGCGCTGCTGCTCGCCACCACCGCCCTGCCGGGGGCGCTCGCTGCGCGGGACGCGCGCGACAACGCCCGCAACGACTACGGCGCCCAGCAGGCGTCCGCGGGCGCCGACACCATGCTGCTCGCCCGCACCGACACGGTCTTCGACGGCAAGGACATCCGCGGCCGGCTGCTCCAGCCCGAGGGCGATCGCGCACCCGTGCCGCCGGGGCTCTCCGCGCATCCCGCGCCCGGCACCATGGTGGTCTCGCCCGAACTGCGCGCGCTGCTGGACTCGCCCGGCGGCGGGCTGCTGCGCGAGCGCGTCCCGTACAGGATCACCGGCACCATCAAGGACGCCGGCCTCCTCGGTCCGCACGAACTGGCCTACTACGCGGGCAGCGACACGCTCAAGGGCCACGAGGCGCTCGACGCGGACCGGATCGACATCGAGCGGATCAAGTCCTTCCCCGACAAGCCGCTGTCCGAGCCGATCGACCCGATCCTGGCCCTGCTCATCGTGATCATCTTCGTGGTGCTGCTGCTGCCGGTCGCGGTGTTCATCGCGGCGGCCGTACGGTTCGGCGGCGACCGGCGCGACAAGCGGCTGGCGGCGCTGCGCCTGGTGGGCGCGGACAGCCGGATGACCCGCTGGATCGCGGCGGGCGAGGCGCTGGCCGGCTCGCTCCTCGGACTCGCCCTCGGCACGGTGTTCTTCCTGATCGCCCGCCAGTACGTGGGTGAGGTCACCATCGCCCGGCTGAACATCTTCCCCTCCGACCTCGACCCCAGCGCGGGCCTGGCGCTCCTGGTGGGGGCGGCGGTGCCGGCGGCGGCGGTCGCGGTGACGCTGTTCGCGCTGCGCGGGGTGGTGATCGAGCCGCTGGGGGTCGTACGGACGTCGGTGCCGCGCCCGCGGCGCCTGTGGTGGCGGCTGCTGCTGCCGGTGGTCGGACTCGGCCTGCTCGTCCCGATGTTCGACAAGGGCCGTGATACCGGCTTCTACAACCAGGGCCAGGTGATCGGCGGTACGGTCCTGCTCCTGATCGGGGTCACGGCACTGCTGCCGTGGGTGATCGAGACGGTGGTACGGCGGCTCGGCGGTGGCGGGGTCGGCTGGCAACTGGCGGTCCGCCGCCTCCAGATGAACTCGGGCGCCGCGGCCCGCCTGGTCAACGGCATCGCGGTGGCGGTGGCCGGGGCGATCGCGCTCCAGATGCTCTTCAGCGGCATCGAGGGCGACTACGTGACGTCCAGCGGCGAGGACACCGCGCGGGCGCAGCTGGTCGTGCCGATGTCGGCGAACCTCTCCAAGGCCGAGCAGGAGCGCCGCGAGGCGAACCTGAAGGCGGTGCCCGGGGTGACCGGCACGACGACGCTGGGCAACGCGGGCCTGCACACCCCGTCGAAGGATCCCGAGCAGCAGAAGTACGTCGAGATGGCGGTCGGGGACTGCCGCGCGCTGCGCGAGGTGGGCGAGCTGCCCTCGTGCCGGGACGGGGACGTGTTCGTCACGTCCGGGGGCGACTTCGGCGGGGAGGGCGCGGCGCCGGGGGCGAAGCTGTTCTTCCAGTCGCCGTCGGAGGGCGACCGTCCGGGCCCGGAGATCCCGTACACGGTGCCGCGTGAGGCCCGGGTCGTCCCGGCGCGGGCGGACCCCATGGGCACCAGGCGGGGCGGCCTGCTGGTGACGCCGGGGGCGCTGCGCGGGTTCCCGAAGGTGCGCGTCTTCTACACGACGTACGTCACCACGCGCCCGGGTGACCCGCTGGTGGCCGACCGGGTCCTCAACGCGGCGTGGGCGGCGGACCCGTTCACCCAGGCGCGGGCGCTGAACGACGTCAAGACGACGGCGAGGTTCGCCGGGGTGCGGCGGGGGCTGTACATCGGGGCGGCTGCGGTGCTGCTGCTGATCGGCACGAGCCTGCTGGTGTCGATGCTGGAACAACTGCGCGAACGCAAACGCCTCCTGTCGTCCCTGGTCGCCTTCGGCACCCGCCGCACGACCCTGAGCTGGTCGGTCCTGTGGCAGACGGCGGTCCCGGTGGCGCTGGGGCTCACGCTGGCGACGGGGGTCGGGCTGGGGCTGGGGGCGGTGCTGCTCCGCATGGTCGGCCATCCGATCCACGTCGACTGGGCGTCGGTGCTGGGAATGGTGGGGATCGGGGGTGGGGTGGTGGTGCTGGTGACGGTGTTGTCGTTGCCGCCGCTGTGGAGGTTGATGCGGGCGGATGGGTTGCGTACGGAGTAGGGGGCCGGGGGGTGGGTTGTGCGGCTGTCTGCGGCTGGGTGGTGGGCTGGTCGCGCAGTTCCCCGCGCCCCTGGGGGGGGGACCGGTCCTCGTTCGTCCACCCGCCGGTAGGGGTTGCTCGCGCAGTTCCTCGCGCCCCTGAGAGGCCGTCGTTCGTCCACCGGGCGGTGGTGGGCTGGTCACGCAGTTCCCCGCGCCCCTGGGCGGCCGGGCCGCTGGCACACCGAAGGAGCCGCCCCCCCCAGGGGCGCGGGGGACTGCGCGAGAAGCTCCACCGGCCCGCAGGCAAAAGACGCGCCGCAGCGGGGTGCGGGGGGCGCCCCCGGGGCAGTCGCCCCCCGGAGGGTTCAGGGAAGGGGCGGGGAGGGGCACAAACGCACCGGCAACCCCACCAGCGCCCCCCGCAACGCCCCCGCGAACTCCTCGAACTCCCCCTGCCGCGCCGCCCCCGACCGAATCGCCAACGCCACCCTCCGCGACGGCGCCGGATCCGCGAAGTACCCCGTCACCAAGTGCTCATTACGCCCCGCCTCCACCCGCACAGCCGTTCGCGGCAGCAACGTGACCCCAAGGCCCCCCGCCACCAACTGCACCAGCGTGGACAGCCCGGCGGCCGTCGTCGTCACCGCCGCCCCCTCGTCCCGCCCCGCCTCCCGGCAGATGTCCAGCGCCTGGTCGCGCAGGCAGTGCCCCTCGTCCAGCAACAGCAGGTCCAGCTCACGCAACGCCTCGCGCGGTACGTCCTCCCGCCCGCCCAGCCAGTGCTCGCGCGGCATCACCAGCACGAAGTCCTCGTCGAAGAGCGGGAGTTCGGTCACCCCGGGAACGCCCAGCGGAACGGCGAGCAGCAGAACGTCGAGCCGCCCCGCCGCCAGCCCGTCCAGCAGCGACGACGTCTGCTCCTCGTGGACCTGGAGGTCCAGCTCCGGGTACCGCTCGTGGACCAGCCGCAGCACCGTCGGCAGCAGATACGGCGCCACCGTGGGGATCACCCCGAGCCGCAGCACCCCGGTGAACGGCGCCCGTACCGCCTCGGCCTCCTCCAGGAGCGCCCCCACCGCGTCCAGCACCGCCTTCGCCCGTACCGCGAGCCGCTCCCCGGCGGGTGACAGGAGCACCCGGCGCGTGGTGCGCTCCAGGAGCTGCACCCCCAGCGCCTCCTCCAGCGCGGAGACCGCCCCGGACAGCGCGGGCTGGCTCATCCCGATCGCCGCCGCCGCGTCCCGGAAGTGCAGATGCTCGGCCACGGCCGCGAACGCCCGCAACTGCGCCAGACTCGGCTGTTTGGGCGGTTTGGACGGCCTGACGGGATTCACCGGTTTCACCGGCTGACGCCCCACGCCGCTCCCCCGCACTCCCCTATCTCCTACCACTGATAACCACCTCCGATCACGATGACCGAGTCTAGCTATTTCCCTGATCAATGCCTCCTGTGACACCATCGCTAATCCGTCCAACCCCCAGGGAAGCCCCCAAAAGGGACCCTTCCTGAACGCAAGGAGAGCGCGTGCTCACTGTTGGTGACAAGTTCCCCGAGTTCGACCTGACCGCCTGCGTGTCGCTGGAGAGCGGCAAGGAGTTCCAGCAGATCGACCACAAGACCTACGAGGGCAAGTGGAAGATCGTCTTCGCGTGGCCCAAGGACTTCACCTTCGTGTGCCCGACCGAGATCGCCGCGTTCGGCAAGCTGAACGAGGAGTTCGCCGACCGTGACGCCCAGGTGCTCGGCTTCTCCGGCGACTCCGAGTTCGTCCACCACGCCTGGCGCAAGGACCACCCGGACCTGACCGACCTGCCCTTCCCGATGATGGCCGACCCGAAGCACGAGCTCATGCGTGACCTCGGCATCGAGGGCGAGGACGGCTACGCCAAGCGCGCCGTCTTCATCGTCGACCAGAACAACGAGATCCAGTTCTCCATGGTGACCGCCGGCTCCGTCGGCCGTAACCCCAAGGAGGTCCTGCGGGTCCTCGACGCCCTGCAGACCGACGAGCTGTGCCCGTGCAACTGGTCCAAGGGCGACGAGACCCTGGACCCGGTCGCGCTCCTCTCGGGCGAGTGAACGGGAGTTCGACATGGCTCTCGACGAACTGAAGTCCGCCCTGCCGGAGTACGCCAAGGACCTCAAGCTGAACCTCGGCTCGGTCATCGGCAACAGCGAGCTCCCGGCCCAGCAGCTCTGGGGCACGGTCCTCGCCTGCGCGATCGCCTCGCGCTCGCCGAAGGTGCTGCGTGAGCTGGAGCCCGAGGCCAAGGCCAACCTCTCCCCCGAGGCGTACACCGCCGCCAAGTCCGCCGCGGCGATCATGGCGATGAACAACGTCTTCTACCGCACCCGCCACCTGCTCTCCGACCCGGAGTACGGGACGCTGCGGGCCGGTCTGCGGATGAACGTCATCGGCAACCCGGGCGTGGAGAAGGTCGACTTCGAGCTGTGGTCGCTGGCCGTCTCCGCGGTCAACGGCTGCGGGCAGTGCCTCGACTCGCACGAGCAGGTGCTGCGCAAGGCCGGCGTCTCCCGCGAGACGATCCAGGAGGCCTTCAAGGTCGCCTCGGTCATCCAGGCGGTCGGCGTCACGCTGGACGCGGAGAGCGTGCTGGCCGAGTAGGTCGTGGTGATCACGCGGGCGGCCCTCACCGGCCGGCCGCGCGGGTCCCCCGCCTCTCACGGCAGCTCGGAGCGCCGTAGATACGCGAAGGGCCCCCGTCGACATCGTGTCGGCGGGGGCCCTTTCGGCGTTCTCGCTACTTCTCCGTCGGAGCCGGGGCCGCCGCGGGCGCGGGCTCGAAATCGGGCCCAGGATCGAAATCGGGCCCGGGATCGGGCTCGGCACCCGGCCGCGGCTCCTGGTCCGGTGGCGGCTCCGCCGCCTGGGACGCGCTGCGCAGCGCGTTCTCCTTCGCGTGCGCCCGCAGATAGCCGACCACCGTGTTCGTCACCGCCACCAGCGGAACCGCCACCACCGAGCCGCCGATGCCGCCGATCAGGCCGCCCGCGGCGACCGAGAGGACCACCGCGAGCGGGTGGACCCGGACCGCCCGGCCCAGGATGAAGGGCTGGAGCACATGGCCCTCGATCTGCTGGACCAGCAGGACCACCAGCAGCACCATCACCGCGGTGAACACGCCCTCGGTGACCAGCGCGACCACCACCGCGAGCGCGCCGGAGACCACCGCTCCGACCAGCGGGATGAAGGCGAACAGGAAGATGAAGACGGAGAGCGGCACGGCCATCGGGACGTGCAGGAAGTAGATCCCGAGCCCGATGAAGATCGCGTCGATCAGCGCCACTATCACCGTGCCCCGCACATACGCGGTGAGCGTGCGCCAGGCGCGCGGCCCCGCCCCGGCGACGCCCGGCCGGGCCTGGGCCGGGACCAGGTGCAGCACCCACTTCCAGATGCGCGGGCCGTCGTAGAGCAGGAACAGCGTCGAGAACATCGCCAGCAGGATGCCGGTGAGCACCTCGACGAGGACGGTCACGCCCTGGAGGCCCGCCGAGGTGATCTCGTTGGTGTTGTGGCCGATGGTGTCGCTGAGGTTCTTGGCGACCTGGTTGATCTGGTCCTCGGTGACATGGAACGGGCTGTTGAGGAGCCAGCGTTTGAGCTCGTCGATGCCCCCCTGCACCTTCTCGGAGAGCGTGTCCAGGTTGTCCATGACCTGCCAGACCACGAACCAGCCGATCAGGCCCATCACGATGAAGCCGGAGACCGCGGTCACGGCGGTGGCGAGGCCCCGGGGCAGTCCCATCCGCTTGAGGCGGGAGACGGTCGGCTGGAGCAGCGCGGTGATGAACAGCGCGGCCACGAACGCGAGGACCACCAGCCGTACGGCGCTGATCACCCGCATCAGCACCCACAGCGTCCCCGCGAGGACCAGCAGGCGCCAGCCGATCTCGGCGGCCACCCGCATCCCCCACGGCACGGCGTCCACGGGGTCGGGCCGGGCGGCGACGGCGGGCGCGTAGGCGGGCGGGGCGGGGACGTGGTCGGGCGCGGGCGGTTCCTCGGCCGGGGCCGGTGAATCGTCACTGCCGAGCGTCGCGGAGCCGTCCAGGCCCACGTCCGCGTCGGCCCGCGCCTCGGCCTCCGCCCGGCGCTCGTCCAGTCGTTCCCCCATACGGGTCAGACCGGCGCCCAGCGCCCCGAGCAGCCCCGGAACCTTCGACATGATGCTGTCGCTTCCCTTTCCCCCGCCGAGCGTCCCCACCACTCCCCCCACACCGGAGTCGTCGCCTCCGACCGTACACGGGCAAAGCCCCTCACCGAAGGACGGCGAGGGGCTTCGAAAGGTTGAGTCGCCCGGGGCAGAGATTGCCGGGGTCTCTAGTACCAGCTGTTGGCCTGCCAGAACGACCAGGCGCCACAGGGGCTGTGGTACCTCTCGTTCATGTAGTTCAGGCCCCACTTGATCTGGGTGGCCGGGTTGGTCTGCCAGTCGGAGCCCGCCGAGGACATCTTGGAGCCCGGGAGCGCCTGGACCAGGCCGTACGCGCCGGAACCGGCGTTGACCGCCCGGTAGTTCCAGGTGGACTCGTGGTTCACGATGTTGCTGAAGCACTGGAACTGGCCCGCCGGCACGATCTGCCGGGCGATGGCCTTGACCTGCTCGACCGTGTACGAGCTCTGGACGGAGAACGACGCGGGGTCGCGGGTCGCGGAGCGGCTGGCGACCTGCTCCTGCTCCTTCTCCCGCTCCTTCGCCTTCTCCTCGGCCGACTCCTTCTTGGACTTGGCGTCCTTGGCGGCCTGGAGGCGTGCGGCCTCCTCGGCGGACTTCTTCGCCGCGGCGCTCGCCTGGGCCGACTGGGCATCCGCCTGCTGCGTCAGGGACGCGGTCTGCACCTGGGCCTGCTGGCCCGCGGGGATGTCCGCAAGAAGCGTCGTGTCGGCGGCGGTCGCCTCGACGTTGTCGTTCGAAGCGGACTGGGGCGCGCCCGAGGCGACGCCCACGACGGCACCGACGGTGGTGACCGCAGTGGCTGACGCCACCGCGAATCCCCGGACCGAGATCCGGCTCACACGGTTTCCTTCCAGCAGCGCCCGCACTGGTGACCTGAGCGGACGCAATCGTGCCCCTGGCTCTCTCCCCCCAACTGCTCAGGTCACGGGGGGAACTGACCCGGTGGGCAACTCCCTTGCGGGAGCGCCGCGTGGTGCTCGGGCGGCATACGGCGACGCTATGGAGTTACGAGGTACAGGTGTGCCGTATGCGGGGCCTGACGGATGCAAGACTTTGCCCGAGAGCGGCGCCGCAAGGCAATTCCCCACCGCGTGTGAAACCTCACACCCCTTCAGCCCCACGTGTTTTGCCGGATCCTGCCCACGAAAAGGCGCCGCCCGGCTAAGCTCAACGGCTTCGCGGGCGGCGCCGATTCGGGCGTTCGGTATCAGATCTGGCCGTCCTCCAGCATTTCGGTCACCAGTGCGGCGATCTGCGACCGCTCGGAGCGGGTGAGGGTGACGTGCGCGAAGAGCGGATGGCCCTTCAGCTTCTCGACGACGGCGACCACTCCGTCGTACCGGCCGACCCGCAGATTGTCCCGCTGGGCCACGTCATGGGTGAGCACTACACGTGAGTTCGCCCCAATACGGGACAACACGGTCAGCAGAACGTTCCGTTCGAGCGACTGGGCCTCGTCCACGATCACGAAGGCGTCGTGCAGCGAGCGGCCGCGGATGTGGGTGAGCGGCAGGACCTCCAGCATGCCGCGCGACGTCACCTCCTCGATCACCTCGCGCGTGGTGACCGCCGAGAGCGTGTCGAAGACCGCCTGCGCCCACGGGCCCATCTTCTCGGCCTCGGAACCGGGCAGATAGCCGAGCTCCTGCCCGCCCACCGCGTACAGCGGGCGGAAGACCATCACCTTCTTGTGCTGGCGGCGCTCCAGGACCGCCTCCAGGCCCGCGCAGAGGGCCAGCGCGGACTTGCCGGTGCCGGCCCGGCCGCCCATCGACACGATGCCGACGTCCGGGTCGAGCAGCAGGTCCAGCGCGATGCGCTGCTCGGCGCTGCGGCCGCGCAGACCGAACGCCTCCCGGTCGCCGCGCACCAGCTTGACGTTGCCGTCGGCCGTGACGCGGCCGAGCGCCTTGCCGCGCTCGGACTGGAGCACCAGGCCGTTGTGGACCGGCAGGCCCGCGGCCTCCGGCACGAAGAGCGTCTCCTCCTCGAAGAGAAGGTCCACCTGCTCGCCCGAGAGCGACAGTTCGGACATCCCGGTGAAACCCGAGTCGGTGATGGCCAGTTCCGCCCGGTACTCCTCGGCGAGCAGGCCGACCGACGACGCCTTGATCCGCAGCGGCAGGTCCTTGGAGACGACGGTGACGTCGTACCCCTCGGCCTGGAGGTTGCGGGCGACGGCGAGGATCCGTGAGTCGTTGTCCCCCAGCCTGTAACCGGCGGGCAGCACGCCGGGATCGGAATGGTTGAGCTCGACGCGGAGCGTGCCGCCGAGATCGCCCAGCGGGATGGGTGCGTCGAGGCGTCCGTACCGGACCCGGAAGTCGTCGAGCAGGCGCAGGGCCTGACGCGCGAAGTAGCCGAGTTCCGGATGGTGCCTCTTCGCCTCCAGTTCCGTGACCACGACGATCGGGAGCACCACTTCGTGCTCGTCGAACCGGGCCATGGCGTTGGGGTCGGCCAGCAGGACGCTGGTGTCGAGGACGTAGGTGCGCCGGTCGGGCATGCGGCGCTTTGTGCTGGTCACCACGGAAGGACGTACCCCCTCGGAAGAGGTCGGGGTGCGACGGCGTCGCGGGGGTGGGGGCCGGGCTGTGGCCACGCTGCGCGGGCCGAGCACCGGCCCTCCGCTCCGTACGTGCACAGTGCACGCGCGTCCTGGTGCAAAGGGCCTCCCGGGTGAGCGGCCACTTCTGGCCGTTCAACTGGAGGGGGTATTCCCTCGAACAAGCGCGGCCATGCACGGGCATATGCGCTTGGTGGGGACCAGAGGGCCCGACTCCCGGTCGGGGACCGCCGGGACGGGTCGTGACAGGAGGGGACGGACGGGACGGATCAGGGCTCCCGCGGCGCCGCTGTCAGGTCCCGTAGCGCCGGTGGCGCGCCGCGTAGTCGCGCAGGGCGCGCAGGAAGTCCACCTTGCGGAAGGCGGGCCAGAACACTTCGCAGAAGTAGTACTCGGAGTGGGCCGACTGCCAGAGCATGAATCCGGACAGGCGCTGCTCGCCGCTGGTGCGGATGACGAGGTCCGGGTCGGGCTGGCCGCGGGTGTAGAGGTGTTCGGAGATGCTGTCGATGGAGACGGTCTCGGCCAGCTCCTCGAAGCTGGTGCCCCTGGCCGCCGCGTCCAGCAGCAGCGAGCGGACCGCGTCCGCGATCTCCTGGCGGCCGCCGTAGCCCACGGCGACGTTGACGAGTATGCCGCCGACGTCGTGGGTGGCCTGCTCGGCCTCCTTGAGCACCGACTGCGTCCGCGCGGGCAGCAGGTCCATCTGGCCGACGTGGTGGACGCGCCACCGCCCGTCCGCCGCCAGGTCGCGCACCACGCCCTCGATGATGCCGAGCAGCGGGACCAGCTCGTTGTCGGGCCGGTCGAGGTTGTCCGTGGAGAGCATCCACAGGGTCACGACCTCGACGTCCGTCTCCGCGCACCAGCCGAGCAGTTCGTGGATCTTGCTGGCGCCCGCCTGGTGCCCCTGTTCGGGGCTGCCGCCGGAGGCCTTGGCCCAGCGCCTGTTCCCGTCCAGGATGACGCCGATGTGCTTGGGCGCCTGGTCGTGGTCGAGGCGACCTTCCACCCGGCGTGCGTAGAGCCCGTACACCAGGTCGCGCAAGTTCACCGATTCCACCCTCTCGTTGCTTCCGGGAGCCGCCGCAGCACCGCATACGGCCCAACCTCAGTGCCTGCGCGGCCTGAGGGCACCCCCAAGGAAGGCACAGTACTGCGGACGGGTCACAGCGGCCCAACTCGGCCTGTCACAAGTCCGTGATAAGCAGGGAAACGTGACTGAATCCCTCCCCCTCCACCACATCGCCGCCGACGACCGCTACGACTCCATGGAGTACCGGCGGACCGGCCGCAGCGGTCTGAAGCTGCCCGCGCTCTCGCTGGGCCTGTGGCACAACTTCGGCGACGACCGCTCCCTGAACTCCCAGCGCGCGATCCTGCGCCGCGCCTTCGACCTGGGCGTCACCCACTTCGACCTGGCCAACAACTACGGCCCGCCGCCCGGCTCGGCCGAGCTCAACTTCGGGAAGATCTTCGCCCAGGACTTCCGGCCGTACCGGGACGAGCTGATCGTCTCCACCAAGGCCGGCTACCAGATGCACCCGGGGCCGTACGGGGAGTGGGGCTCGCGCAAGTACCTGCTCTCCTCGCTGGACGCCTCGCTCGCCCGCATGGGCCTGGACTACGTCGACATCTTCTACTCGCACCGCTTCGACCCGGAGACCCCGCTGGAGGAGACGATGGGCGCGCTGGCGTCCGCCGTCCAGCAGGGCAAGGCGCTGTACGTGGGGGTCTCCTCGTACACCAGCGAGCAGACCGCCGAGGCGGCGCGGATCCTGAAGGAGATGGGCGTCCCGGCGCTCATCCACCAGCCGTCCTACTCGATGATCAACCGCTGGACCGAGGACGACGGCCTGCTCGACACCCTCGAAGAGGCGGGGATGGGCTGCATCTCCTTCGTGCCGCTGGCGCAGGGGCTGCTCACGGACAAGTACCTCAAGGGCATCCCGGAGGGCTCGCGGGCCACCCAGGGCAAGTCGCTCGACCCGGGTCTGCTCAGCGACGAGGTGGTGCGGCGGCTGAACGGGCTGAACGACATCGCGGCCCGGCGCGGCCAGTCGCTCGCCCAGCTGGCGATCTCCTGGGTGCTGCGCGACCCGCGGATGACGTCGGCGCTGATCGGCGCGTCCAGTGTGAAGCAGCTGGAGGAGAACGTGGCGGCGCTCGCGGGGGCGCCGCTGACGGCCGGGGAACTGAAGGAGATCGACACCTTCGCGGTGGACACCGCAGGCACCAACATCTGGGCCGGGCGCGGCTGATCATCCGACGGGCCGCCGGGCCGCGGCGGATCCGCAGGATCCGCCGCGGCCGGGGCCGCCCCCAAAAAAACGGGCCGGTCCGTGGGGGGGATACGGACCGGCCCGAGGGGGGGTTTCCACCATAACCCTTCGTAAGTGATGGTGGGTGCCACGGCGTGCCGGAACTACGCTCCGAAATCGGCCGGGCACCGCGCGACTGCCTCCGGGGGCGCCCCCGCACGGGGGATCCGGTGGCGGAACGCTTCTTTGACCGTGCAGGTCAGCGCGGTACGGACCGGCTCCGGCAGAGACGCGCGCACCCCACGGCGGGGCCCGGACCGCCTCCGGATGTGCGACACCCCACTCACCCGGGTGGGTGAGCGGGGTGTGGGCCTTCCGGGGGGGCGTCAGCGCCGGAGCAGGGTGATGCCGTCGCGCTGGGCGATGACCCGGTAGCCGTAGGCCTGCTCGGCCTTGACCAGTTCGGCCTCCTGACGCTCCTTCGGGTAGGGCCAGTAGCCCGGCGGGTACGGCCAGGACTCCGGCGGCACCCGGTCGTAGACGATCCACTGGGCGCTCGGCGGCGGCACCTGCCTGCCCGTGTCGTACAGCCGCCAGTGGACCGGGTAGGTCGGGAAGAGCACCACCTCGGTACGGGAGGTGAGCTGGGGCGCCAGCCGGTTGGAGGCGGCGACGGTGGCGCCGTCGGGGATGCGGCCGAGGAGCTCACGGGCGGCGGCGACGTGCTCGGTGGAGCGCCAGGTGGAGCGGTGGGCGAGCTGGGCGAGCGGGAAGGACGGGATCAGCACGAGGGTGACGGCGGCGGTGGTGGCGAGCGAGGCGCGCACATGGCGGCGGCCCAGGGCGTCGCCGGAGCGCCGGTAGGGGGCGAGGGCGTCGGTCATGGCGGCGAGCACGACGGGCATGAGCACGGCCGTGTAGTGGAACGAGGTGCCCCAGTGGAAGGGGTTCTGCGAGAGCATCCGCCAGCCCAGGGTGGGCACCGCGATCCAGGCGAGCGGCGAGCGCAGGGCGATCAGGGCCGCCGGGGCGAAGACCAGGACGAGGGTGGTGGCCTTCACCTCGGGGCGCACGGCGTCCAGCGGGGCGAAGGCGAGCGTGGTGAGCAGGGAGCCGTGGGCGGGCTCCAGGTTGGCGGCGTGGGCGTAGGTGCCGGCCGGGCTGAAGAACGGCATCAGCGCCTTGAACTCCAGCGCGCTGCCGAGCAGCCCCGCGGCGGCGGTCGCCAGGCCGAGCCGACGCCGCCCCTTCCAGGCGATGTACCCGCCGATCGCGGCGAGCGTGAGCCCCAGGTCCTCCTTGACGAGCAGCAGCGGCGCCGCCCAGGCCACCGCGGCCCCCCAGCGCCGCAGTGCCAGCGCCTCCAGGGCGAAGGAGACGAGCGGCACCGCGAAGCACACCTCGTGGAAGTCGAACGCCACGGCCGAGGCGATGCCCCAGCTCAGCCCGTACGCGAAGGCCACGACGTGGGCCGCGCGCCGTCCCAGCGCCTGCCGGGCGCGGCGGGCGAGCGGCACGACGGCGAGGGCGAGCAGGGCGGCCTGGGCGAAGAGCAGGGTGTACGGGGAGGGGGCGAACCGGTAGAGGGGTGCGAGGACGACGAGCACGGGGTGGAAGTGGTCCCCGAGCAGGTTGAACCCCTCCCCGCGCAACGGGGAGACGGGGGCCCGCAGTTGGGCGTACGCCTTCACGGCCTGCTCGAAGATGCCGAGGTCGTAGCCGGTGGTGCGGATGAGCGCCTGGCGGCGGGCGCCGACCGTCGCGTACAGCCCGAAGAGCGCGGCGGCCCACCCCCACCACAGGAGGGCGGGCCGCCGGGGGTGGGTGTTCTTCCAGTCGGCGAGGGCGGCGGCGAGGGACCGGCGGGGCGCCTGATCACGGCTGACCACCCGGATGGCGCCCGCGGACCTGTTCACCTTTGCCGCCTTGACTGTCCCCATAGTCAGCTTTGTCCGCATCCGTTCCATAGGGCCGGATGCTAGGCCGCTCAGGAGGAGCGGAGCGGCTTCCTGGCCTCGATGAGGAACCGTGTCGCATGGGCGACGAAGGGCCCGTCGGTACGGATCTGCTCGTCCAGCTCCGCCAGCCGGTCGCGGTGCTCCTCCACCGTGAAGCCCGGCACCATCCAGACCACCTTGCGCAGGAAGTAGACGACGGCGCCGATGTCGTGGAACTCCGCGCGCAGCTTCTCCTGGCGCAGATCGGAGACCTGGAGCCCGGCGGCCTCGGCCTCCGCGCGCGCCCTGCCCGGGTCGCGTCTGCCCCGGACGTCGGCGGACTGCGGCCCCAGGAAGTACTCGACCAGCTCGAACACGCTGGCGGGTCCGACCTGCTGGGAGAAGTAGGTGCCGCCCGGGGTGAGGACCCGGGCGATCTCCGGCCACCAGGTCTGGACGGGGTGACGGCTGGTCACCAGGTCGAAGGCGCCGTCGCCGAAGGGCAGCGGCGGCTCGTCCGCGTCGGCGACGACCGCGACGCCGCGCGGATGGAGCAGGGCGGTGGCCCGCGCGACGTTCGGCGGCCACCCCTCGGTCGCGACGGCGAGCGGCGGCAGCTGCGGGACGGCGGCCAGGACCTCGCCGCCGCCGGTCTGCACGTCGAGGGCGGCCGTGGCCCGGGCCCAGCGCGCGGCCATGGCACGGGCATACCCCCAGGACGGGCGCTCCTCGGTGGCCCGTCCGTCCAGCCAGGAGAAGTCCCAGCCGTCCACGGGGGCGGACGCCGCCTCGTCGATCAGGTCTTCGAAAGTGCGGGTGTTGTGGTTACGGATGGTTTGCGCCATATTGCGGACCCTACGCGTCTTGTGCGGCCGAGGGGCCGGATATCTGCGCGTCCGCTACGCGCCGAGGCCGCCGAGGAGCAGGCCGAGATACGTCCCGCCGATCATGAAAGGGCCGAACGGGATGGCCGTGCCGCGGTCGGCGCGCCGCGCCAGGATCAGCCCGAGGCCGTACGTGCCGCCGGCCGCGAATCCCGCGAAAGCGCCGGTGAGGAGGATGCCCCAGCCGTACCAGCCGAGCGCCACGCCGAGGCCCACGGCGAGCTTGACGTCCCCGAAGCCGAGACCGGCGGGATGGAGGAGGAAGAGCACGAAGTAGCCGCCGCCCAGGGCGAGTCCGCCGAGCAGGGCGTGTCGCCAGGACCCGTCCGGGTGCGGCGCGAGGGCGGCGGCGCCGAGGAGGAGGGCGGCCGCGGCGGCGAGGGGGAGGGTGAGGACGTCCGGGAGCCGGTTCACCCGGGCGTCGACGGCGGCGAGGAGGGCGGCGGGGGGCAGCAGGAGCAGCCAGACGGCGAGTTCGGGGCGGGGGCCGGTGGCGACGGCGAGGCCGGCGCCGGCGGCGGCGCAGACGGCGCCCCACGCCGTGCCGCGCGTGGCGCACACGGGGCCGCCGAGCCACCGGGTGATCGGGTGCCCCCTGGGGCAGACGTCCCGGGGCGGCGCGCCCGCCTCGACGGAGAGCCGGTAGGCGGCGCGGGGCACCAGTCGGCCGAGGGTGGCGCCCCAGAGGGTGGCGGTGGCTGTGGCCAGGAGGAGGGTCAGGGGCACGGGGGAACCCTAGGGGGCTAGGGGCTTTTCCCCCACCCCGCCCGTTCCCTCAACCCTCCGGGGGCCCCTGGCGGGGGGTGGGTGGGTGCGTGTTCGGGTGCGGGGTGGTGGACGGTTGCTCGCGCAGTTCCCCGCGCCCCTTGTGAGCCAGGAGTTCGTCTGCCGGTGCGTGGTGGGCCGGCCGCGCAGTTCCCCGCGCCCCTATTGGGCCGGCCGGGGGTTCGTCTGCGGGGCGGTGGGGCTGCTCACGCCGTTCCTCGCGCCCCTTCAGGGCCCGGTGGTCGTCTGCGGGTTGTCTGTGGCTGAGCGCGCAGTTCCCCGCGCCCCCAGGTACTTAGGGGCGCGGGGAACTGCGCGAGCAGCCCACCACGGTCCGCGGGCGGCAGTGGCGGGGATGGGGGCGGAGGTCCGGGTTGGGGGTGAGGGGTCTGTAGCGTGGGGGTATGCGGGGGTGGAGGGACGGGTACGGGGAGTTGGTGGTTGAGGGGGGCGCCCGCGTTCCCCTCGAAATCGCCTCCTCCTACCGCGCCCGCACCCACGGCCTCCTGGGCCGCCCCCACATCGAGGGCGCCCTCCTCCTCACCCCCGCCGCCTCCATCCACACCTTCCGCATGCGCTTCCCCCTCGACATCGCCTACCTCGACCGCCACCTGCGCGTGATCACCGTCCACACCGTCCCCCCGAACCGGCTCACCGCCCCCCGCCTCCGCTCCCGCCACATCCTGGAGGCCGGGGCGGGCGCCATGGCGGGATGGGGGATACGGCCGGGCGTACACGTACGGGTGCGCGTCCTTCCGGACGCGGGCACCGCGTGAGCCGGAAGTCGCCTTGCCCCGCCCCCGCGCCGCTGCCTACGATCATGAGTACGGCATCGCGCGTGGGTCACCGGCCCGGTGAGCGTGGAGGTGCCCGTGAGATGCCTGTTGGAGGCATTCCACCGTGTCAGTCGAGCTGAACCACACCATCGTCCACTCCCGCGACAAACGGGCCTCCGCCGAGTTCCTCGCGGACATCCTCGGGCTGCGCGTCGGCGACGCGTGGGGACCGTTCATCCCCGTCGAGACCGGCAACGGCGTCACCCTGGACTTCGCCACCGGCGACCCGGACCGCATCGTGCCGCAGCACTACGCCTTCCTCGTCTCCGAGGACGAGTTCGACGCGGGGTTCGAGAAGATCAAGCAGTGGGGCGTACGGTACTTCGCCGATCCGTACATGAAGCGCCCCGACGAGATCAACCACAACGACGGCGGCCGGGGCGTCTACTTCCTCGACCCGTCGGGTCACGCCATGGAGATGATCACCAAGCCGTACGGAAGCGGCAGCGGAAACGGCAGGGGAAACGGTTAGCGGAATCGGTGTGCGCGCCGACGCCGGCGGCAGTACGTCGTAGCCGCGCGGCTCACTCCTGCGGCCGGGCCAGCGCCGCGAGCAGCGCCACCGCCTCGCCCACCGGCACCGGCCGGAAGAACTCCGCGTCCACCGCCTCCACCGCCGCGATCGCCCGGGGCGCGAGCTCCGCGCCCACCTCGGTCACCCGCAGCCGCTTGGCCCGGGTGTCCGCCGGGTCGGTCTCGCGTACGAGCAGGCCCTTCGCCTCCAGGGTGCGCACCACCTGGGACGTCATCTTCACGTCGGTGCCCGCCTGGCGGGCGACCGCCAGCTGGTTGGGGTGCTCGCCCTGCCCGTTGAGCCACCAGGTGCAGGCGAGCAGCACGAACTGCACATGCGTCAGGCCCAGCGAGGTCAGGGCGGCCGTCACCCCGCGCTGCCAGCGCAGCGTGGCGTGCCAGAGCAGGAAGCCGGGGCTCTCCCCGGGCGCGAGCGCCATCAGCGCGCCTGCGCGAGCCGGACGAGCGCGGCGGTCGTCTCGGGCCAGTCGGCGGTGACGGCCGGGCCGATCCGCGGGCCCATGTCGTCGGCCGCCTCGCCGGTGATCTCCATCCGGTACACCACGCGCGTACGGTCCGGGCCGAGCCGTTCCAGCCGGTGCTCGGTCCGCAGGACCAGTCCCTCGAAGCGGGCCTCGTCCACGAACAGCTCGTTCTCGGCCACTTCGGTGAGCCGCAGCTCGACCGGGTCCTGACCCTCGGCCCCCATCGTGATGCCGGTCCCGGCCGCGAACGGGCCCCGGATCTCGATCTTCTGGATGTCCGCGTTCCAGTCGCCCCAGTTCTCCACGTCCGCCCACAGCCGCCAGACGGCCTCGGGAGCGGCGCTGGTCTCGACCCCGTGTTCGTACACCCACATGTCGACTCCTCCGTAAGTTCTCCGCGTTCGCGTCCGCCTCCGCGCCTGCGTTTGCGTCCGCATGTCGCGTGGCGCGTTCCGCGCTTTGACCTGTCCACAGATTATCTGCGCGCAGACTATCTGTCCACACCTCGCCGCTGCCGCCCCCTCGCAGCGGTCCCCATCACGCCAGAGCGTCGGTTACCGGCCGTCCCGTTCCGCGTGCGCCTTTTTCCAAGTCCGGGGCCCGGCACGGCTGGCAGTCTCTGTGGTGCGCGGGAGCGTCACTTCCTACGGACGTTGACGGGGGCCCGCGCACATACGGGGCCCGACCGACCGCACCTCCACCCGGCCGGCCGGGCCCGTTCTCGGCCCGGCGCCTAGCCGGCCGCGCCGCGCGGGAACGACACCTCGACCCGGCGGTTCTTGCGGCGGCCGTCCTCCGAGGAGTTGTCCGCGATCGGGTAGTCCTCCGCGTACCCCCGGATGTCGAAGGTGACCGCCCCGCCCGCCGCCTGCGCCAGCGCGCCCTGGACGGCGTCCGCGCGCTGCTTGGACAGGATGACGCCGTGTTCGTGCGTGCCGAGGTTGTCGGTGAAGCCGAACACGCGGACGTTCGTGGCCTTCTGCTTCTTGATCTCGTCCGCGATGGCCCGGATACGGCCGGTGGCCTCGGCGGAGAGCGCGGCGCTGTCCTTGCCGAAGAGGACTTCTGCCTGGAGGGCGAAGGAGATGTCGGCGTTGGTGTCGGAGCGGCGCTCCTCGCCGCCCATGTCCTCGACGACCGACTTGATGTCGAGCACCCTCGGCGCGGCGAGCGTCGCCCCGTCGGAGAGCTTCAGCCCCGGCGCGTTGGCGTCGACCTTCACGGGTGGGGCGGCGGCGGGCACGGCGGTCGGATTCGGCTCGTCGGCCCCGGCCGTCCCGGCTCCCGCCCCCGTTCCGACGAGGAGCAGCGCGGCGACGGCGAGGGCGGCGGGGCGGGCGTGCCGGCGGCGGGGGGCGGCGGGGGCCGGGGGCACGGTCGCCGGGGGCGCGGTCGCGGTCGCGGTTGCCTGGGTGGCCTGCATGGGGTGCCTCAGCCTCAGCCGGAGATCTTGATGGTGGCGGTGGGCATGGTGGGGAGCTGGAAGTCGACTTCTTGGACGGGGGTGGGGGGGGCGGGGAACTGGGCGTAGAAGGGAATCTTCTGACCGGCGGTCAGGCCGGTCGGGAAGCGGGTGCACAGACACCGTCCGTCCGTGTCCCGCAGGATCAGATAGCGCTTCTTGCCCGCCTTGTCGACCAGCGTGGCACCCGCCATGGAGGCGCCGTTGTCCCGCAGCTCCTGCTCGGTCCCCTGCCAGCCAGGGGCCGTGAAACCCTGCGACGAGTTGTTCGCCACCACTCCCTCGACCGTGACGAAGCCTCCGACATCGCGCTTCGCGCTGTTGACGACGACCTCGACGCCGTCGCCGCCCCTCATGGTCGCCAGCACCTCGGTGCTCTGCGCGCTGGGCGCGTTGGTCTGCGGGCGGGACTGTCCGCCGGACGCCGAGGCGGGGTTCGAGGGCTTGTCTTCGGACTTCTTGCCGCCCCCGTCCCCACCGCAGGCGGTCAAGGTGAGAGCCAGGACGGCGGCGGCCGTCGCGGCCGCGCCTCTCGCCCAGACTCCGGTCTTGGCCCTATCCATCAGTCAGCCCTCGCTTCTTCCCGCGCTCACTTCTTGGCCAGATGTACGGCAAACAGATCGGACGCGTCGGGCAGGAGGTCGAGCCTGTCGGGGTCGACGTCGAACTCCCGCTGCTTGTCGCAGACGAGCCGGTACGCCTTCTTCTCCTCGTCCCCGGGCCCGGTGCTGCCCTCCGGGTTCGGGGAGGCGGTGCTCGGGGCCGGAAGCGTCGACGGGGCGACGTTCCCCTCGATACCGCAGCGGGGCTCGATCACGGCGGTGGCCTCCGCCGTGCCCCTACTGGTCTCCGTGGCGGCGACGACCGACTTGCCGGCTGTGGTGTCGGTCCGTACGGACACGGTGTAGCCGGGCCAGTCGCCCGGCACGCACGTCCTCACCGAGGCACCGTTGCTCGCGGCCAGGGCGTCGGCGGCCCGGCAGGACTCGTAGGCGTTGCCGCCGCGCAGACCGTTCAGGACGTCCTTCCAGACCTCTGGGTCGAACCCGGAGAGGAGCTTGTCGTGCAGCCGGTCGCGGTAGTCCTGCGCCGCCGCCAGCGCCGCCGCGTCGGCGGCCGTCTCGGCCTCGTTGCGCTTGGCCGCCGCCTGGCCCACCGCGAAGTAGGCGAACGCGAGGAAG
Source organism: Streptomyces sp. NPDC026377 (assembly GCF_055567715.1). NCBI lineage: Bacteria > Bacillati > Actinomycetota > Actinomycetes > Kitasatosporales > Streptomycetaceae > Streptomyces > Streptomyces sp. NPDC026377. Next base: position 592,797 of record NZ_JBVHPV010000002.1, read on the forward strand.
AGCAGGCCCGCCACCGCCGTGATGTAGATCGGGAAGGCCTGCCCCCGGTCGCCGTGCGGGCGACGGGACGTCAGGGGTTGATCTTGTTGATCGCGGCAGTGATCTTCTGGGCAATGGCCGTGCCGAAATTCGTCTGCGTAAGCACCAGAATGATCGCCACCACCACGATGATGATCCCCATGTACTCGACCGCGCCCTGCCCCCGGTCCCCCCGCCGCCGCAGCGCCGTCGCCGTGGTGTTCAGCCAGCCGTGGATCCGGATCCTGGTGGCGGTCGCGGGCTTGAGGAGCTTGTCGTTCATGGTGGTCCCCTCCGGGGTCTACGGCGGTGCCGCGCTCGTCAGCCGCACCGTACCCGGGCGCTCCGGTTCCGGCACAGGGTCCCTGGGCCCAATTCCGGAAGGCGGGCGCGAAGCCACCGCCCCGGCGCCTCATCCCGCCGCCCCCCGCCCCGCCCGCGTCCCCAGCCAGGTCGCCACCGCCTGGGCGCGGCTGTTGCTGTGTAGCTTCGCGAAGATGCGGTTGATGTGGTTCTTCACCGTCTTCTCGCTGATGAAGCAGGCGGCGGCGATCTGCTGATTGCTCATGCCCGCCGCGATCAGCTCCATCACCTCCACCTCCCTCCTGCTCAGCCGGTGTGCTCCAAGTTCCGGGCGACGGAGCGGGGTTCGGCTCCGGCCTCCCGCTGACGACTGTCCCACATCCGGTTGCATCCGCGAAGCCTCTTCGTTCGGATTTAATGAAATCGACCGGGCCATGACACCCATGACACCCGGCGCGGCGATGGCGGACAGCCCGCCCCGGGCGATGTCCCTTACCGCGCCGACCAGTTGCTCCACCGTGAACTCACCGTGCACCAGATAGCCGCGCGCGCCCAGCCGCAGCGCCTCGCGTACGGTCTCCGCCTCGGCGCTGTACGTCAGCATCATCACCGGTGCCACCCGCACCAGGCGGGGCAGGGCCGTGAGGCCGTCCACGCCCGGCATCCGCACATCGAGCAGGACCACGTCCGGCCGGTACAGCAGTGCCGCCTCGTACGCCTCGCGGCCGTCCGCCGCCTCCGCCACGACCTCCGTCGCGCCGTGGCTCTCCAGAAGGGCGGTGAGCCCGGCCCGTACGACCGGGTTGTCGTCCGCCACCACCACCCGGGTCACACCCCGCTCCTCTCCAGCGCCGCCAGCGGCAGGTCGAGGCGGACCTCGGTGCCGCGTGCCGCCTCGCCCCGGCCGATCCGGATGCGCGCGCCGAGGCCCGCCGCGCGCTCGACCATGCCGACCAGGCCGAAGTGGCCCGCCCTGCGCAGCCCGTCGAGCGTGGTGCCGGGGGGCAGACCGCGCCCGTCGTCGTACACGCTGATGCGCAGCACGTCTCCCACCACGCCCGCCGAGACGTCCACGCGCGCCGGACCCGCGTGGCGGTGGGCGTTCTCCAGGGCCTCCGAGGCGATCGTCAGGAGCTGGCGGGCGACAGGGTGCGGGACCCGCGTCGCGGGGCCGCCGGGAGGGAGGGAGAGGCAGCGGTAGCTCACGCCCGCCTCCTTGCCGCGTGCCGCGAAGTCCCTTACGCGCGCGGCCAGTTCCGCGAGCACGTCCACTCCCCCGTCCGGGTCCGGTTCGCGGCGCAGGTCGGCGAGGAGTTCGCGGGACTCGGCGGCGGCGCGGCGCGCCGAGCGGGCCACCAGCGTCGCGCCCCGGCGGACCGTCACCGGGTCGGTGCGCTCGGCGGAGGCCGCCAGGCCCTCGGCGGCGAGCGCCACCCCGTGCAGGGTCTTGGCCACCGAGTCGTGCAGCTCACGCGCGAGGCGCGCGCGCTCCTCCTCCACCGCCAGCCGCGCCCGCGCCTCGGTGAGCGCCCGCGAGGCCCTGCCGAACCGCAGCAGCAGATCCCGCAGCGCCACCCCGGCCGCGCCCGCCAGCACACAGAAGCCGGGCAGCAGCAGGGCGGGGGCGAGCGGCTGCTGGTGGTGGCGGTGCTGGGCCATGTACGCCAGCGCCAGGACCACGCACTGGAGCCCGGCGAAGACGCCCGCGCCCCGCCACCCGTACACCAGACCGGCGAGCAGCGGGGTGCAGACGACCACATAGCCGAGCGGGGAGTCTGGGGTCGCGGTGAAGACCAGAAGCGCGCCGAACGCGGTGTCCACGCCGAGCAGCCACGGGTGGCGCAGCAGGAGCGGGCCGAAGCGCTCCCAGTCGCGGTAGAGCGCGTATGAGCCCATGAAGGTGATCAGTACGGCCCCGGAGACCAGCCAGGTCGCCACCCCGCGCGCCGAGTTGGCCAGGGCGAAGGGGGTGCCGAGCCCTATCATCGCGAGCCGGAAGAGGAAGACCTGCCGGCAGAGTGCCTGAAGTGCGTTGAGCTGGAGGGACGTTTCGGGGCCGGACGCGGGGGCGGGGCGGGACTCGGGGCCGGGGCCGGACTGCGGCGGCCCGCCCGGCACGGGTCGCGGTGACGGTGAGGGGCCGCCCGGCACCGGCGACTGCGGCGGCCCTCCCGCCAGCCGCGACGACGCCGGCCCGCCGTGCACCGGGGACGGCGACCATCCGCCCGGCATCCCCGGCCCCGGCCCCAGCCCTGAGCCCGACGGCGACTGCTTCCGCATGGCGGCCCCCTCATTTCCCCGTGAGCGAGCCGATGTCGGCCTCGGAGCCGAGCAGCATCGCGGAGGCCATCAGGATCATGGTGGCGGGCACCATGAACGTGGTGACCATCAGCGTCGCCTTGGGCACCGCCTTGGCGGCCTTGCGGCGGGCGTTCTGGGCGTCGGTGCGGCGCATGTCCGTGGCGATGGCGATCAACGTGTCCACGATGGGCGCGCCCAGCTCCTCGCCCTGCTGGAGCGCGGTGACGAACATGGCGACCTGCTCGGAGTCGTTGCGCCGGCGCAGGTCGTCGAAGGCCTGGCGGCGGCTGACGCCCATGTCCATCTGGCGCAGCGCGATCCGCACCTCGTCGGCCCAGGGCCCCTCGTACTTCTCCGCGACCCGCTCCAGCGCCTGGCGGAAGCCCAGTCCGGCGGAGACCACCACGGCGAGCACGTCGAGGAAGTCCGGCAGGGTGCGCTCGATGTCGTCGCGGCGGCGGCGCACTGCCGCCCAGATGCCGACCTCGACCCAGTAGTACGCGAACGCCACCATCAGCAGCGCGAGGAGGTAGTTGCCGCCGGAGACCATCACCACCGCGCCGACCGCGCCCAGCGCCCCGTACACCGCGCGCCGCGCCGCGTACCGGTCGATGGTCAGGCCACCGGGGTTGCCCGCCATGTCGATCCTGCGCCGCTTCTCCGCGACCCGCCCGGGGCCCATCAGCCGCAGGACCAGCGGGGCCCAGCGGATGCCGAGGCGGTCGACGGCGCCGCCGGTGCGGGTGGTGCGGGTGGCGCCGACCTCCAGGGCGAGGGCCAGGTCGCCGGGGAGCCTGGCCTCGGCACGGTACATCCGTACGCCCTGGAAGGCGCCCAGGACGCCGAGTGCGGCGACGAGCCCCAGGATCAGTTCCATGCCGGCCTCCTCACACGTCGATCTTCGAGATGCGGCGGATCGCGACGAAGCCCAGCGCGTAGAGCGCGAGCGCCACGACGACCGCCGCCTGGCCCAGGAACGTGCCGGTCATCTTGGCGAGCGAACCGGGTGCGATCTGGTTGACGAGCAGCATCGCGCCGACCCCGATGGCCGGGACCGCGTACGCCGTGGTGTTCACCTGGGAGAGCTGGGTGCGCACCTCGCGGCGGGTCTCCTTGCGCTCCTCCAGGGTGGTGGTGAGGTTGCGCAGCGAGTGGACGACGGTGCCGCCCGCCCGGTTGGAGAGGATCAGCGTCGAGACGAGGACGACCAGTTCGCGCGAGGGCAGCCGGGTGGCCAGCTCGCCGAGCGCGTCGTCGAGGGTGCGCCCGACGGCGAGCTGGTCGGCGACGGTCTTGAGCTCGTCGCCCGCCGGGGCCTCCAGCTCGTCCGCCGCCATGGCGATCGCGGTGCGCAGGGCGAGTCCGGCCTGGGTGGCGTTGGCGATCACGCGGGAGATCTCGGGGAGCTGGTTGATGAAGGCCTCGGTACGCCGGGTGCGCTGCCAGTTCAGGAAGGTGTTGGCGGCCCACAGCCCGGCGAGCGCGGCGAGCGGGCCGAAGAACGAGGCGAGCACCGAGGCCGCCACCACCCACAGCCCGATGACGGCGGCCAGGACGTAGACGGCGAACTCGCCGGGGCTCAGGTCCAGGCCGGTCACCGCCAGCTTGCGCGCGACGCGCCGGCCGACGGAGGTGCGGCGCAGCCTGCGGTCCACCCCGGCGAAGGGCCGGCGGCGCCCGGCGGACTCCGGCTCCCCGGCGGTGGAGAGCCGTTGGACCAGGGCCCGGCGCTGGGCGCGGCCACTGGCGTACACGTGCACACCGGCGACCGCCGCCGTGCAGGCGAGCAGGGTGACCCCGGTCGTCAGCTGGGTGAGTGCGGACATGGGCGGTGCTACCTGGCCTCTCGGGTGGCGAGCTGTTCGTCGAAGGAGGCGATGCCGAAGGCCTGCGGGACGGGCTGGCCCGCCAGGTAGAGGCGTTCGGCGACGCGGCGCGGGAGCGGGAAGTGGCGGAACTCGCCGTGGACGCGCCCGTCGGCGGCCATCGGGCGGGGGTCGAAGCGGGCGACGGTGGCGAGCCGGTAGGGGTCGCGGCCGTAGGAGTCGAGGAGGGCGACCTCGGTGACCCGGCGGGAGCCGTCCGCGTGCCGGGTGAGCTGGACCAGGACATCGACGGCCGAGTTGATCTGGTCGTGCAGCGCCTCGAACGGGATCTTGATCTCGGACATGGAGGCCAGCGTCTGGAGGCGCATCAGGGCGTCCTCGGCGCTGTTGGCGTGGACGGTGGCCAGTGAGCCGTCGTGGCCGGTGGACATCGCCTGGAGCATGTCGAGGGACTCGCCGCCGCGCACCTCGCCGACCACGATCCGGTCGGGGCGCATACGCAGCGAGTTGCGGACCAGGTCGCGGATGGAGACGTGGCCCTTGCCCTCGACGTTGGCGGGGCGGGCCTCCAGGCGGATCACATGGTTCTGCTGGAGCTGGAGCTCGGCGGAGTCCTCGATGGTGATGATCCGCTCGTGCTCGGGGATGAGCCCGGACAGGGCGTTGAGCAGGGTCGTCTTGCCGGTGCCGGTGGCGCCCGAGACGATCACGTTGAACTTGGCCTGGATCAGCCCGGCGAGCAGCATCAGCATCGGCTCGTCGAGCGAGCCGAAGGCGATCAGCTCGGGGAGCGTGAAGGAGCGCGGGAAGCGGCGGATGGTGAGGGTGGCGCCGGTCAGTGAGAGCGGCGGGATGATCACATTGACGCGCTCGCCGGACGGCAGCCGGGCGTCGACCATCGGGTTGGACTCGTCGACGCGGCGGTTGACGGTCGACACGATCCGCTCGATCGTCTGCATCAGCTGCTCGTGCGAGGCGAACCGCATCGGCAGCCGCTCGACCCGCCCGCCGCGCTCCACATAGATCTGGTCCGGGCCGTTGACCATGATCTCGGTGACGGACGCGTCCTCCAGGAGCGGTTCCAGGACGCCCAGGCCCAGCGCCTCGTCGACGACGCGGCGGATCAGCTGGGCCCGCTCGGCGGTGGACAGGACCGGGCCCTCGCGGCTGAGGATGTGGCCGAGGACGCGTTCGAGCCGCGCCCGGCGCTCGGCGGCGGCGAGCGAGGACATCTCGGCGAGGTCGATCTCCTCCAGGAGCTTGCCCCGGTAGGCGGCGACGAGGTGCGCGTCGCCCTCGCCGCCCCGGTTCTCCTCGGGGGCGGTGATACGGGCCCGCAGGCTCATGTGGCGTGCCTCCTCGGTCAGTTGCTCTCGTCGCAGGGCATGGTGGCGCTTCTGTGGACCGGGCCGAAGGCGTCGACGCCGGGGAAGACGGAGGGGATGGTGACGGTGACGGTGACGGTCACCGCGTCCCCGGGGCAGCCGCCGGTCCCCCCGATGGTGCTGCGCTGGGCCACCCAGGCGCTGACCGCCGCCCGGCCCGCCTGTTCGGCCCCGCCCGCCCGCTCCTGCTGGGCGGCGGTACGGGCGGCGGCGCGGGCGGCCGTCCCCGCCTGCTGGGCGGCGTACGCGGCGAGTCCCAGCTGAACGCCCGCGAGCGCGACGAGCAGCAGCAGGGGCAGGAAGCCCAGGTACTCGACGGCGGCCGAGCCACGGTCGCGGGCCCGGCTTCCGGCCCCGGGGCACCACCGGACCCACCGGGCCGGGCGCCTCACGGCTCCGCGCCCCGGGCGCCTCACGGCTCCTCCTCGCGGGCCGCACCGGCGTGCCCGTGCACGGTGGTGAGCGGCACGGTGAACGCGCCGGGGAAGAGCACCGGGACCCGGACGCCGACGGTGGCGGTGAAGACGTCCTTCCCCCCGCCGCCGCACTCCTGCGCGGACACCTCCCAGCCGTCCGGCGCCGCCGCCCGCACGGCCGCCGCGCACGCCGCCGCGCCGCCGTCCCTGGCCGCGCCCGCCCGGGCGCCCTCGTCCGCCGCGTGCCCGGCGACGGTGAACGCGTACCCGGTCAGCACCAGTTGCCAGATCGCGGCGAGGGTCACCAGGATGATCGGGACCATGCCGGTGAACTCGACCACGATCTGGCCCCGGTCCCGGTCGGCGGCGGTCGTCACGCCCCTCATCCGTGCCCCCGGCGCCGTAGGACGAGGGTGCCCCGGCCGCTCTTCTCCGGCGCGGGGCCGACGCCCTTGACCAGGCCCAGTTCGCCCGCGAGCGCCCACAGGGCCTGCTTCACCGTGGACTTGGCGTCCAGGTCGTGCAGCCGGCCCGCGTCCACGACGGCCTGGAGCTCCTTGAAGGCGGCGGGGACCGAGGTGCGGGCGGCCCGGGTGCCGGTGACCTTCTGGACCAGCGCGGGCTGGATCTCGGTGGCGCGGGTGTGCCGGTTGACCACGGTGGTGGTCTCCTCCGCCTTGCGGATCTGGAGGCGGTCCCACATCCGGACGATCCGCTTGGCGGCCCGGACCGACACCACGTCCGGGGTGGTGACCAGCAGGGCGGTGTCGGCCATCTCCACGGCGGCGGCGTTGGCGGCGTTCATCTGGGTGCCGCAGTCGGCGACCACCACCTCGTAGCGGTGGCGCAGGGCGGAGAGGACCTGGCGGGCCGCGCGGTCGGTCACCTCCTCGGCCCGTTCGCCGTCGCCCGGGGCGAGCAGCAGGCCGACGCCGGTGGAGTGGCTGAAGAGGGCGTCCTGGAGGACCCGGGGCGAGATGTCGGTGATGGCGGCGAGGTCGGCGATGGAGCGGCGGAACTGGACGTCGAGGTAGGAGGCCACGTCCCCGGCCTGGAGGTCCATGTCGACCAGGGCCGTGGTGCGGCCCGAGGCGCGGGCAGCGAGGGCGAGCTCGATCGCGGTGACGGTGGCGCCGACGCCGCCCTTGGCGCCGGTGACCGTGACGAGCGTGCCGGCGGGTCCGCTGGACGCCTCGCCCCCGCCGCCGAGGTGACGGCGGACGCCGACCGACCACTGGGCGGCCGCCTGGACCCGGCTGACCAGCTCCTCGTAGTGCAGCGGCAGGGTGACCAGGCCGCGCGCGCCGCAGTCCATGGCGGCGGCGAACAGGCCCGGGCCCGCGTCCGAGGTGATCAGGACGACGCCGACGGCGGGGAAGCGCAGGGCCACCTCGCGCACCAGGTCGAGGGCGGGGACGGGCCCGATGCGCTCGTGGACGAGGACGACCTCGGGCAGCTCGTCCAGGGAGTCCCCGGCGAGCCGGGCCAGGGTGTCCAGGAGCTGGGTGGAGTCCGCGACGGGCGCGGCGGGTTCGGCGTCGGGGAGCTGGCTGAGCAGGGTGGTGACGGACCGGGCGGCGTCGGCGTCCTGGACGGCCGGGAGGATCCTGGTGGTCATCCGAACCTCACTGGTCCTTTTCGAGGCGGTACGTACGGTCGCCGGGCGGCACCGTGGAGTCGCCGCCGGGCGCGACGAGCGCGAGCCGCACGTGCTGGGCGAAGGACTCCGCGTACGCGACCCGCTGGGCGTCGAGCGTGCCCAGGGCGAAGGTGATCGGGACGGCCTCCGTGGTCTTGTTGCGGTCGTCGCGGCCGGGGTTGAGGGGGGTGAGCTCGCCGACGGCGATGACCCGGGCGCCGGAGACGATGATCTTCGACTGGGGGGTTTCGCCCTGCTTGGCGGCGGCGAAGGTGGCGAAGATGTTGACGGAGGAGCCGGGCCGGATCTTGCCCGCGACGCCGGTGGACGCGTCGATCATGATGGCGATCTCCTGCTCGCCGGGGCGCAGTGCGGGCCGGTCGGCGATCATGTCGGACTGGAGCAGCGAGCCGGGCCGCAGCGCGGCGGCGGCGACCTTGCCGCGGATCGCGGACAGATCGGTGACGGCGTTGCGGGAGAGCCACCGCTTCGGCATGGACGTCCGGCTGAACAGGTCGGCGCTCAGTTCGGCGTTGGGCTTGATGGTGCTCTTCACCCGGTATGCCGTCACCTCGGGGCCGACCTTGGAGTCGGCGTCGTGGATCACCGAGAGGACCCCGGCGAAGGCCCCGGCGGCACACAGGACCGAGACCAGCAGGAGGATGACGCCGCGGCGCTGACGGGAGTTCATTGACCGTACGACCTCGTTCGATGACGTGGGAGTGGGCGGACGGGCCACCGGGCGGGCTGCGCGGCGGCTAGCTGTACGTACCCGACGCGGGCAGCCGGTGCTCGGGGGCGGGGACGGGGCAGGCGCAGAACCCGCAGCGGTCGCCGATCAGTTCCATGCCGCACCACCGGCACGACTCCCGTCGTACCGATGCCACGAGCTGGTAGAGCACGGACAGATCGGAGAGGTACGCGGCGAACTCGGTGAGCTTGGACGTCCCCCACCACTGGGGCGAATACCCCGGCAGCGGGGCTTCGAGCACCGCGCCGACCTGCCAGGAGGCGGCGAGGTGGACGGTGACCCATTCGGCGGGAGCCGCCGCGCCCGCCACCAGCAGCCGGCAGGCGTAGTCGGGGCCCTCCAGTTCGCCCGTGCCGATCCTCACCAGCTGCGGCGCGGGGTGGGCGACGACCGCGAACTGGCTGCCGGGGAGCCAGGACTTGGCGTGGGCCTTGAGGCCGACCGGGACGCGGTCGAGCCGGGTGACGGAGTTGAGCACGGCCCCGGCGTGCACATAGTGCGCGAGCAGCCGGGCCGAGGAGGCGAGCACCCCGGGGCTGAAGTCGCACACCGACAGCTGGCACAGCTGGCGGGCGAGCACGGCCAGGCCGAGCGGCGGCAGCGGCGAGGCGACCAGCGCGATCCGGTCGCTCTCCAGGATCGAGCGGACCGTGTGCAGCCGCCGTTCATGGGCGGGCGCGAGCGACCGCGGGTACAGCACGACCAGATGGCCGTGCAGGTCGAGCAGGCGGTGCGCGTGGGCGAGCGCGTCGTCGAGGGGCTGGATGTCGGGGGACGAGAGGACCGCGGGCGGCGGCGTGTGGGAATCGGCCGCGGGCAGGACGAGGTCCGGGCTGGTGACGGCTATCGCGGTCGGCACATCAAGTCCCCGTTCACTCGGCCCCCGTTGGGGCCCCGTCACCCGTACGTGATCACCGCACTTCCCCCTGAAGCAGCACTGTATCCACGAGATAGCTGCGCGTGAACAGTCTTCTCGTTTCTGTGATGCCCCGAGGGACGCCAGAGGTCTTGACAACCCGATTGGTCTGGACCAACTTGTACGCACAGCGCGCGCTCCCCTCCCCACCGCCCTCCCCACTCCCCCACCGGAGGCAGCAAGTGAAACGAGCAAGCGGCAGAGTAGCCCTGGCCGTTGCCGTAGCAGGCGCCCTGTCCATAGCCGGGCTCACCGGCACCGCCCACGCGGCGGACGTCAACAACGCGCGCAACGCGGGCTTCGAGTCGGGCCTGACGGGCTGGAGCTGTACGGCAGGCAGCGGGTCCGTCATCCCCTCGCCCGTGCACGGCGGAGCCGCCGCCCTCAAGGCGAGTCCGTCCGGCTCCGACACCGGCCAGTGCGCCCAGAGCGTCGCCGTGAAGCCCAACTCCACGTACACATTGAGCTCCTGGGTGCAGGGCTCGTACGTCTACCTGGGCGCCTCCGGGACCGGCACCAGCGACGTCTCCACCTGGACGCCGGGCACCGGCGGCGGCTGGAACCAGCTGTCGACCACGTTCAGGACCGGCCCCTCCACCACCTCCGTGCAGGTCTACACCCACGGCTGGTACGGCCAGAGCGCCTACTACGCCGATGACATCTCCGTCTTCGGCCCGGACGGCGGCGGGGGCGGCGACCCGGCCCCGACCGTCCCGGCGGCCCCCGGCGCTCTCGCGGTCGGCTCGGTGAGCTCCTCCTCCGTGGACCTGAGCTGGGGCGCGTCCTCGGGCGCGACCGGATACAACGTCTACCGCGACGGCGCCAAGGTGCAGTCGGTGAGCGGCACTTCGGCGACCGTGTCCGGGCTGAGCGCCTCGACCTCGTACCAGTTCCAGGTGACCGCGGCCAACGCCGCCGGGGAGTCCCCCAAATCGGCGGCGGTGACCGCGAAGACCTCGGCCACCGGCACCCCGCCGGGCGGCGGGACCGTGCCCAAGCACGCGGTGACGGGCTACTGGCAGAACTTCAACAACGGCGCCACCGTCCAGAAGATCAGCGACGTGCCCGCGGCCTACGACATCATCGCGGTCTCCTTCGCGGACGCCACCGGAAGGCCGGGCGAGGTGACCTTCAACCTCGACACGGCCGGCCTCGGCGGCTACACCGTCGAGGCGTTCAAGGCGGACATCGCCGCCAAGCACGCGGCGGGCAAGTCGGTGATCATCTCCATCGGCGGCCAGAACGGCACGGTGTCGGTCAACGACTCCACGTCGGCCACGAACTTCGCCAACTCGGTCTACTCGCTGATGCGGGCATACGGGTTCGACGGCGTCGACATCGACCTGGAGAACGGCCTCAACTCGACCTATATGACGCAGGCCCTGCGCTCGCTGTCGTCGAAGGCGGGCAGCGGGCTCGTCGTCACCATGGCGCCGCAGACCATCGACATGCAGTCGACGTCGGGCGAGTACTTCAGGACGGCGCTCAACATCAAGGACATCCTGACCGTCGTCAACATGCAGTACTACAACAGCGGTTCGATGCTGGGCTGCGACGGCAAGGTCTACTCGCAGGGCTCGGTCGACTTCCTGACCGCGCTCGCCTGCATCCAGCTCCAGGGCGGCCTCGACCCCTCCCAGGTGGGCCTCGGTCTGCCCGCCTCCACCAGCGGCGCGGGCAGCGGCTATGTCTCCCCGTCGGTGGTGAACGCGGCCCTGGACTGCCTGACCGCCGGGACCAACTGCGGCTCGTTCAAGCCCCCGCGGACCTGGCCGGGGCTGCGCGGCGCCATGACCTGGTCGACCAACTGGGACGCCAAGTCCGGCAACGCCTGGTCGAACGCGGTGGGACCGCACGTCCACGCCCTGCCCTAGCGGCGGGCCTCCCCGCGCCCGGAAGGGGGCGCGGGGAGACCCTCGTGCTCACGGCTTGGGCAGGGTGCAGCCCGGGCGGCTCAGGTCGACCCGGTTGCCGGTGCCTATGCAGGGGACGATGATGTACGTCTCCTGGGCGTAGTTGATCTTGTAGTGGACGGTGACGTTGCCGTTCTGGTCCACCTCGCACGGGTTGTTCTCGGTGCAGCGCTGGCCGTCCTCGTTGCCGGTGTTGTTCACCGCGACCACCTTGCCGGTGGCCGTGTCGATGACCGGGGAGCCGGAGGTGCCGCCGATGGTCTGACAGGCGGAGGTGTAGCGGACCGAGTCCTTCCAGGTCCAGTCGCCCTCCTTGAGCCGGTACGCGAACCCGTCGATGTTGCAGCTGTAGGTGCGCTTCCAGTAGCCGGAGACCACCTTGATGGCGGTGCCCGCGACCGGGTGCTGGTCGTTGAGGGTGAGCGCGCCGATCCCGTACTGGCTCTGGATCTGCGCGTACGTCTTGCTCAGCTGGTAGACCGTGATGTCGGTGTCGGTCATCGTCGCGTAGCTGACCTTGGTGGCCCGCAGGGTACCGACCTTGCTGCCCGAGCCGTTGAGCAGCGAGAAGCTGCGCGAGGAGGGCTGGTCGGTGATGACCTCGCCGACGGCCGGGAAGCCGGTCTCCAGGCAGTGGCCGTTCGAGAGGATGAGAGCGGGGTCGTTCGGCTGGGAGCTCGGGGTGCGGATCAGCGACCCGGAACAGTTGCTGAGCGCGACCGTTCCGGCGAAGTCGACCGCCTTGACCGTCGCCTTGGCGCCGCTGTGGGTGTGCGGCGCCGCGACGACCGGTGCCGCGCCCGCTCCGACCAGCAGCAGGGCCAGCGCCGTGCCGACGAGAGGCTTCTTCATGTGGGGGTTCCCCTCTGAAGGGTTTCAGGAGTGAGTCCTGAAATTGTCATGAGCATTGTTGGGCGCTCCAACCCCCGGGGGCAACCGTCGGGTTCGGGCCAGTCGGACCGGCCGCTCGTCCGTACGCGCGCGGCGCCCGGAAGGAGCGGCACGGGGCATCCCGTACGCCCGTACGGCCCACCGGGACCGGTCGGACGATCGGATCCGCGGCTCCGGCGAGCACCATGCACTCCATGGAGTCGCGCCGGAACGACCTTGACGGGATATCGCCCACCCGGACCGGGTGAGGAACGGCGCACCTTGACGCTGACATGCCATGCCCAGAAGCTCAGGGTGCGACGCACCACCCCAGCAACGTCGACATGAACACCCCCACCTCTGGATCCCCAGGAGCATTCATGCGACTTCGTACGCGTACGCGCGCCACCCACGCGCCGCGCGGCGGTGCCAGACGTTCGGCGGGTCTCGCGGCCCTCCTGGCGATGGCGCTGGCCGCCCCGCTGACCTCCCACGCCACCGCGTCCCCGGGACCCTCCGCGCGCGAGCGCGCGGACGTGGCCGCCGACGAGACCACCGTCCAGTACGAGATCCACGGCCCGTCCACCCCCGCCGCGCGCACCGCCCTCGCGGCCACCGGGGTCTCCATCGACGAGGTGCGCGAGCACACCGTCGTGGTCAGCGCCGATGCCGGGCAGGCGCGGAACCTGCGCGCGCTCGGCTATCCGCTCAAGGCGCTGCCCGGGCCGCCCGACCGCACGGGCGGCCTGAAGGCGGTGCCCTTCGACTTCCCGTCCGCGGACTCCAGGTACCACAACTACGCCGAGATGACCTCGGAGATCGACCAGCGCCTCGCCCAGTACCCCTCGATCATGAGCAGACGCGTGATCGGCAAGTCGTACCAGGGCCGGGACATCGTCGCCGTCAAGGTCAGCGACAACGTGGCCGTGGACGAGAACGAGCCGGAGGTGCTGTTCACCTTCCACCAGCACGCCCGTGAGCACCTGACGGTGGAGATGGCGCTGTATCTGCTGCGGGAGTTCGGCGCGGGGTACGGGCAGGACTCGCGGATCACCAACATGGTGAACAACCGCGAGATCTGGATCGTGCCGGACCTGAACCCGGACGGCGGGGAGTACGACATCGCCACCGGCTCCTACCGCAGCTGGCGCAAGAACCGCCAGCCCAACTCCGGTTCTTCGTACGTCGGTACGGACCTGAACCGCAACTGGAACTACAAGTGGGGCTGCTGCGGCGGGTCCTCGGGCAGCAAGGGGTCCGAGACGTACCGCGGCTCGGCGGCCGAGTCCGCGCCCGAGGTGAAGGTCGTCGCCGACTTCGCGCGCAGCCGCGTGGTGGGCGGGAAGCAGCAGATCAAGGCGGGGATCGACTTCCACACCTACAGCGAGCTGGTGCTGTGGCCGTTCGGCTACACGTACAACGACACGGCGACGGGGCTGACCAAGGACGACCACGACGCGTTCGCGGCGGTGGGCGGGAAGATGGCGGCGTCCAACGGGTACACCCCGGAGCAGTCCAGTGACCTGTACATCACGGACGGGACGATAGACGACTACCTCTGGGGCGCCCAGAAGATCTTCGACTTCACCTTCGAGATGTATCCGGGTGAGTCCGGGGCCGGGGGCGGGTTCTACCCGCCGGACGAGGTGATCGAGCGGGAGACTTCGCGGAACCGGGACGCGGTGCTGCAGTTGCTGGAGAACGCGGACTGCATGTACCGGTCGATCGGCAAGGAGGCGCAGTACTGCGCCGGTACGTAAGGCGTGTTTGCCCCCACCCCGCCCCCTCCCTGAACCCTCTGGGGGCGGCGGTGAGGGGAGCGGGTCTCTCCCGAGGGCTGTGCGCGGTCGTCAGGCGTCCAGGACCGCCAGGGCGTCGATTTCGATGAGCAGGCCCGGGGGGAGGCCCACGTACACCGTCGTGCGTGCCGAGGCGGGGGCCTTCAGCTCCTGGTCCTCGAAGTACGCGTTGTAGATCTCGTTCATCTCGGCGAAGTGGTCGACGTCGGTGAGGTAGACGCGCATCATCATCACGTCGTCCCAGGTGGCGCCGCCCTCCTCCAGGACCGCCTTGACGTTGGCGAAGGTCTGGAGGGTCTGCTCGCGCAGGGTGGGGCCGGCGACGACGGGTGCCTGGCCGCCGGCCGCCGGGAGGAACCCGACCTGGCCGGCGACCTGGAGGATGTTGCCCTTGCGCACGCCGTGCGAGAACTTCGCGGGCGGGGTGGTGTGGGTGGCGGGGACCAGGGCGGTCTTCTCGTGCCCGTTGCTCTTCGCGGTCATGGACTGCCTCTTCTCTTACGGGGTTTCGGGGGCGGCGCCGGAGTACTCCCGGCTGATGGCCTCCGCGGTGCGGCGCACCAGCGGGAGCAGGGCCAGGAGTCCTTCGGCGGTGACGACGACGTTCGGCGCGGAGACGGACATCGCGGCGACCACGCGGCCGTCCGTGCCCGTCACCGGCGCGGCCACGCAGTTGATGGACTCCTCGTGGCCGCCGAGGTCGCCGGCCCAGCCCTGGTCCCGTACGGCCGCGAGCTCCTTCAGGAACGCGGCGGCGTTCGGCGTCGAACGGGACGTGTACAGGGGGTAGTCGAGCCGGTCGGCGACCGCCCGGCGCTCGGGCTCCGGCAGGTCGGCGAGGAGCAGCTTGGCGACGGCGGCCACCGTGATGGCGACGGGCTTGCCGATCCGCGAGTACATCCGGACGGGATAGCGGCTCTCCACCTTGTCGATGTAGAGCACCTCGCCGTCCTCGTACACCGCGAGGTGGACGGTGTGCCCGATCCGCTCGTTGAGCGCGACGAGGTGGGGGTGGGCGATCTCCCGTACGTCGAGGTTCTCGACGGCCTCCTGGGCGAGCGCGAACAGCCGCGCGCCGAGGCGGTAGCGCTGGTCCTCCTGCCGGTAGACGAGGCCGTGCTCGTGCAGGGTGCGCAGCAGCCGCAGGGCGGTCGACTTGTGCACCCCGAGCCGCTCGGCGACCCGGCCGAGGTCGGCGGGGCCCTGCGCCAGCAGCGGCAGGATGCTCAGCGCCCGGTCGACGGTCTGGCTCATGGCGTACGTACCTCCCTTTCCTCCCCCGTCCAGCCGGGGCCGAGTCGAAGTCTCCCCCAGGCGTCGTCGTCCAGGGCGGCGAGCCGGTCGGCGTGGGCGCGGGCGGGCGGGGCGGTGTGGTCGCCGGGCACGGTGAGCACGGCCGCGGCCATGAGGTGCCCGTGCCGCGCCCGCTCCCGTGCGGGCAGCCCGCGCAGGGTGGCGTGCAGGAACCCGGCGGCGAAGGCGTCCCCGGCGCCGGTGGGGGCGACGACGTGGACGCGGGGGGCGGGGACGACGGTGACGTTGGGCTGCGGGCCGTCCGACGACCGCCGGAGGCTTTCGGGAAGGGGCGGGTTGGGGAACTCGAACACGGTCACCCCCAGGGCGCCCCGCTTCACCACCACCACCCCCACCCCCGGCAGAGCCGCCCGCACCGCCGACACGCCCCGCACCCCCCACGCCTCCTCCGCCTCGTCCTCCCCCACGAACACCACGTCCGCGCCCCGCGCCAGCTCCAGCGACACCCGGGGATCGGAGCCCGGACGCCACAGCCCCGCCCGGTGGTTGACGTCGAAGGACACCAGTGGGCGCCCCGGGCGGCGCGCCAGCAGCGTCCGCATCAGCTCCAGGCAGTCGTCCGACAGCGCGGCGGTGATGCCGGAGAGATGCAGCACCCGCCCGGACCACACGGAATCCCACGGCACGTTCGCCACGGACAGCGCGGAGGCGGCCGATCCGGCCCGGTAGTACGCGACCTCGTGCGTCCCGTCCGCGCGGTCGTCGGCCGTGCGGAAGTACACGCCGGTCGGGCGTCCCGGGTCCCGGCGCACCCCGGACGTGTCCACGCCGTACGCGCCGACCGCCGAGACCAGATGGTCCCCGAAGCCGTCCGCGCCCACCCGGCTGACCCACTTCACCGTGTGCCCGGCGCCCGCCAGCGCGCACGCCACATTGGACTCGGCGCCGCCGACCCCCCGTTCGAAGGAGGGCACATCGGCGAGGCGCCCCGGCCGGGCGGGCAGGAACGCGACCATGGACTCCCCGAGACAGACCGCATCCACGTCCACCCGTCGGCGCTCCCTTCCCCCTGACCCGGCTCACCATTGACCCCGCGTTGGCCCGGATGTTAGACAGCGGTCAGCGAGATACGCAACGGGCGTTGCACATGGTGCAACGTGCGGCGCAGCAGCGATCACGGAGGCTTCCATGGGGTTCCTGGCAGGACTGGCCGAAGAGCGCGTCGACCACCGCTTCAAGGGGCTGCCCCCGGACGCCGACGGTCTGACCGTCGGCGAGCTGGCCGCCCAGCGCCGCAACCTCTTCACGGACGGCTTCACCACCCCCGTCCTCGCCCTCTCCGCCGAGCGCCTGGAGCACAACCTGGCGCTGATGGAGACGTACACGACCCGGCACGGTCTCGCCTTCGCCCCGCACGGCAAGACCTCCATGGCCCCCGGACTCTTCGCCCGCCAGCTCGACCACGGCGCCTGGGGCATCACCCTGGCCGTGCCCCACCAGGTGCGCGTGGCCCGTGCGTTCGGCGTCGAGCGGATCTTCCTCGGCAACGAGCTGGTGGACGCGGCGGCCCTGAAGTGGATCGCCGCCGAGCTGGCCCGGGACGCCGACTTCCGGTTCATCTGCTACGTGGACTCGGTGCGCGGGGTCGAGCTGATGGACGCGGCGCTGACCGGGGCGGCCCGGCCGGTGGACGTGGTGGTCGAGCTGGGCGCGGGCGAGGGCGCCCGCACCGGCGCCCGTACCGAGGCCGAGTGCACGGCGGTCGCCGACGCCGTGGCCGCCACCCGCACCCTGCGCCTGGTGGGCGTGGCGGGGTACGAGGCCGAGGTCCCGGGGGCCACCCCGGAGCGTGTCACGGCCTGGCTGCGCAGACTGACCGCGCTGGCCGCCGAATTCGACAAGGCGGACCGCTTCTCGGGGGCGGGCCTGGACGAGATCGTCATCAGCGCGGGCGGCAGCGCCTGGTTCGACGCGGTGGCGGAGGTCTTCGCCCAGCTTCCCGAACTCTCCCTTCCCGTACTGAAGTTGCTTCGCTCGGGGGCGTACGTCAGCCATGACGACGGCCAGTACCGCCGCGTCACGCCCTTCAACCGCGTCCCGGAGGAGGGCGAGCTGCACCCCGCCTTCCGGCTGTGGGCGCAGGTGGTCTCGCGGCCCGGGCCCGGCCAGGCGTTCGTGAACGCGGGCAAGCGGGACGCGGCGCACGACCTCGACCTGCCCGAGGCGCAGGTGGTGCGCGGGGCGGACGGGACCGAGCGCCCCGCGACGGGGATCGAGGTCACCGCCCTCTCCGACCAGCACGCCTGGCTGCGCACCGACCCGGGCGTGGAGCTGGAGGTCGGCGACTGGGTGGGGCTCGGCCTCTCCCACCCGTGCACCAGCTTCGACAAGTGGCCGCTGATCCCGCTCGTGGAGGCGGACGGCACGGTCGTCGACTACATCCGCACCTATTTCTGATGGCCCTGCTGGACCTCGTCGTCCGTGGTACCCGGGTGATCGACGGCGGCGGGGGCCCCTCCTACCGCGCCGATGTCGGCATCCGGGAGGGCCGGATCGCGGAGCTGCGCCGCGACGGGCCCCGGCTCTCCGGGACCCGGGTCCTGGACGGCGACGGACTCGTCCTGGCCCCGGGATTCATCGACATGCACGCCCACTCCGACCTGGCGCTGCTGCGCGATCCGGACCACAGCGCCAAGGCCGCGCAGGGCGTCACGCTCGAAGTCCTCGGGCAGGACGGGCTCTCGTACGCGCCCGTCGACGACCGCACCCTGACCGAGGTGCGCACGGCCGTCGCCGGATGGAACGGCGGCGCGCCCGGGGACACCGGCCTCGACTTCGACTGGCGCACGGTCGGCGAGTACCTGGACCGTCTCGACCACGGCTTCGGCGGCGAGGGCATCGCCGTCAACGCCGCCTATCTGGTCCCCCAGGGCACGGTCCGGATGTACGCGGTGGGCTGGGAGGACCGGGCGGCCACGCCCCGGGAGCTGGACCGGATGCGGCGGCTGGTGGCCGAGGGCCTGGAGCAGGGCGCGGTCGGCCTGTCCTCCGGGCTCACCTACACGCCCGGCATGTACGCCCCGGACGCCGAACTGACCGCGCTGTGCGAGGTGGTGGCCCAGTACGGCGGCTACTACTGCCCCCACCACCGCTCCTACGGCGCGGGCGCCCTGCGCGCGTACGAGGAGATGGTGGAGCTCACCCGCGCGGCGGGCTGCGCGCTGCACCTGGCGCACGCCACGATGAACTTCGGCGTCAACGAGGGCCGCGCCCCCGAGCTGCTCGCCCTGCTGGAGCGGGCACTGGCCGGCGGCTCGGACATCACGCTGGACACCTATCCGTACACCCCGGGCTGTACGACGCTCGCGGCGGTGCTGCCGAGCTGGGCGGGTGCGGGCGGGCCCGAGGCGGTGCTCGCGCGGCTGCGGGACGGGGCGACGGCCGAGCGCGTCCGCCACGACCTGGAGGTGGTCGGGGCGGACGGCTGCCACGGGGTGCCCGTCGACTGGGAGACGATCGAGATCTCCGGCGTGGGCGATCCGGCCCTCGCGTCCTTCGTGGGCAGGACGGTCGCCCGGTCCGCGCGCGAGCGCGGCGAGACGCCGTGGGCGACCGCCCGTCGGCTGCTGATCGAGGACCGCCTCGGCCCGACGATCCTCCAGCACGTGGGCCACGAGGAGAACGTCCGGGCGATCATGCGCCACCGCGTCCACACCGGCGGCAGCGACGGGATCCTCCAGGGCGCCAAGCCGCATCCGCGTGCCTACGGCACGTTCCCGCACTACCTGGGCCACTACGCTCGTGACCTGGGCATCCTCTCCCTGGAGGAGATGGTCGCCCATCTGACGTCGCGCCCGGCGGCCCGGCTGCGGCTCACCGACCGGGGCCGGGTCCGGGAGGGCCACCGCGCGGACCTCGTCCTGTTCGACCCGGAGACGGTCGCGGCGGGTGCCACCTTCGAGCGGCCCAGGACCCCGCCCGCCGGCATCCCGTACGTCCTGATCGACGGCAGGTTCGTCATCGAGGACGGGCGGCGTACGGACGTGCTGGCGGGGCGGGCGGTCCGCAGAACGCCCACCCCGGCAGGCACTTGACCTGATGTCAGAACACGCGCACGTTACGGGCGGTGTCCCAGAGCATGTCCGCCGCCGGGCTGCCGAGCCCGCCGTGCCCGTCGCCGTGGTAGGCGAACAGCTGGTAGTTGATGGGCCGCATCAGGTCCGCGACCCCGTCCCCGTTGACGTCACCGGTGGCCAGCACCGGGGCGTCGGCGGGCCAGGCGTACGGGAGCTTGGTGCGGCCGCCGAAGGTGCCCCGGCCGTTGCCCGGGTACAGCCACAGGTTCCGGGACCCGTCCCGGGCCGCGAGGTCCGCCTTGCCGTCGCCGTTGAGGTCACCGGGCGAGGCGAGCTGGTTCATGGCGTTCCAGCCGCCGCCGACCTTCAGCCGGTCGCCGAAGGTGCCCCGGCCGTTGCCGGGGTAGGACCACAGCACCCCGGAGGTGTCCCGGGCCAGCAGGTCCCGGCGGCCGTCGCCGTCGAGGTCGCCCGCCGCGCTGATCTCGCGCATCGTGTTCCAGCCGCCGCCGACCTTGACGCGGTCACCGAAGGCGCCGTCGCCGCGGCCCGGGTAGAACCACAGGAGGCCGGAGCGGTCACGGGCGTAGATGTCCTCCTTGCCGTCCCCGTTGTAGTCGCCGTGCCGGGTGAGCTGGGTCATCGCGTTCCAGCCGCCGCCGACGAGTTTGCCCTTGGTCACCCAGTTGGCGTCTCCGGCACCCGACAGGAACCACAGCCGCCCGTCGTCCGCGCGCTCCAGCAGGTCGGGGCGGGCGTCGTTGTTCAGGTCGCCGAACTGCGCGACCGCCGGCAGCCCGGCGGGCCGCTTCTCCTCGTCCTGGACGAACCATTCCATCCACGGCACGCCCTGGGTGACCTCGTAGTCGGTGGTCGCCATGCGGAGGGAGCTGACCTTGTTGTCCCACGTGCGGCCGATGGTGCCGCCGGTGAGGTCGTTGGGGCCGCTGTGCGGGCGGATGTAGTAGCGCTCGCCCTCGTAGTTCGCCTCCGTGGCCAGCGCGACGTAGAGGTCGCTGTTGTTGACGAAGGACGAGATCGAGTTGTTCCAGATGCCGAGGGTGGGGCGGCTGGAGGAGACGATCTCCATCTTGCCCGTGAAGTTCCCGTACTGGAACACGCAGAGCTTCCCCGCCGGGCAGCGGTCGTAGTTCTCCGCGGCCGCCGCCTGCGGGGCAGCGGAGAGGAGGGTGGCCAGCGACGCGGCGACGGCGGTGGCCGTGCCGATCAGACGCCGGGCCGAGGTGGTGCCGAGCATGGGCCGGACTCCGTTCGGAATCAGAGGATCAGTGGACCCGAGAGGTCAGAGGACGAAGTGGGTGGCGCGGGCCTGGGCGTACTGCCGGGGCGCCCGCAGACCGCCGTCCGCCGCGCCCGTGCCCGGGTAGACGCGGAGCTCCTTCTGCCCCGGCGCGTGCGCGAGCAGGTCCGGGTGGCCGTCGCCGGTGACGTCGCCGACGCCCGCCAGCTCGGTGAGCCCGTTCCAGCCGCCGGTGCCGATGAGTTTGCGGTCGCCGAACGTGCCGCGCCCGGTGCCGGGGTAGAACCACAGCTTCCCCGCGGTGTCCCGGGCCACCAGGTCGGAGCGCTGGTCGGCGTTCATATCACCGGCCCCGACCAGCTCGTTCATGACCTTCCAGCCCCCGCCGACCTTCCGGCGGTCACCGAAGGTGCCGTGCCCGTCGCCGGGGTACGTCCACAGGGTGCCGGCGGTGTCGGCGGCGAGCAGGTCGGCGCGGCCGTCACCGGTCAGGTCCCCGGCGGCGGTCAGGTCGGCCATGGCGTTCCAGCCGCCGCCGACCCTGACGCGGTCGCCGAGGGTGCCGTCACCCCGGCCCGGGTAGAACCACAGGACGCCCGAGCGGTCCCGGGCGAACACGTCCTCCTTGGCGTCGCCGTTGTAGTCGCCGTGCCGGGTGAGCCGGGTCATCGCGTTCCAGCCGCCGCCCACGAGGCGGTTGCGGCTGTTGCTCACGTAGGAGTGGTCCGTCCACAGCCGCCCGAACGCGTCGCGCGCGTAGAGGTCGCCGAAGCCGTCGCCGTCCGCGTCACCGAACGCGGCCGCGGCGGGCTGCCCGGCCGGACGCGGCTTGCTCTCGAAGTCGCCCGAGTACGTCGGGAAACGTCCCTCGGTACCGCAGAAGTAGTCCGCCTCGCGGTCCAGGTCGAGCGAGCTGACGCTGTTGTCGAGGTCCGGCCGGGAGCTCTCGTCGAAGGACACCTGGGCGGAGTAGTAGTGCGTGGCCCTGGCCCGCCCCGGGTCGCCGTCCAGGTCCGGCTCGCTGTTGAAGCAGACCGGCATGTCGGTGTAGTTCGCGAACGAGCTGATGCGGTTGTCCCAGGACCCGAGCCGCAGCATGGACCCGGTGACGATCAGCATGTCGCCCCGGCCCATCGGGTCGCTGAAGACACACAGCTTGCCGTAGGCACAGCGGTCGTAGCCGCTCGCGGCCTGGGCGGGCGCGGTGGTGACGGTGGTGACGGTGGCCGCCAGTCCTGCGGTGACGGCGGCCGCGAGCCCGCCGCGTACGAGGCGTGAAGACATGGAACGCACGCGGTTCCCCCCGGGTGTGTGCGAATGCTGTGGAAAGTCAGCGGATCATAGCCCTCCGCCGACGATCAGTTCGAACCAGACCGTCTTGCCGATCCCGTACGGCCGCGGGTGGGCGCCCCAGGCGTCGGACAGCACCTCCACCAGCGCGAGCCCCCGCCCCGACTCGTCGTCCGGACCGGCCGCCCTCGGACACGGCAGCGCGGCGTTCGCGTCGATCACCTCGACCCGGAAGAGGTCCCCGCCGAGCACGCACCGGGCGACGATCTCGCGGCCGACGGGCACGCGCGCGTGGCGCACGGCGTTCGTCATCAGCTCGCTGAGGAGCAGGACGGCGGTGGCGGCCGGTTCGTCGGGGATCTTCCAGGCGCGCGCCTGCTCCGCGAGCAGTGCTCGCGCGCGCGAGACACTGCGGGGCCCGCAAGGGAGCCGCCATGCAACATCCTTCGGAAGGGGGGAAGTTGTGCGATCCATGGCTCATACCGTGCTGGGCCTGGCATAGCCTCAGGGAGTATCAAAGTGGGTACATTCCCGGCCGTACCCGCGAGGTACCCGAAGGGCGGGTTCAATGACCGAGCCGACTTCCCTGCCGCCGATCGCGTGGCGTTACTGCGGCGACCAGGTGAAGCTCTGGCGGGAGAGCGCCGGTGTATCCCGCAACGACCTCTGCAAGGCGGCGGATTACCAGTACGAGTACGTCAAGTCGATGGAGAACGGCCGCCGCAAGCCTACTCTGCGGCTGCTGACAGTGGCCGATCAGATGTGCGGGGCGCAGGGGAAGTTGCTGGCGGCGAACCAGTATCTGAAGCCTGAGCCGTTCCCTGCGCGGTCGCAGGAGTACATGCAGGCCGAGGCGGAGGCGATCGCCATCCACTCGTATCAGCCCCTGCTCGTTCCGGGATTGCTGCAAACGGAGGAGTACGCGCGGACTCTGATCAGTGAGAGTTGCCCGCCGCTGGATGACGAGACAGTGGAGGAGCGCGTGAATGCCCGGCTTCGCAGGCAGGACGCGCTGCGTGCGCGACCGTCGGTAATGTTCGGCTTCACCATGTACGAGGCCGCCTTGCGCACCATGGTCGGAGACCGTGAATGCATGCGGCGTCAACTGCACCACATCTTGGAAGCTGCCAAGTTGCGCAATGTGTCGGTGCAGGTGGTTCCGATGGGCCGGTGCAGCGGTCTTGCCCTTACTGGGTCCGTAGTCCTGTTGGAGACTCCCGACCACGAGTGTTACGCGTACACAGAAGCCCAGACGACCAGCGCGCTTTACACAGATCCCGTCAAGGTCAGTGAGTTGACCCAACGCCATGGCATGATCCGCATGCACGCCCTCAGCGTCGAGGAGTCGGCGGAGTTCATCAGCAAATTGGCGGAGGAGCTATGAGCGACCAGCTCGTATGGTTCAAGTCCAGTTACAGCGACGACCAGGGCGGGGAGTGCGTCGAAGTCGCCCTGGCCTGGCGGAAGTCCAGCCACAGCGATGACCAGGGCGGCGCCTGCGTCGAGGTCGCCGCCTGCCCCCACACCGTCCACGTACGCGATTCCAAGCTCGGCGGGGACAGCCCGACGTTCTCCGTCCCCGCCGCCGCCTGGGCTCAGTTCACGACCGGGATAGCCGGGAGCAGATAGCGGAACACCCGGTCCGCCGGGCCGCGGTCGTCGATCTGGGCGCGGCCCGCGCGTACGGCGTCGTCGAAGTTCGCGGCGAAGTCCGGGCCGGACGCCAGGAGCCGGTCCAGGGTGTCGCGCGTCAGCACGATCGTGGCGTGCGGCTTGTCCACGCCCGGCGGCATGGTGTCGCCGCGGGTGTCGGTGTAGACGAGGACGCCGTCGCGCAGCACCGTGACGCCCGACTGGCCGGTGTTGGTGAAGGTCCACAGCAGGACGACCGGATCGCGCAGCTCGGCCGCGCTCGGGCCGTCAAGGCGGGCGGCGAGGGCCGCGAAGTACTGGGCGGGGTTGGCGTGGTGCACCAGGTCGCCGACGACGGGGCGGGCGCCGGGCGGGCGCGGGCCGGGGCGGAGGTCCTGGGCGGCCGTGAGATAGGCGTTGCGCAGTGGGCCGTACTCGGCGAGGTAGCCCAGTTGGGTCAGCGCCAGGGCCTGCAGCGAGGTGGCGGTCTCCAGGACGGCGGGCGGGACCGTCGCCGGGTCGCAGGCGGCGGCCAGCACGTGGTCGAGGAGTTCGACGACCCGCTCGTAGCGGGGCGTGGACGCGTCGTACTCCGCGCGCGCGGTGGCCAGTACCTCCTCGGCGCCGCCGAGGGCCACCACGTACCGCTTGGCGGTGGCGGCACAGGCGGGGGTCGCGGCGACCGCGTCGGTGGCGGCGACGAACTCGTGGCCGAGCAGGCGGAGCCAGGTCTGACGGGCGGCCTGGGTGGCGGTGCCGACGTAGCCGGCGGCGGAGAACGGCTGGTTCGAGGGCTGGGACTGGCGCCTGACCCAGGCGTCGCGGCGGGCGGCGAGGCGGGCCGTGACGGCCTTCCCGCCCCAGCCGGGCCACTCGTACGCCCCGGCCACGATCTCCGCGACGCCGCCGAACGCCTTCAGGGTCTCGTCCAGGTGGCGGGCGCGTACGTCCCCGAGGCCGCCGAGCAGGCCGGGGGCGGTCAGGTAGAGGACGTGGTGGTCGGGGAGGTAGACGTTCATCTCGGCCGGGGACTGGAGGCCCGCGGCGGGCTGGAGGACCATACGGACGCCATCGGCCTCGACCTCGGCCTCGCCGGAGTGCTGGTGGGTGGGGGGGATGAGGGTGGGCTCGCCGGTGGAGACGGTGAGGCCGGGGCCGCTGTCGACCAGGCCGTACGGTCCCGCCTCCAGACGGGTGCCGTAGGTGTGGTCGACCAGGCAGGCGGTGGCGAGGCCCTCCACGACGTGGCGGCGGACCGCGTCGTCGAGGAAGCCGTCGGGGGCGTGGACGGCGAGGTCCTCGGGGACGGTGTCGCCGCGCTCGGCGAAGAGGCCACGGGAGCCGCCGAAGTGGTCGACGCAGCTGGCGGTGTAGACGAGCGCGCGGACGGGGCGGTGGTCGTCGGTGGTCTCGCGGTAGAGGCGGAGGGCGTACTGCGCGGTCTCGTAGGAGCCGAGGGGGTCGATGACGACGAGTCCGGTGCGGCCTCCGACGATCGTCATGTTGGCGAGGTCGTAGCCGCGTATCTGGTGCATCTGGTGGGTCTGGTGGACGCCGCCGTTCTCCGTGCGGGTGACCTGGTAGAGGCCCGCCATGGCGTTCATCCGGCCCTGGCGCCAGACGCGCGCGTTGACGGAGGGCGGGATCTCGTCCTCGTCGCGCAGGAAGTCGAACCGGGCGAAGTCCCAGGCAGTGCCCCCGTCCCGGGCCGGGATCACGGACACGCCCGGCCGGGCGATGAGCCCTTGCGAGGCGTTACGGAAGTCGGAGACGTCGGACGGGACGCCGTGTCCCCCGGCGGGGCGGTTGGTCCGGAGGACGTACGGGGTCGGCGGGACGGGGTGGGGCTGGGCGTCGGGGTGGTCGTGCGCGCCGTTGCTGCCGTTGGTCATGGGCTGCCTCCCTGGGGGCGTCGCGGGGCGGGAACGTAACGCTGGGGGGAGGGGGGCTGGAAGGGGGCGAGGGGGGTGGGTGGCTGAGATGTGGGGCGGGGCGGGGCGGGGCTTGTGTGCGGGGCGGCGGGGCCTCTCGCGCAGTTCCCCGCGCCCCTTCAGGGCCCGGATTTCGGCTGCGGGCCGGTGGGGGCTGGTCGCGCAGTTCCCCGCGCCCCTTGAATGCCGCTGCGCGGCATCCCGGGGCGCCCCGAAGGGGCGCTTCAGGGGGCGCGGGGAACGGCGCGAGCAACCAGCCACGGCCCGCAGACGACGACTGGTTATAGGGGCGCGGGGAACGGCGGCGCGAGCAACCCGCCACCGGGCCGCAGAGGAACCCCGGGCCGAACAGGGGTGCGGGCAACCCGCCACGGCCGGTGGGTGGCAGCTCGTCGTGGTGCATCTCACCCGGCGTGCCGGGAAAGGGCACAATCCAAGCCGCCACCCCACCCCCAACCGGCGATCCCACGGCCAGCCCCCGGCACCGCATTCCGATAGAAGCCGGGCATCCGCCCACGCACCCCCGACCGGCCCACCCCACGGGCAAACCCCGCGCGTCCCCCGAAACGCGCCCGTAAGGTGACCGTCATGCAGGTGATCCAGTCGACCAAGCTCGCCAATGTCTGTTACGAGATCCGCGGCCCGGTTCTCGAAGAAGCCATGCGGCTGGAAGCGGCAGGTCACCGCATCCTCAAGCTCAACACCGGCAACCCCGCCGCGTTCGGCTTCGAGTGCCCGCCGGAGATCCTGGAGGACATGCTCCGCAACCTCTCCGGGGCGCACGGCTACGGCGACGCCAAGGGCCTGCTCTCGGCACGCCGCGCGGTGATGCAGCACTACCAGACCAAGGGCATCGACCTCGACGTCGAGGACATCTACCTCGGCAACGGCGTCTCTGAGCTGATCCAGATGTCGATGCAGGCGCTGCTCGACGACGGCGACGAGGTGCTGGTCCCGGCCCCGGACTACCCGCTGTGGACCGCCTCCGTCTCCCTCGCCGGCGGCACCGCCGTGCACTACCGCTGCGACGAGCAGGCCGACTGGATGCCGGACCTCGCCGACATCGAGCGGAAGATCACCGACCGCACCAAGGCCCTGGTGATCATCAACCCGAACAACCCGACCGGCGCGGTCTACGACGAGGAGATGCTGCGGGGTCTCACCGAGATCGCCCGGCGCCACAACCTGGTCGTCTGCTCGGACGAGATCTACGACCGGATCCTCTACGACGGCGCCACGCACACGCCGACGGCCGTACTCGCCCCGGACCTCATGGTGCTGACCTTCAACGGTCTGTCCAAGAACTACCGGGTGGCCGGTTACCGCTCCGGCTGGATGGCGGTCTGCGGCCCCAAGGCCCACGCCTCCTCGTACATCGAGGGCCTCACCATCCTCGCCAACATGCGGCTGTGCGCGAACATGCCGTCGCAGTACGCGGTGGCCACGGCGCTGGGCGGGCGCCAGTCGATCGAAGACCTGGTGCTGCCGGGCGGGCGGTTGCTCGAGCAGCGCGACACGGCGTACGACCTGCTCACGCAGATCCCGGGCGTGACGTGCGTGAAGCCGAAGGGCGCGCTGTACCTCTTCCCCCGGCTCGACCCGGCGGTCTACAAGGTCAAGGACGACCGCCAGATGGTCCTGGACCTGCTGCGGGCCGAGAAGATCATGGTCGTGCACGGCACCGGGTTCAACTGGCCCGAGCCCGACCACTTCCGCATCGTGACGCTTCCCTCGGCGCAGGATCTGGCGGGTGCGGTGACCCGGATCGGCAGCTTCCTGGACGGCTACAGCCAGATGTAGCCGGAGGGATCCGGATCCCGCCAGGTGCTGGTCCGCACTCAACTTTAGACAGAATCTAAGATAGGATGGCCTCCTGCGTCAGAAGGAGGTCATTCTCATGTACGAGCCGATCCGGACGAAGTCGGTGCACAGCACGGTGGCCTCCGACGCCGGTGTTCCGCGCCGCTCCCGTGAGGAGGAGCTGGACATCCAGCTCGCCGGGCACCTCGCGGCGCTGCTCGCGGTGACGGACGAACTCGGGCTGACCGAGGCCGGGGACGCGATCGCGTCGCAGGTCGCGCGGCTGCGGGGCGGGCATCCGCCGGTGCGGCACGCGGGGCTGAGCCGGGCGGCGGCGCCTGCCCTGCACGGGCGCGCGCACGCGCTCGCGGGGCGCGCGCTGGTGGTGGCCGCCTCGCGCGCGGACACTGCGGCGGCGATCCTGGCGGCGGAGCGTATGGATGCCCACTCGGCGGCGGCCGCCGCCCTCTGATCGGCCCCGGTCCGCGCGCAGCGGAGGTCCGCGGACCGGGTGCCACATCCCCACCGGCCGAGGCCCGGCCCGGTGGCCGTTTGCTCGCGCAGTTCCCCGCGCCCCTAAAACCAGTCGTCGTCCGCGGGTCGTGGTGGGCTGGTCGCGCAGTTCCCCGCGCCCCTCGAATGCGCCCCTCCGGGGCGCCCTATAGGGGCGCGGGGAACTGCGCGACCAGCCCCCACCGGCCCGCAGCCGAAATCCGGGCCCTGAAGGGGCGCGGGGAACTGCGCGAGAAGCCCACCGGCCCGCACACGCACACCCGGCCGAACAGCGGCGCGGCCCCCCACCCGCGCGCAGGCGCACGCCTACCCCGCCGCCAGCACCAGGATGATCAGCAGAAGCACCACCAGCCCCACCAACAGCGCCGTCCGGGCCCCGGACGACGGTTCGGGGGGTGGGGGCGGGGCCCCGGGGGTGAAGACGTCGTGGCCCGTCAGGGCGGCGCGGCCGCACCACGGGCAGGTCGGCAGGTGCGACCCGTACGTGTGGCCCGGGCGGTCCCGGCACACCCGCACCCGGGCCCGCTCCCGGTCCAGCGCCCGCAACCACTCCTGCGCCGAAGGCCGCGCCCCGGGATCCAGCACCCCGGGGCCGAACGCCGCCCGGGAGAGCTGGAGCAGCTCGGGCGGCAGCACGGACGGGTCCACGGTCCCCCGAGGCACCACG
Source organism: Streptomyces sp. NPDC026377 (assembly GCF_055567715.1). Classification (NCBI taxonomy): domain Bacteria; kingdom Bacillati; phylum Actinomycetota; class Actinomycetes; order Kitasatosporales; family Streptomycetaceae; genus Streptomyces; species Streptomyces sp. NPDC026377. Next base: position 621,358 of record NZ_JBVHPV010000002.1, read on the forward strand.
ACCCGCTCGGGCCGCACCACGTAACTGATGCTCGCCGCGATGTTGTCCTGGACCGTCGACTCCGGCGTGCTGTCGTGCGGCACTCCCCCGAAGGGGTGGTTGCCGGCCGTCAGCAGCTGGTAGACGAGGACCGCCAGCGCGAAGTCGTCGCTGGCCCGGGTGGCGGGGCCGCCCGCCTGCCGCTCGGGCGCCGAGTAGTCCGTGGTGTGCATCAGACAGGGGAACAGCTCCCCGGTCACCGCGTCGGTGAAGGCGATGGAGTCGCAGTCCAGGAACGTGACGAAGCCGTTCGCGTCGACCACCACGTTGCTGCTGGAGAAATCCCCGATCACCAGCCCCTCGTGGTGCATACGGGCCGTCATGAACGCCAGGTTCCACGCGACGCCGAGCAGGAAGCGCCAGTCGGCCCGCCCGTGGAAGAGCCGCACGCGCTGGGCACGCGTGAACAGGCCCACCAGCTGGACGTGTTCGGGCTCCCCGAACCGCTGCATCGCGTATCCGAGGAACGCGCCGCCCGGCGCCCGCGCGGGCGCGGTCGGCCAGGCGAGCTCGGGCCGCTGCGAGCGGTCGGTGGGGCGCCCGCCGAGCGGGGACATCGTGAGCATCCGGATCAGCCGCCGCTCCTGCTCGGGCCCGGGCGGCTCCCGGTAGAGCTTGACGACGGTGTGGTCGTCGCCCTCCACGGGGTAGACGGCCGCCTGACCGCCCCCCTTCAGCGGCTCGGCGGCGAGGACCACCGGCACCCCGCCGAGCAGCACGGTCCGCCCCTGCGCGGGCCCGCTCATCCGCCCCCTCCGTCCCGTACCGCCCGCAGCAGGGTCTTGTCGTCACCATTGAGCGCGGTCAGCCGGTCGGAGCGGAGCAGCGCGGCGAGGCGGTCGTCCTCGTCGTCCGGCAGGCACCCGCCGGTGTCGAGCGAGCGCAGCACCGACGCGGCGAAGGACTCGTTGGGGACCTGCGGGGCGCCCTGCGACCAGGAGAGCGCGGCCTGGGCGAGTCCGTCCGTGGACAGCAGGACGCCGTCGACGCCGTCGTCCCGTACGCAGTCGGTCCGCACCCGGCGGGCGGCCTCCGGGGTGGTGACGAAGACCGTCTCGTTGCTGTACTCGCTCACGGCGGCGGGCTGCGGCAGGAGGTGGAACTGCCGTTCGCCGTCCTCCGTCCCGGCCCGCAGCACCACGAACCCGTCCCCGACGCTGACGTGCCCCAGCCACCCGGGCGCGAGGACCACCACGGTCAGGGTGGTGGCGTGGTCCCCGGCCGCCTCGCCCGTACGGTCGAGGAAGCCGTCCACGACCCGCTGGAAGCCCTGGCGCAGCAGCCGGTGCGCGGTGGGGCCGTCCGCCCACGGGGCGGGCAGCCGGGAGAAGTGCTCCACGGCGAGGCGGACCGCGAGCAGGGAGCCCTCGCCGGAGCGCGGCCGGCTGCCCGCGCCGTCCGCGACGGCCAGGACCGTGACCGGCCCGTCCGTCGAGCACCGCCAGGCGTCCTGGCAGGGGACGCCGTCCCGGCGGTGCCGGTAGCCCTCCACGCTCAGCCCGTGCACCCGCCAGCTCCCGTGCGCGCGCGTCCCCATGGCCCGCTCAGGCTTCCCAGGCCGGGCGCTGCGTCTTGAACTGGCTGAAGATCTTCTCGAAGACCTCGTCGCCCGCGCCCTTGGTCTCGGCGCTGGCGCTCGCCGACATCATCTGGAGCAGCTGGCGGAAGGGGAAGCCCTGGAGGCGGGCGTTGAACTTCGGCGCGTACGCCTGGAGCACCTGCTCGGCGAGGTCGGTCAGGCCGCCGACGCCGATCGCGTACAGCCGGAAGCGGCGGGCGGCCTGCTCGTCGGCGAGGACGGGGACGAGCCGCTGCCAGGTGCGGCTGATGTGGCCGGTGCCGTCGGTCGGCAGGCCGTCGGTGACGAGGCAGATCTGCGGCCGGTAGTACTGCAGACCCTGGGAGCGCAGCTCGGTCTTGCGGGCGGCGACCACGTGCATGGCGAGCTCCAGCGCCTCGGTCATCAGGGTGACCCCGGAGGCGGCGAGCCGGGGCGGCTCGAACATGTGGGCGGCGACGAACGGGCCGACCGGGGAGCCGGGTTCGAGCGGCTGGCCGCCGCGCCAGGCGGTGACGCCCCGGCCGCCGAAGGTGATGACGGCGACCTCGACGCTGTAGCTGAGGCTGACGTCGTCGTGGAGTTCGCGGGTCCACTCGCTCAGGGCCTGGTTCAGCGCGTCGATGGGCGGGCCCGCCATCGAGCTGGAGGTGTCCAGGCACAGCACCAGCGGCAGCCGCTGGGCGTTGTTCTCGAACTCGATGTCGGCGTACTCCGCCGGAAGCGTCCTCGGTGGCTGCTGCTGCCTGCGCATCTGGCCCCTCCCCGTCCTTCGGTGTCCTCGCCGCGCCTCACCGGCCGTGCGGCGCCCTGCTGGTGACGTTGCGTCCGTCGTCGGCGTACGTGCGGGCGTACAGGATCCCGGCGTCCTCGCCCCGGCCCTCGCTCACCTCGACGCGGGTGCCGGGGGCGGGCGCGGGCGCGGTGGGCTCGGCCCAGACAGCCCGGCGCAGGCACTGGTCGAGCTCGACGTACCCCTGCGGGTGCAGCGCGGTGCGGACGACGGCGGTACGGCGCGGCGCTCCCGTACCGCCGGGCTCGCGGCCGGGAGCGCGGTGCCTGCCGGGTACGGCGGCGGTGCCCGCCGGGCGCGTACGGGCGGCGGGCACGGCCGACGGGCCCGCCCCGGCCGGCACGGCATACGCCGGGCGCGGGCCGCGTGAGCGGCGGACCGCGTAGACCAGCGCGGCCATCAGGAGCAGCAGCAGGGTGGCGGTGCCGAGCAGGGGGACGAGCAGCGAGGAGCCGTCGTCCGCGCCGCCGACGCTGTCGGAGTTGCGGCCGAGCTCGGCGGCGAGCTTCGCGTCCAGGAGGTCCTGGCCGTGCAGGGGCTTGGCCTTCTTGCCGTCGGCGACGAGCTCGCACAGTCCGCTCTCGCAGACGCCCGCCTCGCGCAGCGCGTCCAGCGTCCTGCCGTCGAGCCGGGTGATCTCGGCGTCCGGGTCGACGAGCCGGTCCCCGGCGAGGACGAGCAGCAGGGTGCCGCCCGCGCCGGTGGGATGCCCGGCCGGGACCGTCAGGACCAGCGGGCCGCGGTCGAAGGCGGCTTTGCGCTGGGAGAGCTTCCAGTCGGCGGCCTTGCCGTCGAGCGCCAGCGGCCGGTGCAGCGTGACGAGCACGGCCGGGTCCTGGGCGTCCACCCGCCCGGCCCAGCAGCCCAGCCGCTCGGCCAGCTTCCCCGAGCAGGACCCGTCACCGGCGGCGGCCGGAAGGGCCGCGGCGAACAGGGCCGCGGCCAGCAGCGCGGCCGTCGCCCCCGCCCGCCGCGCACCGCGCGGACCACACAGCTGCGCCATGGGTGAATACCTCCCCGTCCCCCGGAAAAGCACATCGCAAATATGGCGCCACCGGCCGCCGTGCGTAAGGGCTTTGGCCATTCCGGGGCTGTTCCCGGGCATTTCCGCGGCCTTTTCGGGACCGCTCCCGGGCGGTAACCGAAAACTCTTTCTACAGCTGGAACACCTGATGGCACCGGAGGAACATCTGCCTCGCCTGTTCCACCCAGTCGCCCGCCAGGGAATCGAATTCCGGCTGGGCCATCCGGCAGTTGAGCGGCAGGGTGCAGACCCCGGCGATACAGGGCCTGGGCCCCCGTACGTCCCACACCGACAGCATCGGGACCAGTTGTTCGGTGTTCCACGCGTTGGCCGCCGCGGCGGCGGTCGCCAGCTGGTCCCCGCGCAGGAACCGGCCGTCCGTCATGAACGCCACCAGCAGCTTGGTGGTGGTCATGAACCGGACGGTGACGGCCCGTCCCGCGTCGGCGAGGTCGAAGCGCAGCGAGACGGAGACGGTGTCCTCCTCGCAGTGGAAGTGGCGCCCGGCCGCCCAGGCGTGGACCAGCGGGCGCCACCGGACACCCAGCTCGGCCCCGGCGCCCGCCGGTGTCCCCTCAGAGTGCCGCACGGCCCACCGCCTCGATCACCATGGCGTCGCTGAGCCCCGCGTCCAGGAGGGTCCGCGCGTGCAGCAGCAGACAGGACGGCAGGGAGGCCCGGTCACCGGCGGCCCGTCGGCCGTCCAGCTCGCCGGTGCGGACCCGGATGCGGCGGGCCACGGTGGGCGGCGGCCAGGTGAGCGCCCGCGCGCTGCCCGCGTCCGGGCCGAGCAGCCCGCTCAGCAGCGCGTCAAGACCCGGCCGGTCCTCGGGCCGCTTGGCCAGGCACTCCTGGACCAGGGGAAGCAACTCGGCGGGTACGTCGTCGAGTTCGGGCTCGGCGTGCACCACCCGGTAGGCCACCCCGGCGCCGTGGCGGAACGGAGCGTTCCCGGTGACGGCGTAGACGAGGACCCCGCCGAGCGAGAAGACGTCGCTGGGCGGCCCGACCCGGGCGCCGGTCATCTGCTCGGGCGACATGTAGGGCGGGGTGCCCATCAGCGTCCCGGCGCGGGTCAGCCCGGTCGCCCCGGCCACCATGGAGATGCCGAAGTCGATGACGCGCGGCCCGTCGGCGGCGAGCAGGACGTTCGAGGGCTTGAGGTCGCGGTGGACGACCCCGGCGCCGTGGATGGCCTGGAGCGCCTCCACCAGACCGGCCCCGAGCCGCCGGGCCTGGCCGCCGGTGAGCGGTCCGTCCGAGCCGACCGCCTCGGACAGGGCGGGGCCCGGGACGTACGCCGTGGCCAGCCAGGGCAGTTCGGCCTCCGGGTCGGCGTCGACGACCGCCGCCGTGAAGGCCCCGCCGACCAGCCGCGCGGCGGCCACCTCGCGCGCGAAGCGGCGCCGGAACTCCTCGTCGGCGGCGAGTTCGGGACGGACGACCTTGACGGCGACGGCCCGGCCCGCGGGCGAGCGCCCCAGATACACCCAGCCCATCCCGCCGGACCCCAGCCGCCCCACGATGCGGTACGGCCCCACCCGCAGCGGATCACTCACCGGTGTGCGCATCCTCCGCGCCCCCTCGTTCGGCCCCACGCGCTCCGGGACCGAGTGTCCCGCCAACGCCCGCTCCCGGCAGCCACCCCGGCGAAAAACCACCCGGGGAAACTTCCGGGACGGGACCGGGAGAGCGGACCGGCAGGGCGGGACCGGGAGGACGGGACCGGCGCGGCCGTCCGGAAAAGCGGCCGGCCCCCGGAGCCGTGAGGGGGCTCCGGGGGCCGGGCGCGAACGTGGCGGACCGTCGTGACCCCACTGGTCAGGGCGGTGTTCGGGGCAGCCCGCCACGAGTCTCGGGCGGGCGGGTCAGCCCAGGCGGGCGACGAGCGCGCGGTACTCGTCCCACAGCTCCTTGGGCGTGTGGTCGCCGAAGGTGTTGAGGTGGTCGGGGATCAGCGCCGCCTCCTCGCGCCAGACTTCGGTGTCCACCTCGAGGAGGAACTCCAGGTCCGACTCGGCCAGGTCCAGACCGTCGGTGTCCAGGGACTCCTTCGTCGGCAGGACGCCGATCGGGGTCTCGACGCCCTCGGCCCTGCCTTCGAGGCGCTCCACGATCCACTTCAGGACGCGGCTGTTCTCGCCGAAGCCGGGCCACACGAACTTGCCCGCGTCGTTCTTGCGGAACCAGTTCACGTAGTAGATCTTGGGCAGCTTGGCGGCGTCCCCCTTCGCCGCGGCGTTCGCGCCGACCTTGACCCAGTGGGCCATGTAGTCGCCCATGTTGTAGCCGCAGAACGGGAGCATCGCGAACGGGTCGCGGCGCAGCTCGCCGACCTTGCCCTCGGCGGCGGCGGTCTTCTCGGAGGCGACGTTGGCGCCGAGGAAGACGCCGTGGTTCCAGTCGAAGGACTCGGTCACCAGCGGCACGGCGGAGGCGCGGCGGCCGCCGAAGAGGATCGCGGAGATCGGGACGCCCTTGGGGTCCTCCCACTCGGGGGCGATCGTCGGGCACTGGCCGGCCGGGACGGTGAAGCGGGCGTTGGGGTGGGCGGCCGGGGTCTCGGACTCCGGCGTCCAGGCGTTGCCCTTCCAGTCCGTCAGACGCGCGGGCGGCTCCTCGGTCATGCCCTCCCACCACACGTCGCCGTCCTCGGTGAGCGCGACGTTGGTGAAGACGGAGTTGCCCCACAGGGTCTTCATCGCGTTGGCGTTGGTGTGCTCACCGGTGCCGGGCGCGACGCCGAAGAACCCGGCCTCGGGGTTGATCGCGTACAGCCGGCCGTCCTCGCCGAACCGCATCCACGCGATGTCGTCGCCGATGGTCTCGACGGTCCAGCCGGAGATCGTGGGCTCCAGCATGGCCAGGTTGGTCTTGCCGCAGGCGCTGGGGAAGGCGGCGGCGACGTACTTCGGCTCGCCCTGCGGCGGGGTCAGCTTGAGGATCAGCATGTGCTCGGCGAGCCAGCCCTCGTCGCGCGCCATCACGGAGGCGATGCGCAGCGCGTAGCACTTCTTGCCGAGCAGCGCGTTGCCGCCGTAGCCGGAGCCGTAGGACCAGATCTCGCGGGTCTCGGGGAAGTGCGAGATGTACTTGGTGGAGTTGCAGGGCCAGGGCACGTCGGCCTCGCCCTCGGCCAGCGGCGCGCCGAGCGTGTGGACGGCCTTGACGAAGAAGCCGTCGGTGCCGAGCTCGTCGAGAACCGGCTGCCCCATACGGGTCATGGTGCGCATGGAGACGGCGACGTACGCGGAGTCGGTGATCTCGACGCCGATGGCGGAGAGGTCCGAGCCGAGCGGGCCCATGCAGAAGGGCACGACGTACATGGTGCGGCCGCGCATCGAGCCCCGGAAGATCCCCTTCTCACCCGCGAAGATCTCCTTCATCTCCGCCGGAGCCTTCCAGTGGTTGGTCGGCCCCGCGTCCTCCTCCTTCTCGGAGCAGATGAAGGTGCGGTCCTCGACCCGGGCGACATCGGTCGGGTCGGACGCCGCGTAGTAGGAGTTCGGGCGCTTGATCGGGTCGAGCTTCTTGAACGTCCCCCGGGCGACGAGCTCCTCGCACAGGCGCTCGTACTCGGCCTCGGAACCGTCGCACCAGACCACCCGGTCCGGCTGGGTGATGGCCGCGATCTCGTCTACCCAGGAGATCAGTTCCTGGTGGTTGGTCGGGACGGGAAGGGGAGCCGCGATGTCGCGCGCCACGATCGCTCCTTGTAGAGGGTTCGGTGATTCCCTGGTGAGGGTCTCTTCGTTCGTTGCCCCGTGGGGGCTGCGACCCGGACGCTTCGGTGTTACCTGGCGCTCATCCGGTGCCGACCGCACTCATCTGATCATCCGTGCCTCTCGCCCATATGTCCAGAGGCACTCTCACGTGAGCATCGCCACTCGACACCGGATCTACCCCTCCGGGTAGGTGTTCGGGACATACGGTTACGGGCCGCCCCTATCCGTAACTTACGGAGGCGTAGGTAGCATGCGGGACATGACTGATCAGGTGACGGACCTCGCGCCGACCGGGCCGCTGAAGCCCAAACTCCGCGGCTGGCTGCACGCGGGGATGTTCCCGGCGGCCGTGGTCTCCGGCCTCGCACTGACCGCGCTGGCCCACTCCACCCGCGGGCGCGTCGCCTGCGGGATCTACGCCCTGACCGCCTGCCTGCTCTTCGGTGTCAGCGCCCTCTACCACCGGGGGGAGTGGGGACCGCGCGGCGAGGCGATCCTCCGCCGGCTCGACCACGCCAACATCTTCCTGATCATCGCGGGCACCTACACCCCGCTCACCCTGCTGCTGCTCCCGGACTCCAGCGGACGCGTGCTGCTCTGGGCGGTGTGGGCGGCGGCGCTGGCCGGCATCGCGTTCCGCGTCTTCTGGGTCGGCGCCCCGCGCTGGCTCTACACGCCCTGCTACATAGCGATGGGCTGGGCGGCGGTCTTCTTCCTCCCCGACTTCCTGCACACCGGCGGTGTCGCGGTGCTCGTCCTGATCGTGGTCGGCGGGCTGCTCTACAGCGCGGGCGGTGTGATCTACGGCCTCAAGCGCCCGAACCCCTCGCCGCGCTACTTCGGCTTCCACGAGGTCTTCCACTCCCTGACGCTGGCCGCCTTCATCGTCCACTACATCGGCATCTCGCTGGTCGCCTACCAGCACGCTTGACCGTAACCATCTTTTGAGAGTTACTGTCACTTGACGGTAACTCTCACGGAGGTATGCCATGACACAGGTGTCCGGTCCCGATCCACGGCGCTGGTGGGCGCTGGGGGCGATGGTCGCGAGCATGCTGGTGCTCGGCTTCGACATGACGATCCTCAACGTCGCGCTGCCGACCATGGCCGAGCAGCTCGGCGCCACCACCGGCCAGCAGCAGTGGACGGCCGACGCCTACGTCGTGGTCTTCGCCGCCCTGATGCTCCCGGCGGGCCTGCTCGGCGACCGCTTCGGCCGCCGCCGGATGCTGATCACCGGCCTCGGGATCTTCCTCGCGGGCTCCCTCATCGGTGCGCTGACCAGCAGTGTCGGCGCGGTCATCGCGGCCCGCGCGGTCATGGGGGTGGGCGCGGCCTTCGTCATGCCGCTCGCCCTGGCCGTGCTGCCCTCGCTCTTCCCCGCCGAGGAGCGCACCAAGGCCGTCTCCATCGTCACCGCCTCCTCCGCGCTCGGCCTGCCGCTCGGTCCGATCATCGGCGGCTTCCTGCTCAACCACTTCTGGTGGGGCTCGGTCTTCCTCATCAACGTGCCGATGGTCGCGATCGGCATCGCCGCCTGCGCCTTCCTGCTCCCCGAGACCAGGGACCCGGCCGCGCCGCGCGTCGACGCCCTCTCCACCGCGCTCACCGCCGCGGGCCTGGGCTCCCTCATCTACGGGATCATCGAGGCGCCCGGCCGCGGCTGGGGCGACGCCCTGGTCCTGGGCACGCTCGCCGCGGGCGCGGTGCTGCTCGCCGCCCTGGCCGTACGGGAGCGGCGGGTGCCGCGTCCGATGCTCGACATGGCGCTCCTCGGCCACCGGCCGTTCCTGCTCAACACGCTCGCGGCGACGCTGGTGATGTTCATCCTCGCCGGGCTGATGTTCGTGCTGCCGCAGTACCTCCAGGCCGTGCTCGGCAACGACGCCTTCGGCACCGGGCTGCGGATGCTGCCGCTGATGGGCGGCCTGATGGTCGCGGCCAAGGCCGGGGAGCCGCTGGTGCGGCGGTTCGGGGCGCGCGGCACGATCGGCGCGGGCCTCGTGGTGCTCGCCCTCTCGGCCTTCCTCGGCAGCCGCACCACGGTGGAGAGCGGCTACGGCTTCACCGCGCTGTGGCTGACGCTCACCGGTCTCGGCTTCGGCTTCGCCATGGTCCCCGCGATGACGGCGGCGCTCGCCACCCTGCCGCCGGACCGCGCGGGCAGCGGGTCCGGGCTGCTGATGACCGTACGCCAGGTGGGCAGCGCGATCGGGATCGCGCTCCTGGGCTCGCTGCTCGCGGGGGTGTTCACCGACCGGCTCGACACGGCCGGGCTCCCGGGCCCGCTGGCGGACCGGGCGGGCGACTCGGTGGTGGCCGCGCGGCTGGTCGCGGAGCGGCTGGGCGACGCCCGGCTCGCCGCCTCGGCCGACTCCGCGTACGTCCACGGCATGTCCACGGTGCTGCTGGTGTGCGGGGCGGCGGCCCTGGTCACCGCGGTGCTCGCGGTGGCGCTGCTGCCGGGCCGCGAGAAGCCGCGCCCGGCCGCGCCGGGGTCGGCGCAGGCGGCGGGGGCGCCGGTGGGGGCCGGGGCCGCGGGGGACGCGGGGGATGCCTGAGAATGCCGGCATGGCCGCAACGCACCGCACCCGCTCCCTCGACTCCGTCGCCGAGGAGCTGCAGCCCCGGCTCGGGCTGCGCGAACGCAAGAAGCTCAAGACGCGCGTCGCGATCCGGCGCGCCACCTACCGGCTGATCGCCGAGCAGGGGTACGAGGCGACGACCGTCGAGCAGATCGCGGAGGCCGCCGAGGTCTCGCCTTCCACGGTGTTCCGCTACTTCCCCACCAAGGAGGACATCGTCCTCACGGACGAGTACGACCCGGTCATGGTCGCCGATCTGCGGGGCCGCCCGGCGGACGAGCCGCCGCTGGACTCCCTGCGCCACGTCGTCGTCAGGGCGACCCGGCTGGCCCTGGAGTCCGACCGCGAGGAGATGGTCCAGCGCACGTCCCTGCTGGTCCAGGTCCCCGCGCTGCGGGCCCGGCTGATGCAGTCGCTGGCGCTCACCAGCCGGCTGCTGTGCGGAGTGCTGGCCGAACGGACCGGCCGCACGGAGAACGACCTGGAGGTGCGGGCCTTCTCGATGGCGGTACTGGGCGCCATCTTCGAGGCGACCGTGTACTGGGCCGAACGCGACCACCAGGACGACCTGGTGGACCTGGTGGAGCGCTCCCTCAACACCCTCGGCAACGGGCTTCGGGGCTGAGCGCCCGCGCGCGCCGAATGTGGGGGGCTGGGGACGCGCGGGGGCCCGGGATGCGCCCGGGCCCCCGCGCGTCCTCAGGACAGCGCCCTGGTCAAGGCGTCCGCGGTGGTCACCGGCGCCTCGCAGGTGAAGTGGCGGCACACGTACGCCGCCGGGCCCCCGTCGACCAGGGGCCGGTCCACCAGCAGCGGGAACTCCGCGCCGCCCGGCGCGCCCACCGCCACCACCGCGCCCGGCGCGCGGCCCAGCAGCGCCGCCCTGTGCAGCTCGCTCCCGGGCTCGCCCACCACGGCCACCTCGCGGGGCCCGTCGAGCAGCGCCTCGGCGGTCGCCAGGCCCCAGCCGATGAACCTCGGGGCGCGCGGCCCCAGCGCCTTCACCACGCCGAGCGCGGCCTCGGCCGCGGCCCGGTGCGGGGTGGAGCCGGTGTGCGCGGCGTACGAGAGCAGCGCGCCCGCCGCCGCCGTCCAGCCCGACGGGGTCGCGCTGTCCGTGGGGTCCTGCGGGCGCCGGATCAGCCGCTCGGCGTCGTGCGCGGTGTCGTAGAGCACCCCGCCCCCGCCGGTGAACCGGTCCAGGACGATGTCGAGCAGGAACCCGGCGAACTCCAGCCAGGCCCCCTCCCCCGTCACCCCCGCGAGCGCCAGGAAGCCCTCGGCCACGTCCGCGTAGTCCTCCAGGACCCCGTCGTTGGAGCCGGCCCGGCCGTCCTTGGAGGTACGCGACAGCCGCGCCCGGTCGTCCATGTGGACGCGCACCAGCAGGTCCGCCGCCTCGGTCGCCCGCTCGATCAGGTCGGGCCGGTCGAAGTACGCGCCGGTCTCCGCCAGCGCGGCGATCGCCAGACCGTTCCAGGCGGCCACGACCTTGTCGTCCCGGCCCGGACGCGGCCGCAGCTCGCGCGCCGCGAAGAGCCGCTCCCGTACCTCCGCCGCCACCGGTCCGCCGCCGGAGGGGAGTTGGAGGACGGAGGCGCCCTCCTCGAAGGTGCCCTCCTCGGTGACCCCGTAGTGCCGGGCCGCCGCCTCGCCGTCCTTCTCCCCCAGCACCTCGGCGAGCTGCGCGGGCGTCCACACGTAGAACGCGCCCTCGACGTGCCGGCCGCTGCCGTCGTCGCTGTCGGCGTCCAGGGCCGAGGCGTAGCCGCCCTCGGCGGTGCGCAGCTCGCGCACCATGAAGTCGGCCGTCTCCAGGGCCACCCGGCGCGCCAGCTCCGAGCCGGTGGCCCGCCACAGGTGGGCGTAGACCCGGCACAGCAGCGCGTTGTCGTAGAGCATCTTCTCGAAGTGGGGCACCACCCACTCGCGGTCGACCGAGTAACGGGCGAAGCCGCCGCCCAGCTGGTCGTAGATGCCGCCGCGCGCCATCCGCTCACAGGTGTCGGCGGCCATCTCCAGCGCGCCCTCGGCGCCGGTGCGGGCGTGGTGGCGCAGCAGGAACTCCAGCGTCATCGACGGCGGGAACTTGGGCGCGCCGCCGAAGCCGCCGTGCCGCTCGTCGTAGTCCCGGGTCAGCCCGAGCAGCGCGCCCGCCAGCTCCTCCTCGCCCGGCACCCCGGCGCCCCCGCCGTACACCAGCTCGCGCTCGGACAGGTCCCGTACGACCTTCGCGGCGACCTCGTCCACCTCCTCGCGCCGGTCCGTCCACGCGGCCCGCACCCCCTCCAGGACCTGTCGGAAGGAGGGCATGCCGTGGCGCGGCTCGGGCGGGAAGTAGGTGCCGAAGTAGAACGGCTCGGCCTCGGCGGTGAGGAAGACGGTCATCGGCCAGCCGCCCCGGCCGGTCGCCGCCTGCACCGCCTCCATGTAGACGGCGTCGACGTCCGGGCGCTCCTCGCGGTCGACCTTGACGTTGACGAAGTGCTCGTTGAGGTACGCGGCGGTGGGCTCGTCCTCGAACGACTCGTGCGCCATCACATGGCACCAGTAAATTATCAGAAGCATAAGTGACAGGACGAATAACCCACACTCAACAGAATGGGCACGTCCCGCCTCTTAGCTTCCCTCATCGCCTCCTCTCCCCATGGCCACCAATCCACTGGATTCGAGGCGTGCTGGAGTAGGTAGGGCGACTGGGAGTTGGCCAGTCTGTTCATGCAGCCACTCTCCCACGCGCCAGCCCCACGCCCAACCCAAACACGGATACCAGAGTGCCCAAAAAGTTGATGTGCGATGTAGTGTAGAAGTTGATGCGCGAGGTGACGCGCCCAATCTACCCCTCCCGGACGCCCGGGACGCAAGACCAAGAAGGTGCACGTTGAACACAGCCAGAGGGGGAACCTTCGGCGCCGCTGCGGCGCCCGAGGACACAGGCCCAGATGATCTTGAGCTGAGGGGCACGCCTGCCGGACTGGCGCCCCCTGAAGAGTTGAGCAGGCTCCACCCCGACACCCCCTTCCTCATCGCCTACTCGCGCATCTCAGACGACTGGCGCAAGCACAACAAGAAGAAGGCAGCCACCTCCTCGTGGGCGGCAGGGAAGGGCGTTGCGAACCAGCACCGCCGAAACGACAAGAACGCCGCCCGCCATGGGGCGATCATCGTCCACCGCTACACCGACAACGATCTCTCCGCCTCGAAGCGTGATGTGGTCCGCCCCGACTTCTTGGCGACGCTCCGGGACCTTCGTCGCGGGTACACGCCGGAGGGGTACCGGGTCGATGGCGTGATCTGCGTTGACCAGGACCGCGTGCAGCGCACGAACCGGGACTGGGAAGACTTCGTGGACGCCCTCACGCTCGACCCGGCACGTCGCTTCTACACGCCGTCAGGGCCCATGGATCTCACTGAGGAGAGTGAGATCATCAAGACGGGCGTCATGGCGGTGGTCAACAAGGCCGAGTCGCTGAAGAAGAAGCGCCGCATCCGCGACTGGCACCAGGACCGCATCCTTGACGGCCTCCCCCACAGTGGGCCGAGGCCGTTCGGCTGGGAAGACGACAAGATCCACCTGCGGCCGGCCGAGGCTGACTACCTCGCGTGGGCGATTCGTGAGCGGATCAAGGGCAAGGCCGTGAAGACCCTCTGCGCCGAGGCCAAGAGGCGGAACCTCACGGGAACCCGCGGTGGCGAGATCGGGCCCCAGTCACTAACCCAGATGATGACGGCGCCCCGGGTCTGCGGGTACCGCGCCAACCGGGGCGACCTGGTCTTGGACGACAACGGCGCGCCGATCGTGGGCATCTGGGAGACGATCGTGAGCCCGGAGGAGTGGCGCGCGGTATGTGCCACCTTCAAGGACGGAAGCACGTACCTCGCACGAGGGTCGGGCACTCCCCGCATCACGGGCATCCCGAAGACGGTCAAGTACCTGGCCTCGACCCTCCTTCGGTGCCAGAAGGTGTTGGAGGAAGAGGTGAACGGCAGGGCGAAGGAACGTACCTGCAACGCACCGATGGGCGGCCAGCCAGCAAAATCGAAGCGGAGTCCGTACGTCTACACCTGCCACACATGCTCGAAGAACGCGATTGCTGGCCCGATGGTGGATAACCAGATCGAGCGACTTCTGATGGCCAAGCTGACACAGGCACGGGCGACGTACAAGGCGCCCGAGGTGGTATGGCCGCTGGAAGCCCAGCTCAAACAGAAGGCTGACAAGCTGGTCAACCTGGAACGCCAGTGGGAGTCTGACGAGATCAGCGACGAGATGTTCTATCGCCTGGCTCCGAAGCTGGAGACCGAGGTTAAGAAGTTGCGACGTGAGCGGGCACGCTTCGAGACGGAGGCCCGACAAGGGTCGGAGTCTCCGAGCGACATCATGAGGAAATGGAAGAGCGGCGAATACGATCTCGAACAGAAGCGTAAGGTCCTGTTCGAGGTATTCGCCGCGATCCGCGTAGTCCCGGGGGTGAAGGGCAACAAGGCGCCCGACCCGAAACGGCTCACCCCTGTCTGGAAGTCTTAACGGGCCTGGGGAGTGAACTCAACATCGAGTATCTTCCCCAGAGCTTCCCACTTGTCGTCTCCCCAGTCCGGGGAGGCGGCAAGTTGGCTTTTCACCCACCTATCGATCGCACTGTCAACGGTCTCCGCCACCAGGGCCTCTTTCAGCGTGCTCACTCCTCGCCCTCCATGTCGTCGCTGACGACGCCAATGCCCGGGTGCATCTCCTTGGCCCAGTAGTCGGTGGCCATCTCCTGGGCCAGGATGTGGGGGACGCCAGCCGCAACCGCCTCCGTGTAGACGACACCGGCGATTCGGGCCAGGGTGACCACGGCGGTCCCGCGCTTCTCGATCAGGGCCTGGTTCATCTCCGTCTCGATGCCGGAGATCAGCTCGTCAAACCCATCAGCGTTGGTCAATTCATTCCTTAATGCTTGCTTGCTTCGAGGTCGAGGACACTGCCCCAGCTCCGCTCGCCGATCTCGGCGTCAACGGGGATGAGGAGGCCCTTGACCGTCATTTCCATGATCCGGGCCGTCTTCTCGGCCAACTCCGCCGCCCGTTCCTTGGGGAAGCTGAAGACCAGCTCGTCATGGATCGGGAGGCGAACGAGATCGGTGTAGCCGTGGCGGTCGAGTTCGATCAGGGCGCGAGCCGTGATGTCACGGCTGGTGGACTGGATGAAGTAGTTCAAGGCGGCGTAGATGCGGTCACGGTCGACGGGGATGCGCCGGCCGGTGCCGGTGTAGATGTAGCCGGTGCGACGGGCCTCGCGCTGGAGGCGGTCAGCGAAGCGTTTAACGCCGGGATAGGTCTCCCAGAACGCCTTGACGGCCTTCTTGGCTTCGACCTCCGATACGCCGTACTGCTCAACGATGGCCCTCCAGCCCCCGCCGAAGCACACCGTGAAATTGGTGCCTTTGCCCGCCTTACGAGCAACACCTGCGGCATCAGCAGTTATCTGATGGAGGTCAAGGCCGCGCTGGAACGCATCGATCATCGTCGGGTCGCCGCTGAAAGCGGCGAGCACGCGCAGTTCCATGTTCCCGTAGTCGGAAGACACGGTCACGTGACCGGGTTCCGCGAGGAAGCAGTGCCGAACGTACGAGTCGCCAGCCGGGAGTGTCTGGGCTGCTATCGCACCTGAGATGGTCATGCGAGCCGTGCGGGCCTGACAGGAGTTGATGCTTGCCCGGACCCGGCCTTCGGCGTCCTGGCTCGCAAGCGCCCGGTCGAACCAGGTGGCCTTCCACTTCTTCGCCTTCTTGGCCTGGATGATGGCCTCGGTCAGCGGTATACCGATCGAAGACAGCACCTCGTCATCGACGCATATGTTTCCCTTCTTGGTCTTCTTCGTGAGCGCGATGCCCCGCTGCTGGAGCGCGGCGATGATCTGCGCGTTGGCGTTGACGTTGTCAACGCCCTCGTGGCGGGCGACCTCCTCCCACTTGCGCTGCTGCTCGCGCAGTTCCTCAGACTTCGCCTGCGCGTACTGCCGGTCGAGGAGGTACCCGGTCCGCTCGATCTTCGCGGTGATGTGCGCGAGCCGGTGTTCCCAGGAGACGAGGCCCCGCTTCCAACTGCGCACCGGGACCTTGGACTTGAGGATCTTGTACAGGCGGAACGCGAGGATCGGGTCCATACCGGCGTAGAGCAAAAATCCGTGGTGGTCGATAGGGACGATCGGCCACACCTCGTCCTTTTTGACCTTCAGCTCCTTGGCGATGACGGCCATGGAGCCCTTCACCTCGGCGGCGATGTCCTCGCATATGTAGTGCCGAGTCAGCTCTTCGAGCTTGAGGCCGGGCCCGTTCTCCTTGACTGCCCTCGGGTCGACGAGGTGGGCGAACAGCTTGGTGTCCCAGCTCTTGGGGGCCAGTTCCTCCATGGGGATGCCGAGGCACTGCTGCGCCACGTGCAGGTCATAGGTGCCGTTGTGGGCGATGAGCCGGTGCGCCGTCCTGAGCGCCCACCTCGCCGCGTCCTTGAACGCTCGGCCCTTCTCGACCGGGACAACGAACGCCTCCTGGTCGTTGCCGAACTGCCAAAGACGGGCCCGGAAAGTACCGAGGCTGGCGTTCCACCAGTCCAGGCCCGTGGTCTCGCTGTCGTGGGCCAGGAGTCGCTGGTGAGCCAGCACGAACGATTGGAAGTCGAGAAGGTCGTCTTCGGTCTCGACCACGTGGATGCGGACCGGCTGGCCCTTGATCGGGTAGTCAATAACCCGGATGTGAGTCCTCCTTGCCCAAGGGGCCGGCCGATCGACCGGCCCCCTCGCACATCAACTTTATGGGTAGAGTTAATTCATTACTTCGCCCGGAAGGACCCGTCCTTCTGCCGCCAGAGCGGCGGGCACTGCTCGGACTTGTCGAGGCCCCGGCCGCCACAGAAGTAAGCGGCCCAGCTTCCGCCGTCCTTGAAATTCCTCTGACCGTGGTCACAGGTGTAGTCGCTGCTGTTCGTGTTGGAGGCGACGACCTTGCCGTTCTCGAACCGCTTGGGTGCGGCGCCGGCCCCGCCCTTGTACTGCTCGCGGGTGTACTGGGCGAACTTGGCGTTGTACTCGATCAGTCCCTTCTCCTTCATGGCGGTCAGCAGCTCAACGCCGCGGGTCGCCGTCTCGACGGCGGTGTGGCCGTAGACGGCCGGGGTCAGCCACTCGGCGCCATAGTCCGGGCCTGCCTTGACCGTGAGGCCGATCTTGAAGGGTGCGGGCGTGGTGGGGGCGGGAGCGGTCATGGGCTTCTCCTTAGGGTTGTCGGTTTCCGTGGGGGTGGGTTCGTCCCAGGGGGACTTGTCGGCGAACGGGTCGTCATACGTCAAGGCGGGTTCCCTTCGCGGCTGGGGCATGGGTGAGCATGTCCAGCAGCCTGGTGAGGTCGAGCGGATGGAGATTGAGTTCGGTGAGGTCGCCGTCAGCGTCCCGATAGCCGATGTAGGTGGGTGTGCCGGCCGCGTCGTCGTAGGTGACCTCCAGCCGAACGAACGCCCCGGCGGCGAGGTCGCGCCTGTACGTTTTCGTCGTCTCGATCACGCGGCGTTCCTCCGGGTGCGCAGGGTGCGGTTCATCTGCTGGGCGAGGGCGACTGCGGCTCGTGTGAGAGCTTGGCGGTCGGCCTGGTCGGGGACGGGGAGACCGTAGACGTGACGCCGCATGAGGAGCTGCTGGTACCGCTCAGGCAGCTTCTTCATGGATGCCGCAGCGTCGATACGCGCCGAGACGACGTTGTCGGTGACACGGGCCTGTAGAAGGTCGTCCTTCTTGCCGACCATGTGGCTCAGTTCGTCGTCGGTGTAGAGGAACGTCCTCAACGCGGCCTTGGCCTCGTCAGGGGTGTAGTAGTAGGCGTCGTCCAGGAGGTCGCGGTAGTTGCGCTCCTTGCTGGCGTACTGGGTGCCGGCCTTCTGGAAGATCTTCCAGAGGAAGTCTTCGTTGCCGTAGTGGGCTTCGATGGTTGGCCGGTGTTCGTAGGCGTGGAGAAGAATCTCCTGCTTCACGTCGTCCTGTTCGACGATGCTCCACTTGCTCGCGATGTTGTGGGCCACTCGCTCCGCCAGGGCCGAGAGGTAGGCCCAGTCAAGGACGACCGGTTCAGGCAACCTTCGCTCCCTTCGCGGGGCTGACGAAGCGGCCCTGGTGGTTGCGCTGGATGGCCCCGTAGCGGATGCCGTCCACCACGAACGAGCCATCGCGCTCTACGTACACGGGTACGGGCACCGCGGAGTACTTACCGACGAGCAGCCGCCCCCATCCCTTCTGCCAGTTGGCCACGCCTTGAGACAGGTACTCGGCCTTGGACTCGTCCATGAGGTGCCCGACCTCGAAGCCGAAGAGGGTGCGCCGGTGCCGTCCAACGCCCACGGTCTCGGGTGAGACCGCGTTCTTGTGGGTGTGCCCCATGACGACGGACCGGTCCAGCTTCTTCACCTTCGAAGCCGCCGTCCTGCCCGGGATCTGGTTCAGTCCCCGTAGCTCGTGGCCGTGCATGGCGACCCATCCGGGCGCGACTTCCGTGAAGGCTGGCAGGACTTCGATGTCCAGCTCGTCAAAGCCCAGGAGCACGTCGATGTCGAAGGCTCGGCTGGCGGCGAGGGCCGGCGCGTACTTGAGCAGGTAGTCACGGGGGCGTGAGTCGTGGTTTCCGATGACGAACTTGATCGGTCCGCCGTAGACCTCGCGCAGCTCAGCCAGGAGGGCCTTGCCACCTTCAGACTCCCGGAAGACGTCATTCTCGAATTCAGCTCGGGTGCCCTTGGACCAGCGGCTCGGGGCCGCGAAGTTCATGAAGTCGCCGATGATCAGTACCTCGGCGGGCTGCTGCCCTCCGATGTAGCCCCACAGGTTCCGCACCGCTCGTGCGTCGTGCAACGGGTACTGCACGTCCGAGACGACCGCGATTTCCTTCACGCTCACGCGGCCTCCCCTCGGCGCTGAATCTCGATGTCGATGTAGGTCTTGGCCTTCTCCAGGTCCTCGATGGCACTGCCCTTCAGGTCTGCTCGCCACAGGTACTTGATCGCGTTCCCGAGAGGGAAGTTGAGGTGCTTGGTGATCTCGATGCACTCGATTCCGCTGGGGTGGCTGGTGTAGTGAGGTGGGTGCTCGATGGCGAGCCGGTCTGTGGGGGTGGCGCTTGGGGTGGTCAAGGCGGCCTTCATCACTTCCTGTGCTTTGTAGGTGTCGATGCCGAGGGCCAGGCCCTTTGTCTCGTTCAGGAGGCGCCGCCCGGGGTTGGCCTCTGCGACGGGCATCAGTTCGTCGTCTGTGAAGCAGAGCGCGCCGCCGTTGCGGAGCTGCACGTCGTTCGGGTACGGCTGACCCTCGTGGACGGCTTGAACGACACCGCGCTTGTCCTCGTAGAGCCAGCTCGCCGCCTGTCCGGACACGGCGGCAATGATCACTTCGTCACCGACGTTGAATCGCGCCATCAGAGGCCCAGCCTTTCTCGGAACTCTGCGGGACCGAACTCGTGAATGAATCTGGCTGCGTCGTAACCGTCGCCCAGGTCAACGGCCTTGGCGTTGGGCAAGCGCTCGCAGACCTTGGCGGAGAAGCGGCGGCCGGCGTCGTCTCCGTCACCAAGAACGAAGACGATTTCGAAGCCCGCGAAGGCCGGGTCGAAGTGGTCCCGCCAGCTCGACACACCCGGGGTGCCCACGGCGGGTACGTCGGCGCCTTCGACCGCAGCGCCGTCCAACTCCCCTTCGTTCAACGCGATGTATGACTTGCTGGTGAGTAGGGCCGCCGTGTTGAAGAGGTGAGGCGGATGGCCGGGCAGCCCCATGTATTTGCCGTGGCCATCGTGCTTCTCCAGATGCGGTGGCAGATATGAGCCGTCCGGTGCCCTCACGCACGCATCAGCAATACAGCGGAAGCGGATTGTTGCCACCGCGTGGATACCCCCGGCGGGCCGCCAGTACGGGATCGCCAGGCGACCACGGTGAAGTTCATGCCCTACGGCTGGCTCCGAAACGTAGCCGAGGCGGAGCTTCGCTACGTTGCCGAGGCCGCGGTGCGCCATGTACCGCTCCGCCGGGCTGCCCTGGTAGTTGGTCGTGTAGCGCTTGGCCGCCGCGACCAAATCGGCTTTCTGCGAGTCGTGCAGCTTCGACAAACCCCGCCTTCTCCTGTCGCATGATGATGTCGATCGAGTCCAAGGAGAGGTCACAGGCGAAGCAATGGACCTTGTTCTTGGCGTAGTTGATGCTCGCGGAGGGGGTCCGCTCGGCATGGAAGGGACATAGACACCTACTCCAAGCGCCCGATGTTCGTGGGCGCTGCGGGGGCTGCCACTCCGGGAAATAATGGGCAAGGACCGTGGTGATGGGCGGCCTAGCGGCCTTCTGCTTGCTCACCCGCGCCTCGCGATTCAACTTTTTGGGTATGGACTGGGAATTCGTGCTTGCGATAGGCCGCCTCCATGAAGGCTCTGTTGCCGCGCCACTCGCGGTACGTGGCGATGGGCTTGCCATGGCTCTTCGATGTCACTTGTCCTTGCCTTGGTAGAAGCGCCGGCCTATGAGGCGGAGTGCGGGCGGGTCATCGAGGTACTGGGCCGCCGCCCGAAGCACGGCTGGCCGATCTCTGGCTGCGGTCAGGAGCCGGCCGTTACACATACGGCACAGCAGTCCTCGAACGAGTTGGGTTTTGTGACAGTGGTCGACAGAGAGGCGCTGCCTGCGGGTTCCACCGCAGATGGCGCAGCAGCCGCCCTGAAGGCGGAACAGGAGGTCGTACTCTCCGGGCCCCAGGCCGTACATGGAGCGAACACGGGCCTCATGACTGGCGGTGCTCCGCGCAGCCCTCTTGCACGTACCGCAGATTCTGCCGCGCGGTGTGAAGAACCTCTCGGCCCGGTTTTTTTCGCAACGTGCGCAGCGTCGGAAGCCCTTGCGGGGGCTCGTCACGCTGCCTTCCGGAGCGAGCGCTCAAGGCGCATGAGCCGTCCGACCTGGTCGCAATCTGTCACGTAGGCGCACAGCGTGTCGGCGGCCATGACCTTGACGAGTTGGCGCCCGCCTCGGCCGCGTCGGGTGACGACGACCTGCAACTGTCCTCGGCCGCGGAGTTCGTGGGCGAGCTGGCGCACGCTGCCGATGGTGACCGTGTCGCCGAGTTCGACCAGCAGGGCCACCGGCTCGGTGAGCTTGGCGCGCTCGTCTGCGTCAAGGGGGAAGCGCTCGGCGAGGTTGCTGGCCAGGTCCATCGAGATACTGAAGCCCTTGACGGGCCGGCCATGCTGGCGGCTGGTGGTGATCACTGCTTCCCTTTCACGTGGAACCTGATGCGCGAACATCGCACATCAACTTTATGGTGCTGCTTCAGAAGGCTGCACTGACCGCAGCGTCCTCCAGCCGCATATTGCTCGTGTTGAAGCTGAAGGAGGCATACGTCTCACCGCTGCTGTCTTCGAAGCCTTCACGGTTCTTGACGGGGCTGATGTGCAAGGTGCGGCCGTCCATGCCGTCGATCTCCTTGTGAATGGTCAGAATGAGGGCTGGCACTCTGCTGATTTTCCCTTTGAGGCCAGACTGCGGGATCGGCTTGAGGCCGTCCGCGTAGTCGCCGATGACGTGGTGCATCGCCATGACGTGCGCGTGCGTTTCGCGGGCGAGTTCGTTGAGGTAGTCGCAGAGACCTTCCAAAGAGAAGGTGAACTCGTCGGCGTTCGATGTGCCGCCCGCATCGATATTGGTGATGTTATCGACGACGACGAGGTGCGGGTAGATGTTAAAGACCTCACAGTACGCCTCAAGGTGGAGTTCTATCTCGGCTGGCGTGGGCCTTGCGGAGTAGTTGAATCGCTGCCACCAGCGCCCCGCAAGCACCTTGTTGTACTCCTCGAAGTCATCAGCATGCAATTTGGCCTTGATGCCCTTGGCGTCATCGCCTGTCAGGATGGCCGTAGCCCTGGAGAGCTGCGTTGCAGCCGTCGAGTCCGCCGAGAAGTACAGCGTCGGCACGTTGCTTCGAACAGCCAGATTGAGGGCAGCTACGGACTTTCCCGTTCCGCCAGCGGCAGCGACAACCGACAACTCCCCCCTGCGGAAGTCTGCTCCGAGTTCGGTCAGCCCCTTGAAAGGAGACCTGATTGGCTCACCGGCTGCACCCTTCATGCGCACGGACTGACTCAGTGAATACACCCGAACCCCTCTTTCCTTCTGTCTCCAACATTAGGCGAGTTCGCCTCGCGCATCAACTTATTTCTTAAATGAACAGGCGTGCGCTACGTCACAGAAGCGGCAGGAGAAGCCGGGGTTGGCGGGAAAATCCCCCCGCTTCACGCCAGCGTCCATGGCTGCGTATCGCTCACCAACGGCCGCCTCCGTGACCTTGTCCAGCGCAACGGGCCTCGACAAACGGCCGGTCTTCGCCAGGTACCAGTCCGCCTTGTTGACGTCCACGCCGTAGACCTTGCGTACAGCGACGCCGTAGGTCTCAAGCTGGAACTTGCTCTTCATGGAGCCGGTCTTCCAGTCCCTCGGGCGCACCGTGCCGTCTGCGTCCTGCACAAGCTGGTCGATGAAGCCCCGGACTCGTACGCCGCCCAGTTCCACCAAGAAGTACAGCTCCACGCCAGGTGTGCCGTCAGGGGTGCGATAGGTCTCCGTGGGGTTCTCGGCAGCCCACTCCACGTAGCGTCGTGTCTGCTGCTGGCCCAACGCGTACCGCCGCTCGATGTCCTCTCCCCCGGTGCCAGTGGCCGACAGCCACAGATCGGTGTTCGGCTCTTTGTCCAGGTCTTTGTTCACCAATGCGCTGTACCGCTCGGAGAACAAGGTCACGGCCTCGTCCGCCGTCATGGTTCGTCCAGACAGCTCGACCTTTTCGGCGGCGGCATGGAATGCCGTCCCGTGGTGACTCCAGGCGGCAGGCCGCGGAACGATCCGCTCGACCCGCTGAAGATAGAAGCGGTGAGCGCACTTCTCGTACTGCTCGGTCTGGGAGACGGAGCGAGGCTGAGTCTCAATACTCACAGGGTGACCTCCGGGTGGATGACATACAGGGTGGACTCGGTGCTGCCGGGGAAGTGGAAGTTCGGGCGGGCCATGTGGAGGCTCTCGATCACCGAGTAGCGCCAACCTGGCAACCCTTCTTCGCGAAAGGTTCGCTCAACGTCCTGCTCGCAGTCGGCGGTTGCCATGTCACTGACCACGAGGTGGAAGTAGGGCGTCCCTGGCGCGGGCGTCACAATCTTGCAGATCATGACGCCCACGCTGACGAGGAGATTGATCGGTGCCTTGTTGATGGGCGCCCGGTCCACAGCGTCTACGAGTCTCTGGATGACACGTGGGTGGGCCGTGGCCAGAGCGCAGGACAGGGCCATACAGGAGGTCTCCTCACTGGAAATCTCAGGGGCCGGCTGCTCACGCCCTCCCCCGAGGCGGTCTCACATCAACCTGGTGCCGAAATGAGGTTCGAAGACGTGAAGTCATCGAACCGGGCAGCTCAGTGCCCCATTCCGACGCCGCCATCAACGGGGATGACAGCTCCAGTGATGTACGCCGCTTCCTCCGACGCCAGGAACCGCACAGCCGCAGCCACCTCTTCCGGCTGCGCGAGACGGCCAAGAGGAATTTGCCCGCAAAGTTCCGCTGTGCGCTCGGGTGACAGGGCCGCGGCCATGTCGGTGGCAGTCAGACCGGGAGCCACCACGTTGGACGTGATCCCCCTGGAGCCCAACTCTCGCGAGAGGGAGCGCGCGAGCCCTATGAGCCCCGCTTTCGAAGCCGCGTAGTTGGCCTGCCCGGCTTCGCCCAGCAGGGCAACGGTGGAGGAGATGAAGATCATGCGGCCCTTACGGGCCCGGAGCATTCCGCGAGCAGCATGCTTGGCGACCCGGTACGAAGCCGTGAGATTGGTGGCCAGCACGTCACCGAAGTCCGCCTCCGACATGCGCAGCAACAGGCCGTCGCGGGTGATGCCGGCGTTGGCGACAAGCACCTCGACGGGGCCGTGCTCGGCCTCGATCTGCTTGAAGGCGGCTGCCACTTGCTCGGGGTCAGTGATGTCGCACTTGATGGCGAGCAGTCCGGCCGGCGGTTCGCCGGACCGGTAGGTGACGGCCACCTTGTCCCCGGCAGCGGCCAGGGCCCGCGCGATTGCGAGGCCGATACCCCGGTTGCCCCCGGTGACGAAAACACTACGACTCACAGCTGAGAAACCTCTCAAGGCAGATGGAGACAGATAGACGCCGGACTGGTCGGTTCCAGCGCCACGCAGACGACGGCGGCCAGACCCTGGGGCCTGTCACGATCGTGAAGCGGTGGTTCATCTTTGCCTGGTTTCGAGGCTGGTCAGTCGCCATTTTCGACCGGTAGCTACTGACCGGTACTCGAACTACCGGATGGCGAACTGCCGATCATGGGCAGGTATAGCGCCATATGCCCTTTTCGCTCTGTGGGCACAAGTGTGCGATCAAGACCGACATGCCCGTAATCTGTGCGTCGCCCCCTCCGATACTTGACCGATCCTTTACTAAAGCTGGTGCTCTGCCCATGACCGATCTCGTGCGCTTCTCTCGACTGCTGCGGCACCTGCGTACCAGTTGCGACGGCAACGAAGTGCCTGGCCTCTTCAGAGGTTCATCCCGTACGACGAAGCGCGGGATCACCCAGGACCAGATCAGTCGCCTCACCGGCATCACCGAGGGCTGGTACCGGGCCTGTGAGACCGGTCGCCGGGCGCCTTCTCCTGAGTGGATCGAGACCCTGGTCCGCGCCCTCGTGCTCGACGAAGGGCAGCGCTACAGCCTGTACGTGTACGGCACCGGAGCCGAGCCGCCCAGTCGGTACCGCCCCGACCGAAGCAACCTGCATCCCACCGCAGAGGCGTTCGTGCATATGCAGCCATGGACGGCCTACGTCTCCGACTTCGCGTGGGACGTGATGGCGCTCAACAGCACCGCCGGACGCGAGTGGCCATGGATGCTGAACGGCATCAACGTCATGATCTGGGCTCTCACATACCCCGAGGCCCGGATGCAGCTCGTCAACTGGGAGGAGGAGTGGGCCAAACCGATGGCGAGCCAACTACGCCTGCGCCACGAAGCGAACCCTGATCACCCCAGGCTGAACGAGGTCATCGAGGAGATCAAGCAGCGCGACCGAGGGGCTGCGCGCCTCCTGGAGGACGACCTGACCACCGTTCACCACCCCGACAAACAACAACGCCTGGCCTACCTGCCCGGCCATGGAGACACCGTCTTTGAGGTGACTTTCCTCTGCTACACACCCATGGCAGACCCGTCGCTGCGCCTCATGGTCGTACCAGCAGAAGCCAAGTAGGCCGGCTCCGCGTGAAGACTCACGACTACACAAGAACAAGGAAGATTTCAGCAGTGACGCCCCACCTGCGGCCCCTGTCCGACTCAACATGGGCGTGGCTCCACGACCGCACCGGCTGGGGGTGGAGCAACTGCGGCGTCATCGTCTCTGAAGGCGCAGCCCTTCTGGTGGACACTCAATTCACCCTCGCTGCAACCCGGGAGCTGTTGGACGCCGTGATGGGCGCGCTCCCGGACGTGCAGATCAGCACCATCGTGAACTCGCACCAGAATGGCGATCACACCTGGGGCAACCAACTGCTTCCCGACGCCGAGATAGTTACCTCCGCTGCCTCTGCGGACCACCTGTGCCAAGAGATGAACCCCGTACAGCTCACGGCTTTGTGCCAGGCAGATCCCTCCTCCCCCGTCGCGGCCTACGCGGCTAAGCACTTCGGCGGCTTTGACTTCACGGGTGTTGAGGTTGTTCCGGCGACGCGAACCTTCACCGGACGTGAAGAGGTGAAGGTCGGCACGGTTCTGGTCGAGCTGCTTGACCTGGGCCCCGGCCACAGCGCAGGAGATGTGGCTGTCCATGTTCCCGACGAGGGTGTGCTGTTTGCCGGAGACGCGATCTTCTCCGGCATGCACATGGTGGTGTGGTCGGACTCGTTGAGCGAGTGCGTGCGCTCCTGTCAGACCATCCTTGACACGGGTGCAGAAACGATCGTCCCGGGGCATGGCCCGGTACTGGATCGGTCCGGCGTTGCCGGATTCCGGGACTACCTGCTGCGCGTCGGCGAGAGCGCTGGTTCCTACGCAGCGGCGGGCATACCGCTGGAGGAGGCGGCACAACGCGTGCACGCCGAACACGCCCAGGGTTGGGCGCATCCGGAGCGGCTCTTTACCGCAACCGCGGCGGCCTACCGTGATGCAGGGGTTCAAGGCATCCCGGCCGGCACCTACGCCCTCGTGGAGGGGATGGCAGGTCTGGCGGCGGCCTAGGGCCGTCACGCTCATGGGCCGGCTGGTACCCCAATCGCGGGTGCCAGCCAGCAGCCATACCCCTGCCTCAGGCGGTGCGCGGCGGTTCTTGGTGCTGGTCCGTGTCCGGCAGTTCCATGGCTCGCTGGAGATCCGCCTCAGGCAGTTCCACGCCTTCTGGCCACCGGAGGATTCTGCGGTTGTCCTGGGGCTTCCGCGGCGCGTAATCAAAGCCCGACTTGGACGTCGGGTCATAGTCGATGACGACGTTGTCGCGCACCAGCCGACCGATCAGCCAGTCAGCTTCCCGCCGCTGTGTTTCGCTGGCGGTGTCCCCGAGCCGCACTCGCATGTACACCTTGAGGTTCTTCAGGATGTACGCGTTGTGATGGCTCGGGCCGGTGCGGGATGTCTTGACATCCCAGATGGACTTCACCAGCTCGTTGACACGGACAGCGATGGGCTGCTTGCGCAGCTTCATCTTCACCATCCGCTTGTTCACCGCCTGGACTGACGCCCCGTACTGAGCGGCGATTTCGGCGTCCTTCACCCCGAGGTGGAAGAGCTTCGACAGTTCGGCGTCAGAGGGCAGCTTGGTCACGAAGAGCGACCTTTCGATCACAGACTTCGGCGCACCTTCGCCCGAAGGGGTCATCACAGGGACGCCTCACCATACCAACGGTACGCGTCGCACATCAACTTTTACACGCAGGGTTGCCCTCACCGGGCAGATTGTGAGGTGTCTCTCATTCGGCCTTCTCCTCGGTCATATCGGTCCGAGTAACACCTACATACATAGTGAGACCGAGTGAAACGAGGTCGAACAGAAAGTCTCCTTGGAGTTCCTGAATGAATTAACTACAAATAGAGCTTTCTTCCTGTTGATCTCCCAGATGAATCTTTCTTGGTAGAGATCCAGGAAGATCACGGCCCCGGCTGCCAGACAAGAACCCAGCCGGGGCCTTCATTCGGTTCGCTGCGGTTGATCCCCGCAGCGAGCGAAGGCGCGGTCGCTCCGCGCTGGAGTCGCAGTGTCCGGCGCGCACCCCGCCCCGCAAGGGCGGACGAGCGGGTTCGAATCCCGCCGACTCACCCCTCACGGAGGGAGGCCACGATGCCCCGAGCTAAGTCGATATGCATGTCGGTGGGCTGCACCTCCGTGACCACTCGTTCAGGGCGCTGCGAGAGCCACGCCCCTCCCAAGAGGGGCTGGAAGACCTCAGCGCGGAACCTCAAGCGCCCTGGCGACTTCCACAAACGCCGGTCCCTGGTCCTGGCCCGGGACCGCTTTACGTGCCAACGCTGTGGCTCACGAACCGAGTTGGAAGTCGACCACCTGATTCCAGTCGCCAGAGGCGGCACCTGGGACCTGTCGAACCTGTGGGTCCTGTGCAGGGACTGCCACAGACACAAGACCTACTACGAGGACCGGTAGGCCCCCGCTCAATCATTCATTCACTCCCCCCACGGAGGCTTCCAGTGCCCTTGTGCGATGGCCTTTGCGTTCATTGCCAGTGCCCCTTCCCGCCGAACAAGGCTGCCCGCCGGCCTTCGAAGGCCGCAGAGAAGCGCCAATGGGTACAGGACGCCCTCTTTGAGCTGTCGGAGCTGGGCGAGCTGTACGGGATCGATCCCCACAGTCTTCGGAGGGTGCCCTGATGCCCTCACGCCGCGGGCCGGCCCCCAACCCCAACGCCCGACGCCGCAACACCGACCACGCCCTGGGAGAGCACGGCCTGTCTCTCAGCTCTGGCGAGGGCCGAGCCCTGCCGAAGTCCCTCGGCGTCGAGACCGGCGGTGCCAAACGCTTCTGGAAGACCTGGGCAGCAGCTCCCCAAACTGAGCACTGGCTAGAGACCGACTGGGCCGAACTGGAGCTGACCACCCGGCTGGTGGACGCCTTCTACCAGGGCAACGTGCGCCTGGCCGGCGAGATCCGGCAACGAGTTGGGCGGTGGGGCGCCACCACCGAGGACCGAGCCCGACTTCGCATGAACTTCGATCGGCAGGCAGAGCAGGAAGCCGCACAAGCCACCCAGGAAGCCACCACGGACCTGGATGAGGAGCTGTTCAAGATGCTCTCCGAGTGAGAAAGGGGGGTGAGCGAATGCCGCTGACGGGAAACATGCCATCCGGCATTCCGCCTCGCTCCCGAAGCCTCGGTTACGAGATCATGCGTTGGGCCGAGCGGTACATCGTCCAGCCTGACGGTGAGCACGCTGGCCGCCCGTGGAGCTTCAGCCCCGAGCAGTTGCGCTTCCTGCTGTGGCTCTACGCAATCGATGACAACGGCCGATGGGTCTACCGCACGGCGGCCCTGCGCCGCGCCAAGGGGTGGGGGAAGACCCCGTTGCTGGCCGCCATCGCGATCATCGAGTTCATCGGCCCTGCTCGCTTCTCCCATTGGGCGAAGCAGGGCGAGCCCTGCTACACCTGCGGCGGCGGTGCCGGTAAGAAGCCGCACTCCGGCCAGGAGAAGCATCCCATCGCCAAGCGGGTCGCCCTGCCGCTCGTGCAGATC
This sequence comes from Streptomyces sp. NPDC026377, assembly GCF_055567715.1. NCBI lineage: Bacteria > Bacillati > Actinomycetota > Actinomycetes > Kitasatosporales > Streptomycetaceae > Streptomyces > Streptomyces sp. NPDC026377. The sequence goes on from NZ_JBVHPV010000002.1 coordinate 649,859, forward strand.
GCGGCGACATCTTTGGACCAGACCGCCAACACCCGGGACATGATCCGCGGAATGCTGGCGGAGTCCCCCGCCGAGAAGGAATTTAACCTCGACATCGGCAAGGGGCTCATCCAGTTCAAGGACGGACGACCGGGCCGTATTGAGCCCGTCACCTCATCCTCTCGTGGGCTTGAGGGGGCGAGGCCCACCTTTGCTCGGCCCCGGCAGGAACGTTTCTGCCGGGGCCGGGTTGATGCCACTTTGTTGTTTGCGACGAGGTCCATCACTTTGTTGAATCAAACCAGGGCGTATACGTCTGGGAAACTCTTGATCGCAATGTCCAGAAAACCGCAGGTGCCGGTTCCCGTCTGATCGAAACGACCAACGCGTTCAATCCTAACGAGGCTTCCATCGCCCAGCGGACCTATGAGGCCGCAATGGAACTCGGGGCCAAGCGCATTCTCTACGACTGCCGTGAGGCGGTTCGGGATGTCGACCTCAAGAACGAGGAAGCCGTACGTGAAGCGGTGATCGACGCCTACGGCGATTCTCATTGGGTCGACGTGGACGGCATCGTCGAAGCAGTCATGGACCCGCGCACCAGCGCGGCCATCGCCTACCGCTTCTACTTGAACAACATCCAGGAGAACGCGGACGGCTGGCTGATCAAGTCGGAATGGGACGCCTGCCTCGACGAGGACGACCCCGTTCTCCCCGGCGACCAGATAGCCGTCGGATTCGATGGGAGCCTCCGAGGGGACGCCACAGGATTGGTCGGCGCCCGCCTGCGGGACGGAAAGCTCTTCACGCTCGGCCTCTGGGAGAACCCACGAGACCCGAAACAGCCTGACTGGGAAGTCGACGTCCTCGCCGTTGAGGCCGCCGTGAAGCGCGCCTTCGAGACGTACAGAGTCGAGTGGTTCTACGGAGATCCACCGTATTGGCAGGAAGCCATTGGCCGCTGGGCCATCACCTACGGCGATGACCATGTTTTCGAATACTGGACCAACAAGCCGATGCGGATGTGCGAGGCCACTGAACGGCTGCACTCCGCCGTCGCGGTCGGCGACGTCAAACACGACGGCAATGCCGACCTGACCCGCCACATGTTGAACGCAGTGACGCGGGAAGTCCCCCAAGGGATCTTGATTACCAAGGATTCCCCCCGTTCCAAGAAGAAAATCGACCTGGCCGTGTGCGCCATTCTTGCCTTTGAGGCCAGGGCTGATGCAATCGCTGACGGTCGACTCAATGTGCGAAGGGGGCGTGTAGTCGGCTTTTAGCGAGGCTGCATGATCGTCCCCCCTAACGGATACACCGCCGCCGGTCCGCCCGAATCCCCGGCCGACTGGCTGGCGTATCTCCACGGAAAGCTGACCAACCAACTGCCGGACCTGTTCCGGTACGCCCAGTACTACGAGGGCGAACATCAGAGGCTCGCCTTCTCCCAGGCACGTTTCAAGGCCGAGTTCCGTGAGGTTTTCGAAAGCTGGCGGGACAACTTTTGCGGCCTGATCATCGACAGCGCGACGGAGCGCATGACGGTGGATGCCTTCCGAATACCCGGATCGCCCGGCACCGACGAGGATGCCTGGGAGTTCTGGCAGCGCAGCAGCATGGACGTGCTCTCGAACGCGGTCCACTTGGACGCCATGGTGCAGGGCCGGGCCTACGTCCTGGTCTGGGCCGACAAGGGCGGCGAGCCTTCGATCCAGCCGGTGAGCGCCGAAAACATGGTCGTCCAGTACAAGCCCGGTTCCCGCACGGAACTGGAGGCTGCGGCACGGTTCTTCCTGGATGACTGGGGCCGGCAGTGGGTCACCCTGTGGACCGAGGACTACGTCTACGAGACCAAACGGGGCGAGACCGAGTGGGAAGACGGCATCAAACGCCCGAACCCTATGGGCACCGTCCCGGTCGTCCCGTTCCACAACCGCTCCCGACTGTCCGGTGACCCGTACTCGGACCTCGCGAACGTCATTCCGATTCAGGACGCAATCAACAAGACCGTCTCGGATGCGCTGACCGCATCGGAATTTGCGGCGTTCCCTCAGCGGTATGTAACGGGCCTGGAGATCGTAGAAGACGATCAGGGCAACCCCGTGGAGCCTTTCAAGGTCGCGGTGGACAAACTCCTCCAGGCCGAGGACCCCCAGGCCAAGTTCGGCCAATTCGAGGCCGCCAGCCTCAGCAACTATTGCGACCTGGTCGGCCTCCTGCTCCAGCATATGAGTTCGATCTCGCGGACGCCGCCCCATTACTTCCTGGTCAACGGAGGAACCGCGCCATCAGGCGAGAGCATCATCAGCGCGGAAGCGGGATTGGTGGCCAAGGTCCGGGAAAGAATGCTGCATTTCGGTGAGGCTTGGGAGAAGGTCATCCGGCTGTGTTTCACAGTGAAGCGGGACGAGCGAGCCAACGCCTTCGCCATGGAAACCGTTTGGCGCGATCCGGAGTATCGAACCGAGGCACAACACATTGATGCCCTCCTCAAGCTGAAGCAACTCAATGTCCCTGAAGAACAATTGTGGAGCGACGCGGGTTACACCCCTTCCCAGATCAGCGCCTTCCGTGAAATGCGAAAGGACGATGCCCGCGCTGCGGCCGAGGTCCAGAAGCTCGGCCCACAGCAACAGGAGATGGGAAGAAGTGAGCCAAGTGAAGCGAAGGCAGCCCAAATGGCCCAGAAGTCCCCGCAAGGCAATTCAGGCAACGTGAACCGCAAGCTCAGTGAGACAAAGTAACCGACTCGCCGAAATGGCGTTTCCATCCGAAATGGATTAGTGCATGGACGAGACACAGAACCAGAACAATCCTGCTGCCAGCCCTGCCGAGGTCGAGGCGCCTCAGCCGCCCGAGGCTCCGGTCGACGCCGGCCCCACTGATGAGCTGGAGAAGTGGAAGCGACTGTCCCGGGAGAACGAGAAGCGCTGGAAGCAGACCAGCAGGGAGCTGGAGGGCATCCGCCAGGCGCAGATGACCGATCAGGAGAAGGCCATCGAGTCGGCGAGGGCGGAAGCCCGTAAGGCTGCGCTGGCGGAGGTGGGGACTTCGCTGGCCGAGGCGGAGATCCGAGCCCAGGCAGCCGCGGCCGGTGTCTCCGTGCCCACTGACTACCTGGACCTCGCTCGCTTCGTGGCCGAGGACGGCCGCGCCGATCGAGAGCGGGTTACCGACCTGATCGCCTCACTCCCGAAGCCTCAGGCACAGCCGGAGTTCCCCCAGCTCATGGGGACGGGGTACCACCGGGCCAGCGGCAGTGACATTTCCTCCATGGACCCGAACGAGCTGGCTGACTTCATCGCTGGCGGGTCCTTCATTTAGCCCGCAACCCCCCGAATGCCCTCCCCTCCAGGAGGGCTTTTTTTATGCCCTTTTGGAGGCACGCCTATGGCGCTTACCACGCATCATTTCAATCTTGACCCCAAGCAGGTCACTATTGCTGCTCTCGGCCTCCTGGACCGACAGCTCACCCTGGGCGGGATTCCGGCACGGTATTCGGAGCTGAAGTTCACTGGCGGCCTCGGCGACGTGATCAACGTGAACCGTGAGAGTCGCGGCATCCCGGTGCAGGCGGCCGGCATCTCTGAGCCGATCTGGAACCCGGTGAAGGGCGACAAGAACAAGTTCGCCGCCGCTTCGGACCGCCCGCTGCCGACCAACGATCGTCTGGCGCCGATGGGCTTCATCAACGAGAGCCGGTTCCCCGTCCAGCTCACCACCCTTGCTCAGAACTCCACCGCGCTGTCGATGGAGCAGGTGGCCTTCGACCTGAAGCAGTTCGGCACCCAGGTGCTGACCAAGCTGACCAGGGGCTTCGCGGAGTACTTCGATGACACCACCGCGACCTTCATCAAGGCCAACATCACACGATCCGGTCTGAGCGCCGCGCAGAAGAGGGTCGTCGGCGGTGATGTCGAGGTGACCATCCCGGCTGCGGACGGGACGGGGGAGAACATGAAGGCCCGCGCCCTCGGCCTGCGTACCGCACTCGTTGACGCCCGCATGGCGATGAACGTCGCCAACGTGCCGACCTCCGAGCGCTACCTGATCGCCGGTCCCGAGGTCGAGGCCATCCTCCTGAAGGACCCCGAGTTCGTCGCGGTGGACTACAGCGGCGACACCAACGCCCTGCGCCGGGCGGTCGTCGGTCGGATCTACGGCTTCGACATCGTGATTCACAACTCGTTCGGCCTGGAGATGTACCTCTTCCACAAGAGCGCGATGCTCCTGGTCAGTGCTTGCCCGGCGATCCCGATGGGTGCTGTGCAGGGCAGCGTCCAGAACATCAACGGCATCGCTACCCGCATGCTGATCGATTACGACTACGGCAAGAAGGCCGACACGATCGGCCTGGACACCATGTACGGCCTGTCCACAGTCCGGGAGGACCCGGATTACTCGGTCCGTGGCGTCGGCATCGGCGAATCGTTTGTGCGCGGCCTGAAGGTGTCGATCACCGAGAAGTCGACCGCGCCCTCGGGCTCCTAACGGAGGAGCCCGCCATGCCCGTATCCGTCGCAGACATCGAGGTCAGGCTCGGGCGGAGGTTCGAGGACGCAGAGAAGCCGCGGGTCGAAGCATTCATCGAGGATGCTGCGGCCTTCATCCGCGACTACTGCGGTAGCCGGTACACGCCCGATGCCCCCGGCGTTCGGGCCGTTCTGTGCTCTGAAGTCATCCGGTGGCTGGCGGTCCAGCCCGGCATCGTGTCAGAGCGTGTAGGCGACGTAGAAGTCCAGTTCGGCCCTGCCTCCTCCGCCCAGCAGCTCTCTCCGGCGGCCAGGACCGCGCTGAAGCGGTATCGGCGCCCCCTGTCCACCGTCCGCCTTGAACGGGGGTAGGGGTTGTTCCTGTTCAGTGACCACGTGGTGGTCCGCCGAGCGGACCTCAAGGACTCGACTTACACCAGGCGCCGGGACTGGTCGACCGCGCGGAACGTCTTCGAGGGCCTGGCCCATGTGCAGCCGGACCGCGCCTTCGAAGCTCGCTCCCCCGAGCGCGAGACGGCGCAGGAACGGTTGCGGGTCTTCCTGCCCTGGGGCACCGATGTGGACTCCGCGGACCGAGTCGAGTTCGACGGCCGCACCTACGAGGTCGACGGCGATCCCATGGAATGGAACTACGGCTCGATCCGGCATGTCCGGGTCCGCGCCTGGAGGGTGGAGCACTGATGCCCGCAGCATTCCGACTCACCCTCTCCGAGGCGGGCCTCAAGGAACTTGTCTCCTCCCCCAAGTCGGCGGAGCTGAGTGCGAAGAAGGCCGAGGAGATCGCGGCCCTGGCCCGAGGTGAGGCGCCGAAGAACAAGCGCGGCTCGTGGAACATGTACTCGCGCTCGATCTCGGTCACGTCCTTCGAGGAGAACGGCGTTGTGCACGCCGCTGTCCAGGCTGACCGCCACCCGCTCCTCGTTGAGTTCGGCTGGCGAGACAAGGCCGGCCGCCGCCACGCGGGCCGGCACATCCTCAAAGGCGCACTGATGAAGGTCAGGGAGTCGTGAGGATCGATCCCGTCTCCGTCGTCCATGACTACCTGCGTGAGAAGCCCGAGCTGGCACACGCGGTGACCGGGGACCTGGTGGGCCGGGAACCCGGCGAGACCGCTATCTACATCGAGCACGCGGGCGGCTACCGAGCAGTCCGGGACCGCATGGACCGGGCCGACGTCACCTACCAGGTGTACTCGGAACACCGCGACCAAGCCGCCGAGTTGGCCTACCTCGTACGCGAATACCTGCTTGAGGACCTGCCAGGCCGCCGAGTGGGCGGTGCCTTGGTGCTCGATGTCTCCGATGGCATCAGCCCCCGCTATTTTCCGGATTCGACTTCCCGAGAACATTCCTATCTCGGCGAAGTCTCCGTGTTCACTACCGAGGAATAAAACTTCCTCCTCATCCAGCCCCCAGCGATGGGGGCTTTTTTTATGCCATAAAGAGGATACACATTGACTGCTGACGCTAAGGGTAACGACGCAGGCCGAATCCGGTTCGCCCCAGAGGGCGCTCTCTACTTCGCCCCCCTCCCGAAGTCCGGCGCTGGTCCGAAGCCTCCAACTGACTGCGGTGTCAAGGGAGTTGCGCCTAGTGGTTACACGCCAATGGGCTACGTGGATGAGGGCGGCGTGACGATTACGCCTTCCATTTCCTCCGATCCGGTAAAGGTCTGGCAGAGTGCAGTGCCGGTCCTTTACAACGTGAAGGAAGCTTCGTTCCAGGTAAAGACCACTCTGATGGAAACGAACCTCGCCACCACGGAACTCTTTTTCGGCGCGGAGTGGAAGCCGGCCACGGAAAAGGGCCCGGACGGAACTGAGCGGCCGATCAAGGACACCTGGCGTCTGGACCTGTCCAGTACTCCGGAGCTGAGCGAAATTTCCCTCGTCGTGGACTGGTCGCAGGGCGCCGTGCAGTACCGCGCAGTAATCGAGCGGGCCATGATCTCTGACCGGGGCGCCATCCAGCTCCAGCGGGCCGAAGCCGGAAAGTTTGAGTTGACCATCGAGGCGTTGGACGCCGCGGGCCGCCTGGGCTACGTCCTGACCAACGACGCGATCAAGGACGGGGCCGTACTCCCTGGCGAGAAGTTCCAGGCTGACCTTTCGCAGGAGACCGTCAAGCAGGGCGGCGAGGTCCACGTGACCGGCAAGGGTGCGAAGCCGAACGCTCCGATCACTGTCACCACCGGTGACCCGAAGCTGGTGGCCGACGCGGGGAACGCCTCTCCGAACGGTGCCTTCGACATCCGGGTCACCGTCGCCGCTGACGCGCCGCTGAAGGGCTTCACCATCAGCGCGAGCGATGGCGAACACTCCGCGCAGGCCGGCACTCTCACCGTCGAGCCCACGGTGCAGACCGTCTAACGCCGATCGGCCGCAGGCCCCACTCATCCCCGTGGCGGGGAGGGAGAAATCCCCGCCCCACCCTCTACCCCTCACGCCCCCCACCGGGGGCCTTCTTGTTTTCAGGAGTACCTATGGCTGCTACCGCGAATCAGGCTGCGTCCGCGAAGACCGCTGCGAAGAAGGCGGAGGCCGAGGCCGGCCCGGCGACCTTCGAGCACCGGGGCATCACCTTCGAAGTCCCCAACGCCCTGGACATGCCGCTCGAACTGCTGGAGGCCGAGGACGAGCTGACGGCCGTCCGACTGATCGTCGGCGATGAGCAGTGGGCGGCCTACAAGGCCACCCGCCCGACGATCCGCGAGTTCGGCGAGTTCGCTGACCTGGTGGCGAAGGCTTCGGGTCAGGACGACTCGGGAAACTAATCGCGACCGTCCGCGTCATTCAGGAGTTCAGCGACGAGCTGGAGGCCGATCTCCTCGAACACTTCGGGGTCGATCTGCTGGACCTGTGGCGCGGACGGCTCTCCCTACGCCGCGTGGGCGTGCTGATCGCGTCGCTGTGCAGGAAACCGGGCCGCTCTTCCGTCCTGGCCGCCCTTGACGAATCCACCACCTGGGATACCAACGAGCACTTGCTCGCCCGCATCAGCGACGGCATCGAGCTGTCGAACTACCTCTTCATCCAGGCCAATTCCTCGGAAGACACCGGCCTCGAACCTCCGACGCCTCTGCCTCGTCCGGGACAGCCTGAACAGCAGCCGGAACCGCAGTTCGAGTTCGCCTCCGGCTCCGACGTGGCCTCTTTCTTCACGCAGATGAACAACCTGTAGGGGGCCACATGGCGAGCCGCGGAAGGGCACCGGTCAAGGTCGGGTCCGGCTACATCGAGATCTACCCGGAGCTGTCGAAGACGGGTCTGACGCGGATGCGTACTGACCTCACCCGGCAGATGACGCGAGCGGGAGAACAGGCAGGCAAGGCGTTCTCCCGCTCGATGGGCCAGGGCTTCGCCGGTATCGCCTCGCTTGCGGCCAAGCAAGCCAAGGTCGCGGGCAAGATGACCGAGAAGGAGGCCCTGGATACCTCCAACAAGCTGCGGCAGATCGAGCGCAGCCTCACCCGGTTCCATGGTGAGGAGGCAGGGCAGCAGTTCCGCACCTACCGGAACCTCGCCAAGCAGCGCGAGCAACTGGAGCAGGGCACCAGCGCGGCAACCCGCCGAGCCATCAACGACGTCGTCCGCGCGAACCACCAGGCGGTTCAGGAGTCGATCCGCGACGAGCGGTCCAAGGCGCAGGAGAAGCAGCGCCTGGAGCGTGAGGCCCAGGCGGAGACACACCGCCGCGTCACCGCCGAGCGGGCCGAGGAGCGTGCTCTCGCCCGTGATGTCGCGGAGATCAAACGCGAGCAGACCGCTGCCGCCCGCCAGGCCGCCGCCGAGCAGAAGGCGGCAGAGCGCGAGGCCCAGCTCGCCGCCCGCCAGCGCCTGGCCGAGGAACGCCTCGCGATACAGACGCGCACCGCGGCCCTACAGAACGAGTTGCGGGACCTTGCGGTGCAGCGCCGCGAGTACGCCAACACCATCACCGCGAATCAGCGCCAGCTCCGTGGCTTCATGGCCGAGCACCGTGGCAGTACCAAGAGTGCGGCCGACCAGTGGAAGTCGCTCTCGCAGGGCACGGAGACATTCGGCACGAACTTGGAGCAGGTCGGCCGGTCGATCACTCAGAACCTGGTCGCTCCGCTCGCGCTGGCAGCGGGATACGTGACGAAGATCGGCACCCAGTCCGCGGACATGCAGTTCCTTTCGTCCCGGGGTCTGGAGCGGGCCGGCTTCAACAACAAGGATGTCATGAAGGGCATCCAGTCCATTCAGGACTTCGCGGTGAAGACGCCCTTTTCGCTTGAGGACATGACGGACAAGTTCCAGCAGCTTGCGCGGAACTTCCAGTCCTACGGTGACTCGACGGGTGAGTCCCTGAAGAAGAGCCAAAAGCTTATTCGGGGCATCGCTGACTTCGCTGCCTCGTACGGCGTTTTGGACCCTGAGCGGGTCAAGGGCGCCATGTACAGCGCGGACATGATGATGGACATGTCCAAGCTCAACACGCGGAGCTTGAAGCAGTTTTCGCGTGGTACGGGCATTCCCATCAACGAGCTGGCGAAGATGGCCGGCTTCACTACGTCGGGCAAGGGTGACGACGACACTGAGGCCAAGGAGTTCCTGAAGAAGGTCCAGGAGCGAGGAGAGGGCGTCTCCTCCAAGCAGTTCTTCGCCAACTTCCTCAAGGCGTACGACACCCGTAAGGGCGTCAAGGGAACGGCCGAGACCCTGGGCACCGGCTCGATCGGCGGAGCCCTCCAGGCTGTCAAGGAGCAAGCTCAGCTCAACTTCGGCAAGCAGTTCGGTGACTTCAATCCGGAGACCGGTCGGTTCGAGTGGACCGAACTGGGCGAGCGTGTCCATACCCTCGTCGCTCGGCTCGGCAAGCTCCTTGAGGACCCCGACTTCAAGCACCTCACCGGCGGTCTCCTGGGCCAGTTCGTCCGAGCGCTGGGGCTTCTCCTCACTGGGGTCGAGAAGGCGGAAGATCTGCTCAACGATCACCCGTGGCTCAAGGACCTGGTGGTCAAGGCCGTCAAGGTGGCTGCGGTTCTCGGCCCCCTGGCCATTGCCATCGGACTGGCCACGAAGATCATCGGCAAGTTGGGGAAGTCGTTTCTGCCGGTACTCAAGATCGGCGGCGGCCTGGCCAAGGGTGCTCGTGGCGCGCTCCGCACTGGTAACCAGTTCCTGGCGGGGGTGACGGCTGGCCGGGGGAACTTCCGTGAGGCGTACCGCGAACGTCGCGCCGAGTCCCACGGTGGTGACGACCGCTCCATGCTGCGGCGCGGTATCGACCGGATGCGCGGCCAGGACAGCCGCGCTGAGGCCGTACAGCTGAACACCGAGGCCGCGGAGCGCGCCCTTCGCGAGATCGATCAGAAGATCCAGACGGTCAAGGCCGCCATCCGCTCATTGAATGAATTGAGGCTCAACAACCTCGCTGAGTCTCTGGGCGGGGAAACGGGCGCCTCGGTGAAGGCCGGCGCACGCGACGCTGACCAGCGAATCGGCGGTGTCCGTCAGGGCGTGCAGCAGCTCAATGCGGCGGGCCTGGCCGAGATCACCACGAAGTTCCGCTCTTTCGCCGATGCCGCGAACGCGGCTGAGCAGCAGGTGAAACAGACGCACGGCGCGGTGCGGGACCTCAACGACGGCAAGCTCGGCATGGTCCGCCAACAGGTCGAGTACCTGAAGGACAAGTCGGATACGGCCAAGCGCCACATCGCCAACGTCGGCTCCGAAGTGGGCGACCTCAACGACCGTTCTCTGTCCCAGATCCGGGGACGGTTCACCTCAACGCTCACACCGGCCGTCAAGGGCTCATACAGCCAGGCACGGGACCTCAACGAAAAGATCAAGGACATCAACGGGCGGGGCCTCGGCAGCATCACGTCGAAGGTCCGCACGCTCCGCGACGCCCTTGACCAGGCGGAGGGCAAGGCCGGAAAGCTCGAAGGGAAGATCGCCGCCGTCAACGGCCTCACCGGCTTCGGCGGAGGAGATGGCAAGGGCAACGGCGGTAGGTCGAAGAAACACGCACTCGGCGGAGTCATCCCGGGCTACGCCCCCGGCGTAGACAACTACCCGGCGATCTTGAGCCCCGGCGAGGCCATCCTGCGGCCCGAGGTGGCTCACGCGCTCGGCGCCGACACCATCAACCACTGGAACGCGGCGGCGGCCCGGGGCCACCTCTCCCGCCACGCGAAGGGGACGGCAGGAAAGGGGACCCGAAAGTCGGGCCCCTGGCCGATGTCGATCCTGGGCGAGCTGTGGGACTCGATCAACCTCGGCCCGGCGGCGGGCGCCTTCGGTGGCGGTATTCAGATGGCCGCAGCCGGACGTGCGATCGGCGGCACGACAGGCCGCAACGTCGGACGTTGGGGGTCGCAGGCCGGCGGCGACGCGGCTGGCCGTGGCGCCTTGAACCGCTTCGACAACCTCCGCGAGTTCGCCACGAACCGCATACCGGGCCTGCTTCGGGCCGCCCCGACAGGCATCGGAAACATCCTGGGTCTGGTGGCGGGAGCCGTGGCCCCAACTGCGGGTCAGCTCTTCTGGGATGACATCTGGAAGGGCCAGGGGAACATCGTCCAGCGCGGTGCGAAGTTCACCGGCGACCTGCTGGACCCGAAAAACCTCTGGCAGATGATCAAGGACGGGGTGGGCGGCCTCTGGGAGACCGTGAAGTCCATCGGCGGCCTGATCGAGAAGGTGGCGACCGACGGCCCGGCAGCGGTGCTGAAGGAAGGCATCGAGGCCATGAAGGCCACGTTCTCGGAGATGCTGGCCGGGGTCCGGGACATGATCCAGACCGTCCAGGACCTGATCAGCAACCCAGCTGAGTTCGCAGAGGAGGTCTGGCAGAACTTCTGGGCGCGAGCCAAGGAGGCGATGCCGAACACCGAAGGGCTGTTCAAGTTCGCGGACGGCGGGATCGTCCCCGGCGGATACGCCCCGGGCAACGACAGCGTCCATGCGCTCCTGTCTCCCGGCGAGGCGGTGCTGCGGCCGGAAGCGGCCCGCTTCCTCGGCTTCGCCGCCATCCAGCAGCTCAATGCCGGAGCCAAATCGGGTTCCTTGTCGGGCACAGCCCAGGAGCCGACGACTGCTGTCGCTACCCCCGACGCCACGGCGTTCACGGAGGCGGCCAAGCAGATCGTTGACGCAGTGACGTCGATCGAGGCCGCCTTGCGGCAGCTCCGCGCAACCTCCGACGCAGTCTGGGCGCAGACCTCTCAGCGCGTCACGACGGCCGTCGACGGCCAGCTCGTCCCCGCCTACCAGCGTCAGGGCAGCGCTCTGAGCGGGCCTCTGTCCCAGGCACACCGACAGTTCCAGTCCACGAACCAGGGGGTCTGGTCCGATGTCCAGGCCACCACCGGTTCCGCCTCGGGCCGGGTGATCGATTCATTCACTCGTCTGCGATCCGGGCTCCAAGGACTGTCGGGCTTCTTCCGGCAGACCGGTCAGGCAATCGAGAGCACATGGCGCTCAGCCATGTCGTACGTGGACTCCTCGACCCGGAGCACACTGGCCGGGCCCTACAACCACGGCGCAGTCTCGATGATGAGCGAGATGGCGAAGTTGGCGGGCACCAAGGCCCCCCTTCGCACCCTGGCCTTCGCCAGTGGTGGTGTCGTTCCCGGCTACCAGCCGGGTGTGGACTCTGTCCCTGCTGTACTCAGCCCCGGAGAAGGAATCCTTCGCCCGGAGGTCGTTCGCGCTCTCGGTGCAGAAACGATTCTCCACTGGAATGCAGTGGCCCGCAGGGGCGGTAACGCCTTCGCAGGCGGCGGCATCGTCGGGCCGGCCCACTTCGGCGGGCAGTCCGGTAGCGACTGGGTGAAGCGGCACAAGGACGACGACTACGACGGCTACGCCTCCGCGTTCAAGGCTGGGTGGAAGGACGTCGTCCAGCCGATGCTTGACACGGTCGGGAGCACCTTCGGCCTCTCCGGAGATCTCGCGAAGCGGGACTTCCAGGCCGGTCGGCCGTGGATGGAGAAGTGGACGTCGTGGGTCGACGAGCACACGACGGGTGGTGGTGCGGTCGTCAAACTCGCGCTGTCTGAGTTCGAGCGGGAAGCCCCGATGGTGGGCGGCTCCAAGTACACCGATGGTGCTCTGGAGTCCTGGTGTGCGGACTTCGTCTCGTGGGTCGTGGACCACGCGGGTGCGAACGCCGCGTACGGCGGGAGCCCGAAGGGCACGCCGCGGAATCGCTGGCCGGCGGTGGCGGCCTGGAACGGCGCGATGCGCCACGTCCCGGTGGCTCAGTCCCAGCCCGGTGACCTGCTGACGTACCGGGGCGATGGCCACATCAACATCAAGACCGGCGCGGATGAGACGGTCGGCGGAAACGAGTCCAACTCGCTGAAGCGGACCCGGGGTTACTGGCGCACGGCGACGGCCGCGCTGCGGCCAACCGGCGGCGGCTCTGCCTCCGTGGATGGCCCGGTTCTCAACGCCTGGCCCGGCTCGATCCCGAAGTTCACCGGCTCTCTCGGGGGCGGCGTGGACTCCGCAATCGGCCAGTACATCGCCAAGGCGATGGCGCTGACCGGGGTCAGCGGGTCGAAGTGGGCTGACGGCATGGCGACGATCATTCGCCGTGAGTCCGGGGGCAACGTCCGGGCTGTCAACAACTGGGACTCCAACGCCAAGGCCGGAACCCCGTCCAAGGGTCTGACCCAGGTGATTGACCCGACTTTCCGGGCTTACCACCAGGCCGGTACGAGCTGGGACATCTTCGATCCGGTGGCGAACATCGCCGCCTCGATCAACTACATCCGGGACCGGTACGGCGACATCAGCCGGGTGCAGCAGGCCGATGCCAGCAAACCCTCGAAGGGCTACTGGACCGGCACCAATTACGCGTCTCCTGGCCTCGCCCTCGTGGGTGAGAAGGGGCCCGAATTGATCGATTTCCGCGGCGGTGAACGCGTCTACAACGACGCAGATACCCGAGATCTCCTCGGGAAACGCTACGAGATCCATATCCACGAAGCCAAGGCCGAGAACACCACTCAGGCCGTGATTCGCGGCCTTCAGTACGTGGAGGCGATGTACGCCATGTGATGCATAGGAGTGTGTATGCCAATTCCGGCTTCCTGGGATTTTCTCCCGGAGATGCCTCCAGAGAATCACCCCAGCCCTCCAATCCCAAAGAAGTGGGGGCACACCTACGTATCGATCACGGGCAGTGCCGGTGAGGGGGACGAGATACCTCTCACCGGCTTCGGAGGCCGGTACTGGCCCAACATCTTCATGCAGGCTGGCGCCACCGGCCTCGACATGCCCCCTATGGAAATCCGATCCGACGCAAGCCCGAACCTCGCCGGGTCGATGTACCGCAGCGCAAGGGCCGCCGCGCGAGAGATCATGATCCCGTTGTTCCTCTACGGCATCGACCGGTACACCGTCAGACGCCTGAAGCAGTCACTTATCCGGGCCCTCAACCCTCTCAACGGGCATTGTGTACTCAAAATCCAGGAGAGCGGCCTGCCTCCCCGGTACCTGAAGTGCTGGTACAAGGGCGGCCTGGAGGGCAACGAATCAGAAGACAGCAGTGGCTTCCGATGGATTCGCTACGGCGTCCAGCTCACTGCCATGGACCCGTGGTACTACGGCGATGACTTCCATGTCGCCGAATGGACATTCGGCCAGGGCTCTTCTTTCCTGAAGCCCGCGAAGTCCCTCTTCCCTCTCTCAATCAGCCAAGGACTGGTGTCGCGGAAGGACTTTCCTGTCACCAACCCCGGCGACGTGGATGCCTGGCCCGTGTGGGAGATCACCGGACCCGTGCGCCGGTTCCAGTTCACCTGCGGCAAGCGCTCGTTCGGCATCGACGGCAGAGCACAGGACGCCGTCCCAGGCGGCACCACTTTGAAGATCGACACCCGCCCCGGACGCAAGACCCTCCTGGACGACAAGGGCAAGAACTACTGGCCCCTGCTCAACGCGTCGCCGTCCCTGTGGCCCCTGCCCTCGGGCAGATCCCAGATCGGGATCGAACTGGTTCCGGGCAGCGCGAACGCAACGCTGCGCATGACGATCGCCCCCCGATACGAGACCTACTAGGAGGTGCTTTGGGGTACCGAATAGAGGTCCGTGGCCGTCCCGACGCGGACGGCCTTATCCATCGGATCGGCGAGCTGGACACCTGGATCAAGCTGGACCTGATCATTCGCTACAACCAGCAGGGCACCTGGCAGCTCCTCGTCAAGGACAAGACGCCGCAGGCGAAGTTGCTGGAGAAGGGCGGCGGGGTCGCCGTCTGGATGGATGGTCGCGATGACGAGCCGATCTTCTCGGGCCAGATCGAACAGTTCCAGAAGTACTGGACCGTCGAGCAGCACACAGATCAGGGCTCGGTGTACGTGGGTGGCAAGTGCGACAACAAGCTCCCCTACCAGTACCTCGCCTTCCCCGGCGTCAAGAACTGGGGCACGGGAGGGATGAGCGTCTACCCCGCGAACGAGCAGTGGAAGGACCGCGACCGGGACGCCCGCCCGATCGGCGAAGAGGCCGGCCAAGCTCTCTGGGTTGAGATGGACCTCGCCTTCGGGGCCCGCGGCCTACCAGGCCGGAAGGCCCCCGGTGTCACCCTGCTTCCGCCTCCGGTCGCCGATCAGCCAGGAATACCGCCGAAGATCGGCGCCAAGGTGGCGGGCACCGTTCGCTACGACAACCTGGGCGCGCTCGCAGAGAAGTGGACCAAGGAAGGCGGAATCGGTTACCGCTTCCTGTGGCATCCCGATGACAAGAAGATCAAGCTCACCACGTTTCTCCCACAGGACAAGACCAACAGTGTGCGCTTCTCCCCCGAGTTGGGGAACCTCCGTGAATATGTCGCCACCCTGACAGCACCTCGCGTAACTCGCGCCATCGTCGCGGCGCAGGGCGAGGGCAAAGACCGGTTCATCCGCCAGTACCCGGAGGCGGGCTACGGTCCCGATGGGCTCACTGACGACGAACGCGAGTGGGGCCTGATCAGCGAACAGTTCATCGACCGCCGCGACATCCCCCTGAAGACCGACGCAGCCGGAAAGCCGGTCCTCAACAAGCCCAAGGACGGCGGCTTCACGCTGCCACCCGGGGCCAAAGACGAAGCCGAGGCTCTGAAGATCTACCAGGACGCGATGAAGACGGCCGCTGAAGCCGTACTCAAGGAGTCGGAGAAGAACGGCAATTTCCAGATCTATCCCATTGACACGCCTCAATGCCGTTTCGGAATCGACTACTTCGTCGGTGACCGCGTGTCCGTGGACATCGAGGGCGAGGTCTACGAGGACATCGTCCGCGAAGTCAACATCACGGTGGAGGACGGAGGGCGGTCCGAAAGCGTCGTCCCGAAGATCGGTGAGCAGGGGACCGGGGAACCTCTGAATTTGTACAAACACGTATCGGAAATGCGGGAAAAGCTCCGCAAGCTCGAAGCAAGGATGTGATCCCGTGGCGGAGATAAGTTTCCCGTTCGAGAAGGACGGCGGAGAGGGAGGCCGGCAGGCCGTAAGCCAGGTGGATTGGCAGAAGATGGCAACCATGTGGGGCGGGGACCGCGTAGCGAGCCGCATCACCGCTGTCTCCCCCGACGCGGCGACCCTCCCTTTCTACGCCAAGATCCTGCCGAACACCCGCACCCTGGAAATTCAGGGGGGCGAAGCCTGGGTGGGCGGCTTCTACTACAAGCTCGAAGGCACGCGTCAATTCGAGATTGGCCAGAACTTCGACAAGGCCAAGGACCGCCGCGACGTGGTCGTCATCCGAGTGGATCACACCAAGGGCTCCGTGAACATGGACGTCCGACAGAGCCAGCCTTCCTCTAACCCGGTTCCGCCGCAGCCGATCCACGAGGCTGGCCAGCAGTGGGAGATGGTCATCTGGGAGGTCTTCGTCCCGAGGGACAACGGCACCCCTCAGCTCTACGATCGGGCCCCCTTCGACGCGCCGAACCACGTGGCCTTCCCCTGGTGGGCCGCAGACTCAACCCGGTTCCTCCCCCAGGGGACCTTCGCCCTTGATCTCGACAGCGACGCCCGCCACGTCCAGGAGGAGATCTATAAGGGCCGCGACGGCGTGGCGGTCGCCCGCACCTTGGGTAAGTCCTGGAACTACACGCCCGATCTGATCAACGCCGCCAGCATCCCCAAGGGCCTTTTGCTGCGCGGTCGTTGGCGCTGGGCCGCCCCGAATCTCGCCTGGTTCACGATCGACTTCGACAACTCGTCCAACACGGACATCCGGGCGAAGGACGGCGCGCTCAGCTTCACGCTGCCCCAGAACCTCAACGGCGTGGTCGGCCAGTCGTTCGCGGGCTACATGCTCAACGGCGGCTACCGGGGCGGGATGCCCAACTTCGTGGCGATCACCGGAATGGCCAACGGTGGCAACAAGGGCAAGACCGTGCGCATGACGTACCCGAGCCAGAACTACTTGAGCGAGGGCCTGGACTACCTGACGGTTTTCCCGTCTCAGTCTTCGATCGTCATCTCCGGCGTCTACGAGACCAACGCCTACAACGAGTAAGGAGCCAACGATGGAACGTTACCTCTTTGGCGGCGGCACCGCCGACGTTGCCGAAGACGTGGACGGCGGACGAGTAGCCGGTGCACCGGTCACCATCTGGGACGGCCCCACGGACACCGCGAACCGGGTGATGGACCTGGTCGACGTCGAGAACGGCAGCCAGATCGAGCAGAGCACTCTCACGGCCGACGAGTACGGCTATATCCTCCCGTTCCTCGGCCCTCCCGGAGTGGAACGCCTGTGGGCGAAGGCCGGCACGGTGGCAAAGCGGGTCGAGCTGATCC
The DNA here is from genome assembly GCF_055567715.1 of Streptomyces sp. NPDC026377. Taxonomy (NCBI): domain Bacteria; kingdom Bacillati; phylum Actinomycetota; class Actinomycetes; order Kitasatosporales; family Streptomycetaceae; genus Streptomyces; species Streptomyces sp. NPDC026377. The sequence continues at coordinate 667,099 of NZ_JBVHPV010000002.1, forward strand.
AGATGAGCCTGTCCTCTCGGCTGGCCAAGCACCTCACCACGGACGTGGACCCGCACAAGGATCGTGAGTACACGGATCGCAAGTTCGATGCCGCGGTGGGACGGACCGGCAAGAACGACGTCGCAACCGGCCCCGGCGATGCCTGGCTCAACGTCGAGGCAGCAGGCGGCACCAACGACGTGATCCGCATGAATCGCGCGGGCGAGGTCGGCACGCAGCTCAGGAGCAACGGCACCTTCTACATCCAGCCGTTCACCAACAACACCGGCCTCGTCGTCCTCACGAAAAACACCAACGAGACCACCAACGCCATCAACGTCCAGGGTGGCGCAGACGGGGCCACCTCCGTCTTCCGCGTCCGCAAGTCCGGCAACGTCCTGATCACCGGGTCTCTCCAGGCAGACGGCAACGTGATCGCCCCGAACGTTGGATCTGCCCGCGTGTACTCCGGGCCTGCTTCCGCCCTGCCCCCCACAAGCCAACTCAAGCCCGGGGATGTGTGGTTGCAGTATGGCTAACGTCTGGAGGGTCTGGGACGGCGCTGCCTGGGGCGCCCCCAAGGTCAACTACTGGACCGGAACGGAGTGGACGGCAAGCGTTCCTCGTGGCCAGTACTGGGACGGGCAGGGGTGGGTGTCCTCTGCCCCACCGGCCCGTGAATTCGCAGCGTTCGTCGGCTCGAACAAGGGGAACTTCAAGGACACCCGCTACGCCGGCCTTCCCGTCCCGGCCGAGGCCCGCGTCAACGATTTCGTCGTCTCCATCTGCGCGAACATGAAGGGCTTCGCCAAGCTCCTCTCTCCCGGCGGCCACCTTCCACAGGTCATCTCCCCCTCCACGGACGAGGTGTCCTTCGCAGTCGTCTGCTGGCCGTACACCGGCCAGGAGAACGATGTCGTGTGGGACCTCGGCGACTCCCCCCAGGCCGCCTGCATGAACCTGCTCTACCGCAACGGCGACGTCTCCAATCAGTCCGTGACCCCCGTGAGCGACATGCAGCTCCACAAGGACGTGGACAAGGTCCCCCTCATGCCGTCCAAGGACTACACCAGCGTCTTCGTGGCGCTCGCAGTGTCCCGTCAGGTGTCGAGCTACGCGTGGCCTGAGGGAGTCCTTCCGCGTGAAGCAGTGGTGGGCCGGTTCGGCTCGTACGAGATCAGCGCCTTCGCGGCTGACACGCCGGGGGCCGGCGCTTCGCTCGGGGCCCTCCAGCTCAACACCAAGGTGGACGCCGCGGCCATGTACCTGGTGACCATTCCCGGCAGCAGCGACGGGAATCCGACATGGATTCTCGGTGACGCCGCCGCGTCCGTGCTCGGCAAGACGACCTACCTTCAGTGAGGTGAACCATCCCTAAACCCGCCCTCAAGCGGTGGTCGGCCCGTGAAGTTCTCGGCCCAGACCTCATGGACGAGCGGGTGACCGCACCGCAGAAGTACTACGCGAACATGCCCTACGTCTCGGCGCGTGGGGTCGTCACCAGTTCTGGCATACCTGGACAGGCCCTCTACGCCGGCCAAAAGCGGGATGTCTTGTGGGACGCCAAACGCATCTACGCCAACGGCTTCACCACCCCTGACAGCACCCGTTTCAAAATCCCCGAGGATGGCGTCTACCACGTCACCTTCAACGCCTCCGTAAACGGCAACACGGTGCGGGGGGTCGGCGAGAATTTGAATGCCTTCATCGCTGTCGACGGCGCGACCGGCCAGGGCGTCTCAGGCACCATCGGGCATACCACCTTCCAACACCAGATGGCCTCCCAGTACAGCACGATTCAGGTGAGCGTCACCGAATATTTCACGAAGGGGTCCTTCGTGAGAGCCCAGGTGTACTTGGACTCTGGTGCTTCCGGAATCTGGTGGATCGCTGCCGCCGACTATGACGCCGACCTGAATATTTTCATGCTCACCCCGAGCGACAACGGATGGACACAGGCAGCGGCGCCGCCTCCAGCGCTCACAGCATGGTCTGACGACAGCTACGTCAGCGTAGACACGATGAACAGCCAGACCTTCGACGCCTTCATCCACTTGGAGAACCGCCCCAGGTTCCTCGCCCGCGATACCTCCTTCAACGTCGCGGCCGGCCAGGAAAAGGTAGCCCTCTCGTGGAAGACCATGTACTCGAACGACCCTGGGTTTGCAATCCAGAGGCTCGGTGACGGCTACGCCGAGAGAACGGCCGTCAAGGTCCTCTACTCGGGACTGTACTTGGTCACGTTCTCTGGCGCCGTGCAGCACCTCAGCGGTGTGGACTCAGCATCTTACGGATTCCAGTTCAAGATCTATGGCGACAGCGGAGATGCCAAGATCCTCGCCCAGAACAGCACCACGAGGATCAACATGGACTGCTCGGTCGCGGTCAACGAGCTGGTCTACCTCAAGGCTGGCGAAGCCCTTAACGTCCGCTTTTACGGCTGGGGCTCTGACACGCGCTGGACCAACGGCGCTGGAGACGGCCGAATATTCAATTTGGGGGCAACTTACATGGGAGGCTAGATGCTCACATACCCCTCGTGGCCTTCTCGACAGCTCGTGACGGCCGCCGAACTCAACCCTTATCTTTACGAGAACAACAGCCGACTCGTCACTCCGAGCGCCTTCAGAGTCAAGGGGCTGGAGTCCATCGACGAATTCTCCAGCCGCCTGGAACTCAAGTGGGACCTATGGGACTTCGAACGTCAAGGGTGGACCTCGAAGGACATGAAGAGGTTCCGGTGCCCGGCATCAGGAACCTATTTCCTTAACGCCAACCTGACCTTCCGCCCCCCGGCCACCATGGACGGCAAGAAGGCCGCCCAGGTTGACACTCTGGTGTACTCCTCCGGGCGTGACGGAACCGGGAACACTCCGCTCCTCAAGTCGCTGAACAACACGAAGATCATCGGCAGTTATCTGAGCGTGAACACCTCCGGCCTGGCCTACCTGGCCGAAGGTGACCTGCTCTACGCCACCGCAGCCGGGTCCGGAGGCACCTGGACCAAGGCGGCCTCGGAGAACAAGAGCTGGTCGATGAACTCGCTCAGCGCCATCCAGATAGCCCCGGACGCAAAGGGGCTTGGCGGATGACGAGTACAACGATGATCCTCAACGCCTTCGGCCTGGTCGGTATCGCTGCCACCGTGCTCGGCGGTTACGTGGTGTTGCGCGCCACGAACGAGGCGAAAACGTCTGAGGTCTGGAGGGGGGAGGCCGAGGCACAGAAGGCGCGGGCCGACCGACTTCAAGATGACCTGACCGAGATCAAGCAGCGACTCACGAGCATCGAGCGTGAAAATCAGCGGCTCATCGAGGTGCTGACGTCCCTCGACCCGTCACGACTCGCCGCACTGCATCACAACAACTGACCTGAAGTAATTAATTATTCGTGGGCTGGCTTAGGCCAGCCCTTTTTTATGCCCTTTTGGAGGCGCCCATGAGTCAGGTTTCCAAGGTTCTGTCCATAGCCTTTGGGGAGGTGGGCTATCAAGCGGAGCGGGCTCCGGGCGAGCGCCCCTCCGGACATCAGAAGTACTCCGGGCAGGTACCGGGGCTTGAATGGTCCAACTATTGGCCGTGGTGCGCCACTTGGGTGTCCTGGGTCGCCATGAAGGCCAACGTAGCCAACCTTTTCCCGCGTACCGCGAGCGTCCTCACCGCGATGGAGTGGTTCAAGCGGCGGAGCCGCTGGAGCGAGTTCCCGGCCATTGGTAGTCAGGTTATCTACGGAACCTCGGGCAGCACCCACACTGGTCTCTGTTACGCCTACGACCGCGACTGGATTTACTGCGTGGAGGGCAACACCAGCCTCACCAACGACGCCAACGGCAACAAGGTCATGAAGCGCCAGCGGCTCCGCCGCGACGCCTACGTCCACGGCTACGGCTACCCCGAGTACGCCGAGGGCATCACCACTGCGGACCCCTCCAAGAAGGGCGTCGCGGGTTACACCTATGCGGCCGCCGCATCGGCACCGGCCACCAGCTCGGGCGGCCCCACGGGCAAGTACCGGATCAAGGCCGGTCAGACTCTCGGCGGTATCGCGGCCCTCCTGGGCGTTTCACTCGCTTCGCTCCTGGCAGCCAACCCTCAGATCAAGAACCCCGACCGGGTGGACGAGGGGCAGGAGATCACTGTTCCCGTCGCGCCGACGAGGCCGGACAAGCCCACGGTCCCCCCGGTGAAGCCGACACCCGAACCGAGCAAGCCGACCACCCCGGCACCGGCCACGACCGGCGACTTCTACACCGTGCAGAAGGGCGACAGCCTCAGCGGCATCGCCCGCTCCTTCGGGCAGTCCCTCACCGCGCTGCTGGCGCGCAACCCCTCGATCACAGACCCCAACGTGATCCAGGCTGGCCAGCAGATCCGCGTCACGGGGACGGCACCGAAGCGAGCACCCATGGCCGCCGGCCCGCGCCATGCGGCGCCCAGGCCAGTCGCCGTGACCCCCACGGTGAAGCCGAAGGCGCTTGAGCGTGAGAAGAAGCCCGTGACCGTGATCTTCAAGTGCCAGTGCACCTGTGACTGCTGCGGGGCCAAGAAGCCGAGTCCGCAGCCGACCACCGAGCCGGCCGACGTGTCGAAGCCGGACAAGCCGAGCGATCCCTCGAAGCCGCCCACATCCCCGGCTACCCCCGTGACACCGGCGGTCCCGGCGGCCATGACCTCCCAGACCCCTGACCCCGGCCACCAGGCCAAGTAAGGAGCACCATGGAATTCCTGCGTACCCACTCCGTCCGCATCCTGGCCGCACTGGCGGCACTCGTTCCGCTACTGGTCACCCGGTGGCCCGGCATCGACTGGTACGGCCTGGCGGCCGTCGTCGCGGCACTGCTGGGTGCTGGCGAAATGGCGCAGCGTGTCGAGAACGGCAAGACCAGCGAGGCCCTGTACAAGACGTCGCCCTACGACGAGATGGCCGCGATCCATGTGCAGCTCGCTCAGCGGGAGCGCGAGCCTCGCGCGGTAGGGGATGCCCACACCGTCCGTGAATGAATGAATCATTCCGGGCGTGTCCATGTCATTTTTAAGTGAAAAAGGAGAGGCCCCTCCCCGCCTCATGGGCGGGGAGGGACCGGCCGAGCCGCCGACTCTCAGTCGGACGCGTTCACAGTCGGGGGGACAGGCTCTGTCCACACTCCGTATCTCCACCTGCTCGCGAGAGCAGAAAAGCGGCCCTGCACGAATCGCGCTGGCCGCTTCTGTGGCATGTCGTTCGGTGTCACACCGGCCGCTGCTTCTCGGCCCTCTCGGCCGCCAACGCCTGATGGTGGTCGCACCGCAGAAGCGCCGGCCCCCGCCCGGTCACGGGCTCGCGGAAGATGATCTCACCGGAGCAGCCGCCATGACGGGCGTCGAGGCATGCCAGGTCGAACCTCTGGATCATGCTTCGTCCTCCTGGCCCTCAAGTCCCTGAACCAGAGCGAACGTGCTGAGGGGGAGATTCACTTCGAGAGCGATCCAGTTCTCGGCATGCACCCGCAGCTCGACGCTGTTGCCGTCCCGGATCAGCCGCATGGCGACCTTGCAGGCTGCAAATTCACTCATCCGCTCGAAGAGGTAGGACAACTTGGTCAGCTCGCCGTCGATGTCCACCTGAACAAGAGGCACATACTCGACGTCGGCGGAGCGTGCGAGATCCCGGGCCCACTGCTCGGCGTTCTTCTTGATGTCGCCGGTGTCGCTGCTCATCGCTGCTCTACTTTCTCAATCGGAGTCCACTTCCAGGACTCACCGCCGCGAGGTTCACGCAGGTGCCCTACGACCTCGTTCGTGACTACGTGGCGAATCGGTTTCCCCAGGCCCTGGTCCTTCACCGGAAGGGTAACGACAGGCGCTGACAGCGCGGCCGGCTCAGCCTCCCTGGCCGCGCGGGAGCTGTCTTCCTCTTCGGCCGCCGCAGGGTCGGGCTCGTTGATGATCTCTACCGTGTCGTCCAGGCGCACGGTCAGAAGGTGGCGGTGCTCAGCCTCTTCACCGGGCTGGCCAAGATGGAGCCGCCACACGTCTGCTGGTTCTCCGTCCCATCGGGTGGCGTCCCGCTCCGGATCGGCCAACAGGACGCCTTCTCGGGTAACGGTGCGGCCCCGCGGCTCCCGTCCGGTGACCCGGATGCGGTACCCCGCCGCCAGCTCCCCGATTTGTGCTTCGTTCAGCTTGAAGTGCAAGGTCTCCTCGACTTCCACCTCGGGGCCTTCTTGTTCCAGCGTCTCGTCCGGGAGCAGTGCCAAGGTGTTCGAGTTGCAGGGCTGCTCGCCAGGCTGCCCGACGTAGATCCGCCAGACCTTTACCGACCGCCCGTCGCGCTGCGCTCGGGTGTCTTTGGGTGCACGCAGCAGCGTGCCCTCCAGGGTCTTGGTGTATCCGCGCGTGTCCTTACCCTTGGCCCGTACTCGGGCCCCTTGCTTGGCGCTGGAAACCGGCACCTCTTCGTAGATCAATTCATTCATCTCCTTCGCGATTTCGGGCTCGCGGCTGTCGACCAGCACGCAGAGGCCAGGTGCCTGAACGCGCACCTCGCACACGTCGCAGTCGCAGTCATGGAGGCAGGTGCGACATGTTGCTTCGTCGCAGTAGGGGTCAGGGCCGTGGAAGTCGTGCGTGGGGTCCGGGTCTGGGCATCCCCATGCCTCGCAACCACGCAGCCGTGACCAGGTGGGAAAGACGATGTGCTCTCGTCGGCCCAGGGGCCCGTGCACCAGCGGGTAGCCGGGGCACGGGAAGCTGGAGCGGTCAGCCGCCTCCCTGGTGAGGAAGGCGGCTCGACACGAGCGGCACTGATGCCGGCCTTCCGGCCGTCTGCGGAGGTGGTGCCTCACAGGCAGGCGGCGAACGGATTACTCGGGGCCGGCGCCTGCTGGGGCTGCGGGATGACGATCTTCTTCGCGGGCGGCTTCTCCTCCGCAGCCGGAGCGGCCTTGGGCGGCTCAACCAGGGCGAGGACCGGCGCCTGCTCCCGCTCCGGCTTCTTCTGCGCGCCGTCCACCAGCAGCCGGTAGATCGTCGGCTTCGGGCCCGCAGTGGAAGACTTGCCCCGGTAGTACTCGACGTCATCGAGCTGGTCCACCGTCTCGCGGAGGCCCTGGGCGTTCGTGCGGGCCTGGAGGGACCGGAGCAACAGGGTGGAGGTTGCCTCGCCGCCGTGGCGCTTGAGCGTTTCACGGATCACGTCCGGGAGGCTCTTCACCTTGCTCTGGGTGCCGCTGTGGTTCTCGGTGACCAGCTTCTCCACCGAGTTGATCGAGTACTGGACGAAGGCCCAGGCCGCCATGAGGGCCTTCTTCGAGATCCGTGTCTTCATCTCCGAGGCCGCGAGCACGGCGGCGACCCGGAAGACCTGCTCCGCGGTGCGCTCGAAGTACACGCCGACGTGTTCAGGGGTGCTGGCCATCTTGCCGATCATGTAGGCCCGGATCTCGTCGTACGCTTTGTGCGCCTCCTTGGCGAGCGCGATCTCGCGGGGCTTGTCCTTCGCCCACCTGTATGCCTCGGCCAGCCGCTTGTCCGCCCGAATCGGAGCACGCTTGCCGTACGGCAGCATCTTGCTCTGCTCGACGAGGACAGGGAGTAGCCGGTTGTAGGAGCCGCCCAGGGCCGCGCTGCTGCTGACGTACTTGGCCCACTCACCGGGGGTCACGTGGACGGTGAAGCCCAGCAGGGGCGCTTCGACCTTTTGGACGTCGCCGGTACCGTCCTTGCCCTTGGTGCGGTTGGAGATCTCGTTGCCGTCCCAGGCCGTGCGGAGCTTCTGGTCGAAGGTGGGGCAGCGCTTGGCGCGCTTCAGGACCTCCGCCCATTCCTCTTCCACGATGCAGGCCCGTCCGTCCGGGCCGCCTTCACTGCCCATGGAGGCCAGCTCGATGCCATACAGGTTGCCGACCAGGGATGGGCCGGACGAGATGCCGTTCAGCACCCGTGTGGAGAAAAAGCCCTCGAAGCTGGGTCCCAGCAGGGCGCGGGACGCCCGGTAGGCGGTTCCTTTGCATCCGATGCCAGAGCGGCCGGCGAGCACAGTCCAGACGCAGACGGGGCGCCCCTCATCGGTGCGCACGAATCCGTTGATCGCTGCGGAGAACAGGCTGAGAGTCGAGGCGTAGATGCCTATGGGATCGGCCTCTGTCTGGGGCATGATCGCTTCGACCGCTTCCCCGATGGGCCCGAACTTCATGGTGTCGAACATGGTGGTCCTCTTATTCGGTGCAGTGAGCGGCCAGGGGGTCGCTCGCGTGATTGGGGCATACGAACTGGCCGGTCGTGGGGTCGTATCCGGCTTCGCAGTTCTCGCAGACGAGTCGGCCGCAGACCGGGCAGTCGCCGTACGGGATGCCTTCATCTGCCAGCTCCTCCAGGTCATCGCTACAGACGGCGCAGGTGCTCATCTGCTGCGGATCGGTCACGAGGCCACGTCCATGGCGAGGGATTCCTGACCGGCGTGGGCGTGGCGGTACGCCTCCCGGATGGCACTGGGGATGACGCCCTTGTCGCTGACCTTGAATCCCTGCGCTTTGGCCCAGGCGCGGATCTGCTGGGCCTCGGTCATCTGGGGCGGCTGGGACTGCTTGGCGATGCGGCGAATCTCCTGCTGTTCCTTCTCCCGGCGTTCCTCGGCCCACCGGACGCTGGACTCGGCCAGGCGGCGGTTCTTCTCCAGTCGCCACTTCTCCTCGGCTTCGACCTGGGCCTGTACGTCCTCGGCCGTCTTCTTCTGTGCCACCGCCGGAAGCGGGTCCTCGCCGATCCACTGACCGGAGGTCACCGCCTCACGGAAGGCGCCGGCCCGCGTGGCGTCGAGGCAAGGGGTGGCGGCCTCCCCCGCCTCCTTCACCTTGTGCGGGGCCGGACGGATGCCGCAGATGATCAGGGCGGTGTCCTCCTGGACGTGGCCGACGATGCGGTAGCCGCTGTTTTCCAGCGCCAGCCGGGCGGCGTCGGCGTCGTATCCGGGGATCGTGCCCGTGATGACGGCGCTGCCCTTGGACTCGACCATCGCCTCCAGGCCGTCGCTGCCGAACACGTCGGCGAGCTGGGCCCCGAATCGCTCGGCGTGCTCGGCGCACACGTCCCAAACCTGTCGTCCAGCAACGATCACCGTTGTGGCAGCGCGGTCCTCGGGCTGCCCCTTCTTCTTGCATCCCATGCAGAGCACGGTCATGTGTCTCTCCCTTCGCTTGGTCACCCATGGCGAAGGGCCAGGCCGACTGGCCTGGCCCTCACCAAAGGCGCCCGCCTTGGGGCGGGCATGAAGAAAGCGGCCCATCGGTTGATGGCCGCTCGTCTGGTGGTGCTGTTCGGTTGCGTTTGTTGCTTACCGCTGCTCGACTGTCCAGCGGCTGTCCGTGCGGTCCCAGGCGACGCTGGTCCCGCCGTGCCAGTTGCCCGCGTAGACGTACGGCGCGGTCAACCAGTCGGTCTCGGGCCCCTTGCGGTCCCCGAATTGGACGCTGACCCCCGCGTCCTCCAGGGCGTTCAGGGCATCGGCGAGTTGGGCCCACTGGGCGTCGTTCTTGGGGGTGGCCATGTCTGGGCTCTCTTTCAGTACTTGGTGTAGGTCTCGGATCGACCGAGGTAGCGGACGTTCGTGTGCTTGAGCGTTGCGGGAGCGAGGTTTCTGTGGGCCCAGGCCCACCCTGCTTCGATGGCCGCGTCTCGGCCCTTGGTGGTTCGGGTCACCTGGATGCGGGGCTGGTTGTTCTCGTCGGGCCACTCGGCCACGGCCCAGTGGTAGGTGTAGGACTCGCCCATCACCGGCCGCCCATCGTGAGCTGGACCGCGACCTCGCACTGCTGCGCAGTGGTCATGGCGAGCCAGCGTCCTCGGTTCCTGTCGCTCAGCGCGTCGTGAAGGGCGACGCACGCCCCTGCTGTCCAGGCGTCCACGAGCATCCCGTCGACGGTGTCAGCGGCGTGCAGCTCGGCTATCCGGCGGTACTCGCCGATCCGGCCTTCGGCCTTCCACCGCTCCTCGGCGCCCTGCTCCCACGCGAGTTCGGCTGCCTCGGTTTCGTTGGGCTCCCGGATCTCGTAATCACTCCGCCGGTAGACGGAGCTGCCGACGACGCCCGGATAGTCCTGGTGGCGCCGGTCATAGGTCTCGTCGTCCACGAACCGGCGCTCAACATGCCCTGCGCAGTAACCGAGGGGGTCTTGCGGGGCGGTGGAGTGCCGCGAGACGAAGGTGGCGACCACGGTCGCGGGCTCCGAGCAGAAGCCAGCCGTGCACCGTCCTAGCGGCTTCACCTGAAGCCCTGACGTGAGGGTCTTCCGCATCAGGCGGCCACCGCCACTCGTGCCGCGCGGGGGGCAGCTGCCACCGCCACGGTGTAGAAGAGGGCAGCCTCATGCGTCAAGCGTGCAGAGACGGCTAGCGGGTCGTGGTAATGCTGGGCAAGCGTTCCACACAGCTCGAACGTCTCCCGTAGCGCCTTCAAGCAGGCCAGTGGGGTGTCACGCAGCCCAGCCAGGCCGGCTGCCTCCTGGACCTCTCGCACGTCCTCGGCGTACCTCTTCATGCGGCTCATCGGTCCTCCACGCTGATTCGGATCGGCCAGGCGTTGGCCACCAGGACGGCGGACTCGCCCAACCGGTCCCACTGCGGGGCGGTGCGCCATCCGTTGCGGGGGTGTTCCCAGCTCCACAGGATGAGCGTCTGGATTGCGTGGGTCAGGTCCTGGCGGCGACGCCAGGTGTACATGGGCCCGGGGCCGTTCGAGCTGTAGATGTCGAGCTGTCCCACCACCTCGTCAAAGGTGGCGATCCATCGGGTTGGGGTGGTCACTTGCTGTTGCCTTCCTTGATCTGTCGCACGCGGTGGGTGTGGTGCGAATCCTTGAACTCGTCGTCGCCGTGGCTGCCGCAGTACGCCGTACTCAGCCAGCGGCGGATGCCATACCGCTCCATGTCGATCCACCGCGTTGCGGGTTGGCCGCATCCGGAGATCCAGCACCCAGTGCGCCCGTCATCGAGCTGCTGGAAGTGCCGTACCTCGCTTTTGGTCGAGCCCTTCCCCATCAGCCCGCCCCTCCGCCCGCATCCTCACGGGCGACTTCCAGGGCGGTTCGGTACAGCCGCTTGTCCGGCTCCCGGTTCTGCTGCACGTGCAGCCGCCGGAACAAGGCTCGGCAGTCGTCACACATGAACTCCTTGCCGAACGGCGTGCGGGTCAGCGGGCCGCGACGCTTCTGGACGTCAGCACACGGCTGGCACTGGCCGCAAGGTTCCGAAGCTGCGTGCTGGGCCTGCGTGTTGAGGTACTTCTGCCAGCAGCCCTTGCACTGCCCTCCTCCTCGGACGTGCTCGAAGGTGACGTGGGGCTTCCACCCGGGGTCGAGCCCAACCGGAATCGCTTCCACGAGCGCGTGGTCGTGGAGCGTGGCCTTCTCGAATGCTTCGAACCAGTCGTAGTTCCAGTGCATCGATTTGCGCGTCCAGGGTCCGCATTCACCGTCGTGGTCAGTCGGGTCTCCCCCACCCCTCTCACAGACTTGGACTTCGTACCTCCAGCCCTTCACTTCTCGCCCTCCCCAACCAGGTCGTAGAGAAACGGGTTGTACTCGTTGTGGTAGTCCTTGCGATAGATCTTCGGGGGTTTGGTCACGCCGTACTCTTCAGCGAGGAACGAGAGCGTCAGAGCGGGCATCTCTCTGTAGAGGCGGTGACGCCACTCGCCCATAACGAGATCCACGAAGGGCTGTTCCTCGTTTTCGTGCCAGATACGGACGCGGACTCGGCTCCGGTCCTCTTCCCACTGTCCGGCCCGAATGATGATCTTTGACATAGCGGGGTTACTCCTGCTCTCTGTCGGTCTTGGGGTCTTCGATCAGGTACGGGCGGGCAGCGCCGTGCGCCTCACAGAACTCCGCGAAGTCCTGCTGTGTCCTGAACTGGAAGACCGGTCCGTGTCCATGCTCAGTCGCGTAAGTGGCACTAAAAAGAGGGCGGACGGGGTTGCCGTACTTGGGTTGCCATGGGTACCAAATGGCCACCTGTGCGCCGCCGTCCCACGTGAACACTGTGCGACCTATGACGTGCCGCATCTTCTCTGTCATCTGTTGATCTCCGTTCCGCACTATCGGCAGAGCTTGCAGTAGTCCATGTGACTGTTGAGGGCACGCGCAACGCGATACTTGGCGCCACGCGACATGGTGTAACTCGCCTTTGCAACGATGTCGTTCGGGTGATGCAGCATTCGCGAGTTCGCACCCTCAATGTCCCGGGCGAAGGACTTTTCAATGGACTTGTAGCGGTCACAGCGGTAACGCGTGAGCACGGTCTTACCCTCCTCGTGATAGTCGGCTGTCAGATCTGACAGGCCATGCAAAGGGCCGCCTACGAATGTCAGGCGGCCCAAGGCAAAGCGCGTCAGCGCGGGGTCTTTATCAGTCGCCGAAGCGTGTCGATCATCTTTCGGGCGTCGTCCGGCGTGATCTCTAGGGATGCTCGGGACTCGATGTGTGCGCCGCCCCCCTGGGAGTCGGTGACCCATACGAGTTCGAGGCCATCGCGGTCACCCTGGATTTCGAGGGTGTGCCGTATGTAACCCCCGGCACGCACCCAGAATTCGCGCACGGTGCCGTCCGGCTGCTCCTCCGGGAAGTAGGTGTCCACCGCCTTCACGCGGACACCCCCTCAAACTCCTTCAGGAGTTCACGCAGCAGGAGTTGAGCGTCGTGCGCCTGCTCGTTCTGGATGTAGTCCATGCTGTCGGTGTCCTCGCCGTCGTCGGCCAGGTTCTCTTCCGGGTCGTACGAGGGGACCTCTGCACGAAGCAGGCGGAGCCAATCGTTCTCATGCTTGCGTATGCGCCTAATAGCCACGCCAACAAGTTCCTCGAAGCGGTCTTCAGAGCACACGTGCTCATTCGTCATTACTTGGCCTGCACCTTCAGGAAGTCCTCAAGCTGGCTGATTCCGTCGGCGACTTCAATCCCGGTGGCTGCCTCTGTGATGACTTCTTCCACCGCTTCCTCGATAGCCTCCTCGGCCTCCTCGCGCATTTCTTCCTCAAAGTGCAGTTCAGCCGCAGCAATGATCGATTGGGGGTCTAGGTCATTCATGCGCGCCAGGTGGAAAATGTTTGCGACCAGGTCACCAGCTACTTCATGGATAATTTCCGGGGCCACGGCCAATGTGCCGGTGAAGTATTCGCGCTGTCCGGTATGGTCGCCAAAGGCTTCGAGGGCAGCCAGCGCCCAGGAAGCGCGGGTCATGTTCATCGCGGCTGCGCCGTCGTCATAAAAGCTCACGGTGATGTCCTCCAAATGTGCTGTGGGTGTATCGGCTGCCATGCCTGACAGGCCATGACCGGGCCCCGGCGGGCGGGGTCCGACCAAAGCGTGTCAAACGTTCCAATGCCACCAGGTGCGCATTTCATCGAGCGAGGTTCCCTGGCTTTTTGCCACGTCGTCCATCGTGGATTCGGGGTCTTCCAGTCGCTTACGCAGCGCGGCTATGACCAGGTCTATAGCGTCCGATTCAGGGCCATCCCCATAAAATCGGAGTTCCCACTTGACCATCGTCGCGGCTTCTTTAGCATGCTCGATCAGTTCTTCGCTGGTCACTTTTTCCCCTTTAGATATTCCTCAGCGTGTTCATCTCGCGTCACAGAGAAATCACTTCTGCGTTCGCCACGTCATAGATGGCGAGCTGAGATTCGAGGCGTCCCATCGCTTCCGCCTCAGCCCGGTCCTTGATGTTCATGGAAAGGTCTAGATAGACCAGGCCGCCATCGACCCAAGCGCCGTAGAAAAGCCTCTGACTGGCCACACGGGGCGCATAGTCGGCCACGTACTGAGAAAGCGTCTCAGGATTGAATGATCCGACCGGTATGGTGCGCTCGCTTCCCGCGATGCTGACCATGAAACCGCCGACAGGAGCGGGAAGAATTGGAGAAAAGGTCAGGCCGCCGTCATTCACGATCGCGCGGTACTGCTCAATCAGGGTCATGGTGTCCATGGACACACCTCCATTACATCGCACATCAACTTTTTGGGTATGGGTCGGCACTCTTTGCGTGCCGTCGTGTCCTAGGTCAGGCTCGAACTGACAGCCCACCCATAGAGGGGCTAGGACGCCGGACTCAGGCACTTAGGGCAACCCCGCGCATCGTCGCTCTAGGCTTTGACGCTGGGCACCGGACGCGCCATGTCGTCCTGTACTGCATGACCTATCCATGGCGGGCCGGTCATTTCCCGCACTCGGTTCTCTCTCCACTCCCGGTACTCCGTCTAGCGCCTGACACCGTTAGGTGTGGGTATTGCTTCGGGCCTTCATGGGTGCATCCCTCCCTGGTTTGGGAGGGCGAGACTTATGGTCTGTTCCTAGCTGGTCTGCCTATCGCCCTGAGACGGACTCACATAGACACTCATCACTAGTGCATGTCGGTTTGGGTTCAGCCCTTTGGGGCTGTTCCTGTCGCGGCTCCTGATCCCCTCTGCCTGATCTCCCCCTTCCACATCCCCGCTCAGCGGGTGGTACTGGGGTCGGCCCTTTGGGGCGGCGCCTTTCGACATGGAAGACATTACGCGACTTCGCCTCGCACATCAACTTTTGGATTCCACTAGTCGTAAGGAGAGGCGGCCTAAGGTTTCATAGGAAGACGCGCGTTGCATGGCGTCAATGAATAAGTCAATAGGCGAATGAGTGATTACCGTCACGCGGGTCTACATAAAGATCTACTGCGCGTGATCATGGGAGGGTAATTATTCACTCATTGCAACCGAGGAAGGTTCGGCATTCATGGCGCGGGAGATCTCCCGGGCGTCTCTCGTGAATGAATCAATCGCGTGATCTATCCCACACATGACGGGGGTAATGCCTTCATTCATTCAAAGAGGACCCACCGGGGGTGCCTTCCTTAAATCATGTACGGGTATGAAACATCCCAGGGGGGCGCCTGCCGGCCTTGGAGCCTGACCTACTCCGCGCGGACCTGGGGCCACTTTTGGGGCCGGCCACGGGGCGTACGGGCGTTTCGCGGGTGTTGGGCTGCTGTGAGCTGCCGATTAATGAATGAATTAGGTGAGGTGGGCCACTCTTCGCTGTGCAGCCATGACACATCCTGGTGAATCACGACTACATTAATTGTGCGGGGGTTCTCTGTACCTCGCCAACCAGCCCTCATGGCATCGGCCCCGCCTCCAGAAGGAGCGGGGCCGATGAGCTGTGTCCGACTATGGGCTACCTGTGACTTAGGCCAGAGGCTGCGAGCCGCTTTACCATGATCGTGAATACGGGCGAATCCTCAAAGGGCTTCTGTTCGCCTACCTTTTCGTATTTCCAGGACTCGTAGAGGGCCTGCACCTTCGGATGCGTCGTGTCGACCAGGAGCGTCGCGAAGTCATCGCCGCGGCTGTCCACCAGCGCCTCATGGAGCTTCGTGGAGACACCGGTCTTGCGCCACTTCTCCATCACCATCAACTCCGACAGAGCGAAGACCGTCGCCTCGGACGGGACGGACTCGGGGCGTTCCGATCCCTTCCACCACCCGCCGGGTTCGAACGCCGCGCCATAGGCGAAGCCTGTAGGTGCCCCCTTGTCGAACCCCACGACGCATGACCAGCTCTCCTTACTGCTCCAGTGGTCCACAAACCAGGCGAAGCGTTCCCTCTCGTGAAAGCGGTCCTCGCCGCCGTCGTAGACAGCGTCGTGCATGTCGAGGAGCATCTCCCGGATATCGGCAGCGTCCTTGTGCGCGTAGGTCTTCAGATCCATGTCTGTGCCCTCTCTGCCCAGTCCAGAACACTGGGCTCCCTTGTCCCCGACGACACCACGAGCTTTCGCACGTCCGCCAGGGTGTCGGTCGTGCGCTTCGATCCGCGAACCTTGGTCAGGAGGCCAGCAGCTCGGTTTGCCGTGCTGCAAGCCTGCTCCAGGTCACCTTGCTTGGCCTGCGCCAGGGACAAGTGCGCGGTGTAATAGGTCCGGTTCCGGAGGAGATCCGGACGGATGGCGCCCAGAGCACGGTGCAAGTGGTACTCCGCACGCTCGGGTTCACCAAGGCGGAGCCACACGATCGACGTGAGGCCGTCGAGTTCGGCCTCGTCGTAGAACGTGATCCAGGGAGGTCGCTCCACGTCCATGTGGCGGCCGAACGAGCGTTCAGCGGCTGCGAGGGCCCTGAGGGCGGTGCTGCGCTCGCGGCTTCCTGCGTAGGCGTGGGCATTGCGCATGTGTGCCAGTGAGGCGTACAGCGGGTCCTTCTTCGCGATGGCCAAGCTCTTTGCCGCGTCTGCTGCCGCCGAGACTTCGGCGTAGTCCTTACGCTGTCCGGCCACCATCGCAAGGTGATTCCACACGTGGTACTGCGTCTCGCTGTCGCCCGACAGGCCGGCGAACGTGACGGCGGTGTCCAGGTGGTTGCGGGCACGGGTGCGGGCTTGAGCGTCGATGGCGGCGAAGGCCGCCGAGCATGTGACGTCCGAGGCCAGGCAGTAGAGCTTCGTCCGCACCCAGGCGGAGGCGCCTCCCGCGGCCAGTGACGACTTGATTCGCATGGCCAGTTCTACGGCGTGGTTCTCAACTTGCTGAGCGCCGCCGAGCGCTTGGTCATCCGCAACGATCTCGGCGTACTCGGCATGGAAGCGGTTCACGTCGCTCTGGCCGAGGCGGGGGCGCGCGGCGCCCGTTGTGAGTGCGACAGCGGTTCCGGTGGCGGCGGCGAAGAGAGTACGGCGGTACATCGGGTCCTCCGGTGGTGCTTGTGCTGCCTTCTTGGACCGGGGGACGAAGCCCAGGTCGATGGCTGAACGACCGAGTACCTTCTCGACACACAACCGCTGCTTGGCCTGCGGCCATTGGGTCTTGCCGTCCAACCACCTTCGGATGTCTCGGTCAGTGACGTGGCCTTCTTGCCCCGTCAGGGCCCCGATCTCCGTGTTGATGCGTCGGGCTAACTCCGCCTGCCCTATCCGGCAGTCGTCCATAGCCGCAGCGAGCTTGCGGTTCTCTCCCACAACCGCAAGGTAGCGGCGAGGCCGCCACGGGCGACACCCCGAAGGTAAAAATCACCGGGGTCACCCCTTCGGCATCTGGAGAAATCACCTGTCGAAGACAAAGCCTCGGCGGTGCACTGGTCTCTCGCCACCACCGCCGCAGCGAAGAGGCGCCACCCATGGTGCTCGCTGCATGGAGGAGAGCGGCCGGCCTCCCCCCTTCAAGGCCGGCCGCTCCACCCCGGAGGGAAGCCCCGTGACCATGACAGCCGCCCGACCGACTGGGACAGGTGCCCCCGGTTACACCGAGACCTGGCCGTGCGAGCCGGAGTCCGCCCGCCGTGCCCGCATGCTCGTTTCTTCCGCCCTCAATGCCTGGGGCGCGGACGAGTTGGTCGACGTTGGGACGTACATCGTCTCCGAACTCGTCGCCAACGCTGTTAAGCACACCTCATGCCGATTGGTTCGCGTCGGCATTCATCAGGTGAGCCGCGGCGTGGTCCGGATCGGCGTCAGCGACAAGTCCCGTCTCACGCCCGAGCTGAAGTACCCCGGCGATGGCCAGGAGGGCGGCCGCGGCCTGCTTCTGGTGGATGCGATGAGCTGGCGTTGGGGCTACGACCGAAAGCCGTGGGGAAAGGTCGTATGGGCGGAGCTTCGCGAAGGTAGGCCCGCCTGATGGCCAAACATGCCAAGCGACGTACAGCGTTCTGCGTCGTACCTCGCGCCCTCGGGCTGCCCGGCCAGGTCGAGAGCCGCGAGCGGGGCTCATCCTGGACACACCGCCTTCCTGAACGGGGATTCGCCGCATCCGAGGGCGTCGGGCCGGAGACGGACCTTCTCGGGCGGTTCCTCAATGCCATGCGAAGGCAGCAAGTCGAGGAGTCCGGGGACGGGCCTGTCCGCATCACTGTCGAGGCCATCCAGCAGACCGCGGACTACGTGCTCAGCACCTACCTGGACCAGGCCGAGGATGGCGAACTCGACGCCACCATCCTCACGCTTCAGGGGTACCTCTCGGCCCTCGCCCAGGAGGCCGAAGAGCGGTTGGACATGGGGCGAATCGTGGTTCGCGAGATGGTCAGCCGCGCGCGAGCCGTGGCCAGCGAGGAGTGCCGGCCGTCCCGGAAGAGCGCCAGGAGCGCCGCCCAGACGACCCGCGATCTCTTGGCCCTATTGACCCGTGAGGGCTGGGGCACCTCCACGGCAGAGACGAGGGAACCGGCCCATTCCTAAGAGGCGGTCATCGGCCTGTCCTGGGCCCTCCGCGCAAGATCCCCGCACCCCACGGAAAGGAAGAGTTAGTTATGCCGGATTTCTGGAGCCTGCGCCGCATCCGCACCTATCTGGCCACGCAGAGGCGCTTCGAGCCCTACAGCGCCGTTGACGCCATGGTCGAGGAGGTGGGCGGCGCGGACATGCCTCCCGAGGGCACGTACCTGACGATCTCCGCCTTCGGGTTCCGGGCGTCGGCGGGCGGCAAGACGGGGCTCGCCGCTCTGAAGGTGATCCACCAGAAACACCCGGTCGCGATCCACGCTCTGTATACGTACCTGGCCGCGATGGGTGTGCTCGTTGCCCTGGCCCTCGCCTCGTGCCCCCCGAGGTAACGGGCCGATGAGGAGCCCATTCCACAACAGGCCGGTGCTCT
This sequence comes from Streptomyces sp. NPDC026377, assembly GCF_055567715.1. Lineage (NCBI taxonomy): Bacteria > Bacillati > Actinomycetota > Actinomycetes > Kitasatosporales > Streptomycetaceae > Streptomyces > Streptomyces sp. NPDC026377. The sequence continues at coordinate 685,660 of NZ_JBVHPV010000002.1, forward strand.
CAAACTACGAGCGCAACATGCAGCGGATTATGCACCCTCCCAAGCCGACTCTCCGCGATCAGTTCTGGAGTGCCTGCTGGTGGCTTCAAAGGCAGTGGTGTCGGCACGTGACGCAGCGTGAATTGCATCGGCGGCTGGACGGAGCACGCCTAATGGTTGGGGCGGCACGCCCGCCGGAGTGGGACGCGCCGGAGTACGCCAAGCGCTCGCTCCAGCGTCTCGCGGTGGATTTCAACAGGTGGCAGCAGAGCGAAGCGACCTCTACGCACGGGCCCATTCCGGGGCCCGGCGAGCGGGGTGGCTCTTAACGGACTTCCGCCATCGGCGGGGACCACCCGGGGCGCCGGTACTCCATCACGGCCGGCTGTTCAACCGATGGCGGAGCCCAGTCCGTGGCGACGGACGGGCACCCCCCGCGCCCAGCAGGGTCCGGGGTCGACGACAGGAAGGAGGTCGCGATGCCCGCGATCACCGAGATGAATGAGACAGACGAGCCGGAGGCCATCGAGAGCGACACCGAGAGCGCCGAGCAGCCGGGCGAGACCCCGGCCGGGGGTGGGGGCGACCAGGGCGACTCGGACGCCGCTGAACCACTCGACGCATCCGCCTAGCTGCTCAGGTAGAGCGGTATCCCCAGATCGTCCGCCCCGGCCGTGGCGTGCACTCGCTTCGACACTCCCCCGAAGCGAGTGATCCGGCCGGGGCGGACCCCAGGCCCCCCACGCAGTCATCCAACTTGGCCTTGCAGGAGGAGCACGTGCCCACCCACCGCTTAGCCGTACGGAACTTCCTCGGCGGCCCCGGACTCGCCCCGGACGACCTGACCATGGTCTTCCTCATGCGCGAGGACGACGACGACGCGCCCCGCCCTATGCCGACCCTCACCGTGCGGGAGGTTCCGGGCACTATCAGGACCCTGGAGTCCTTCGGCGTGAAGTCGGTGAAGATCTTCGCTGGGTCTCGCGTCAGGGACGCTCGCGCCTCCCAGGGCGCGGCCCCCACGGGACTGATGGCCCGTTCGATTCGGGCGGCGAAGAAGGCCGCACCCAGCGTTGCTGTGATGACGGAGACTTGCGTGTGCTCGCACAGCGACTCTGGCGAGTGCTGGCTCGCAGACGGACGTGGCGCCATGGACCTGGAGGAGACGACCGAAGTCATGGCCGCCCAAGCAGTGATGCAGGCCGATGCCGGCGCGGACATCGTCGGCCCGGCCGCGATGATCCCCGGCTCCGTGCGCGCGGTTCGCGAGGCTCTTGACGCCGCCGGGCACAAGGACGTGGCGATCATGCCGCATCTGATCTTCGAGTCCTCGCTCTACGAGGGGTACCGGGCCACCATGGAGGCCGTCCCCCGCTCGGGAGCGCGGGCCTTCCAGATCAGCCCCCGCCAGCCCGAGCAGGCTGTCCACCTCGCGCGGCAGATGGTCGAGGAGGGCGCGGACATGATCCTCACCGAGCCCGCGCTCCACACCGTGGACACCGTCGTGCACCTCAAGAACAAGCTGCCCGTTCCCGTCATGCCGTTCTCCGTCAGCGGCGAGTACCTGCGCCTGACCGATCGCCGACCGGACGGCGAGCGCGACATGAGGGGGCTGATCGAGGCATACACCGTCCTCAAGCGGGCGGGAGCCGATCGGATCATCACTTACGGGGCTCTGGAGATCGCCCGGGAGCTTAGGGCCTCCTGATCGCGGCCAGGATGTCGGCCGCTCCCTGGGCCAGCAGGTCGGCGGCGACACAGGCGCCAACCTTCTCCGGGTCGTCCACCGGCCCGGACCCTGCCCCGGCCACCTGCGTCGCCCCGTCCAGGGAGGTGACGGCGGCAGATAGGTGCAGCAACCCGTCCGACTCCACCCGCCCCCACGCCCCGACCGGAACCGAGCACCCGCCATGAAGTTCTGCCAGCAAGGCGCGCTCAGCACGCACGCACGCGTCGACCTGTGGATCTCCAGTCCCCGCCAGGAGTCGAGCGGCAAGGGACCCGGCCCGGACCTGGATGCCGAGTGCGCCTTGCCCTGGAGATGGTGGAAAAACGAGCGGGTCGAGTACTTGGTGCACCTCGGGCATCAGGTCCAGCCGGTTCAGACCAGCCGCCGCGAGCACAACCGCGTCGAAGCTGCCCTTGGTGGCCCGCGCCAGCCTTCCCGGCACATTGCCGCGGATTGGCACGACGTGCAGGTCTGGCCGGAGCGCAAGGAGCTGGGCCACGCGACGGGGGGCCCCGGTCCCTACGCGAGCCCCCTGCGGCAGGCCGTCGAGCGTGGCACCACACAGCACGTCCCGTACGTCCTCACGCGGTCCGGGCGTGGTGAGCAGCACCGTTCCCTCGGTGACGGTGGTGGGGAGGTCCTTCAAGGAGTGCACGATCACGTCGACTCGGCCCGTGACCAGCGCCTCTTCTTGATTCGTGGAGAAGGCACTCCCGCCGGCCGTCTTTGCCACCTCGGCCAGAGTGGGCGTGACGCGGTCCTGGTCACCGCCTTCGAGGATGATCTCGCGCTTGAACTGGACGCCCGGGACCTGTTCCGCGAGGGGTGCGAGCCACTCCGTGACCTGGGTCCTCGCCAGCTTGCTCGCCCTGGAGCCGATGCGCAGCACGTCGCTCATTCGGGTCAACTCCTCGCCATATACGGCATGTTGACGCCCCATCGTACTTGCACCAGAACCATGCAGTTTCCGACAGATTGTCACCAAAGGAGAGAAGCCCTTGATCGCCCCTTTGCGCATCGGCGCCCGCGCCTCGCTGATGTCCCTGGCCCAGTCCGCGCCGATCCTCGCAGCACTCGCGCCGACCCCTATGCTTTTGCGCCCCTTCCCTAACGAAGGAGGTGACCGCGAGGAGAACCGCGCCCCCTTAGAGGAGGAAGGCGTGTTCTCGCAGGGGATCGAGGCCGCGCTCCTGGCCGGGGAGATCGACGTCGCAGTCCACTGCCTCAAGGACGCACCGTCACACGACACTCCGGGCCTGACGATGGCCGCCTACATCGACCGCGACGACATCCGTGACTGCCTCGTCACCCGCGACCCCGAACTCCGCCTCGACACACTGCCCCTCGGCACCACCGTGGGCACGGCCTCCGTACGCCGCACCGCCGCACTGCGGGCCTACCGCCCAGACCTGAAGATCACCCCCCTCCGAGGCCCCGTCAGCGAGCGCCTGCGGGCACTGTTCCAGCACGACGTGGATGCCCTGATCGTCGCCTCGTGCTCCATGGAACGTCTCGGCCTTCGCCACCGGATCGGCGAGCGAATCAGTCCCGAAATCCTCTGCCCCCCGCTCGGCGCCGCGATCATCGCCCTCCAGACCCGCGAGGACGACATGGAGACCCGCAAGCGAATCTCGAAGCTCCATGACGCGGAGACCGAGGTCGAAGCCGAGACCGAGCGCCTGGTCCTGCGGCAGATGGGCGGGTTCTGCAACGCCCCGCTCGCCGGGTACTGCACCACGAATGACGACGGCAACACCGTCACCTACACCGTGCGGGCCCGAGCCTTCTCTGCTGCCGGAGACACGGCCATCGACATCCGTGCCACAGGAGAGGACGCCACAGCAACAGCCATGGAGGTTTGCCGGAAACTCAAGACCCACAGCGGCCTGGAGATCGGCAAGGCGGCATGAGGAGGGTTTGTGTCTCGCCCTAGCAACTACCACAACGACCGACTGCGTCCCATCGAAACCAGTGTGCCGACGGCTCGTAGCGCAACCGATGAGGAGCAGGACCGAGCGGCTATGCGGGCCGCGGGCTACGCCCGGTCATGGGCCGATTGTCTCGTCCTCCTTGACGCTCTCGGCCTCGACCCCGAACGGCTCCTCAACATCGCTCGCCAGCGTCGCTGACGACATGGTCGGCGGGGGCGCGGCGGCCACCGCGCGCCGAGTGAATGAATCGATCGGCGACCGCCACATACGACAGCGCCCCCGGCCGATGGCCGGGGGCGATCTGTGGGTCTCGTCAGGCGGCTTCGCTGAGCTGCGCTTCAGAGTCCTCAAGGTAGGACCGGACCCGTGCGTAGCGCTCCGCGCTCCAGTCGGGCGAGGTGGCGAGCTGGTCTGCAACCCAAGCGGCGATTGCGGCCTCGATCTGCTCCTGCTGCGTGCTCACGTGGTTACTCCTTGTGAAAAGCCCAGGTAGGGACTACCGGGTTGTCTTCATCTACTGGCACCAGTGGCAGCTGCTGTACCCGACGCTGAGCAGCACCGGCACCCCGCGCTCGCGCGCCTCGGCGAACGCCTCGGGCGACCAGGGCCACCAGTCGACGGGGTTGTCGGCGTGCTGGAGCAGATACGGGGACGTCTCATGGACCAGGCGGTTCGACATGCGCCCATCCTCCCCCACCGGCGCCTTGATCCGTCGGCTCCCTCGCGCCGACGCGCGGCAGGCGGAACACTTGACACCACCGGCACACTCGACCAGGACTCATGTCGCACCGGACGCTCTCGGAGGGGGACCACATGCGGGACGGCCATCGGGCGGAGGCCGAACGGCTGTTGGCACGCGCGGTCGAGGAGGAGGTGCGCCGCTCCGGCGGCCGGGCCGACGCCGACGCGCTGCTGACCCGCGGCCGGGCGGCGCTGGACGCGCTGGCCGCGAGCGCGCGGGAGGAGTACGCGGCGTACACCCGGGCGCTGGACGAGGCGCGGGCCGGGCAGCCGACGCTCGGCGCGCTCTTCGCGCGCGAGAAGGCGGGCACGGCCTTCCTGGTCACCGCCGTCGCGGCGGTCACCGCCACCGTCGCCGACGCGGCGCTGGGGACCGGCGCGGGGCCCGCGGTGGGCGCCGGGGCGGCCGTGGCCGTCGCCGGGGCCGCGGCCACCGTCGTCCGCGTCACCGCCGCGCACTGGCCGGCCGCCCACCGGCGCGCGGGCGAACTCGGCCGCCCCGGCGGCGCCGAGCAGCTGCGGCTCCAGTGGCTGACCGCCCTGGACGTGCGGGGCATCCGCCCGTTCCTGGACCAGCAGCGCATGACGGCCCCGCCGGTGCGTACCGGCAAGAAGACGAGCACCTCCGTCCCCACCCAGCTGCGCGGTACGGACAAGAGCGCGGCGGCCCGGCGGCGTTCGGTCCTCGAGCAGTCCTTCGCCCATCTGCCCGAGCCACGGGAGCCGTTCGCGGGTCGGCGCGCGGAGATCGCCCGCATCGCCCAGTGGGTGCACTCGGCGCGCGCGGCGACCGAGACCCGCCCCACGGTGGTGGTGCTGCACGGCCCGGCGGGCGTGGGCCGCACCACGCTGGCGGTCCGGGCCGCCCATCAGCTGCGGGACCAGTTCCGGGGCGCCTGCCTGGTGGACCTGCGCGGCGGCGGCCCGGGCACCCAGGCCCCCCTTTCGACCCGCGAGGCGCTGCTGCATCTGCTCAACCGGCTCGGCGCGCCCCGGGAGCAACTGCTGTTCCGAGATGGGGTCTCCTCTGCTCAAGCGGAGTCGAGAGCTCGGGGAAGGTCGTCCGCCGACCAGCAGGTGCGCCGCCTCGCCGACCTCTACCACCAGCATCTGACCGGCCTCGCCGTCACGGTGGTCCTGGACGACGCCGTCGACGCCGAGCAGGTGCGCACCCTGGTGCCCGAACGGTCCGACAGCCTGGTCCTGGTGACGGCCGCGCGGCCGCTGGAGCTGCCCGAGGACTTCCCCGCCTGGGTGCACCACCTGGCGGTCGAGCCGCTGGACGAGGCGGGCGCGGAGGAGCTGCTGCGCGCGTCGGCCCAGGAGGACGCCAAGGAGCCGTACGACGGCCAGGCGGCCGTTGCCGTACGGGAGTTGTGCGGCGGGCTGCCGCTCGCGCTGCGCGTCGCGGGCTCCTCGCTGGGCCCGCGCGACGCCCGGACGCTGGCGGCGGACCTCGGGGCGTACGGCCCGGTGGCACCCGTGGAGCGGGCCCTGTGGCTGCGCTACACCGACCAGGGCGAGCCCGCGCGCCGGCTGCTGCGGCGCCTCGCGCTCGCCGGGCGGGCCTCGCTGGGCGCGGCGGCCGCGGCGGCGCTGCTCGCCACCGGGGAGGCGGAGGCGGCCCGGCTGCTGGCCGACCTGGCGCGGGCGGGCCTGATCGACCGGGTCCGCGCCGACCGCTACCGGCTGCACGACACCGTACGGGCGTTCGCGCGGGAGCGGCTGCTCGACGAGGAGGAGGCCGCGGAGCGCACGGCCGCGCAGGAGCGGCTGATCCAGAACTACGCGGACCTCGCCGACGCGGTGATCCGGATGGTCGACGGCAAACTCTCCACCCGGGCCGGGCAGTTCGGCGGCCACGGCTTCACCTCGCTGGACGCGGCCCTGCGCTGGCTGGACGACGAGTCGAGCTTCATCACGGCCGCGCTGCGCGACGCGGAGGACGTGAACCAGCAGGCCGTGCTCAACCTGCTGGGCGCGCTCTGCGACTACTGCCTGCTGCGCGGCGACCTCTACCGCCTCGGCGAGATCAGCGAGCTCTCCCAGGCCGTCGACCAGGGTCTGCTGGAGCGCTCGGTGCGCTGGCGCACCGGCATCGCGGCCCGTCAGCTCGGCGAACTCGACACCGCCCGCACCACCCTGACTTCGGTGGTCGGCCTCTACCGGGAGGCGCAGAACGACGCGGGCGCCGCCCTCGCGCTCGCCTCGCTCGGCATCACCCTGCACCACCAGGGCAACCTCACCGAGGCGGCGGCGAAGCTGCGCGAGGCCATCGACCTCCAGGCCGCGCCCGAGCAGGACGAGGACCGGGCCTGGTCGCTGCACGCGCTGGCGGCCGTCGAACGCGATCGCGCGAACCTGGCGGACGCCCTGACCCTGCTGGACACGGCCCTCGCCCTGCACCGCGAGGGCGAGTCGCTGCACGGCGAGGCGTGGACCCACTTCCAGCTGGGCCAGGTGTTTCTGCGGATGGGCGAGGTGGCGCGCGCGGAGGAGGCCCTGCGCACCGCGCTCGACCTGTACGGCCGCACCCGGGACGGCCGCGGAGAGGCCTGGGCGCTGACCCAGCTGGCCCGTGCCCGTCTGGTGGACGGCGATCCGTCCCCGGCCGTCGACGGACTGCGCCAGGCCCTCTCGCGCCACCGGGAGCAGGAGGACGCGCGGGGCGAGGCGTGGACGCTGTACTACCTGGGGCAGGCCCTGGAGGAGGGCGGCGACCGCGACCAGGCGGTCCGCGAGCTGGAGCGGGCCCGGACGATGTTCTCGCGCATGCGGGACGTGTACGGCCTGGCCTGCGCCCGCCACCACTCGGGCCGGGTCACCCGCGACCAGCGCGCCGCACAGACCGGCAACCTGCGCAACTCCGGCTTCGCCCGCCAGCTCCTGGTCGACGCCCGCGCCGACTTCCACCGGATCGGGGTGGCCCACGGCGAGGCCTGGACCTGTCTGGAGCTGGCCCTGATCGACGCGGGCAACAACCGCGCGCCCCAGGCGCTGCGGCTGTGCGACGAGGCGGTCGAGCTGTTCGACTCCTACGGGGACCGCCGGGGCGGCGACTGGGCGCGCTTCCTGCGCTGCACTTTGCTGCCGTACGCCTCGGCGGGCGGCTCGGAGATCGGAGTCGCGGTGGCCCAGGAGGAGCTGTCCCAGCTGATCCGCGCCCCCCACCCGACCCGCGACAGCAAACTGGAGGACTGCGCGGAGGCGTACGCGCTGATGCTGGAGCGGGGCGTGGAACTGGAGGCCAACTGGCAGGCCTGGCACCTGGGCCTGGTCCCGACCCGCCACTCCCGGGAGGTGATGGGGGTACCGGTAGGGGCGGAGCGCTAGACCCCGCGACCACGCGTGGGGGGGGCGGGCCCCAGTCCCCCAGGGGGGCACGAGGGCAGCCCCGAACCTGCCATCGGGGCCGCCCCGCCCCCCTGGGGGCGCGGGGAACTGCGCGACCGGCACGGGCCGGGCCCGAACCTGCCGCCAGGGCCGCCCCCAACCCCCTAGGGGCGCGGGGAACTGCGCGACCGGCCACCCACAACCCGCGGCCGACCCCACACCCCAGCCTCCCTCAGACCTTCTTCGCCCCACCCTCGCCGGAGGCGGAAACAGAGGCGGGGGCAGAGGCGGGGGCAGACGCAGACGCGCCCGGGTCGGGCGCCTCCTCGAAGTCCACCTTCCCCATGTGCCGGTTCATCGACTTCATCAGCAACCACACCCCCACGGCCAGCGCCGCGAAGACGACGAACCCGAGAACCCCGGGCGTCACCTTGTCGTTGTCGATCTCCTTGGCCAGCGGGACCAGGTGCGTCAGTGCCAGGCTTGCGCTCATATCAGGCATTCTCGCGCACACCCGCGAAGAGGTCGTCCTCGGGGAGGGAAGTGTCCACGAGCGACTTCGCCAGCTCGTACTCCTCCGTGGGCCAGACCTCCCGCTGGATCTCCATCGGAACCCGGAACCAGCCGCCGTCGGGGTCGATCTGCGTGGCGTGCGCGATCAGCGCCTTGTCGCGGATCTCGAAGAAGTCGTCGCACGGAACGTGCGTGGTCAGCGTGCGCTCGACCCGCTCGAACTCCTTCCAGCGCTCCAGCCACTCCGCGTACGGGGACTCCATCCCGCGCTCCAGCAGCGCGTGGTGCAGCGCCAGCGTGCGCGGCTTGTTGAAGCCCTGGTTGTAGTACAGCTTCTGCGGCTGGTAGGCCGGGCCGTACTCCTCCTCCGGGAACTTCTCCGTGTCGCCCGCCCCGTCGAACGCCACCATGGAGATCTTGTGGGTCATGATGTGGTCGGGGTGCGGATAACCACCGTTCTCGTCGTACGTGGTGATCACCTGCGGACGGAAGGCGCGGATCTTGCGGACCAGCTCCCCCGCCGCCCGGTCCACGTCCTCCAGGGCGAAGCAGCCCTCCGGCAGCGGCGGCAGCGGGTCGCCCTCCGGCAGCCCCGAGTCGACGAACCCCAGCCACTCCTGCTTGACCCCGAGGATCTCGCGGGCCTCGTCCATCTCCTTCTTGCGCACCTCGTGGATGTGCTCCTCGATGTACTTGTCGCCCTGGAGCTTCGGGTTGAGGATGGAGCCGCGCTCGCCTCCCGTGCAGGTCACCACCAGCACGTCCACCCCCTCGGACACGTACTTCGCCATGGTGGCCGCGCCCTTGCTCGACTCGTCGTCGGGGTGGGCGTGCACGGCCATCAGTCGCAGCTGCTCAGTCAAGACAAGATCCTCAGTGATTCGGCGCCCTGGGTGTCGCCCTCCGTGATCCGGCGCGTCGGGCGGCTTCTATAGTGACCGAATCGGGGGGCGGAAAATTCCGGCACCCCCAGCAGCAGGAGGACGACCATGGCCGCGGCAAGCCGACCGCTTCCCGAGGGGCGCTACGGGCGCACCGCGGACCAGCGCGCCGACCGCAAGCTCAAGATCATCGGCTCGGTCCTGGGCGTCGCGCTGCTCGGTGTGGTCGGCTGGATCGGCTACGACTACGTGGGCGGCCAGTCCGTGTCCGCCGAGGTCATCAAGTTCAAGGTGGTCTCCGCCAAGGCCGTCGAGGTCCATCTGGAAGTGCGCAAGGACAGCGGCGAGACCGGTGTCTGCACCCTGCGCGCGCTGGAGACCGGCGGCGACGAGGTGGGCCGCAAGGACGTGCGCTTCGAGCAGAAGAAGAGCCGGATCGACGAGCTGATCACCGTGCAGACCACCGAGCGGGCGACCGCGGTCGACCTGGTCGGCTGCAAGTCGCTCTGACCCGCACCACCCGCACCACCGGCACCACGCGGCCCGAAGCGTCCGCCCGGCCCGGTGTGCCCCGCCGGGCGACGCCGCCGTATCGTCCCCGCTGACCTGCGCCGACGAATTCCCCACGGTTTTCGTCCTCCCCTACGCGCCCTGAATTGTTAGGCTCGTGGTTTCGCCCGCCCGAGAAGGCACATCCTTCCGGGTAGGGCGATGCGCTTGTATTCCCAGTACCGACGAGGAGCACCTGTGACCCAGACCAGCGACAACGTCACCTGGCTGACCCAGGAGGCGTACAACCAGCTCAAGGCCGAGCTGGAGTATCTGTCTGGTCCCGCGCGCACGGAGATCGCCGTAAAGATCGCGGCGGCCCGTGAGGAGGGTGACCTCCGGGAGAACGGCGGGTACCACGCGGCCAAGGAGGAGCAGGGCAAGATGGAGCTCCGGGTCCGCCAGCTGACCCAGCTCCTCGAACACGCGAAGGTCGGCGAGGCGCCCGCCGCGGACGGCGTGGTGGCCCCCGGCATGCTCGTCACCATCGCCTTCGACGGCGACGAGGACGACACCCTGGAGTTCCTGCTCGCCTCCCGCGAGTACGCGTCGACGGAGATCGAGACGTACTCGCCGCAGTCGCCGCTCGGCTCCGGCGTCAACGGCAAGAAGGTCGGCGAGGACGCCCAGTACGAGCTGCCGAACGGCCGCAAGGCCTCGGTGAGGATCCTCGCGGCCACGCCGTACACGGGCTGAGCCCCGCCCCGCGGAACGTCGAGCCCCCGGCGGCCCTCTTCCAGGGCCGCCGGGGGCTTCGCCGTGTGCGTCAGGCGGTCGCCGAGCGGTACTTGCGGACCGCCAGCGTCCGGAACACCACGATGATCAGCAGCGACCAGAGCAGCGAGGCGATCACCGGGTGCTGCATCGGCCAGGCGTCGGACGGCACCACGCCGGGGTTGCCGAAGAGGTCGCGACAGGCCTGGACGGTCGCGCTGAACGGGTTCCACTCGGCGACGTGCCGCAGCCACGGCGTCATCCCCGAGGTGGCGACGAAGGCGTTGGACACGAAGGTCACCGGGAATAGCCAGATCAGCCCGCCGGAGGTGGCCGCCTCGGGCGTACGTACCGTGAGGCCGATCAGGGCGCCGATCCAGGAGAAGGCGTACCCGAGCAGAAGCAGCAGCGCGAACGCGCCGAGCGCCTTGGGGATGCCGTGGTGGACCCGCCAGCCGACCAGCAGACCGACGACGGCGAGCACCACCACGGTGAGCGCCGTCTGCACCAGATCGGCCAGGGTGCGGCCGGTGAGGACCGCGCCGCGGGCCATGGGCAGCGACCGGAACCGGTCGATGAGTCCCTTGTGCATGTCGTCCGCGATGCCCGCGCCCGCGCCGGCCGTGGCGAAGGTGACGGTCTGCGCGAAGATGCCCGCCATCAGGAACTCGCGGTACCCGGCGGGGTCCAGGGAGCCGCCGATGCTGACCGAGCCGCCGAAGACGTAGCTGAACAGCACGACGAACATGATCGGCTGGATGAGGCCGAAGATGATCATCTCGGGGATGCGCATCATCCGTATGAGGTTGCGCTGGGCGACGACCAGGGAGTCGTTGAACGACTGGACGACTCCGCCGCGCGGCTGCGGGGCGGTCAGGCGCGGGGTTTCGGCGACGGCGCTCACTTGGCGTCCTCCTTCTCGTCTTCTTCCTTCTGTTCGGCCGCGTGGCCGGTGAGGGAGATGAAGACGTCGTCGAGGGTCGGGCGGCGCAGCCCGATGTCGTCGATCTCCACTCCGCGGTTGTCGAGCTCGCGGATGACCTCGGCGAGCAGCTTGGCGCCGCCGGTGACCGGAACGGTGAGCTTGCGGGTGTGCGCGGCGACGGCGACCTCGCCCTTGCCGAACCCGGCCAGCACCGCGCGGGCGGGCTCGATCTCCTCCTGCTGGTGCACCACGACCTCGACGCGCTCGCCGCCCGTGCGGGCCTTGAGCTGGTCGGCGGTGCCGCGTTCGATCACCCGGCCGTGGTCGACCACGCAGATGTCGTGCGCGAGGTGGTCGGCCTCCTCCAGGTACTGCGTGGTGAGCAGCAGGGTGGTGCCGCCCGCGACGAGCTCCTGGATGACCTCCCACAGCTCCTGGCGGTTGCGCGGGTCGAGGCCGGTGGTCGGCTCGTCCATGAACATCACGGGCGGCGAGACGACGAGGGCGGCGGCCAGGTCGAGGCGGCGGCGCATACCGCCCGAGTACGTCTTGGCGGGGCGGTCGGCCGCGTCGGCGAGGTGGAACCGCTCCAGCAGCTCGCCCGCCCTGGCCTTCGCCTCCTTGGCCCTCATCTGGTAGAGCCGGCCGACCATCTGGAGGTTCTCCCGGCCGGTCAGATACTCGTCGACGGCCGCGAACTGGCCGGACAGTCCGATCGCGCGGCGCACCTCGTTGGGATGCTTGAGCACGTCGATGCCCGCGACCGTGGCCCGGCCGCTGTCGGGTTGGAGCAGGGTGGTCAGGACGCGCACGGCGGTGGTCTTGCCCGCGCCGTTGGGACCGAGCAGGCCCAGGACCGTGCCCTCGGGGACGTCGAGGTCCACGCCGTCCAGAGCCTTGACGTCGCCGAACGTCTTCACCAGGCCTTCGGCATAGATGGCGCCTGGCATGTTGGGTACCCCCAGAGTCGGGTGCGATTCGTACGCAAATCCTAGGATTGGCGGGCAGCTGATGCCCGGTGAAGCTGTGGCGCAGCCCACACGCTAACGCGATGTATCGCGTTCACTCAAGGGGTTGCGCCGAAGATACGACCGCTTCGGCGCGAGGGTCAGGAGATGACCCGGTACCCCTCGGCCCGCAGCGCCGCCCCGACCTCCCGGCAGTGCTCCGGCCCCTTGGTCTCCAGATGCAACTCCACCTCCACTTCGGTGAGTCCGAGCCGCGGATCGGTCCGTACGTGGCTCACGTCGAGGACGTTGGCGTCGGCCACGGACAGCGACCCGAGGAGAGCCGCCAGCGCCCCCGGCCGGTCCGGCAGCCGCAGACGCAGGCTCAGATAGCGCCCGGCCGCGGCCATCCCGTGCCGCAGGATGCGCTGGAGCAGCACCGGGTCCACGTTGCCGCCCGACAGCACCGCCACCACCGGCCCCCGGAAGGCCCCGGGGTCGCTCAGCAGCGCCGCCACCGGGCTCGCCCCGGCGGGCTCCACGACGAGCTTGGCCCGCTCCATGCAGAGCAGCAGGGCGCTGGACAGCTCGTCCTCGGAGACCGTACGGATCTCGTCCACCAGCTCCTGGACCAGCGCGAACGGTACGTCCCCCGGCCGCCCCACCTTGATCCCGTCGGCCATCGTGGGCGCCGGGTCGATGGCCACCGGGTGCCCGGCCGCCAGCGAGGGCGGATACGCGGCCGAGGCCGCCGCCTGCACGCCGACCACCCTCACATCGGGGCGCACCGCCTTGACCGCGACCGCGATGCCCGCGGCCAGACCGCCGCCGCCGACCCCGACGACGATGGTGCGCACCTCCGGGCACTGCTCCAGGATCTCCAGGCCGACCGTGCCCTGGCCCGCGATGATGTCCGGGTGGTCGAAGGGGTGGATGAAGACCGCGCCCGTCTCGCGCGCGTACGCCTCGGCCGCCGCCAGCGTCTCGTCGACGACCGCGCCGTGCAGGACGACCTCCGCGCCGTACTCCCGGGTCGCGGCGACCTTCGGCAGGGGCGCGCCGACCGGCATGAACACCGTGGAGCGCACGCCCAGGAGCGAGGAGGCCAGCGCCACGCCCTGCGCGTGGTTGCCCGCGCTCGCGGCCACCACTCCCGCCGCGCGCTCCTCGGGCCGCAGCCCGGCGATCCGTACGTAGGCGCCCCTGAGCTTGAAGGACCCGGTGCGCTGGAGGTTCTCGCACTTGAGGTGGACGGGGGCGCCGACCAGCCCGGTCAGATGCCGCGACCCCTCCAGCGCGGTCATCCTGGCGACCCCCGCGAGCATCTTCTGCGCGCCCCGCACATCGTCGAGGATCAGGGGATGCGCGGGGCCGGGCGTACGGAAGCTCATGGCCTCAAGTCTCGCAGCTCATGGGCCCGGCGGCCGGGGCGGACCGGTTCCCCCCGGCAGTTGTCCACAGCTTTGCGCAGGGCCGGTACGCGTACCGGCCGGGCCGCGTACTCTGTCCCCCACCACACCGACCGCCGCACGAGAGAGCCCCGGCCATGCCCACTACTCAGGACATGACTTCCCATCTCGACCCAGGTCTCCTCGATGCCCTCCAGCACCAGGTGGCCGTCTTCGCGCGCCGCGCGGAGCAGACCCGTCTCGGCGGCGTCGGCCAGGTCCGCAACTCCATGGACCGCGCGGCGTACCTGCTGCTCAACAGGCTCGACCAGGAGGGCCCGATGGGCGTCAAGGCCCTCGCCGCCGGCATGGGCATCGACTCCTCGACGGTCACCCGCCAGGTCGCCCCGCTGGTCGACACGGGCCTGGTCAAGCGGACCTCGCACCCGGAGGACGGCCGGGCGGTCGTGCTCCAGCTGTCCCCGCGCGGCCAGACCCGCCTCGAAGAGGTCCGCTCCTCGCGCCGCGAGCTCATGGCGCAGGTGACCGACGGCTGGACCGAGGCGGAACGGGAGTCGTTCTGCACCCTCCTGACCCGCTTCAACTCCGCTCTGTCGGCCCGGCAGTCGGCCGCCCAGGACCCGGCGGCGCCGACCTCTTGACCTGCCGCGCGCACGGGCTTCATATGAGGCCATGCGCGAGCGGCAGACGGAACGGCAGCGCCGCGGCGCCCGCGAGTTCGAGGCGTTCGTGGCGGGCGCGGGGGGCCGGCTGCTGCATGCCGCCACCCTGCTCACCGGCGAGCCGCCCGAGCGCAACGACCGGGCCCGGCACCTGCTGACCGCCGCTCTCGCGCGGACGTACGCGCACTGGGACCCCGAACGCGGCGAGGACCCGTACGACCGCACCCGCCGCGAGCTCGCGGCCCGCTTCGCGAGCACCGCCTGGCGCCACCACCGCCACCGCGACCGGCGTCCGGGCGGCGTACTGGCCCGGCTCCCCCCGCAGGAGCGGATCGTCCTGGTCCTGCGGCTGTACGAGGGCGTGGCCGAGGAGCAGGTGGCCGCCCTGATGGGGCTGCCGGCCGAGCGGGTCCGGGTGCTGTGCACCCGCGCGATCGCGACCCTGCGCAGCGCTCCCGCGCAGCCCCGGCAGCCGCTGCCGAGGGCGACGGCGGAGGGGGTCTCGTGAGCGAGGGGGTGCCCATGACCGTGGGGATGCCGATGGGCAAGGGACAGCTGCCGGGCCAGGGGCAGCCGTTGGGCGAGGGGCCGCCGTGAGCCTGCCGGACCGCAAGGAGGCGGAGGTCCGCCGCCTCCTGGAGGGGCCGCACCCGCCCGTTCCGCCCGAACTCGCCCTGCGCGCGGCCGAGTCGGGCCGCCGTCTGCTGCGCCGCCGCCGGGCCGCGCGGCGGCTGATGTGGCTGGTGCTCGTGACGGCGGCGGTCGTCTTCACGGTGTGGGCGTGGCGGGTGCATCCGTGGGTGGCGCCGCCGTCGACGGTGGCGCCACCGGTGGAGGGGTTCTGAGGTGGGCCGAACCGAAAGATCCTCAGGGGGCCGAACCCAGGCATTCTCAGGGGGCCGAACCAAGGGGTTCCGCTCCACGCGCGCGTGAGCGGTCCCGGAGCGGGGCTCCGGGACCGCCGCGGGACGGGTGAATCGTCAGCCGAGCGCCTGCTGGAGGTCGGCCAGCAGGTCGTCGACGTTCTCGATGCCGACCGAGAGGCGCACCAGGTCACCCGGCACCTCCAGGGCGGACCCGACGACGCTGGCGTGCGTCATCCGGCCCGGGTGCTCGATCAGCGACTCCACGCCGCCCAGCGACTCGCCCAGCGTGAAGACCTTGGTGCGGGCGCACAGGTCGACCGCCTCCTGCTCGCCGCCCGCGACCCGGAAGGAGATCATTCCGCCGAAGGCGCGCATCTGCTTGGCCGCGACCTCGTGGCCGGGGTGCTCGGGCAGTCCCGGGTAGAGCACCTGCGAGACCTTGGGGTGGCGGCTGAGCATCTCCGCGATCTTCCCGGCGTTCTCGCTGTGCCGGTCCATGCGCACCGCCAGCGTCTTGATGCCGCGCAGCACCAGCCAGGAGTCGAACGGCCCGGCGACCGCGCCCATGGCGTTCTGGTGGTACGCCAGCTCCTCGCCCAGCTCCGCCGAGTTGGTGACGAGGGCGCCGCCCACGACGTCCGAGTGGCCGCCCATGTACTTGGTCAGGGAGTGCACCACGACATCCGCGCCGAGCGCCAGCGGCTGCTGGAGGTAGGGGCTCGCGAAGGTGTTGTCGACGACGAGCCTGGCGCCGACGTCCTTGGCGACGGCCGCGACCGCCGCGATGTCGGTGATGCCGAGCAGCGGGTTCGAGGGCGTCTCGACCCAGATCGCCTTCGTACGGTCGGTGACCGCGGCCCGTACCGCCGCCGGGTCGGAGGTGTCGGCGACCGACCACTCCACGCCCCACCGCGAGACCACCTTGGCGAAGAGGCGGAACGTGCCGCCGTACGCGTCGTTGGGGATGACCACGTGGTCGCCCGGGGCCAGCAGCGCGCGCAGCAGGCAGTCCTCGGCGGCGAGCCCGGAGGCGAAGGCGAGCCCGCGGACACCGCCCTCCAGGGCCGCCAGGTTCTCTTCCAGGGCGGTACGCGTCGGGTTGGCGCTGCGGCTGTACTCGTAGCCGCCGCGCAGCCCGCCGACGCCGTCCTGCTTGTAGGTGGAGACCTGGTAGATCGGGGGTACGACCGCGCCGGTCAGCGGATCCGCGGTGTTGCCGGCGTGGATCGCGATGGTCTCGAAGCTCTTGTCGAGGTGCTCGTGGCTCATGGTCCAGAGCGTAGTTCGCCGGTGGCACAGGCGGGGGCGGTCGCCGGTTGGTGAGATCCGGGTCGCGGTTTCGTGAGACCGGGGTCCGCCGTTTGTCCACAGGGCGGGACGGGAGCCGGATCCGCCCGGTTGTCCACAGGGCGGCAGGGGACCGGGGCCGACCGGGTTGTCCACAGGGTGGGGTGCGGGTTGGCCAGATGTCCGTGGGGTCTGGTTCGCTTGAGGCATGGAGATTCTCTGGATCCTGATCGCCGCGTGCATGCTGACGATGGCCCTGGGCCCGTGGGCGATGCGCCGCCGCCGGCTCGGCATCCAGCTGGCGGAGCCGGGCGCGCCGGACGCGGCGGACCCCGCGGCGTACGGCTTCGCGCGCCAGGAGGAGCTGGACGTAAGGCTGCCCGGCCCGGACCAGGACCTCCTGGACGTACTGGACGTGGTGCAGGCCACCCAGGAGTGGCGGGCAGCGTCGCAGCTGCTCGCGGGCACGCCGAAGGAGGGCGAGCTGCGCTGGCAGCGCGTCCAGGCCTTCGCGGGCGCGGCCTCCCTGGAGCTCGCGCAGCGCCCCGGCGTGGGAGGCGCGTGGCTGCGCAAGTGGCGCTCGGAGGCGCCCAAGGACGCGGGCGCCGCGCAGGTGCACGCGGAGTTCCTGGTCCAGCAGGCGTGGCGCTCCTCGTCGGCGGGCCAGGACGACTTCCGGATCATCCTGGAGGAGGCGCGCGCGGTCTGCGCGGAGGCGGCGCTGCTGGCCCCCGGCGACCCGGTCCCGTACCTCACGGAGCTCGCGGTGGCGCGCGGACTGGCCTATCCGCAGCCCGAGTTCGAGCAGCTGTGGGCGAAGGTGATCGACCGCGCGCCGGCGCACATGGGGGCGCATCTGGCGGCCCTGCACTACTGGTGCGAGAAGTGGCACGGCTCGCGCGTACTGGCGGACGAGTTCGCGACGTCGGCGGCGGCGCGGGCACCGCGAGGCTCGCTGCTGGCCGCACTGCCGCTCTTCGCGGTGTACGAACACATGCCCGACATCGTCCTGGTCACGGACTTCCACCGTACGCAGGTGGTCAGCCGCGCCCTGGAGGGCGCCCTGCACGCGGTCCACTCGGCCCGCGCAGACGACCCGGTCCTGCCGCACGTCCGCCATCTGCTGGCGTTCTTCCTGGTGCGCGCGGAGCGCTGGTCGGAGGCGATGGACCAGTTCGCCCACCTGGACGGCTATGTCGGCGCCGTGCCGTGGACCCTGTCCGAGGACCCGGCCGGGGAGTACGCGATATACCGCGCGCTGGCGGTGGCGGGGTACGAGGCGAACGGGGGGAATCCGGCGACGTTGCCGCAGTAGGGCGTGCCTGCGGCACGGCGTGGTGGCGCGACGTAACCGGCCCGGGCGACCCGGCCCGGGGAATCCCTCCCCGCGTTCGGGCGTTGCAGAGGGTGGACCACCGCCCCCCGCCCCGCCGAGGAGCCCAGCATGTTCCTGAACAGCCGTACCCCCGTCCTCCCCCAGCCCGAGGAGGCCCTCAAGGGCCGCCCGGAGCCGGAGTTCACCGTCCCCGAGCGCCACACGGTCCTGGGCAACCCGCTGCTCGGCCCCTACCCCGACGGCCTGGAGGTCGCGGACTTCGGCCTCGGCTGCTTCTGGGGCGCCGAGCGCAAGTTCTGGCAGACGGAGGGGGTGTGGACGACCCTGGTCGGCTACCAGGGCGGCTACACGCAGAACCCCGCGTACGAGGAGGTCTGCTCGGGCCTGACGGGCCACACGGAGGCGGTCCGCGTGGTCTACGACCCGGCGGTCGTCCCGTACGCCTCGCTCCTGAAACTCTTCTGGGAGTCCCACAACCCCACCCAGGGCTTCCGGCAGGGCAACGACGTGGGCACCCAGTACCGCTCGGCGATCTACACCCACACCCCGGCGCAGGCGGCGGAGGCGGAGGCGTCCCGCGAGGCCTACCAGCGCGTCCTCACGGGCGCGGGCCACGGCACGATCACGACGGAAATCCTCCCGGCGGAGGGCCGGCCGTTCTACGCGGCGGAGCCGTACCACCAGCAGTACCTGGACAAGAACCCCGGGGGGTACTGCGGGATCGGCGGGACCGGGGTCTCGTGCCCGATCGGTGTGGCTCGGGCGGAGGGCTGACGCCCGGCCTTCCCTACCGTTGTGTCGACCGGGGGCCGTTGGCCCCGGCGCGCCCCCGGCGGCCCCCGGGCGGGGAGTGGCGCTGCACCCGTCCCTGGGGGCTTGGCGGTGGCCCTTGAGGGGCCGGGGGGTGTCTGCGGGGGACCGTAGGGTGTGCGGGTGGGCATCAGTCAGGTCCTGGGGACCGATCCTGGCACGGGCGCGGCCGGCTCGACGCTGTTCGGCAGGGGGCGGCGGCCGGGGTGGCGCCTGCCGGCGGGGGTGACGCTGCTGGTGCTGCCGTTGTACGTCGTGTGGGCGCTGGTCCTCGCCACCGGTGGCGGTGACCTCGCCGCTCAGCTCGCCTGGGCCGGCTTCGCCTCCCGGCACCCGGGGTCGGCGTACAACCTCTCCTGGTACGGCGGCGCGCACACCGCCAACTACAGCCTGCTGACGCCCTGGTTGATGGCGGCGTTCGGCGTGCGCACGGTGTCGGTGGCCGCGGGGCTGTGCGGTACGTGGCTGATGGCGCTGCTCTTCGTACGCGCGGAGGGGGCCCGGGGCGGGCGGGCCGTGTGGCCCGCGCTGCTCGCGGCGGTGGCGTTGTGGTGCAACGTCGTTTCGGGGCGTACGACCTTCGCCACGGGGGTCGTCTTCGCGCTGGCCGGGTGTGTGCTGGTGCAGGGGCCAGGGGTGGAGCGGCGCTCCCCCGGGCTGGAGCGGCGCTCGCGGATGAGGCTGGTGCTCGCGGGTGTGAGCAGTGCTCTCGCCACGATGGCCAGCCCCGTCGCCGGGCTCTTCGTCGTCGTGGTCGCCGCCGCGTACTGCCTGGACCGGCAGTGGGGCAGGGCCGCCGTCCTGGGTGTGCCGCCGTGCGTGGTCGTCGGCGCCACCACCCTCCTCTTCCCCTTCGAGGGCGAACAGCCCATGGCACTGGGCAAGGTGTGGATGCCGCTCGCCGTCTGCGCCGCGCTGCTGCTCGCCGCGCCCGTCTCGCGTACCTGGCGGGTGGTGCGGCACGGCTCCGCCGTGTACGCGGTGGGAGTCGTCCTCACGTACCTCGTGGCCTCCCCCGTCGGCACCAATGTGGAGCGGCTCCTCGGGCTCGCCGGGCCGCCCGTGCTGCTCGCGGCGGTCCTCGCGCCCGGGCTCGGCAAGGTGCGGCGGGTCGTGCTGGTCGTGGTGCTGCTCGTTTCCGTCAACTGGCTGCGGGACAAGACCGCCGACGACATCCGGGTGTCCACCACCACGCCCGCGTGGGCGGTGGAGACCGACGGGGTCGTCGACGCGCTGCGGCGGCTCGGCGCGGACCGGACCCGGGTCGAGGTGGTGCCCGCCCGCAACCATCGCGAGGCGGCGGTGCTGGCCCCTTACGTCAACACCGCGCGCGGGTGGAACCGGCAGTTGGACGTGGAGCGGGGGCGGCTGTTCTACGACGGGTCGTTCTCGGCGGGGGCGTACCGGGCGTGGCTGGACCGGTGGGCCGTCGGGTTCGTCGTCCTTCACGACGGGCTGCCGGACGGGCCCGCCACGGCGGAGGCGGCCCTGGTGCGCAGCCGGCCGGAGTGGCTGGAGCGGGTGTGGGGGGACACGCACTGGACCGTGTACCGGGTGCGGGGGGCTGTGCCGCTGGTGTCGGCGCCGGGGGTGGTGGTGCGGGGGGACGACGCGTCCCTGGTCGTGCGGATGCCCCGGGCGGGGTCGGTGACCCTGCGGGTCGCGTACTCGCCGTGGCTGCGGGCGGACGGGGGGGCCTGTCTGTCCCGGGACGGGGAGTTCGTGCGGATCGCCGTGCGGCGGGCGGGGGTGTATCGGGTGGGGTCTGATTATCGGTGGGGGTGGGGGTGCTGATGGGGGGCCGGGGGGTCGTTTTTCGGGTGCGGGCTGTGGGGGCTGGGCGCGCAGTTCCTCGCGCCCCTTCAACCCCCATTCGGCCGCGGGCCGTGGGGGCTGAGCGCGCAGTTCCTCGCGCCCCTCAGGGGGACGGGTGCACCCGGGGTGCAAGGTCAGCCCCCGGCGTCGCCGCGCCCCTCAGGGGGACGGGTGCACCCGGGACGTGAAGGTCAAGCCCCCTGCCCCCCGGCGTCCCCGCACCCCCCTCAGGGGGACGGGTGCACCCGGGACGTGAAGGTCAAGCCCCCGCCCCCCGGGCCCCCTCCCCTCAGATCGTCGCCGCGTCGATCACGAACCGGTAGCGCACATCGCTCGCCAACACCCGCTCGTACGCCTCGTTCACCTCGTCCGCGCGGATCAGTTCGATCTCCGCGCCCAGGCCGTGCTCGGCGCAGAAGTCCAGCATTTCCTGGGTCTCCGCGATGCCGCCGATCATCGAACCGGCGAGGATCTTGTTGCCGCCGATGAGGCCGAACATGTTGAGGGAGTTCGGCTCCTCGGGGGCGCCGACGTTCACCAGCGCGCCGCCGGGCTTGAGGAGTGAGAGGTAGGCGCCCAGGTCCAGCGGGGCCGAGACCGTCGAGACGATCAGGTCCAGGGAGCCCGCAAGCTTGGTGAAGGTCTCCGGGTCGCTCGTGGCGTGGAAGTGGTCCGCGCCCAGCTTCACCCCGTCCTCCTGCTTGCGCAGCGTCTGGCTGAGCACGGTCACCTCGGCGCCGAGCGCGTGTGCGATCTTGACGCCCATGTGGCCGAGGCCGCCCAGGCCCAGGATCGCGACCTTCTTGCCCGGGCCCGCCTGCCACCGCTTGAGCGGCGAGTACAGGGTGATCCCGGCGCAGAGCAGCGGCGCGGCCACGTTGAGGGCGAGGCCGTCGGGGATGCGGACGGCGAAGCGGTCGCTGACCACGACGTGGGTGGAGTAGCCGCCGTAGGTGGGCTCGCCGTCGCGGCCGACGGCGTTGTACGTGCCCACGGCCTGGGCGCAGAACTGCTCCTGCCCGGCCGCGCACTGCGCGCACTCGCCGCAGGAGTCGACGAAGCAGCCGACGCCCACCCGGTCGCCGACGGCGTACTTGGTGACCTCGGAGCCCACCTCGGTGACCACACCGGCGATCTCGTGGCCGGGGACCATCGGGAAGATGGCCTCGCCCCAGCCCTCGCGGGCCTGGTGGATGTCGGAGTGGCAGATGCCGGAGTACTTGATCTCGATCAGGATGTCGTGCGGGCCGACGGCGCGGCGCTCGATGGTGGTGCGCTCCAGCGGGGCCTTGGCGGCGGGGGCGGCGTAGGCGGCGACGGTGGTCATTGCCTTGACTCCTCGGGCTTGTCGGATACGTCCACCACAGTGCCCCGGCCGCCACGTGCCACCCAGCCCCCTGTCCTTCGTACGTCCGCCGTGCGTACGCATGCTGTGCCTACCACTGGCAGGGTCAGGCTCGCGGTCGTACGACAGCGGATACGACGGCGGATACTTGGTTGTCATGGACCAGCGTGCCGAACTCAGCGAATTCCTCCGATCCCGCCGGGCCCGGCTCAAGCCGGGCGATGTGGGCCTGCCCGACTTCGGGCGGCACCGCCGGGTGCCGGGGCTGCGCCGCGAGGAGCTGGCCCAGCTCGCCGGGGTGTCGGTGGCGTACTACACCCGCCTCGAACAGGGGAACGGGCAGAACGTGTCGGCCGAGGTCCTCGACGCCATCGCGCGGGCGCTGCGGCTGACCGACGCCGAGCAGCAGCACCTCACCCACCTGGCGAAGCCGACCGCGACCAAGAAGAAGAAGGCCGGGCTCTCCCGCCAGGTGCAGCTCAGGCCGCAGCTGACGCATCTGATCGACTCCATGGAGGCGGTGCCCGCGTATGTCCTGGGCCGCCGGCTGGACCTGCTGGCCTGGAACCGGATGGCCGCCGCCCTGATCGGCGACTTCGTCTCGCTCCCGGCCGAGGAGCGGAACTTCGCCCGCCACGTCTTCCTCGACCCGACCGCCCGCGAGCGGTACCTGGAGTGGGAGGACAAGGCGGCCGAGGTGGTCGGCGTGCTGCGGCTGTGCGCGGGCTGCTACCCGGACGACCCGCTGCTGTCGGCGCTGGTGGGCGAGCTGTCGGTGAAGAGCGACGAGTTCCGTACGCTGTGGGCCGCCCACACCGTCCGCCAGAAGGGCCACGGCACCAAGCGGCTGCACCACCCGCTGGTGGGCGAGCTGACGCTGTCGTACGAGACGCTGAAGCTGCCCGAGGAGCACGATCTGTCGCTGGTGACGTACTACGCGGAGCCGGGCTCGCCCTCGGCGGACTCGCTGCGGCTGCTGGCGAGCTGGGCGGCAGCACCGGACCCGGCCCCCTCGGGTCCCGGCGGCCGCCCGGCCCCCGTCACGCCGCCGACGCGCTCCGCCTGAGCGCCTGACCGCCTGACCGCCTGACGGAAAGGGGCCGCGCCGCCAGTGGCCGCCGACGACGCGAACGGCCGCGCCCGGAGATCCGGGCGCGGCCGTTGCCGCCGTACGGGACGTACGGGGTGGTGCGCGTCGTGCGGGGTGGTGCGCGTCGTGCGGGACGGGATCAGACCGCCGAACCGGCCTTCCACGCCGACCAGCTCATGTTCCAGTCGCTGAAGCCGTTGTCGGGCGTGATGGTCTTGTCGCCGGTGTTCTTGACGACGACCACGTCACCGACGATGGAGTGGTCGTAGAACCACGCCGCCGCGGTGTTCGGGTCGCCCGCGCCCTTGGTGTCGGACAGGCCGACACAGCCGTGGCTGGTGTTGGCGCTGCCGAAGATGGACTTGGCGCCCCAGTAGTTGCCGTGGATGAACGTGCCGGAGGCCGACAGGCGCATGGCGTGCGGGACGTCCTTGATGTCGTACTCGCCCTTGCCGTCGCCGTCCGTGAAGCCGACGGTGGCGCCGTTCATCCGGGTCTCCTTGAACTTCTCGGAGATCACCATGGTGCCGTTGTACGTCTTGTGGTCGGGGGCGCCCGCCGAGATCGGGATCGTCTTGACGGTCCTGCCGTCCTGGGTGACGGTCATCTGGTGGGTCTTGGCGTCGACCGTGGAGACCTGGTTTCGGCCGATCTTGAAGGTGACCGTCTTCTCCTGGACGCCGGTGACACCCGGCTTCGCCTCGACGCCGTCGAGGTCGAGCTTCATGGTCACCGTCGAGCCGGACTTCCAGTAGTCCTGCGGGCGGAAGTCCAGGCGCTGCGCGCCGAACCAGTGCCCGACGACCTCCTGGCCGCTGCTGGAGGTCACCGAGATGTGGGACTGGACCTCCTTCTTGTTGGTGACGGCCTTGTCGAAGGTCACCGACACCGGCATGCCCACGCCGACCGTGGAGCCGGACTCCGGCGTGAAGTTGCCGATGAAGCTGTTGGCGGGCGAGACGGTCGCGAACGACGCGTTCTCGTGCGCCTGGCGGCCCTTGGCGTCCTCGGCGGTCGCCGTGATCTTGTACTTGGCGGAGCGCTTGAGCTGCTTGTCCGGCACCCAGCTCAGCCCGTCAGCGGATATCTTCCCCGCGACCGGCGTGCCCTCGGCGGACGTCATGACCACCGAGGTCAGCTTGCCGTCGGCCACCGACACCTTGGTGTCGTTGTTGATGCCGACGTTGTCGGCGCCGTTCTTGGGCGTGATGGTGATCTTCGCGTCGGAGGTGTCCTTCTCGGCCGCCTTGTCGACCTGGGACTGCGACGACTTCGAGGCGTCGGCACTGCCCCCGTCCTTGCCGTCGTCGTTGCAGGCCGACAGCAGCAGTACACCGCCGAGCACCGCGGACGCGGCCACAAGACCCCTGCGCCGCTTACTCTCCGTTATCACACGCTTCTCCATCGTTGCCGGTCCCCCAGGCCATCGACTGAACAACATAGTCACTGAAGCTGTGGTTCCCCTTCCGGGGGAGGTGTGGGAAACGCCACCCGGTCCGGGCAAACCCGGCCCCGCGACCCCTCGGACGCCACGGGCGCCAGGGACGCCACGGACGCCACGGACGTCACGGCCGCCGGCCGTCGCCCCCGTCCGCCCCTTCCTCCGCGTCCTCCCCGCCCTCCCCGTCTTCCTCGTCGTCCTCATCTTCCTCGTCGAGGTCCCAGTCCTCGTCGTCGGGGTCGTACGCGATCTCCTCACTGCTCCAGGAGGCCTGCGCCAGCTCGACCCCCGGCACCTGCGCGACCAGGTCGAACGGGTCGACCAGATACGCCAGGGCCTCCGCCTCGTCTTCCCGTACGGCGGACCGGGCATGCGCGCGTTCCTGATCCGGAAGGAGCTCGTCCGCCGCGATGCGCTCCAGGGCCGCGCCGGTCAGCGCCGCCGTGTCCTCGATCTCCAGTACCAAATCCACGCGGAGGCGGACATAGCGTGCTGTCTCTTCAGTCGTCATGCGTCGGAGCGTAGGGCTCGCGACCTCCGCGACTTTCCTGCGACCCGCTGCTTTCACTAGCATCGGCGTACACCACCAATTCGCCGTATCCACAAGGGGGATCGACTCGGTGTCCGTCGCTCGCCGGCCTCTGCTCACCGCCACCGCCGCGGGCTCGCTGCTCTGCGCTCTGTGGTTCGTCCCGTCCGCCAACGCCACGGACGAGAAGCCCCAGTCGGCCCCAGCCCGCCCGGCGGCCTCCGCGCCCGCCTCGGTGCCCGCCTCCGGGCCGGGCGCCGCGGTGGGCACGCAGACGGGTCCCGCCCTCGCCGACACGGGTTCGGTGGACACGTCCCCGTACCTCTTCGGCGGCACGGCCTTCCTGGGGCTGGGGGCCGGATTCGTCGTCTTCTCGGTGCGCAGGGCGCGCCAGCAGTACTGACCGAGGCGGTACCGGCTCCGGCGGTACCGACCGAGGTACGCGTACGTGAAGGGGCGCCCGGGAAGTTCCCGGGCGCCCCTTCACGCGTACCGCGCGGCGGTCAGGCCAGCGGGCCGGTGACCGTCTCCACCGCCGCGACCAGATGCCCACCGCGTACGAACGCGTCGGCGGCGGCCAGGTCGGGGGCGAGGAAGCGGTCCGGGCCGGGGCCGCCGACACCGGCCTCCCGGGCGGCGCGGATGGCGGCCTGGGAGGCGGGCGCGGGGGTGAGGCCGTGGCGCAGCTCGATGCCGCGGGTCGCCGCGTACAGCTCGACGGCGATGATCCGGGTCAGGTTGTCGATCGCGGTCCGCAGCTTGCGGGCGGCCGACCAGCCCATGGAGACGTGGTCCTCCTGCATGGCGGAGGACGGGATGGAGTCGGCCGAGGCCGGGACGGCCAGCCGCTTCATCTCGCTGACCAGGGCGGCCTGCGTGTACTGGGCGATCATCAGACCGGAGTCGACACCGGCGTCGTCCGCGAGGAACGGCGGCAGGCCGTGCGAGCGGTTCTTGTCGAGCAGGCGGTCGGTGCGGCGCTCGGCGATGGAGCCGAGGTCGGCGGCGGCGATCGCCAGGAAGTCCAGGACGTAGGCGACGGGGGCGCCGTGGAAGTTGCCGTTGGACTCCACGCGGCCGTCCGGCAGGACGACGGGGTTGTCGACGGCCGAGGCGAGCTCGCGCTCGGCGACCGTGAGGGCGTACGCGATGGTGTCGCGGCCGGCGCCGGCGACCTGCGGGGCGCAGCGCACCGAGTACGCGTCCTGGACGCGCGGGGCCTCGTCCTCCTGGAAGTGCCCGGTCAGCCCGGAACCCTTCAGTACGGCCAGCATGTTGGCGGCGGAGGCGCCCTGGCCCGGGTGCGGGCGGATGGCGTGCAGCTCGGGGGCGAGGACCTTGGCGGTGCCGAGCAGCGCCTCCAGGGAGAGCGCGGCGGTGATGTCGGCGGAGGTGTAGAGCTTCTTGAGGTCGGCGAGGGCCATGACCAGCATGCCGAGCATGCCGTCGGTGCCGTTGAGGAGGGCCAGGCCCTCCTTCTCGCGCAGCTCGACGGGCTCGATGCCGGCCTCGGCGAGCAGTTCGCCCGCGGGCCGCACGACGCCGTCGGGGCCCTCCGCGTCGCCTTCGCCCATCAGGGTCATGGCACAGTGCGAGAGCGGCGCGAGGTCGCCGGAGCAGCCGAGCGAGCCGTACTCGTGGACGACGGGGGTGATCCCGGCGTTCAGGATGTCCGCCATGGTCTGGGCGACGGAGGGGCGTACGCCGGTGTGGCCGGAGGCGACGGTCTTCAGCCGCAGGAACATCAGCGCGCGCACGACCTCGCGCTCCACGCGCGGGCCCATGCCGGCGGCGTGCGAGCGCACGATGTTGCGCTGGAGCTGGGCGCGCAGGTCGGGGCTGATGTGCCGGGTGGCGAGGGCGCCGAACCCGGTGGAGACGCCGTACACGGGCTCCGGCTTGGCGGCCAGGGCGTCGACGATCCCGCGGGCGCGGGCGAGGGCGTCGAGGGCGTCGGCCGAGAGCTCGACCCTGGCGTTGCGACGAGCGACGGCGACGACGTCCTCCGGGGTCGTCCCGGACGTCCCCACCACGACAGTGTGCATATCCATATTCAGCAGCGTACGGATTGAATCGGCGCGTGTCACTAGTGAGGGGGGCGGGGTGGTGCCCGGTCTTTGTCTGCGGCTGAGTGGTGGGTTACCCGCGCAGTTCCCCGCGCCCCGTGATGCCCGGTCTTTGTCTGCGGGTGCGTGGTGGGTTGCTCGCGCCGTTCCCCGCGCCCCTCAACGGGCCGGGTCTCGTCTGCGGGTGCGTGGTGGTTGCCCGCGCAGTTCCCCGCGCCCCTGGGGGCCGAGGGTGGGTTTCCGGGTGCGGGGGGCTGCCTCAGGGGCGCGGGGAACTGCGCGAGCAACCCAGCACGGTCCGCAGGCGGGAGAAGGGGGTGTCGGGGGGGCGTAGGCCCCGTTCAGGGGGGCGGCCCGGGGGAGCCCCGGCGGCCCCCGGCGGGGCTCAGGGAAGGGGCGGGGTGGGGGCAACTGCGGCGCGCGAGGCAACTCACCCCCGGCCGCGGAACCGCCGCCGCTCCCCCCGCTCCGGCCCCGCCGAATCCGCGAGCTGCACCACCGCCCCGTCCCGCCCCGCCACCACCGGCGTCTTCGAACGGGCCGCCTTCGCCCGGTACTGCGCCGCGTCCGCCAGACGGAACAGGCGGCGCGCCGAGCGGACCTGGCCGATGGGGTCGCCGGTGGACGCGACCCCGCACGCCACCCCGTCCCCCAGCTCCAACTCCCCCGCCCGCAGGCACAGTTCGGACGCCACCTCGACCACCTCGTCCGCCTGCGGCCCCATGGAGAGCAGGCAGAACTCATCACCCCCGAGCCGCGCCGCCAGCGCACCCGGCAGTATCGCGCCGCACAGCGACAGCACCGAGCCGAAGCGCTCCAGGAGCCGGTCCCCCACCGCGTGCCCCCGGGTGTCGTTGACCCGCTTCAGCCCGTTCAGGTCGCACACCACCAGGCTCACCACCGACCCGTCCCGCCGGTGCGCCTCGATCGCCTCGTCGAGGCGTACGTCCACCGCCCGCCGGTTGGCCAGGCCCGTCAGCGGGTCGGTGAAGGCGAGGCGGCGGACCTCCTCCAGGCGTTCCGTCTGGGCGATCCCGGCCGCCGCCACCGAGGCGAGCACCGTGGCGAAGTCCGCGTCGGAGCCGTCGAAGACGGGCGCGCCCACCGGCCGGGCCACATACAGCTCGCCCCAGGCCCGCCCGTGCAGCACGATCGGCGCGACCACACAGCAGCCGCGCCCGCGCCGGCGCAGGGCGGTGACGCGCTCATGGCAGTAGCCCGCCGAGTCGCCGGGCCCGGCCGCCGTCTCCACCCACGCGTTGGGCTCGCCGCCGCCCGCCCACCGCTCGTGCAGGAACTCGGTGATCTCCGGGAACTGGTGGACCGGATACGTCTCGTCCTCGGGGAACTCCTCCTCCCCCTCGGCCCGTTCGCCCGCGTTCACCAGCACCCGCAGCCGCCCCAGCTCCCGCTCCCAGGTGGAGAGCGCGGCGAAACTCCCGCCGAGCGCGTCCCGCGCGCCGAGTGCCGCCGCCCGCCAGGACTCGCGCGGGGTGTGGGCCGCCGCCATGGCCTGCGCCAGCGACACCACCGCCCGCAGCCGTGCGTCCTCGGTCCCGCCCACACCCTCACCCTCACCGCGCATCCCTCCAGCTTAGGGAGGTTTGCCCCGGTTTGATCAGTTAGGCTGGGCCAGATCGATCACATTCGATCAAGCTCGGTCATACACAGGTACCCGGGACGGGGTGGTCCTCACTCCCCGGGCCACTGCGGCTTCCGCTTCTCGTTGAACGCCGCGACGCCCTCCGCCCGGTCCCCGGAGAACGCCACCGACCGCCACGCCGCGTCCTCGACCTCCAGCCCCGCCCGCAGGTCGAGGCCGTGGCCCAGCCGCATCGCCCGCTTGGCGGCCCGCAGCCCGACCGGCGAGTTCGCGGCGATCCGCGCTGCCAGCTCCAGCGCCCGCGTACGGTCCTCGCCCGCGTCCACCAGTACGTCGACCAGGTTCAGCCCGTGCGCCTCGGCCGCCTCCACCCGCCGTGCGGTGAAGACCAGTTCGGCGGCCCGGGCCGCGCCCACGCGCCGGGGCAGCAGCTGCGTACCGCCGCCGCCGGGGATGACGCCCACCGAGACCTCCGGCAGGCCGACGACCGCCGTCGCGTCCGCCACGATCAGGTCGCAGGCGAGCGCCAGCTCGAACCCGCCGCCGAGCGCGAACCCGTGCACGGCGGCCACGGTCGGCATGGGCAGCTCCAGGACGCCGGTGTAGCAGGCGCGCGCGGTGGGGCGCTGGCGCACCAGCTCGGCGTCGGTGAAGGAGTTGCGCTCCTTGAGGTCGGCGCCCACGCAGAAGGCCCGCTCGTGCGTGGAGGTCAGCACGGTCACGCGCACGGAGCGGTCGGCGGCGAGCGCGTCGCAGGCGGCGGCGATCGAGCGGGCCATCTCGGTGGACACGGCGTTCATCGCCTTGGGCCGGTCCAGGACCAGCTCGGCGACGTGGCTGTGCCGCCGTACACCCACGAACTCCCCGTACCGCTGCTCATCCGTGCCCATGAGACCCTCCCGACCGACGTTAACGAACGTTACGTCGGGATCTTAGGCAGGGACGCGCGCGCCCCGTAAGGGCCGCTACGCGCCCCGGCGGTGCAGCATCCACGGCTCGACCACGCCGAGGCCGCGCACCGGCCGCTGCCACATGGGCTGGAGCGCGAAGCGGTACTTGGGGGGCTCCTCGCCCTCCTTCTCCGCCCGCGCGGCCTCCTCCGCCGCCTGTGTCTCGGAGACCGGCGCGTCGCCGGTGCGCGCCAGCTCCTCCGCGAAGGCACCGTCCACGAGCACCGAGTCCTTGGGCGCTATCGAGGTGAGCCTGCTGGCCAGGTTCACGGTCGTACCGAACACATCGCCCATCCGGGTGGTGACCGTGCCGAAGGCGATGCCCACGCGCAGCGCCGGCATCGTCTCGTCGTGGCCCATCGTCTCGATCAGCCGGAGCGATATCTCGGCTGCCGTCCCGGCGTCGTCGGCCGCGAACAGGACCTCGTCGCCCAGCGTCTTGATGAGCCGGCCGCCGTGCGCGGCGACCAGGTCGGCGGCGGTCGTCTCGAAGGCCTCGACGAGCTCGCCCAGCTCCTCCTCCTCCAGGCGCCGGGTCAGCCGGGTGAAGCCGACGAGGTCCGCGAAGCCGACGGCGAGGCGCCGGTCGACCATCTCCTCGTCGTCGGCGGCCTGCACCACGCGCCCGGTGGCGGCGGCCAGCTGGCGCCGCCACACATAGACGAGGAACTCCTCCAGCTCCGGCAGGAGCAGCTCGACCAGCGGATACGTGACCTCCGTACGGGTCATGCCGGGCTCGGGCGGCTCGGTCAGGCCCTCCAGGAAGGAATCGATCTGCCATTCGGCCAGCCGGGCGGTGGTCTGCCCGGTGGAGCGGGCCACCTGGACCGCCATGGGCTCGCTCAGCAGCCCCGCCTCGACCAGACCGGCCAGCCGGCGCAGGGCCAGTACGTCGGCCTCGGTGAGCGCCTTGGCCTGCCCGATGTCGGCGAAGCCCATGGCCCGCCAGAACCGGGAGGCCAGCTCCATGGAGACCCCGGCGGTCCTGGCGGCCTGGAACGGCGTGTACCGGCGGTCCGCGCCCAGGATCAACTGCTCCAGACGGATGGCGAGCGGATCGGCGGTGGGCTCGGCGGTGTGGTCCACGACGTGGTGCGGGGTCGGGTAGGCGGAGGACGCCGGCTCCGAGTGGGGGCCGTCACCCTCGCCGGACTGCGTGTCGTCGACGGTCACCAGCCGCCTCCTGCCCGTTCCCTGCGCATTCCCTGCCGATCTGTCGCTGGATCGGGCTCCACGATACGGCAGGTGTGCCGTAGCTCACGTCCTCGCACCCGTTGCCTTGTCCCCCGGAGGCGGTGCGGGGGGCCCCGGGAGCGCGCGCGGGTCGGGCCCGGCGCGCGCCCGCTCAGCCCCCCGCCGGGCGCAGGTGGACGATGTCGCCCGCCGCCACCGGTTCGCGCACGCCCTCCCCGGTGGCAAGGACCAGGCGCCCGTCACCGTCCACCGCGACCGCCTCGCCGGTCAGGGCACGGTCGCCCGGCAGCTCGGCGCGCACGGTCCGGCCGAGGGTGGCGCAGCCCGCCGCGTAGGTCTCCTGCAACCGGGTGGCGGCCGGGTCGCCGCCCGCCTCGCGCCAGTCCACGTACCACTGCTCCAGGGAGCGCAGCACGGCGCGCAGCAGCGTCTCGCGGTCGGTCGAGACCGCGCCCGCCAGCGCCAGCGAGCCGGCGGTGGGCACCGGGAGTTCGTCGGCGCGCAGGGTGACGTTGAGGCCGATGCCGACCACCACCGCGTCCCGGCCCGCTCGCTCGGCGAGGATCCCGCCCGCCTTGCGCTCCTCGCCGCCGACCGTGACCAGCAGGTCGTTGGGCCACTTCAGCGAGGTGTCGACCCCGGCGGCGCGGGACAGACCGGTGGCCACCGCCACCCCGGTGAGCAGCGGCAGCCAGCCCCAGCGCTCGGTGGGGACGCCCGCGCCGGGCCGCAGCAGCACGGAGAAGAACAGGCCCGAGCGGGGCGGCGCCGACCAGCTGCGGTCCAGGCGCCCGCGCCCGGCGGTCTGCTCCTCGGCGACGAGGACCGCGCCCTCGGGCAGCTCGTCGGCACGGGCGGTCAGGTCGGAGTTGGTCGATCCGGTCGCCCCGACCACCTCCAGGGAGGTCCACAGGGCGCCGGGCCGCACCAGGGCGTGGCGCAGCGCGGAGGCGTTGAGAGGAGGCCGGTCGAGGTCGGACCAGCGGCTTTCGGATGCGTCCTGGGGCGTCATACGGCCCAGGTTAGGCGCGTGGGCGCAAGCGGGCCCCGGTGTGGCAAACGACGCACTGCCGAACGGTAGGCGCGCCACTACCCTACGAGTCAGTAGCCAGCCGAAAACCCGTGACCAGGCAGGGAGCCGCGTCCCGATGTCCGAGCCGGAGCAGCAAGAAGTGACCGACATCCACACCACCGCGGGCAAGCTCGCGGATCTGCGGCGCCGCATCGGGGAGGCGACACATGCCGGCTCCGAGCGCGCTGTGGAAAAGCAGCACGCCAAGGGCAAGTTGACCGCTCGGGAGCGGGTCGACCTGCTCCTGGACGAGGGGTCCTTCGTCGAGCTCGACGAGTTCGCCCGGCACCGCTCGACCAACTTCGGCATCGAGAAGAACCGTCCGTACGGAGACGGCGTCGTCACCGGGTACGGCACGGTCGACGGGCGCCCGGTCTGCGTCTACTCCCAGGACTTCACCATCTTCGGCGGCTCGCTCGGCGAGGTCTACGGCGAGAAGATCGTCAAGGTCATGGACTTCGCGCTGAAGACCGGCTGCCCGGTCATCGGCATCAACGACGGCGGCGGCGCCCGCATCCAGGAGGGCGTGGTCGCGCTCGGCCTGTTCGCCGAGATCTTCCGCCGCAATGTGCACGCCTCCGGCGTGGTCCCGCAGATCTCGCTGATCGTCGGCCCCTGCGCGGGCGGCGCGGTCTACTCGCCCGCCATCACGGACTTCACGGTGATGGTCGACCAGACCTCGCACATGTTCATCACCGGACCGGACGTCATCAAGACGGTCACCGGTGAGGACGTCGGCTTCGAGGAGCTGGGCGGCGCGCGCACCCACAACACCACCTCGGGCGTGGCGCACCACATGGCGGGCGACGAGAAGGACGCCATCGAGTACGTCAAGTCGCTGCTCTCCTACCTGCCGTCGAACAACCTGAGCGAGGCCCCCGCCTTCCCCGAGGAAGCGGACCTGGAGGTCTCGGACTCCGACCGGGAGCTGGACACGCTCATCCCGGACTCCGCGAACCAGCCGTACGACATGCACACGGCCATCGAGCACGTGCTTGACGACGGCGAGTTCCTGGAGACCCAGGCGCTGTTCGCGCCGAACATCATCACCGGCTTCGGGCGCGTCGAGGGCCACCCGGTCGGCATCGTCGCCAACCAGCCGATGCAGTTCGCGGGCTGTCTGGACATCAACGCCTCGGAGAAGGCCGCGCGTTTCGTGCGGACCTGCGACGCCTTCAACGTGCCGGTGATCACCTTCGTGGACGTGCCGGGCTTCCTGCCGGGCGTGGACCAGGAGTACGGCGGCATCATCCGGCGCGGCGCCAAGCTGATCTACGCGTACGCCGAGGCGACCGTCCCGCTGATCACGGTCATCACCCGCAAGGCGTTCGGCGGCGCGTACGACGTCATGGGCTCCAAGCACCTGGGCGCCGACCTCAACGTGGCCTGGCCGACCGCGCAGATCGCGGTGATGGGCGCGCAGGGCGCGGTGAACATCCTGCACCGCCGCACGATCGCCGCCGCCGACGATCAGGAGGCGACCCGCGCGCAGCTGATCTCGGAGTACGAGGACACGCTCCTCAACCCGTACATCGCGGCCGAGCGCGGGTACGTGGACGCCGTGATCATGCCGTCGGAGACCCGTGCCCATGTGGTGCGGGGCCTGCGTCAGCTGCGTACGAAGCGGGAAAGCCTTCCTCCCAAGAAGCACGGCAACATCCCCCTGTAAGGAGCCGCTGTGATCAAGGTCGTACGGGGCAATCCCACCCCCGAGGAGCTGGCCGCCGCACTGGCGGTGGTCCGGGCGCGCGCCGCGGCGAGCGCGTCCGTGCCGTCCGGCGCGCCCCTGCCCCCCGAGGACTGGTCCGACCCGGCGCGCATCGCCCGCCACCCGGTGCCGCGGCCGGGTCCGCGCTCCTGGGCGCGCACCTACTGGCCCGCGTAGTCCCCGGCTCCCCGGCGCTTGAGTACGGGTACTCAGGCGCCGGGGCGGCGACGGCCGCAGTATCGAAAGCATGCTGTGGTCCGACCCGAAGAACGAGCCGCCCAAGGAACTGCGCGACGCCCAGGCGATGATGCGGCGCGCGTGGCTGGTCCTCGCCCTGCTGATGGTGCTGGGGATGTTCGTGGTCAGCTTCCGCTGACCCCCCGCCTCCCGGCGCTGTCTACGATGACCCGTATGACTGCCGCCGCACGCCGCCTCGTCCTCGCCTCCGCCTCTCCCGCCCGGCTCGGTCTGCTGCGCCAGGCCGGTCTCGCGCCGGAGGTCATCGTCAGCGGGGTCGACGAGGACGCCCTCACCGCCCCCACCCCCGGCGAGCTCGCCCTGGTCCTCGCCGAGGCCAAGGCCGACGCGGTGGCCGCCCGCCCGGAGGCCGCCGGAGCCCTGCTCATCGGTTGCGACTCGGTGCTGGAGCTGGACGGCGAGGCGCTGGGCAAGCCCGCCGACGCCGAGGAGGCCACCGCCCGCTGGAAGTCCATGCGCGGGCGCTCCGGCGTGCTGCGGACGGGCCACTGCGTGATCGACACGGCGACCGGCCGCCGCGCCTCGGCCACCGCGTCCACCACGGTCCGCTTCGGCGAGCCCAGCGACGCGGAGGTGGCCGCGTACGTGGCGAGCGGCGAACCCCTCCACGTGGCGGGCGCGTTCACCCTGGACGGCCGCTCGGCCCCGTTCGTGGACGGCATCGACGGCGATCCCGGCAACGTCATCGGGCTCTCCCTGCCGCTGTTGCGCGGGCTGCTCGCGGAGCTGGGCATCGCGATCACGGATCTGTGGGCGGACCGGTAGCGCGGGCTCAGGCGGCGGCCGGCTGCGGCGGGGTCCCGTTGCCCGGCGGGGCCTCCACGGGCTCCCCGTCCTCCGGCTCCGCCGGCAGCGGGGGCGCCGCGTACATCAGCAGGGCGAGCACGACCAGGGCCAGCACCAGCATCATGAAGGCGAACGCGGGCCAGCCCATCAGCCCGACCGTCAGCGCCCCCAGCACGCCGTGCACCACCGCGCAGGTGATCAGCAGGATGCGGCCGAACCGGCCGGGGGCGCGGTCGCGTACGCCGGTGAACAGCAGGATGGCGCCGCACACGGCCAGATAGAGGCCGAAGACGGCGCCCATGACGTACGTGGCGGTCGCCATGGTGCCCGAGTCGATCCCGCCCAGCGACATGTTCTGCTGGTGCACGACGCGGCCGAGGAACCAGTTCACCAGCACGAAGCCGACGGCCTCGCTCAGAAGAACGACCGCGGCCACCAAGGCCACCGCTCTGCGCGCCACCGCGCACCACCCCCCTGATACCAGCCCCTGTTACCGGTAGTACGTCTGACAACCGAACGCTACTCACCGGTAAACCCCTGGGCAAGGGTCCTGACGCCGACGGGACCACGATCTTCGGGACGGCAAAGAATCATTCGGCCATTCGTAGGGACTCCACAAAGAATGTGAGGCGCCCCCTGGCCTTCGGGACAGAGACCTTGACCACACCAGAAGGCTAATGTGCCGGGCAGGGACCCGGCGTACCGTGGTGCGACAAGGGATTTCGCGACATGAGCCAGCCGCGCGTCACACTCCGTGTGGGCAACCTCACCACGGGGGCGGGGTCGTGGGCCGGTGTACGGCTTCCCTAAACTCAGCTTGTTTTCAAGGAGGGAGCCATCGTGCGCAAGGTGCTCATCGCCAACCGTGGCGAAATCGCTGTCCGCGTTGCCCGGGCGTGTCGGGACGCCGGGATCGCCAGCGTAGCCGTCTAC